>NZ_VMMX01000009.1 GCF_013277415.1 Streptococcus sp. 68 | reverse complement strand
TGTCAACACCTTTTTTAAAATTTTTTAATTAATTTTACAACAGCCTCAGTTCGAGCTGTATGTGGGAACATATCGACCGACTGGATATAATGAAGATCATAGACTTCTACCAAACGCACCAAATCCCTTGCCAAGGTCGAAACATTGCAAGAAATATAAACCATTTTTTCTGGTACATAAGTAAGAATAGTATCTAATAACTTATCATCCAGACCTGTACGTGGTGGATCCACAATCAGAGCATCTGCTCGGTAGCCTTCCTTGTACCAACGAGGAATAATCTCTTCTGCCGTTCCAGCTTCATAATGAGTATTGTCAAATCCCATTCTTTTAGCATTTCGCTTGGCATCTTCAATAGCTTCTGGAATAATATCCATACCTCTGAGTGTTTTAACTTTCTTTGCGAATGCAAATCCAATCGTTCCAACTCCACAATAAGCATCAATCAAATGGTCTTCTTTATTTACATCCAAGGCTTTTACCGCCTCGCTATAGAGGACTTCTGTTTGTTCAGGATTTAGTTGATAGAATGCTCGAGGAGATAGTGAAAATTCATAATCAAGAACACCTTCTTGAATACTCTCTTGTCCCCAGATAATCTCTGTCTTTTCACCATATATCTCACTGGTTTTAGCTGTATTTGTATTCACAGCGACTGTCACAATTTCTGGAAAATCTTTAACTAATTCTTTTACAAGTTGGGTTAAGTTAAGCTGACGGTTTGTAACAATAATAATCTGAACCTGTCCGGTCTTCCTTGCTCGTCGAACCATAATAGTACGGACACCTAGGACTTTCCTCTCGTCTGTGATTGGAATCTGGTGATAAGTAAGTAATTCTGCTAGACGATTAGCAATCACTTGGGTTTCCTTGTCTTGTACCAGGCAATCTTTCAACTCTACTAAATAGTGAGAGTTTTGTGCATATAAGCCCGCCTTGACCTGATTCTTAAATTTTCGAGTCTGAAATTGTAACTTAGCACGGTAGTACTTTGGTTCCTGCATACCAATCGTCGGGCGGATTTCATAATTTTCATATCCTGCAGGGGCAAATTTTTTCAGCGCTTGATGAAGCAAGTCCGTCTTGAACTCCAGCTGCTTATCATAATGCAGGTGCATGATTTGGCAGCCTCCGCACTCATTGTAAATAGTACAAGCTGGCACAACTCGGAATTTAGACTTCTTGTTGACCTTTAATAATTTCGCTTCAGCAAAGTTACATTTAATAGAAGTAATCTGACAATAGATATCTTCTCCTTTGAGAGCACCGGGTACAAAGACTAAAGTTTTTTGATAAAAGCCGATTCCCTCACCATTAATTCCCATGCGCTTGATTTTTAATGGTATTTTTTGTTTCACTTTCAGATTCATACCCCTATCTTATCACATTTTGAGTTATAATAGAACTATGAAAATCACAAAACTTGAAAAGAAAAAAAGACTCTATCTGATGGAGCTTGATAATGGCGACAAATGCTATATCACCGAAGACACAATTGTTCGTTTTATGTTATCGAGAGATAAGGTGATAAACGAAGAGGAATTGAAGGAGATTCAGGACTTTGCTCAATTTTCTTATGGTAAGAATCTGGCCCTCTACCATTTATCCTTTAAAGCACGCACTGAAAAAGAGGTCAGAGAATATCTAAAAAAATACGATATTGATGAAAACATAGTTTCTCAAGTCATTGCTAATCTTAAAGAAGATAAGTGGATCAATGATGGACAGTACACTTATGCTATCATCAATGCCAATCAACTGTCAGGAGACAAGGGGCCTTATGTACTGAGTCAGAAACTAGCACAAAAAGGAATTTCAAAATCTACTATAGAAGAGAATTTGAAAGAATTTGATTTTTCTGAAGTGGCTCAACGTGTAGCCAATAAACTATTGAAAAAATTGGAGGGAAAACTTCCAGCTCGTGCCTTGCAAGATAAGATAATCCAAAACTTAACTAACAAGGGTTTTTCCTATTCTGATGCTAAAATTGCCTTTGACGACTTAGATAGCCAAGTCGACGAAGAAACGACTCAAGAACTCATCTTCAAGGAACTTGATAAGCAATATGCTAAGTATGCCCGAAAGTATGAAGGATACGAACTGAAGCAGCGTTTAACTCAAGTTTTAGCACGAAAGGGCTACGATTTTTCGGACATAGCAAGCGCTCTTAGAGAATATCTTTAATATTTCCAAGTGAAATTCACAGATTTTAGATAATTTTATGGTACAATAGTAAATGATAAACTTATAAATTGTAGAAAGTTGGTTAGTTATGAAGCTTCCAAAAGAAGGCGACTTTATTACAATTCAAAGTTATAAGCATGATGGGAGTCTCCACCGAACTTGGCGGGACACCATGGTACTAAAAACAACAGAAAACGCCATTATTGGTGTCAACGATCATACACTTGTTACCGAAAGTGATGGTCGTCGTTGGGTCACTCGAGAACCGGCTATTGTTTACTTTCACAAGAAATATTGGTTTAATATCATTGCCATGATTCGTGATAATGGAACTTCCTACTATTGCAATATGGCTAGCCCCTACTATCTGGATGAAGAAGCACTGAAATATATTGATTACGATTTGGATGTTAAAATTTTTACAGATGGAGAAAAACGTCTCTTGGACGTTGAGGAGTATGAGCGTCACAAACGCAAAATGAATTATTCTGATGACTTGGACTATATTTTAAAAGAACATGTCAAAATTCTTGTTGATTGGATTAACAATGGACGTGGTCCTTTCTCAGAAGCCTATGTAAACATTTGGTACAAGCGCTATGTAGAACTAAAGAATCGGTAAAGTTGTCAAACTAGGGTGAAAGCCCTGGTTTTTTTATTTGAAAAACCCAGCTTTTCAACTGGGTTGGTCTCTATATATCTAATTTAGTAACCGTAAATTTGATGTGGGAATAGTCTTTTTCAACATCCTTATCCAGCAAGAAAGCTGTGGCGTCCTTCTTGACCTGAACCAAATCAATATTCTGAGCCTGGGCTGCATAGACGCATCCACAATAACATTGACGGTAGATGTCATACTCTTCACACATCTCTACTGAACGTTTGTAGCCTTGATTTTTCTTGAAATCGCTGGGAAGATAGTGGGTTGTATAAATTTTTTGCACATCGATTCCGATGCTGTTGATGGTTTGAGAATTCTTATGAGGACTGATGGTTAAAGCCGAACCGAAGTAGTCAAAACCTAAATCCATAGCCACTTGCGCTGTTTTATCCAGGCGGTAGTCAAAGCAAACCTTACAACGATCACCACCTTCAGGCTCTTCTTCCAAACCTCGAACCAGTTTACGATATTCGTTAGGTTCATAAGGAGCTTCTAGATATTGAACGTTATTGCCAGTTCGCTCATTGAAATCACTGACAAACTTTTTAGTCACATAGGCACGCTTATGGTATTCTGCCTTGGGATGGATATTAGAATTGGCAAAATAGATGGTCACATCTGCATACTTAGTCAAATATTCTAGAGTATAGGTACTGCAAGGGGCACAGCAAACATGCATGAGAATAGTTGGCCGTTGCTCATTTTTCTCCCATACTTGTACCATCTTCTGCATGACACGGTCATAATTAATCTTCTGATTGGGGTTCATCTTGCTCAGAATTTCTTCTACATCGATCATGTTTTTCTCCTTTTTCTAGTCTTATTTTATCATATAAGTTAGGAGAGCTCAAATCTATTTAGAAGTGAATAGCATAAAAAGGAGGGGTAGGCATTCCCTCCTTTTGTGTTTTTTATAAGTTGTTTTCTATAGAGAGCTTACATCATCCCACCCATCATGCTTGGATCCATTGCTGGAGCTGGGGCTACTGGTTCTGGTTTATTTGCTACAACTGCTTCCGTAGTCAAAATCAAACTGGCTACAGATGCTGCATTTTGTAGAGCTGAACGGCTCACTTTAACTGGGTCGATAATCCCTTGATCAATCATATTAACCCATTCACCAGTTGCTGCGTTGAAGCCTGTACCAACTTCAGCATTTTTCAAACGATCGATAACGATTGAACCTTCAAATCCTGCATTATGCGCGATCTGACGAACAGGTTCTTCCAAAGCACGGAGAACAATATTGCGTCCTGTTGCTTCATCTCCTGTCAATTCCAAATCAGCTACGGCAGGGATAACATTTACAAGGGCTGTCCCACCACCTGCAACGATTCCTTCTTCAACAGCTGCACGAGTAGCGTTAAGGGCATCTTCAATGCGGAGTTTCATTTCTTTCAACTCAGTTTCAGTTGCGGCTCCGACCTTAATAACCGCTACGCCACCTGACAATTTTGCCAAGCGTTCTTGCAATTTTTCACGGTCAAATTCAGAAGTTGTGGTTTCGATTTGAGACTTGATAACTGAAACACGGTGAGAAATAGCTTCAGGGTTTCCAGCACCTTCTACGATAACAGTGCTATCTTTGTCCACAGTTACTCTCGCTGCTTGACCAAGTGCTTCAATTGTTGCATCTTTCAACTCAAGACCAAGGTCTTCTGTGATAACTGTTCCGCCTGTCAAGATGGCAATGTCTTCAAGCATAGCTTTACGACGGTCACCAAATCCAGGCGCCTTAACTGCTACCACGTTGAAGGTTCCACGAATCTTGTTCAAAACAAGAGTTGGAAGAGCTTCGCCATCCACATCATCCGCAATAATCAAGAGTGGACGATTGCTTTGGAGAATACTTTCTAGGAGTGGCAAGATTTCTTGGATATTTGAAATCTTCTTATCAGTAATCAAAATGTATGGATTTTCAAGATCAGCTACCATTTTTTCGCTATCTGTTACCATGTACTGTGAAAGGTAACCACGGTCAAACTGCATTCCTTCCACAACTTCAAGCTCTGTTTCCATACCACGTGACTCTTCAATGGTGATGACTCCGTCTTTACCAACTTTTTCCATGGCTTCAGAGATGTACTCACCAACTTTTTCAGAACGAGAAGATACGGCAGCAACCTGAGCGATTGCTTCTTTGTTGGCAACAGGAATAGCATTGTTTTTCAAAGCTTCAACTGCTGCAGCAACTGCTGTTTCAATCCCACGACGAATGCCGATTGGATTTGCACCTGCTGTGACGTTTTTGATTCCTTCACGGACGATTGCTTGGGTCAAAACAGTTGCAGTTGTAGTCCCATCACCTGCGATATCGTTGGTTTTTGAAGCTACTTCTGATACCAATTTGGCACCCATATTTTCAAAATGATCTTCCAATTCGATTTCTTTGGCAATGGTCACACCGTCATTGGTAATCAAGGGTGAGCCAAATGATTTTTCCAACACAACATTACGACCTTTTGGTCCCAAGGTTACTTTAACAGTATCTGCAAGGATATCGACACCACGAACCATAGCTGAACGAGCATCAGATGAAAATTTAATTTCTTTTGACATACTTACTTTCTCCTTCTATTCTTCAATGATAGCCAAGATGTTAGCTTCGCCAACGATGACGTACTTCTCATCGCCATCTTTGACATCAAGACCGGCGTGGGCTTCAACTAAGACACGATCTCCAGGCTTAACACTTGGAGCTACCAAGTCACCGTTCAAGGTACGAACACCTTGTCCAGTAGCCACAACTTGGGCTGTTTTTGTTTTTTCTTGAGCTGAACCTGCAAGGACAAAACCTCCAACAGTTTGTTCTTTTTCTTCAATTTTTAAGACCACACGGTCTCCTAATGGTTTCAACATCTGATTTCCTCCATAATAAGATAGACATTATTAGCACTCTTTGTTCTTGAGTGCTAATTCATAGTTCTATTGTATCACTTGGTCAGAAATAGTCAAGAAAAAAGTCTGACTTTGGCAAGATAAAAAGCCTGAGAGCAACTCAGACTTTTTAATGCTTAAAATGGCAATTCCTCCTCTTCCAAAACCAAATCCGCCAAATCTTGGCCTGCATTATTTTCACGCATGGCACGTTGGGCACGACTTTCCAAGAGTTGGAATCCTGTCACGAGAACTTCGGTCACGTAGTTCATCTGACCATTTTTCTCAAAACGACGGGTACGTAATTCTCCATCCACTGAAATGAGACTACCTTTGGTTGCGTAGCTGGCCAAGGTTTCTGCTAGTCTGCCCCATAGGACCATATTAACAAAATCAGCTTCACGTTCGCCATTTTGGTCTTTGTATCGACGATTCACAGCGATAGTTGCTCGTGCTACTGACTTGTCATTGTTGGTTTTGTGCAATTCTGGTGTAGACGTTAAACGTCCAATAAGAATAACTTTATTATACATATTTTCTTCCTCCTACTTATCTATTCGTAGGAAATCAAAAAAAGTTACAGAAATTTGTAACTTTTCGAGGAAATTTTTTAGTTTTTATGAACCATGAAACCTGTCGCTTGTTGATTTGCCATAATGGTCATATCTGTAATCTGCACACGACGAGGTTGACTAGTCACATAGACTACTGTATCTGCAATATCCTGAGCTTGCAAGGCTTCTATTCCTTGGTAAACGGACGCAGCTCGTTCTTTATCACCGTGAAAACGTACCGTCGAAAAATCTGTTTCAACAATTCCAGGCTGAATGGTTGTCACCTTGATATCCGTTGCGATGGTATCAATTCGCAATCCATCTGAAAAGGTCTTAACCGCTGCCTTGGTAGCTGAGTAAACAGCGGCACCAGCATAGGCATAAATTCCTGCGGTTGAGCCCATATTGATGATATGTCCTTGATTGGCTTTTACCATTGCTGGCAAGAAACAGCGAGTAACCGCCATCAGACCTTTAACATTGGTATCCAACATGGTCAACATATCCAACTCTTCATAGTCCTGATAAGGTGCTAAACCTAGAGCCAGTCCGGCATTGTTGACCAGAATATCAATCTCCCCTATCGTTTCTAGAATATTGGAGCAGACAGTCTTTACCATGGTCATATCCGTGACATCTAGCGGAAAAGCCCAAACTGTTTGATTTGGGAAGGCTTCTACAAACTCCGACTTTAGGGCTTCTAGTCTGTCTATCCGTCGTCCAGTTAGAACGACATTCTCACCCTGCTCCAGATAAACACGCGCAATCGCTTCACCAATTCCTGATGTCGCTCCTGTAATCACAACATTTTTTGCCATCTTATTTCCTTCTAACTGGTCTATCAGATATTAACAACTTCTTAGGCAGTCCAGTGTTTAGCTGGATCAAATGGAGTTCCAACAACTTGGTCTTCTGACAATTCAAGCACCCCTCGTTTTTGCGGAGCGTTTGGCAAATGCAATTCACGAGGACTACACATCATGCCAAAACTCTTTTCACCACGAAGTTCACCTGGGAAAATGAGATTCCCTTTTGGCATCATAGCTCCAGGAAGAGCTACAATTGTTTTCAATCCAACACGCGCATTAGGTGCCCCTGCAACGATTTGTACTGTCTTGTCACTTGCGACTGCAACTTGGCAGATGTTGAGGTGGTCACTATCTGGATGAGCTACCATCTCGATGATCTCACCAACAACAAACTTAGGTTCCTTGTCATTAACAATTTCCTCTTCAAAACCTTCCGCCTGTAATTCTTGGTTCAAACGAGCGACTTGCTCATCTGATAAAAAGACTTGACCGCGCTCTGCAATTTCAAACAAACTTGAAACTTCGAAAATATTCCACGCCACTGTTTCTCCATTATCTTTGAGAAAAACACGGGCTACCTTGCCTTTGCGCTCCACATCTAACTTAGCATCTCCGCTATTTTTCACGATGACCATAAGGACATCACCGACATGTTCTTTGTTATATGTAAAAATCATTGTTTCCTTTTTCTCCTATTTCAGTCCTGCTAAAAAGTCGTTAATTTGTTGCTTGCTTTTACGGTCGCGATTAACAAAACGACCGATTTCCTTGTCCTTTTCTAGAACAACAAGGCTAGGAATTCCATAAACATCCCAGAGTTTGGCCAAATCCATATACTGGTCTCGGTCCACTCGAATAAAGGTGAACTCTGGATTGGTCTCCTCAATTTCTGGCAAGGCAGGATAGATATAACGACAATCACCACACCAGTCCGCCACAAAAAGGAAGACTTTCTTGCCATCCTTTTCCACTAAAGATGCCAATTCTTCTAAACTTGCTGGTTGTATCATAAAACTTCCTCCTCATAGACTAGGTCTTCATTTTCATAGACAAAGGTATAATGACGGCCATCCTCAAAAATGACGCCACCAACCAAGCTCTCTAGACTGCTTTCATAAACTTGAACATAGAGGGTCGCAATTTCTCCCATGTCTGAAAAATGGTCTCGCACAATCGCTGTCAACTCTTCCTGAGTCTTCATGAGCTTACGGTCATCTGCAACTTTTTTCGTAGCAAGGGCAAGGCTCCCAATACCAAGCAGAGCCAGACCTGCCATCCACATTTTTTTAGCTTTCATACCATTCATTTTAACACAAAAAAGGCTTTAGGACAAATGAGGAAGTAGCAGAAACACAAGTAAAAAGCCCCTTCCTTTAAGGAAAAGGACTTCTTATACTTATTGCCAGGCGCCTGAGTTGCCAACGTAGTAACCATCAAGCGTGTAGGTATTGCGAAGCATCTTACCTGATGAAGCTAGATAATACCACTTGCCATTATCTTTGACCCAATCATTCGCTAGCATGGAACCAGAAGAACTTACATAATACCATTCTCCCTTGTCATAAACCCAAGCGCTTGCTTTCATAGCTCCTGAGCAATTAGAGGCCAAAAAAACTGTCCAATATCATTCATTTTTTTAAAACATTTGACACTACATCATCCACGCTGTAGGACATAGATACATCAAACGTAAGAGCCAAAATATCGAAAAATATACAACTTTTAAAGGCAACATTTCATTTTTTAAAGTCTAACAACAATAGAACGGAAATCAGAGCAAGGCATCAATTTCCTACTCTTAGTACGTCTATTTTGATGGTTGAAGTGAAGATTTTTTTATTTAACGTAGACAATTCCCAACTTCCCAAAGGCCACATCTCCACGGATAATCAAGGTTTTGCTGGTTGGGGCTAGAGGGGCATCTGCCTTGGCTACACCACAGAAAGTTTCCACCTTCAAATCAACTCTCCAATGTTGGGGAACATAGATAACTGCATTGCCAAAACCAACTTCAATATCCAGAGTAGCAAAATCACCTAACATCTCTGCATTGTCATAATATATCTTGGCATTCCCAAAACCAACTTCAACTTGGTCTTCTACCAATTCTTGGTCTTGCTTGTAGAAAGTCCCTGTCCCAAAAGCAACTTCCTTATCTGTAAGAATGTTTTTTTCACCATCATACCACCATTTTTTCCCATTCCAAGTTCTGTTAGAGTGAGTGAGTGTGCTGACACCCATTACAATTAAAATACTAGCCCAAATAAGTGAAACAGGAGATAGCTGAATCCAATCATAAAAAAGATTCACTATATTTAATGCTGTTAATGCTAAAAAAGTGGCACTTGTCCAATGATGCCTAAGGGAAGATTCTATTGCCTTATAAAAAAGAAAAGCAATAAAGATGAAGGGAGAATACTTAGTCTCCAAGGATGGGACACCATAATGTCCCTGTAATAAAATCCATGCTGCCAATACTAGCAACACAATACCAAATGCTTTCTTTTTCATCTTGTTACCTCATGTTTCTTAGATTTTCTTTTAGGAGGGATTGGTAATGCCGTGACACATGAACCTCCTTGTGGGTCTGATAAAAGGAAATGGTGCTCGTTCCTGAAAAGGACTTGTCCACCGAATAGATTTGCCGAATATTAGCGATAGTTGACTTGGATACTCGACTAAAATAGCGAGGAAGGATAGCCTCTAACTCATAGAGTTTAAGCCGAACCTCGTAGGCATCTTTCTGGGTATGGGCATAAATCTTGTTCCCCTCTGTTTCAAAGAAGAGAATTTTCGACAAATCCAGATAATACTCACCCGTCCCCTTGTAAAAAATCAACCGAGGAGACTTGGATTCTTGCAAGAGGCGCTGTAAGTCCGCGATCTCATCTGTCAAAGCCGCTGCCTTGATGACAATTTCAGTTTCCTCTAAATTGCTGTCAATTTCGATTCGTAACTTCATTCCATCTCCTTTCTGACTCTACTATATCAAAGGAAAAATAAGAAAACAAGAGCAAAAAAGCAAGTGGTTACTTTAGGCACGTAAGTGGTTCTAGGACCGCCTTATACTCTTCGAAAATCAAATTCAAACCACGTCAGCGTCGCCTTACCGTACTCAAGTACAGCTTGCGGCTAGCTTCCTAGTTTGCTCTTTGATTTTCATTGAGTATTAACTTACAGGTCAAAATAGAAAGAAAAGCACACCCCACACAAGAGCACAAATATAGCCAACCACTACATCCCTGGGATAATGCACGCCACCTAAGACTCGCACAAGTCCGAGGAGGGCTGACAAGACCAACAAGACAACCCCTACAGATAAACTAGCATGCAAGCAAGCCATGGAAATAATGGTTGCTGAAAAGACATGACGGCTGGGCATAGACTGACCAGGACTATCTCTGTCAAGCAAAGGTTTAATATCCCATTCCTCATAAGGCCTAGGGGCATTGATTTTCTTACGAAGAAAGGACAAAATCACAAAACCTGACGCTGGAATAAACAAATAGATCAAGACCTGTTCCCCAAGTCCTTGTTGGAGATAGGTAATTGCTAACAAGGTTAGATAAATCATAGGCATAACTACCGTCATGAACCGATTGAAAGTTCTTAACCGTCTCAGAAAGATAGGCTTATTTTCAATGTTACCAGTAATGTGGTCATACCATTCTTGATAATTTTTCATATATTTTCTCATCACTTACTCAAATTTTGCTTACAGGGAAGCACTTTTCTTCTAGTATAGTGCAGAAAAAGAAGGCCGTCAAGCCTTCTTTGGGTTTATTCTTCTGCTTCGCCTTCTGTAAATTGACTGTTGTAGAGGTCAGCGTAGAAACCAGCTTGCGCCATTAGCTCCTCATGATTGCCTTGCTCGATGATATTGCCATCCTTCATAACCAGAATCAGATCAGCATTACGAATGGTTGACAAGCGGTGGGCGATGACAAAGGAAGTTCTGCCCTCCATCAAACGATCCATGGCTTTCTGAATCAATTCCTCTGTACGGGTATCAACAGAAGAAGTCGCCTCATCTAGGATTAGGAGCGGTGCATCTTTCAGCAAAGCACGAGCGATAGTCAAAAGTTGTTTTTGCCCGACAGACAAGGTCACTGTATCATCCAAGACGGTATCGTAAGCATCTGGTAGGGTCATGATAAAGTGGTGAATCCCTACAGCCTTGCTGGCTTCAATAACGCGCTCATCACTAATACCCTCTTGGTTATAGATAAGATTGTCTCGGATAGTGCCTTCAAAGAGCCAAGTGTCCTGCAAGACCATTGAAAAGGCATCGTGCACTTCCGATCGCTTCATCTCCTTGGTATCCACACCATCAATACGGATGCTTCCCTTATCAAGCTCATAGAACTTCATCAAAAGATTGACAATAGTTGTCTTACCAGCCCCAGTCGGTCCGACAATGGCAACCTTTTGACCTGCATGAGCAGTCGCAGAAAAGTCATGGATAATGGTTCGCTCTGGTGTGTAACCAAAGGAAATTCGATCAAAGACTACTTGACCTTTCATATCGCTCAATTGTCTTTCTTTATGGGATTCATCTTCCATTTCATCTTCGGCTAAGAATTCGAAGACACGTCCCATGGCTGCGCTAGCCTGCTGAAGACTGGTAATCCCTTGAGCAATTTGGGAAAGGGGTTGAGAAAAGATACGAACGTAGGCCATAAAGGCAACGATAATCCCGATACTAATCTGCCCATTCAGAGCCAAGGCTGCACCAACGATAATCACCAAGGCATAACTAAAGTTCCCAATAAACATCATAATCGGCATCATAATCCCTGAAATAAACTGAGATTTCCAGATACTATCATACAGGCGATGGTTTAATCTCGAAAACTCTTCTTTCGTGCTCTCGATAGCATTGTAACTGGTCACCACATTATGGCCAGAATACATTTCCTCCACATAACCATTGACAGCTGCCAAATCTTGTTGCTGACTCTTAAAGAAGCCCTGGGATTTTCCCATAAAGACAGACACGAAAGCAAAGCCAACAAGAGTTGACACAACCGTCACCAAGGCTAAAATCCAGTTCATCCCAAACATAGTTACCAAGACTGCCAAGACCAGTAAACTAGATGAAAGAACTGTTCCTAGACTTTGATTAAGGGACTGGGCTGCAGTGTCAACGTCATTGGTCACACGAGACAAGGTATCTCCTTGAGAATGTCCATCAAAATATCTCAATGGTAGGCGATTGATTTTATCTGCAATGGCTGTTCTCAAACGCTCTGAAAAACGTTGAATGGCTGTTGTAAACAGAAAGGCCTGCAAATAATTTGATAGAAGTCCGATCACATAAATCACGGCCAAAAAACCACCAATAGTTGCAACCGCCGCGACATCTACACTGGTTCCCAGACCACTGGCAATGATATTGGTCATTTCCTTAATACGGGTTGGACCATATACGGTAATGATATTGGATAGGATTGTTGCTAGAAAGGCAATCAAAAGGGCAAACTGGAGGCCTGCAAGATAGGGTTTACTCTGTTTCCAGAGAGACATTTTCTTATTTTCCATGTTCCAATTCCTCCTTCGATAGTTGTGAATAGGCAATTTCTTGGTAAACTTCATTATTAGCTAGAAGTTCCTTGTGGGTGCCTTGTCCCACGACTTTACCTTGATCCAAGACCAAAATCAAATCAGCATCCATAATCGTTGAAATACGCTGTGCGACGATAAGCTTGGTCATAGACTTGGTTTTCTCTGCTAACTCTTGGCGTAGGACACGATCTGTCTTGTAGTCCAAGGCTGAGAAGGAGTCATCAAAGATGAGAATTTCTGGTTTCCGAGCCAAGGCACGCGCAATTGCCAGACGCTGTCTTTGACCACCTGAGAAGTTGGCTCCTCCTTGGGCCACTTCTGACGCTAAGCCCACTTCCTTGTCTTCGATAAAGTTCTTAGACTGAGCCAACTCCAAGGCTTGCCACATAGCCTGCTCACTAAGTGGTGTTTCTTGACTTTGTCCAAAGTCTAGATTGTCCTTGACATCACCTGAAAAGAGAACCGCTTTCTGAGGAATATAACCAACCTTGTTGCGCAAATATTCTAAGGCATAGTCTTGAACATTGACACCGTCCACCAGAATTTCTCCGTCTGACACATCGTAGAAACGTGGAATCAGATTGACCAGAGTTGATTTACCAGAACCTGTTGACCCAATAAAGGCCACTGTTTGACCAGCTTCTGCTCTAAAGCTAACATTCTCAATAACCGCCTCCGAATTTGCCGCATAGCGGAAGGTTACATCCTTAAACTCGACCTGACCTTTGAGGTTTTCATCAGCCATTCGCACTTGAGCAGGATTTTGGATAGAAGAATGCAAATCTAAAACCTGGTTGATCCGCTTGGCAGAGACCATAGTTCGGGGAAGAACGATGAAGAGTGCTCCCATGAGAAGGAAGCCCATGACAACCTGCATGGCATAAGACATGAAAACAATCATGTCACTAAAGAGAGGCAGACGCGCTATCGGAGCAGCGTCGTTAATCACATAGGCCCCAATCCAGTAAATCGCCACACTCAAACCACTTGAAATCCCCATCATGATAGGGTTCAAAATAGCCATAAGACGGTTGACAAACAAATTAAAGCGTGTCAATTCATCATTTGCTGCTGCAAATTTTTCATTTTGGTATTCTTCAGCATTGTAGGCGCGAACAACACGAATACCTGTTAAACTCTCACGAGTGATACTGTTCAGTTTATCAGTCAGACTTTGAATCAAGGACTGTTTTGGAAAGGCTAGCGTCATCAAGACTGTCGTCATCAAAACATTGACAATCACTGCTACAAGAACGGACCAGAGCCAGTATTCTGAATGACCTAAAATCTTCCCAATAGCCCAGATAGCCATAATTGGACCACGCGTAACTACTTGCAAGCCCATGGTAATCAACATTTGAACTTGAGTAATATCATTGGTGGTACGAGTTAAAAGACTGGGAATAGAGAATTTCTTAATCTCTGTCTGCGAGTAATCCAAAACTCGGTTAAAAATATCACTTCTCAGCCTACTAGTATAAGAAGCCGCCACTCGGGATGCAAAAAATCCAACTGCAACTACGGACAAGAAGGCAAGAAAGGACATTCCCACCATCATGCTTGCCGGCTGCCACAACTCATCTAAATTAGTTCCTTGACTACCTAGCAAATCCGTAATTTTCGAGATATAAGTCGGCACTTCCAACTCCAGATAGACCGAAAGGCAGGTAAAGAGAATGGCTAGTAAAATCATCCCCCATTCTTTCCTACTAATTCGTTTGGCTAATTTCTTCATTCTCTCCTCCTATTCCCTCGATATTTGCCTGTAGTTGACCGAGAACTTTCTCAAAAATCAGTAATTCATCTTCATCAATGTCTTCCATCAACTGCTTGTCTATGCGTTCAAAGAAGGCCTTAACCTGCTGCATTTGAGAACGTGCTTTGTCCGTCAAACAAACAAATTTTGCCCGCTTATCAACAGGACTCGCCTCCAATTCCACCAAACCATTTTGCACCATACGCTTGACCAAATTACTAGCAACAGACTTGGTAATATTGAGTTCCTGCTCGATATCTTTAATCAAGACCAAGTCTTGGTTTTTCTCACGATTATCCAAAAAACGCACAACCTGACCTTGAGGCCCACCCATAAATTCAATACCACAACGTTTGGCTTCCTTTTGCACCATCAGGTGAATCTGATGACCAAAACGCTTAAAGACTAACATCGGTTTATCCATACTAACTCCTTTCTAACTATCAAATTTAGTTCTCCTAGGAACTAAATAAGTTTTCATGAGAACTATTTTACCACTTTGAAAAGAGATGTCAAGAAAAAGTTTCCTAGAGAACTATTTTCTTGATTCAAAAAATCCCAAGTGATTTTTTCACTTAGGATCATGTTCTCTAGGTTAAATTAGAACCCGTCTACGTTTGTGTAGATTTTTTGTACGTCTTCGTCGTCTTCAAGAACGCTGTAAAGTTTTTCAAAAGTTTCAAGGTCATCACCTGACAATTCCACTTCTGACTGAGGAATCATTTCCAATTCAGTCACTTGGAATTCTTGGATACCTGACTCACGAAGGGCAACGATAGCCTTGTGAAGGTCAGTTGGCGCTGTGTAAACTGTGATTGTACCTTCTTCTGCTTCTACATCGTCCACATCCACATCCGCTTCTAGCAATTGCTCAAAGACCGCGTCCGCATCTTCTCCAGCAAATACGATAACACCCTTGTTGTCAAAGAGGTAAGAAACAGAACCTGAAGCACCCATGTTTCCGCCATTTTTACCAAAAGCTGCACGGACATTAGCCGCTGTACGGTTAACGTTTGAAGTCAAAGTATCCACGATCAACATAGAACCATTTGGTCCAAAACCTTCGTAACGTCCTTCTGTAAAGGTTTCGTCTGTGTTTCCTTTAGCCTTGTCCAAAGCTTTATCGATAACGTGTTTTGGCACTTGGGCTTGTTTAGCACGGTCGATAACGAATTTCAAGGCTGAGTTTGATTCTGGATCTGGATCACCTTTTTTTGCTGCTACATAGATTTCTACACCAAATTTTGCATATACTTTAGAGTTAGCTCCATCTTTAGCCGTTTTCTTGGCTACGATATTGGCCCATTTACGTCCCATTAGGAATCTCCTTTTTTCACATTTTAATCTTTCTTATTATAACACAAGTTTTTTCGATTTTCACTAGAGGAAATAGATTTTATTCAGTAAATCAAGTTAAGATGCTACTTTAGTTGCCAAGATGGCCTTGCCTTTCTATCTTTATCAACATTCAAAAAACAAACTAGACCATTATCTGCAAATAGAAAGTTTCAGCCAAGTTTGACAAAGTCCGCTCAAGCTACTGTTTTGAGGTTGTAGATATAAGCGACAAAAACAATCATACTGCAGCTTTTGTTGACAGTCTACTCCAGACATATCATAGTTCAAGTAAATACTTTGAAATTCAACAGTTCTCATAGGCGCTATTGTATTCTAAGAAATCAATAGAAGAGTTTCTAAACAAAACCATAATTTATGTGTTCTTGAAACAGAAATTTATGCTCTTTTTGATTTCACATGATACTGAAGTTAGACTAGTACAACGGCACTTCTAAAACAAGTAAAAGGTAGCTAATTCCCTGTATAGCAAGGAGTTTCACTACCCTTTTTACTTTTTCTTACAGCCCCTGTTTGATAGACTCATTTTAACATCACGAGCATGCTCCAATGGAAATCGCTAGGCAAGAGATAAACTTTCAGATATTCGCAGAGAGATCATCGCCTCTTTTTGTCGCAAACATTCTTCCCCCCTAATCATTTTCTACCTTATCCTCTACCTGAGGATAGAGAGTCGTTCCCCAAATAGAAATCGTCCGCTTACGCACTAGGGGCAAATCGGTTTTTTCATAAACCGTACGCCACCATTCCCAGGCAAGTCCGGTACACTCTCTAATTTTGATAGAGAGATTGCGAACATTCCCTTTTAAAGGAATACTAGTGGTAAAGTGAGCCGTCAAATCCTGGCCATTTCTGTCCCAAGCCTTAGCAGTCAAGATTTCCTTACCTTGATTATCATAGGATAATTCATCCCAAGTAATGTAATATTGGGCAACATAGGCACCACTATGATCCAAGAGTAAATCTCCGTTTCTGTAAGCTGTCACCTTAGTCTCAACATAGTCTGTACTGTTTTGAAAGGTCGCAACTACATTGTCCCGTAAAAAAGAAGTTGTATAGGAAATCGGCAAGCCTGGGTGATCGGCTGTAAAGCGACTGCCTTCTTGAATCAAGTCCTCTACCATATCCACCTTGCCTGTTACAACTCGGGCACCCGAACTCGGGTCGCCCCCTAAAATAACTGCCTTCACTTCTGTATTGTCCAAAATCTGCTTCCACTCTGTCTGAGGAGCCACCTTGACTCCTTTTATCAAAGCTTCAAAAGCAGCCTCTACTTCATCACTCTTACTCGTGGTTTCCAACTTGAGATAGACCTGACGCCCGTAAGCAACACTCGAAATATAGACCAAAGGACGCTCTGCGGAAATTCCTCTCTGCCTCAAATCCTCTACCGTTACAGTATCTTGAAACACATCTCCTGGATTTTTAACAGCATCTACGCTGACTGTATAATAAATCTGCTTAAAATTAACAATCTGAATCTGCTTTTCGCCCGAATGGACAGAGTTAAAATCAATATCAAGAGAATTCCCTGTCTTTTCAAAGTCAGAACCAAACTTGACCTTGAGTTGTTCCATGCTGTGAGCCGTGATTTTTTCATACTGCATTCTAGCTGGGACATTATTGATCTGACCATAATCTTGATGCCACTTGGCCAACAAATCGTTTACCGCTCCGCGAACACTTGAATTGCTGGGGTCTTCTACTTGGAGAAAGCTATCACTACTTGCCAAGCCAGGCAAGTCAATACTATAAGTCATCGGGGCACGATCGACCGCAAGAAGAGTGGGATTATTCTCTAACAAGGTCTCATCCACTACGAGAAGTGCTCCAGGATAGAGGCGACTATCGTTGGTAGCCGTCACGGAAATATCACTTGTGTTTGTCGACAAGCTCCGCTTCTTTCTTTCGATAACAACAAACTCATCGGGTAGCTGATTCCCCTCTTTGATGAAACGATTTTCAATACTCTCTCCCTGATGGGTCAAGAGTTTCTTTTTATCATAATCCATAGCTAGTATAAAGTCATTTACTGCTTTATTTGCCATATTCTTCCTCCTAATAAGTTCCTGGATTGAGTTGCATAAACTCAGACTTGTTCAGCGAAATCAGCCGTGGTTGGACTAAGTGATCCAAAATTTCCTCGTACAATTCTTCTGAGACATTGCGTCGCCGTCTGGCTAGATAAGAAGTCGGAATAACCGTATTATCCAACATAAATACCTTATCTAAGTCAATCAAGGTTGGTCTTGTAAAAGGATTACGAGCTAAATCCGGCTCTTCTATCATAAAGTTCTTGACCAAACGTCTGGTCAAGAGAGCTGGTTTGAAGGTCTGATTTTTAATCAACTCTTTGTTTTTAGTCATGCTGTTGTCAATACAGATATACATATGATTCTTCACAGCCAAATCGCTACTAATAGTCGGAAAAGGCAAATAAAGAGCTACAACATCTCCTCTCTTAATCAAGTAAGAGCACCCCCTTTTCTCCTAATGTAACATAGACAGGATTGACCAAGTCTTCTGATTGACTCAGAATTTCCAAAGTTTGAGTTTGGCGCGCTGTCAATTTAGTAGCATCTTGTCTCTTCAATACAAAATACTTGTCTCCAATTACCTTGACACTATAATCCTTCTCCAAAGCTGACTGGTAAATCCACATCAGATATTGTCTGTCCTGAGAACTCAAGAGAGAAGGACTTTCAAGTCTCCCGATAGTCTGATAAAAATCAAAAACAGGAGCCAAAGATTGCCAATCTGACTGGCTAGTTGTCAAGGCTAGAAAAAGAGCTTTGCGAGCTGATACTTCTTGGTTAGCCTTGAGAGTTACTTTTCCCTCCAAGTTTTTTAGAAAGTGGGAAACTCCAGAAAGCAAATCTTTCTCTAACTGCGAGAAATAAAAACCTTGCCTTCCCAGACACAAGTCTCTCAAGTCGCTTTCTCTAGCAAATAAGAGTTCAAATAGTTGATAGTAAAAGAAAAATATCTGGCACTGAGTCGCGCTCATCTCTTCTTTATCGGCTTCTTTTTTCAACCAGAGCAAGGGCGACAGGTAGCTGGATTGAGACATTTCCTCCACCTCCTATTCTTTTTTAACTGGAGCTTCTGCACTAGCTGCCACTTCTTTTGACTGGATACTTTCCCACTGGTTGATTTCCTCTGAGATAAGACTTTCGCATGTCTTGACAAATAGGGCAAAAGCCTTGGTTTTTCCTGCATATTTCTCCGTTTGGCATTGATAAAGGAATTTTTCTCTCTCCAGGAGTTGCGCAGTCTTTTGGTAAGAAATCCAGTGTTCCTTTGCATTATACAAATTGAGAATCCCCTCACACAGCAAGCCTAGACTGGACAAGGCAACCGAAATCAAACGGTAGCGATCACCTGGCATAGGAATAGCGCAAAAAACAGCTATGAGGAAACCTGCCACAATTTCTGTTATTTTTAATACCTTATAGCGTCTACGATGTTGAACACTTTTCTTTAAAAAAATGAGCTATCTGTACATCCAATCGATCTGTCAGATACATTTCTTCTGGCGTCATGTTCGTAACCCCTTTCATTTACTTTGATAATCATAGTATAACATATTTGAATGTCAAAGTATAGTAAAAACTGGACTATAGCTTATTATAAAATCCAAATATGAAATGTTTATGAAATAAGGGAAAAGTATCACAAAAAGGATGGAACAAAAAGTTTCAAAATGATAAAAACGCATAATACCTTGCCTTAAAAAGCTTGATATTATGCGTTTTATCAGAGAAAGATTTTCTGAATGTTCACCTCAGATTGAGTTTTTCCAACATTCTATCAATCACTATTCTAGCTAGTTTCCGACTCATCTAAGCATTGCTTATCTTAACTGAGCAAGAATAGCTTTGAGTTTTTCAATCAACTCATCTTCTGTGTGGTCAGACTCTTTCTCATTGGCTAGGAAGGCAACTGCTTGAGCGAGAGCTTCTCGTGCTTGGTCGAGAACTTTGGCATCTACACTTGTAAGGTCGCTTTCTTGCAGAACCTTAGTCAATTCCTTGGTCAATTTCTTGAGTTCTGACTCTTTCTTACGACGAGCGATGAGGAAGAGAAGGAGACCAAGAAGGGCGAGTAGGCTGCCAATCATCGTACCGTACGGAAGATGACCTTGCTCTTTGCTTGTTTCTTTCCTTTCTTCTTCATCCTTAGTCGTTTGCTTGCCTTTCAAGGATTCGAGAGCTTCTTTGATCTTAGCAGTAATCTCTTTCAAGCCTGCCTCTGTCAAGTCAGCATTTCTAAGGGCTTCTTGACCCTCTCCGAGAATGACCTTCGCAGCGTCAATGACAGATTGATCAATACCATCCAAGTCTTTCAAACGAGTTTCCAAGTCTTGAATCAAATCTCTTAAGACTGATTTATCAACCTGTTTCTCTTGACTCGATTGAGTGCCACCAGCAAAGGTTACACTTCTCCGGTTACGGGTTGGTGGTGTCACACTGGTGTTAGTGTTGCCACCGTTATTAGTGTTGCCACCGTTATTAGTGTTGCCACCATTGTTGGTGTTGCCACCAGCGTTAGTGTTGCCACCATTGTTAGTGTTGCCATCGGTGTTAGTGTTGCCACCGTTATTAGTGTTACCACCATTGTTAGTGTTACCACCATTGTTAGTGTTGCCACCGGTGTTAGTGTTGCCACCGTTATTAGTGTCCCCACCGTTATTAGTGTTGCCACCATTGTTGGTATTACCACCATTGTTAGTGTTGCCACCATTGTTGGTGTCCCCACCGTTATTAGTGTTGCCACCATTGTTAGTGTCCCCACCATTGTTAGTGTTGCCACCGTTATTAGTGTCCCCACCGTTATTAGTGTCCCCACCGTTATTAGTGTCCCCACCGTTATTAGTGTTGCCACCATTGTTGGTATTACCACCATTGTTAGTGTTGCCACCATTGTTGGTATTGCCACCGGTGTTAGTGTTGCCACCATTGTTGGTATTGCCACCATTGTTAGTTTGCACGCTTGGATTGATGTTGTTGATGGCATTT
>NZ_VMMX01000008.1 GCF_013277415.1 Streptococcus sp. 68 | reverse complement strand
AATTGTGATTTGTCGACTTGGGCTACAAAGTCTGCGAACTCATTTTGGAGGGCTAGTGGGGGGAAAATCAGTTCAAAATTTTTAATCAGTTGACCGTTTAAATTAGGTTGATTTCCTCCTCGTCCAAGTTCTCGTAATTCGCTATACCTTAGCATTAATTGATGCCAAATAAAAACTGGATTGTCTATTTTATTTGGAAATATAGCCCCACATGCTTGGTTGCTAGTAGATTCAACTTTGAGGATTGCACTTCTTCCTCTTGTTTGTCCTTGACCATACATAGCAATTAATATTGTATTAACTGGAAAAAGTTTAAGAGATGTATTTTCTAAAGCAAATTTTGTGATTTTTTCCTCAGTTTCCGTAATTTCTCTATTTATTACCTCAGTTGTTTTTACCCAATTAATCGTTCCGCTATCCCAATATAATTTATTATCTCTTGATGGTGTACTTCCACTAGAAACTTCAAATTTTTCACCTATTTTATATTTGGGGAATAATGTAGTATAAAAATCCCCAAACATCTCGTTAAATCGGGATTTGACGAGCAAGTTTAGTTCATCTAACTGCAATTTTCTTTTAGTAATAAGCCTTTTAATCGTATTAAGAATACAGATAATGTTCTCTTGTTCCTCGATACCTAGCAATTCTAATTGTAAATTAAGTAATATATTCTTGTTTAAATGAGGAATTGTTGCACCTGTTGAATGATCTCGTAAATACTGCGATTTACTTTCCAAAAAGACTCCCAAGTAATCTGATATAATTTTTTCTTTGTATCGCTCATTCTTTTTTAAGACCGTAATTGTACTACCAACAGCTCCCGATAACCCACAACCAATTGTTCCTGCATTAGCACCATCCCATGCTATCAGAATATCATCTGGGAGTGCTTCAGTCATATTTAAACTTTCAGTGAATTTTAAATTATTATTATTTCTTAAATCATCTATTTGAATATAACGTTGGCTTAGAGTTGTTTGTTCAGCAAGTACAGTGGCTTTCTTGCCTTTTTTTAGAGATAAGACTTCCCCCAACTTCACTTTTTTCATACAGCCACCTCCCTACTTGAGTAATTTTTCTAATTCAGCCAAGCCAGCTTGAATTTCTTTTTCTAAATCATTGATTTTCTTTAAGATGACCTCTGTTGGTTCATACTCAACTTTTTCATACTCAATCTCTTTATATTTATTGATAGACAAATCATAATCATTTTCCTTTATCTCATCAACTGGAACAAAGAAAGATTGATCCGTTCTCTGACGTTCTGCTTCTTTTTCAAGATGATGAAAGCGTTCGATAATATCTGGAATATCATTGTCGCTAATCGGTTGTCGCTTATCATCCAAACTTAAACCATCCGCTTTCATATCGTAAAACCAGACCTTGTCAGTACCACCATTGCCAGTTTTTGTAAAGATGAGAATGGCAGTTGAAACTCCAGCATAAGGCTTGAAAACACCACTAGGCATTGAGATTACAGCATCAAGCTTATGGTTCTCTACAATTTCCTGACGAATTCCTTTATGAGCTTTAGACGAACCAAAAAGGACACCATCAGGTACGATAACTGCTGCTCGTCCACCTGGTTTTAAAGTTCGCAAGAAAAGAGAAAGAAAGAGTAATTCTGTTTTTTTGGTTTTTACGGTTGCAAGAAGGTCATTAGAGGTTGAATTGTAGTCAAGTGAGCCCTTAAAAGGAGGATTTGCTAAAACCAAAGTATATTTATCGGCTTCTTCATTATCTTGAGACAGCGAGTCAAGGTAACTGATTTGTGGATTTTCTACTCCATGTAGCATCATGTTCATCGCCCCAAGTCTCAACATAGTCGTATCCGTATCATTTCCATGAAACATCTGATTATGAAAATGATTGATATTATCTGTATTGGTTTCCCATTCATCTTTCTTACGCTTTAAGTAACGGCTAGCAGATACTAAGAAGCCAGCAGAACCCATAGCAGGATCTGAGATAATATCTTTGATAGTCGGTTGCATCAACTCAACCATCATATCGATGATGTGACGAGGTGTACGGAACTGTCCATTTTTACCTGCGGTCGACAATTTTGATAACAGATATTCATAGATATCTCCGATATCAGTAATACTTTGTTTGTCATTATCAAAATCTACATCTAATCCCCTAGTTGGAAAAACATCTAAGATAGAAATTGCCTTTTGAAGCGTAGCAGGTTTATTTATTTGAAAAATAGCTTCTCGCATATATCGTGAAAAGGCTGTATCATCTGTATCCCCCTTGAGATTTTTAATAAACGGAAAAATCTCCTGAGTCATTAAACGATAAACTTCCTGAGCATCTCCTATATTTTTAAAAGTTGACCAACGGTATTCAGGTTTATCTTTTGGAAAAACTCCCTCATAAGGAATCCCTAAAAATTCAGCATCACTTTCACGTCCAAGCTCGACACTATCCAAATCTTTCATAAATAAGAGATAAGTCAACTGTTCAATATTTGTTAAAGGATTTGCATTTCCTTCTGTCCAAAGAATTTCCCACAACTGATCGATTTTATTTTTTAATTCGCCTGTAATCATATCTTCCCTTTTCTTTAGTTTTTAAAACTTAGTAACATCATTATTTTATCAGATTTCAAACAAAGCTTCAATTAACTATATCTATGCGTCACCTGAATATTTTAATAGACTTGTTTGGTATCTTGAAAACTATATCGTATAGGTGTCGTCATGGATCCTTTTAGCTGATTTAAGGATACGAAAGCACAATACTATGACTCAATTGAAATGTTAAAATTCAATTTCTGACCACCTAATCCTGCTTCAAATAGTTATCGAACAAGTTTTATGATAGCTACCTTGTTAGGATGCTCTTATTTTTTATCAGACAAAACAAAAGGATTAAGGGAGTAAATTTCCTTAATCCGATAGTCTCTTAAGCCTGACGCTGACCAAAGTCCTTAATCATCTGCTCCATTTCTTGTCGACTCGGAGTTGTCAACATATACAGGTAATTTCCTTGAAGTTCCGCAAAGGCCGCTGGCATGATTTTTTTAACCTTAAACTGCTGGCTATATTTGTCAAGCAAATCCTCTTCTGAATAGACATAGTGAGCATTTGCACGACGTGATGTAGCCAAACAATACTGAGGTTCAAACTCTGACGCTGGGAACTCTTCTCCTGCGACTATAGCTGCGTAGCCACGATAGAGGTCCAAGGAATGAGCAAAATTATAAACATCGATAGTGAAACCACCTGCAGGACGGTTATTGTACTCGATGGCAATGTAATCATCCCCTTCACGGAAGAACTCAATATGGAAGAACCGTTCTTTCATGCCAAATTCCTTGACAATTGCCTCACCATATTTACGTAATTTAGGATCCATATCCTTGAGAACGTAATAAGAATTGTCCATCTTGTAAATCATCAGATCAAGCGGTGTATAGGCGTAGTCAAAGGTTGTTGAGAAGACAATCTTTCCATACTTGTCCACTAGACCATCAAAGGTGCAAATTTCGCTGGAAGTGACAAATTTTTCAAAGAAATAAACGGTCGAATGGTCCCATTCTTGCTTGAAGTGATTGATATCGTCTTCTGTTTCAAGCTTAAAGGTCGCGGCTGCTCCCACTCCATTGTCAGGTTTGGCAATCATTGGAAGGCCGATTTCATTCACAGCTTGATCCACATCTGCTTCAGTCTTGATAACAGCTCCAGGTACCACAGGGACACCTGCTTTTTTGAAAAGCTTCTTCATTTCAGACTTAAATTTCGTCTTTTTGAGATCCTCTGGTTTGGCACCAAAAACATTGAATTGCTCACGAAGACTTGCGTCCAACTCTAACCAATATTCATTGTGGGATTCGATGCGATCAATTGGACCATGTTTATAAAAGAGAAAAGCAACTGCACGTTTGACTTCATCTATGTTCTCAAGATTGTCCACACGGAAATATTCGGTTAGGCTATTGCGTAAAGGTTCATCCAATTGCTCGTATGGTTCTTGGCCAATCCCCAAGACTGTGATGCCTTTATTAGCTAGTTCGATGGTAAACTGTTGAAAGTTTTGTGGATAGTAGGGAGAAATAACAAGGTAATTCATAGGTAACTCCTTTTATAAATAGAGATTGCCGAGGAAATAAGGCATTTGTTTGCGCCACCATTCCCAGTCGTGGGCGACATCGTGTCCCCATTCAGCAAACCAGGCTGGAATTTGTTTCTGGTCAAAGGCTTCTTTCAGCTTGTAGAAAGATGGTAGACCATCTTGTTCCCAGGCACCAAGACCCGTACAAAGCACAATCTCTGCCTGACGATAACGGTCAATAAACCAGCCGTCGTTCTGATTCCAGATATAATCTACTGGCGAGTTTTGGTAAATAGCATCGTCATTGTAGTAATCGCCGACAAAGAAACGTGCGTCGTAAACACCACTAAGAGCAATCACTTTGGTAAAGACATCTGGATGCTGGAGGAAGAAATTGAGTGCATGATAGGCTCCCATAGAGCAACCTGTCGTCATCATGCCATCAAACCAACCTGTCTTGTGCTTGATAAAAGGAATGGCCTCCTCAATCACATAACGTTCGTAGGCTCGGTGCATCTCTGCTTGGTCGTGACCGTTTTTCCAAGTGGCCAACCAGCTCTCACTGTCTACACTGGATAGGGTAAAGAACTGAACACGGCCTTCCTCGATAAAGGAAGCACAGGCATCAATCATACCAAAATCATAGTATTCGTTGTGACTACCACCTGATGAAGCAAAGACCACAACTGGAATCCCAGCATGTCCATAACGGTTAAGGTACATTTCACGGTTAAGATTGCCACTCCAGTGGCTAAGATGTTCAATATGCATTTCGTTTTTTCCTTTCTTAACTTACCATTTTTCTGCAAAAAATCTCAGACAATCGGGTAGATTTTCTGACCAAGGGATTTCACTATGGATGGCACCAGACTGAACTTTCAGCACAAGATTATCCAGATGTACTCCCCCTGCTATCAAATCATGGTAATAGCGTAGCGATGAATCAATGTAGGCTTGTTTGATATTACCAGCCATCAAGGTCTTGTCCGTATCATCCGCTTCTTCCGTTCCCACATAGATGAAGATGCGCTGGTCAAGCGATAATTTCTGGCGCTCAATATAGCGGTTAAAGGCTTCTTGGTGGAGCCAGTTGGCAGATGAAAAGACGCCCAAGCAACCAATTTGGTCTTGGTATTCCAAGCCGATAAACTGGGTAATATTCCCTCCTAATGAGGAACCAATCATGGCTGTATGCTGGCGGTCTGCTTTTGTACGATAAGTTTCATCGATAAAAGGCTTGACCACCTCCATGACAAACTCTGCATACTCCACACCCTTACCGCCAAACTGCTGCCCTGGGATAGGAGACTCTTGGAACTTCCATGCCGCATACTCATTCATCCGCCCCATGCCATCATTGTCAATAGCAACGACAATCATGCGACTGATATCAGGATTACGCTTAATAGCTGGAATAATCTTCCATGAATGACCAATGAAAGACTCTTTGCTATAAAAAACATTTTGCCCGTCATGAAAGTATACAACAGGATAGGAACGGTCCGTGTCTTTCTCATAATCTTTAGGTAGAAGAACACGTACACGGCGCTCCTTACCTGTATAAGGAACCTTGAGTTTGTGTTCTTTCATTTTTAAATAAAAGTAGGAATGATTCATTGTCAGAAAACTCTCTATATTCAAAATTTTATCTCATTATATCATAAAAATAGAAAAAAAGTCAGTTTTTTTACCTGTTTTTAGAGAAAAAACTAACTTTCTTTCCTGATTTTCGCTATTCTTTTGTGTTTTCTGATTAGAGCAGATTGTCAATCAAGTCATCGACTTCATCTTTTTCAGCTTGAGGTGTAATCTCAGTAATCATAATTCCAGCCACTGCTCGCTCAACTAAGCCTTCAACATCCATACGTGCTTCATACTGCTCTGCATTCTTAATCTTAGGATTAGTCTTTGGACGATCTGGTGCAAAAATCGTACAACAGTCTTCAAACGGTTGGATTGAAATGTTAAAGGTATCGATTGCCTGAGCAATGTCAATGATTTCCAACTTATCCATTGTCACAACTGGACGGATGATGGGAGTGTTTGTAACAGCATTAATAGCCTGCATACTTTCAAGGGTTTGGCTGGCTACTTGACCTAGACTTTCCCCATTGATGATAACCAAGCCATTTCGTACCTCACGAATACGGTCGGTAATCCGCATCATAAAACGACGCGTCAAGGTCATGAGATAGGCTTCTGGCGCTTTGGCTTTGATTTCCTCTTGAATCTCTGTAAAAGGCACTTCGATAAACTGGATATTTCCACCAAACTTGGTTAATTTACGGGTCAAATCTTGGGCTTTTTTAAGAGCACCAGGACTGGTGTAAGGTGGGCTAGCAAAGTGAACTGCCTCAATATCCACTCCACGTTTCAAAGCAAGATAACCTGCTACAGGTGAGTCAATCCCTCCTGACAACATAAGCATCCCTTTACCTGAAGTTCCAACTGGCAAACCACCAGCCCCACGAATAGTTTCATAAGAAAGGTAGGCTGCCTCTTCTCTAATCTCCACCTGAAGATTGATGTCAGGACTTTTCATTTGAGCTTGTACGTTTGGAATAGCTTCGAAAACAGCTCCTCCAAGGGTTTGGTTGAGTTCACGACTATCCAATTCAAAGTTGTGATCGCTACGTTTACTAGAGATTTTAAAGGTCATGCCTTCCTTGTAGATGTCCTGCATAATCTCTTGGACAGAAGACTTCAGAACTTCTACAGATTTTTCAACCTTATATACTGGAGAAAAATTCTGAATTCCAAAGACTTGCTTAAGCGATTCTGCAACTGCTGTGTAATCCGCGCCATTGAGGTATGCATGGGCACGATCACGATCTGCGGTTACCTTAACTTGGGGATAGATAGACAAAACGTCTGAAATATTATTGCGAAGTTTATTGATGAAACGCATACGGTTTTTGCCCTTGGTTGACAGCTCACCGTAGCGAATCATAATTTCTGAATACTGCATGAATGCTCCTATCTTACTTTTCTAGTTTGATTGTAAATCAATTTTAACTTGGTCAAAAACTGCTCGACCTGACTCATATCATTTTCAAGGTCTAGACTAAGACGCACAGCTGACTGGGCCTTATCCTTGTCCACTCCCATGGCAATCAAGGTACCTGCAGGTTTCCCTGCCTTGGACGAACAAGCAGAGGTCGTTGAGATGAAAATATCATAGTCTTCAAAAGCGTGAACGATGACTTCACCACGAACACCCTTGATTCCAAAAGTCAGGATATGAGGGGCAAAGTCTTCCTCATCTGAAAAGACAAAAATATCTGGATAGTCGAGAAGTGCTTGACGAATCACTGCCTTCATCTGCCCAGTCTTGCTCCTAAAGATATCTAGCTTTTCCATAGATAAACGGAGAGCCTTAGCGGTTGCTGCAATCCCTGCCACATTTTCAGTTGTCGAACGGTAATCACGTTCCTGGCCACCACCTGTTAAAAAAGGTGTAATCTTCTTGCCAGACTTGATATAGACAAAACCAACACCTCGGACACCATGAAATTTATGACTCGAAAAGGTCGCGAAATCCACTCGTTCTGTCAGATATTTTTCAGTTGGAATCTTAGCAAGCGCCTGAACCGCATCAACGTGGAAGGAAATAGTCGGCTGATCTGCCAACAATTCTGAAATAGCCTCAATAGGTTGGATCGAGCCGATTTCATTGTTAACTGCCATGATGGAAACGAGGGTCGTATCAGGTCTTATCAAATCTGCTAGCGCCTCAACATCCACAAATCCTTTCTCATCTACTGGAGCAAAATCCACTTCAAAACCTTGAGATTTCAACCAAAGAGCTGATTCTTTGGCTGCTGGATGTTCAATGGCTGATACGATGATGTGCTTACCAAACTGGGCTTTTTCAAATGCTACTCCCTTGATAACCCAGTTATCCCCTTCTGTTCCACCAGAAGTAAAGAAAATCTCATCGCTTTTCTTACCAATTAAATCTGCAATCTGTTGCCGAGAAGCATCTAAGATTCGTGTTGCCTGGTCTCCCAAACGATGGAGACTAGATGGATTTCCTAAAATTTTTGAAGCGACCTGCATATAGGTTTCAAGGGCTTCAGGATAGGGCTTGGTCGTCGCCGAATTATCAAAGTAAATCATGTTTTCTCACGCTTTCTAAAATCACTTCTTCTATTGTATCATGAAACGGAGCTTGCGACAAGAAAGGGCAATTCCTCTTTTTTTAAGATTTTTTTAAAGAATTGCGGTATAATAAATTTTAATCAAAGGAGAGAATGTATGTCTAATTATCGTAGAACTTCAAAACCAAAAACAGAACACATCAAAAAAGGCTTTACAGTCTTTCAAAAAACCGTTGCTACTATCGGTAGTATCCTCGGCTTGATTACTGCGACTATCACGATCATGAATGCCTTGGATAATAACAAAAATATTAAAAAAGAACCTACGACAAGCCAGACGACAACCATTGTCAAAGAAATCCAAAAGGAATCCCCTAAGGAAAACACCAGTCCAACTAAAGAGACTAACACTAGTCAAGAAAAAACACAGCAAGAGGAAACACCAAAATCTAGCGTCAAGGAAGAGAAAAAAGAAGATCAGAAAACAGCAACTCAGGACTCTTCTACTCCTGCTTCAAGTAAACCTGCTACTGAAAACGAAAAACAGTCCAATGCGCCAACTTCAGAAAATAAAACCAATCAATAGCCAGAAATAGCTTCCCTCCAAACTTGGAAAGAAGCTATTTTTTATTGTTGCAATACTTTTCTTGGTTTGGTACCTTCAGCTGGACCAATGACACCTGCCATCTCAAGCTCTTCCATGAGACGGGTCGCACGGTTAAAACCAACTGACAAACGACGCTGAATCATGGATGCACTGGCTTTCTGGGTTTCGATTACCAAAGCCTTGGCTTCTTCAAAAAGCGGATCTCCACCAGATTCACCATCTGAAAATTCACCTTCATTTTCAGAAACCTCACCTGGATCAAAGCTCTCATCGTAGTCTGCATCTGCCTGAGCTTTGATATAGTTTACGATGCGTTCGACATCGTCATCCGATATAAAGGAGCCTTGTAGACGAACTGGATGATTTTCATCAATCGGTTTAAAGAGCATGTCTCCTCGACCAAGCAGTTTTTCTGCTCCATTTTCATCCAAGATCGTACGGGAGTCTGTCCCTGATGAAACTGCGAAAGCGACACGAGATGGGACATTGGCCTTAATCAAACCAGAGATGACATCAACGGATGGACGCTGGGTTGCAAGAATCATGTGGATACCTGCAGCCCGCGCCTTCTGTCCAAGACGGATAATAGCATCTTCCACTTCCTTGCTGGCAACCATCATAAGGTCAGCCAACTCATCTACAATCACAACAATGAGCGGTAGCGGAATCTGCTTGTACTCAGACTGGGCATTGAACTCTTCTACCTTGGCATTAAAGCCTGCAATGTTACGAACTCCCACCTTGGCAAAAAGTTCATAACGATTTTCCATTTCATCCACAACCTTTTGCAGAGCCTTGCTGGCCTTGCGTGGATTGGTCACGACTGGAATCAAGAGGTGGGGAATATCATTGTAAACAGACAATTCAACCATCTTGGGATCGACCATCATAAATTTAACTTGGTCAGGTCTCGCCTTCATGAGGATGCTAGCGATAATGCCGTTAACAGCTACTGACTTCCCAGAACCCGTTGAACCTGCAACTAGCAAGTGGGGCATTTTGGAAAGGTCAAAAGCTCTTGCAGTGCCATTAACCGCCTTTCCTAGAGGAATTTCCAAGAGATTTTCTGCTTTCGTTTGCGATTGTTCCCATAGTTCTCGGAAAGAAACTGTCGCAATCTCAGAGTTTGGTACCTCAATTCCCACTAAAGATTTCCCAGGAATTGGTGCTTCGATTCGGACATCCTTGGCTGCCAAGGCTAGAGCGAGATCATCTGCTAGATTGGAAATTCGGTTGACCCGTACTCCCACTGCTGGCTTGACTTCATACTTGGTCACTGATGGCCCAATTTCAGCCCGTTCAACTGTTACCTTGATACCAAAGCTAGCAAAGGTTTCTTCTAGAATTTTGATATTTTCCCGAACGATTTTCTTCTCTTTAGACTGGTCTTTGGGTTTATCTGGGGCAAAGAGTTGTAAACTTGGAAGTTTGTATTCAAGAGCTTCTTTAGCCGAAAAATCGACCTGAACATCTTCATCATCAGAGCCATCTTCCTGTTCAGGGAATTCAAGCTCTGGTTGAGGCAGGATAATTTCTGGTTCCACCCACTCTTCTTCTGGAAAAGGTGGAGCGTCAAGTACAACATCTGCTGTCAGAATTTCACCCGTTTCCATATCAACAGGAGGCAAATCGAGTAAGGCTTTTTCAGCCGCTTCTTGTTCTAATCTAGCCTCTTCCTCAGCCTTTTGACGAGCTTTTTCTTCTTGTTTGACAAAGCGTTCCTCTTTTCGACGCTCATGACCTTCCCGCCATTTGACAAATCCTCTACTGAAAAATTCAGCAATATCATAAACAGACCAAGGACTGACTAGGAGAGCACCCACTAAAATCAAGATAGAACCAATAAAGTAAGTGCCGATATTTGAAAAGAGAAAGGCGGTTGGAATATAAAGAGCGACCCCAATCAGGCCCCCTCCAGCAAAACTGGTCGTTCGAAAACCAGTCAAATCAGTCACAACCTGAGCCATGGTCCCTTTTAGAACGGACTTGTCCAAACCATATTTCCAAACCAAGTAGGCCTCAAAAATCAGGAGCAAACCTGCAAATATGGTAAAAAATCCTGATAAGAGTCCTTCCTGTTTTCGTATCCACTTGAAGAAGAAGAGATAGAGCAGGATACCAAATATTGCCAAATAGGCTAGGCTACCCACCAACAAGCGAATTAAATTGTAAAGAGTGATACCTGCAGCTCCTAATTTAAAAGCTGCGAAAATCAATAAAAGGGCGATTCCCAACGAAATCAACATCCGTTGAATCGCTTCTTTTCTTTCGAGTTCTGCTTTAGACGGTCTCCGTCTTGTTTTACTTGTATTCTTGTTTGCCATTCTTCTATTATACCATATTTCACAGGCATTTCGGAAAGAGAAAAAGACTGCACCAAACGGTCCAATCTTTTCATTTTCTATCTAAGTTTTATGCTTGTGGTTTGCGTAGGTAACCATAGACCACTCCACTTACGATTGCTCCTACCAAGACAGAAACGAGGTAAAGGAGAGCATTTGAAGTAAGGGCGATCACGAAGATTCCTCCGTGTGGCGCCATGAGTTTGATACCAGTAAGACCAACGAGGCCACCTGCTACTGCTGAACCAAGAATGAAACTTGGGATCGCACGAGCTGGGTCAGCGGCACCAAATGGAATTGCTCCCTCAGTGATAAATGACAAGCCCATGATGATGTTTGTCAAACCAGAGTTGCGTTCTTCCTTAGTAAATTTATCTTTGAAAAGAAGAGTTGCGACAAAGATTGCAAGTGGTGGCACCATTCCTCCAGCCATAACTGCTGCCATAGCTACAGAACCACCTGAAGAAACAGTCGCTGCAAGCGTACCTGTACCAAAGACATAGGCAGCTTTGTTAACTGGTCCACCCATATCGACAGCCATCATTCCACCAAGGACGATACCGAGAAGGACAGCTGAACCGCCTCCAAGACCTCCTAGGAAGTCATTCATAGCAGTGTTAATTGCGGCCATTGGGATATTCACAGCTAGCATGACAAATCCAGTCAAGATTGTTCCAAGAAGTGGCAAGAGAAGAATTGATTTTGCACCTTCAAGTGAACGAGGAACTTTAACGTATTTCTTGATAGCAAGCACTAAAGCACCTGCGATAAATCCACCAACAAGGGCACCTAGGAAACCAGATGAGACACCTGCAAGAGTTGAAGTTGCTTCACCACCTGCGGCATAAGGAATTTTACCAAAGGCAAAACCTTCTTTGGCAATAGCACCAGCCACGAAACCTGCTACCAAACCTGGTTTTTCAGCGATAGAGTAGGCAACATAACCTGCAAAGACTGGGAGCATCAAGCCAAAGGCTGCACCACCGATTTTCATAAACATAGAAGCTAGTTCATGATAAGAACCAAGATTTCCAAGATTTTCATTTGGCACACCCAAAGCACCATCAATCAAGAAGGCAAGGGCAATCATGATACCACCACCGATAACGAATGGTAACATTTGAGAGACACCACTCATCAAGTGTTTATAGAAGGCACCACCAAGGCTTTGTTTTTCGTTAGATGCTGTTGCAGTTTTTGTACCATTAGCGGCACGGTAGATTTCAGCATCCCCAGAAAGAGCCAAGTTGATCAACTCTTCTGTCTTACGGATACCGTCAGCAACTGGACGATTGATCAATGGTTTTCCATCAAATCGATCCATTTCAACGGCCTTGTCTGCTGCGATGATAACAGCTTTAGCCTTACGAATGTCTTCCGCAGTTAGTTGGTTACCAACACCACTGGCACCGTTGGTTTCAACCTTAATTCCAACACCCATTTCAGCAGCCACTTTTTGAAGGGCTTCTTGGGCCATGTATGTGTGGGCAATTCCTGTTGTACAAGCTGTAACTGCTACGATAAAGTCACCAGATTCATTTACAGGAGCTTGAACTGGTTCTTGAGCTTTTTCTGAAGCTTGGTCAAAAAGTTCAATGACTTGGTCAGCTGATGTTGCTTGACGAAGTTTATCAGCAAAACCGTCTTTCATCAAGTATTGAGACAATTCTGCCAAGGCTGCCAAGTGAGTGTCATTTGCACCTTCTGGAGCCGCAATCATGAAGAAGAGGTCAGTTGCTTGTCCATCCAAGCTCTCATAGTCAACACCCTTGTTTGACTTGGCAAAGAGAACTGTCGCTTCTTTTACAGCAGCATTTTTGCTGTGAGGCATTGCGATTCCGTCACCCAAACCTGTAGAAGTCAAAGCTTCACGCGCCAAAATGCCTTCTTTAAAGGTTTCAAAATCTGTCACATAACCGTGGTCTACCAAGCTTTTAATCATCTCTTCGATGACAGCAGTTTTTTCAGTTGCTTGCAAATCGAGCAACATGACATCTTTTCTCAATAGGTCTTGAATTTTCATCGTTTTTCTACCTCAACTTTTTCATATGTTTCTTTAATAAATTCCGCCGTTGCCAAATCATCTGAGAAGGTGGTTGCCGTTCCGCAAGCCACTCCCCATTTGAAGGCTTCTACTGCGTCTTTTGATTTGACAAATTCACCTGTGAATCCGGCAACCATAGAGTCACCAGCTCCGACTGAATTTTTCACTGTTCCTTTGATTGGTTTAGCGAAATAAGCTCCCTCAGATGTGACAAGAAGAGCACCGTCACCAGCCATAGAGATAATGACGTTTTGAGCACCCTTAACCAGTAACTCTCGAGCATATTTCTCAATTTGGTCCAAACTGTCAAGTTTAACCCCAAAGATAGCTCCAAGTTCGTGATTATTTGGTTTGACCAAAAGTGGCTGGTAGTCCAAACTATCAATCAAGGTCTGTCCTTCAAAGTCACAAACCACTTGCGCACCCGTTTGACGCGTCAAGGCAATCAAATCCTTATAGATGACATTGCCTAGATTTTTAGCACTTGAACCCGCAAACACAACCGTATCTTCTGCTGTCAGACTAGATAAAATAGCTTTCAATTCTTCTAGCTGAGCTGGTTCCACATTTGGACCCGTTCCGTTGATTTCTGTTTCTTGGTCTGCTTTGATTTTAACATTGATACGAGTATCTTCTGCCACTTGGACAAAACGTGTCTCGATTTCTTCCTTTGCCAGAGTATCTGTGATAAATTTTCCAGTAAAGCCTCCGATAAATCCCGTCGCTGTATTTGGAATACCCAAGCGTTTCAAGACACGACTGACATTGATTCCTTTCCCACCAGCAAACTTATCATCACTATCCATTCGATTGACACTACCGACTTGGACTTGGTCCAAACGAACGATATAGTCAATGGATGGATTGAGTGTGACTGTATAAATCATACTTCTACTACCTCCGTTTTCTCCTTAATAACCTGCAAGAGATCATGCCCTTGACTTGTGATAACAATAGCTCGTTTGAGTGGTGCTACCTTGGCAAAGCAAGTTTGTCCAATCTTAGACGAATCCACCAAGACATAGGTCTGTTTGGCATTCTCTAAAATAGCACGCTTCACAGCTCCCTCCTCCATATCAGGAGTCGTATAATAGCCATCGTCCACACCATTCATTCCGATAAAGGCACGGTCAAAGTGCAATTGGTTAATCTGGTTAAGAGCAACGCCCCCGATGCTAGCATCTGTTGCCATCTTGACACTTCCTCCAACCATGACAGTTGGAATCTGCTTTTCAACCAACTGAGCAGCATGGTGTATAGAGTTGGTCACAACTGTGACATTCTTATTGACCAATTCATGAATCAAAAAGGCTGTCGTTGTTCCAGCATCGATAAAGATGACATCTTGTTCCTTGATGAGAGAGGCTGCTTTCTGAGCCAGCAATTTCTTCTCTTGAAGGTTTTTGACAGATTTTTCTTGAATGGTTTCTTCTTCCTGCAAGGAATGGGGCAATTCTGCTCCACCATGCACTCGACGAAGCTTGTTTTCTGCTTCCAACTCATCCAAGTCTCTGCGAACCGTTGATTCTGACGTTTCTAGCAAACTAACTAATTTCTCTAGAGAAACTACATGATGTTGATTTAACTCCTCTAAAATCAGTTGCTTCCGCTCTGTTTTTAACACCGAATCACCTCCTGTTATCGTTTACACTATTCATTCTATCACACTTTCTTTTAAAGTCAAGCATTTTTTATCATTTTCTTTCAAGTTCTATCATTTTTCTTATTTTTAGAATTTTTATTGCAAGATAAGAGCCTTTATGGTAGACTATTTGAGTAAGTATTGGAAGATTACTCAAGAGGCTTAAGAGGCCGTGTTGGAAACGCGGTAGGCGTGTAACAGCGTGCGTGGGTTCGAATCCCATGTCTTCCGTTTATTTTAAAAAAGATACCCAAGAAATCTTGGGTATCTTTTTTCTTATATGCTTGTTTTATAACTCGGGTGAATTTCTTAGAAAATATCAAATAACAATTTCACATTGAGAATTGTTAAGATAATGGAAACGATATAGCCAAGGATGGTATTCCATTTGGCATTGGTAAATTCTCCCATCAGTGATTTCTTAGAAGTTAGATAAATCAGTGGGAAGATTGAAAATGGAAGAGCAATCGAAAGAAAGACTTGTGAATAAACCAATAACTGATCCAATGTTTTTTCCTGATGACCAAACAGAACCGCTACAATCATGACAGGCAACAAGGCAAAGAGACGAGTTGCCAAACGAATGAACCATTGAGGTAATCTCATATGCAAGAAACCTTCCATAACGATTTGTCCAGTCAAGGTACCCGTAATTGTCGAATTTTGACCACTGGCTAATAAAGCCAAGGCAAACAAGGTTGATAAGGTCGAGCTAGCTATAGCTCCTGCAATAGTAGAATCCTGCAAGGCATTATACATTTGAGAGAAGGCAGAAATCTCAGATGCATGGCCGAAAAAGAGAGCCGCCCCGAGAATTAATAGAAGGGAGTTAACCACAAAGGCCAAGGATAATTGGAGATTTGAATCCCAGGTCATAAAGCGCACGGCTTTTCGAACATCATTCTTGTCCTTGTGATTGATTTTCCGAGTTTGAGACAAGGAAGAATGCAAATAGAGGTTATGGGGCATAACCGTTGCTCCCACGATCCCTAGTGCCAAGGTTAATTGACTTTCATGCCCTGGCAAGGGACTTTCAAATAAGGTTGCATTCGGTAGATAACCCTCAACGATTCCTTGGAAGCTTGGATGTGACAAAGCTACCAGATAGGTAAAAATTGCTAGAATGGTTAAAATCAGTGTTGTCACAATAGCTTCAATCTTCTTAAAGCCAAATTTCATCAGAAGCAATAAGAGAAAAACATCCAACACGGTCAAGAGAATTGCTATCATAATCGGAATCTTAAAGAGAAGATTGAGAGCAATCGCTGAACCTAGAACTTCTGCCAGATCTGTCGCCATCAAGGCTAATTCTAAAATCACCCATAGACTATAACGAAGCCATTTAGGTGAATGATGAGCCGTTGCTTGAGCCAGGTCCATCTGGGTTACAATACCAAGCTTTCCTGCCATCTGCTGAAGTTGCATGGCAATGAGAGATGAAATCAAGATAACAAACAAGAGACTATACTTATAGGAAGCACCACCGACTACACTGGTAATCCAGTTTCCTGGATCCATATAACCAACTGCAACAAGAGCACCCGGACCTAAAAAGGCCTTTAAATTTTGCCAGAAATGATTGTTATTTGGAGTATCGATAGATTGATTAATCTCAGAGAGTGACACTTTTTTATGAGAAGACATAGATACTTACCTCTTTCTAAACCTACTTTTTCATTATTTTCTATTAGAGAAAAATAAGATTGACTTTAAACTATTAAAACAATGAAAACTATATGAAAAACATTTAGTTTTTTCATTATTCTTCTTAAGGCACCTTAATTATAACAGAAAATATGATAAAAACTTAAGAAAATTCAGGACTTGATTTAATATTTAGGATACAACAAAATGTTGTATTCTTTTTTTGCAAAAGAATACCAAAGAATAAAATAAAAAACGTTGTAAAAACAACGTTTTAGAAAGATTTACAAAACAATGTAAATTATCAATGGAGCCGGTGGGAGTCGAACCCACGTCCAAACATCTGCTAACATATTTGTCTACAACCATAGGTTATGTATTGTTTTAACAGCTCCTCGACACATAACTCAAGCCTAGGAACTGCGAGCCTATAAATCTCTTACCAAACTGCTAGACAAAGTTTGATCGTATCTCGCTAATAATAAGACCTGTCATTGAACACGAGCAATCCAAATCGGGTCACGCCTGCTGGTTTTTAGGCAGCTAGAGCGTAAGAAGTGTTATTTTTTGCAGTTATATTTAACTGAGCGTTTACGTCGCCACACGAGTCGCAAAATATGCCTCATAATGCCTGTCGAATCCGTAACGACCCCAAAAGACAATAAAACCATTATACCTTATCTAACACAAAAATGCAAAAAGGAAATCACGTACCTAAAAAGATACTATTCGAGAAATTTAGCAAACTGGGAGACTAACTACAATTTTCTCAGTGCATAACTTTACGATTGTGAATAGAGCTTACGAAATCCAATTAACACATACCTAAGATAAAGCTATCTGTTTTGAAGAAATTCACGAAGAGAATTATTCTAAAATACTTTCAGATGAGAATTTTCCTACTCTCTTTGTTTCAATTCATTTGAGTTTAAAAACTATAAAATCAATCCTTATATTATTCGGACTACTTTTTACTTGTTGTGCTAAAATAAATAGGTTTCATTCAAACTTTAATAGACTATGAAAACCAGTGGAACTTACCCTGACACGGAATTCCACTGGTTTTTCGATTTTTATCAGATTAACTTCTACTATTCTTAGCTGTGAAAATTAGTTTAGGACTTTAACTTATTTTCAATCTTCTAATCTAAAGGCCACTTCCAGTAAAGAAAAATCAGGGTTCTCCTGACTTTTACTTAGCTAATTCTCTTTCTCGTTCTTTCATTATTTTATGATTTTCATACAAACGGGATAAGAACTTAGAAATTTCTTTTAAGATAGAATAGGTTGGCACTGCGACAATCATTCCAACTACACCATAGATATTGCTTGACAACAAAAGTAAAACTAAAATCGTGATTGGATGAACCTTCATAACACTTCCTACGATTCGAGGATATAAGATATTACCATCTACCTGCTGAACAACAAGCATATAAATCACTGCAATCAGCATTCTATGGGGATCAGTGAATATATTTGCGATGATCATAGGAATCAGACCAATACTTGGCCCCACATAAGGAATTAAATTGGCTACACCAGAAAAAATAGCAAAAACTAAAGCATATTTTAAACCAATAATACTATAGCCAATATAAGCTAAACAACCTATAATGATTGCGTCAATCGAAACTCCACTAATATAGCGAGCAATCGTCGCATTTAAATTCTTTAATAAGCCTGCAATATGCAAGCGATCCCTCTTTAGAATCGTTCTTTCAAGCATGGGCAAGAATTTATGTCCATCTAATAAGAAATAAACCAAAAAAACTGGAGTCATAATCAAAATCAAAACAGTACTGATAAGAGCTGACAAGACGCTCCCCACACTATTTGATACGCTATTTAGGATATTCTGAAGAATATCAACATAGGATAAGTTTAGTTGCTGAATTGTAGCTTCTACATCCAAATTCTGGAGTGCAGGATAATTAGATAAGTCTATGATTAAGTCTTGTACTCGACTATAAATAGTTTGACTAGATATAATCAAACTAGATAACTGATTAATCAAAATAGGTAAGAGATAGACAACACCTATGACCATTCCCCAGACCAAAGCACACAAGGTAATTAAAATACCAAGTAAACGATTGAGTTTACAGACTTTATTTAAGAAAGTAACAATAGGGTTTGTCAAATAATAAAGAAAGCCCCCTAATAAAAATGGAATCATAATTGTATTAAGCACGCTAACAAAAGGGTTAATCAAAGACCCCATCTGTCTCCATAGGTAAAAGATGATGGTTAAGAGTAAAATTTCTGTGGTCCAAAAAAATAATTTATTTCTACGAAACATGAGTTACCTCCCTCACTCTATTTTACCATATTTTCAAAAAGCTTAACGGATGAATTATTAAAGCAAGAATATTTTTTTTCTTTATGATAGAATAAAACTACTATGAAAAAAATATGTTTAACTTTATTAACTGTCTCCCTTTTAGGAGGCGCTTCTACTGTTGCTGCTCAAGATTTTAATATTGCTGCAAAACATGCCATTGCTGTTGAGGCAAATACTGGTAAAATTCTCTATGAGAAAGATGCAACCCAACCTGTCGAAATTGCTTCTATTACAAAACTACTTACAGTTTATCTTGTCTATGAGGCTCTAGAAAATGGAAGTATCACACTCTCCACCCCAGTAGATATTTCTGATTATCCTTATCAATTGACGACAAATTCTGAAGCCAGTAACGTTCCTATGGAGGCTCGTAATTATACCGTCGAACAACTGCTTGAAGCAACCCTAGTATCTAGTGCCAACAGCGCCGCTATTGCCCTAGCTGAGAAAATTGCTGGCTCTGAAAAAAACTTCGTTGATATGATGCGAGCAAAACTCTTGGAATGGGGAATCAAAGATGCCACGGTTGTCAATACAACTGGTCTTAACAACGAGACTCTAGGAGATAATATTTACCCAGGATCTAATAAAGATGATGAAAATAAGCTCAGTGCTTATGATGTTGCCATCGTTGCCCGCAACCTCATCAAAAAGTACCCACAAGTTTTGGAAATCACCAAAAAACCTTCTTCTACTTTTGATGGGATAACAATCACTTCAACCAACTACATGTTAGAAGGTATGCCTGCTTACCGTGGTGGTTTTGATGGACTGAAAACAGGAACAACAGATAAGGCTGGAGAGTCTTTTGTTGGTACTACTGTCGAAAAAGGCATGAGAGTCATCACAGTTGTTTTAAATGCAGACCATCAAGATAATAATCCTTACGCTCGATTTACAGCTACATCTTCCCTAATGGATTATATTTCTTCTACATTTACACTTCGCAAAATCGTTCAGCAAGGCGATGCCTATCAAGATAGCAAAGCACCTGTACAAGATGGAAAAGAAGATACGGTCACTGCAGTGGCTCCAGAGGATATCTATCTAATTGAACGTGTTGGGAATCAATCTTCCCAATCTGTTCAATTCACACCTGATTCCAAAGCAATCCCAGCACCACTTGAAGCTGGAACAGTGGTTGGCCATTTGACTTATGAAGACAAGGACTTGATTGGTCAAGGTTACATCACCACAGAGCGCCCTAGTTTCGAAATGGTTGCAGACAAGAAAATTGAAAAAGCCTTCTTCTTAAAAGTTTGGTGGAATCAGTTTATCCGATTTGTTAATGAGAAATTATAAAAAAATCGCGGTTTAAAATCGCGATTTTTTCTTACAAGTTCATCTTCAAAGTCCTTGATTTTGGGTAAATCTAATACTCAATGAAAATCAAAAAGCAAACTAGGAAGCTAGCCGCAGACAGTACTTGAGTACGGCAAGGCGAAGCTGACGTGGTTTGAAGAGATTTTCGAAGAGTATAAAATCAAATTTTACCCAACTGATCCTTCCATCTCATAGCTAATCAAACGGTTCAGCTCAACGGCGTATTCCATTGGAAGTTCTTTTGTAAAGGGTTCTACAAATCCCATGACAATCATCTCAGTTGCCTCAGATTCTGACAATCCACGGCTCATGAGATAATAGAGTTGTTCTTCAGAAATCTTAGATACCTTAGCTTCGTGTTCCAAAGCTACTTGCGAGTTGTGAATTTCATTAAACGGAATGGTATCTGATGCTGACAAGTCATCCATGATAATGGTATCACACTCGATGTGAGAAACAGACTTCTTAGAGTTTTTGTTAAAGGTTACCTGTCCACGGTAGTCAACCTTTCCTCCGCCTTTAGCGATGGATTTAGACACAATAGACGAGCTAGTATGTGGAGCATTGTGGATCATCTTAGCACCCGTATCTTGGTGTTGCCCAGCATTGGCAAAGGCAATCGAAAGCATGGTACCACGCGCCCCTTCTCCATCAAGGTAAACAGATGGATATTTCATGGTTGTTTTAGCACCCAAGTTACCATCAATCCACTCAACAGTAGCATCCTTTTGAGCTTTAGCACGTTTGGTTACCAAGTTATAGACGTTATCAGACCAGTTTTGGATGGTTGTATAACGCATATAAGCACCATCCAAGGCAAAAATTTCTACGATGGCAGCATGCAAGCTGTTGCTTGAATAAGTTGGCGCTGTACAGCCCTCTACGTAGTGGACACTTGCTCCCTCATCAACGATAATCAGAGTACGTTCAAACTGACCAGTATTTTCATTGTTGATACGGAAGTAGGTTTGAAGTGGAATATCTACCTTGACACCTTTTGGTACGTAGATAAAGGTTCCACCTGACCATACTGCTGAGTTAAGGGCAGCCAACTTGTTATCTGTCGGCGGTACCAACTTAGCGAAGTATTGTTTAAACAAGTCTGGGTATTCCTTGAGGGCAGAATCCGTATCTGTAAAGATGATACCTAACTTCTCAAATTCTTCCTTCATGTTGTGGTAAACCACTTCTGACTCGTACTGGGCAGAGGCACCAGCTAGATAAGCACGCTCAGCTTCTGGAATCCCAATACGTTCAAAGGTTTCTTTAATTTTTTCAGGCACATCATCCCAAGAACGAGCTGGTTTATCAGATGGTTTTTGGTAATAAATCAAGTCATCAAAATCAATCTCTGATAAGTCTGCTCCCCAAGTTTGCATGGGCATTTTTTTGAAGGTTTCATAAGACTTCAAACGGAATTCTAACATCCACTCAGGTTCTCCCTTGGCAGCTGATAGTTCACGAATGACATCTTCGTTCAATCCTTTTCCTGTCGATAGGACAGGCTCTACATCATCATGGAAACCAAATTTATATTCACCAAGATCAATTGGTTTTGGTTCTACTCTTTCTTCAGCCATAATATCCTTTCTTTCATTCTTCATTTCTACTGATTCATAAGACAAAAGAAACTTGTCTTATTGATTTTCTTGATTTTCAATTGTTTTCTTGAGGGCGTTCCAAGCTAAGGTTGCACACTTGATTCGTTGAGGGAATTTGGCAACACCTGACAAGAAAGCAGCATCACCAAGACTATCTTGTCTGTCATCTTTTTGCCCTTGAACCATTTCAGAAAAAATAGTCGCCAGTTCTAAGATTTCTTGTTTGGTTTTTCCTAAAACTGCATCTGTCATCATGCTTGCAGAGGCAGTTGAAATCGTACATCCTGAGTTTAGAAAAGCAATATCTTCCAAACGATCATCTGCATCAAACTTGACAGAGAGGTTGATAACATCCCCACAGGTCGGATTGTTGAGACTGATTTGCTCAGCATCTTCCAACTTCCCTTGGTGATGTGGATTTTTCGAATGGTCCGCTACCACTGCCATATAGAGGCTATCTAGTTTAGAAAGTGCCATTGAAAAACTCCTTTGTCTTTTGTAAGGCATCCACTAATTTGTCGCAGTCAGCCTTGGTATTGTAGATATAAAAACTTACACGAGCTGTTGCTGGGACTTCCAAATACTGGAGCAAGGGTTGCGCACAATGGTGACCAGCACGAACAGCCACTCCTTCATAATCCAGAGCCGTCGCAAGGTCGTGCGGATGAAGGTCACCTAGGTTAAAGGCAATGACACCTGAACGTTGAGCCAAGTCCTGTGAACCATAAATGGTCAGTCCTTCAATCGCCTGCAGTTTTGGATAGACGTATGCGATCAATTCCTGTTCATGGGCTTCAATGGCATCCATACCAATCTTTTCCAGATAATCAACTGCAGCAGCAAGTCCGATTGCACCAGCCATATTTGGAGTTCCTGCCTCGAATTTCCAAGGCAACTCCTTCCAGCTAGCAGATTGCTCATAGACGAAATCAATCATCTCACCACCAAATTCAACTGGTGACATTTGTTCCAGATACTTTTCTTTGCCGTAAAGAACACCGATACCAGTCGGACCAGCCATCTTGTGACCTGAAAAGGCAAAGAAGTCCACATCCAAGTCCTGGACATCAATCTTCATATGAGGAGTAGACTGAGCACCATCCACCACCATGATGGCTCCAACTTGGTGGGCCAATTGAGTGATTTCTTTGATTGGATTGACCACACCAAGAACATTTGAGGCGTGAGCAAGGGAGACAAACTTGACTCTATCAGTCAATTTAGCTCGCAAATCATCCATATCCAGAGCTCCATCCTTGAGATAGACATAAACAAGCTCTGCTCCAGTCTTGCGACAGGCTTCTTGCCATGGAATGATATTGGAATGGTGTTCCATGACAGAAATCAAGACTTGGTCACCCTCAGTTAAGATTTCCTCTGCAAAGCGTGCCACCCAGTTAAGGCTGGTTGTCGTTCCTCTAGTAAAGAGAACTTCTTTTGTCGAACCTGCATTGATGAACTTACGAATGCTTTCACGAGCGGCTTCATAAGATGCTGTCGCTCGTTCTGCCAAAGTATGAACACCACGGTGAACATTGGCATTGTCCTGCTCATAGTAGCGGTTGATTGTTTCCAGAACTGCTAGTGGTTTTTGTGTCGTCGCAGCATTGTCCAGATAGACCAGAGGTTCATCGTTGACAATCTGGTCTAAAATTGGAAAATCCTTGCGAATCACTTCTACATCTAACATAGGCTACCCCTTAGCGTTTTGACAATTTTTCTTCGATAGTCGCAATCATTTCATCACGAACTTCCTTGACTGGAATCTCAACGATAACGGAGCCAAGGAAACCACGGACAACCAAACGTTCTGCAGTTGCCTTATCCAAGCCACGGCTCATGAGGTAGTACATATCTTCTGGATCCACTTGACCGATAGAAGCCGCGTGACCTGCAGTAACGTCATTTTCGTCAATCAAAAGAATTGGGTTAGCATCTGAACGAGCCTGGTCTGAAAGCATGAGAACACGGCTCTCTTGTTGCGCATCTGCTCCCTTGGCACCCTTGATAATGTGGCCAATACCATTGAAGGTTAAGGTTGCTTTTTCAAGAATAACTCCATGTTGTAGGATATTTCCGATTGAGTTGCAACCATAGTTAGTCACTCGCGTATCAATCCCTTGAACCTGACGGCCACTTGAAAGAGCTACCACTTTAAGGTCGGCATGGCTACCATTACCAATCAAGTCACTATCAAAATCCGCAACGACGTTTCCTTCGTTCATGACACCGATTGCCCAGTCAATACTTGCATCGTTTCCTAATTTACCACGACGGCTAATATAAGCTGTGACATTCTCACCTAGACGGTCAATCGCAGCAAACTTCACTTGAGCACCAGAACGTGCAATTACTTCTACTGTGATATTGGCAGTTGCTTCGGCACTTCCTTCACCGCGTGACTCTAAACGCTCCAGATAACTAATCTTAGAATTTTTACCAGCGATAATCATAATATGCTTGTTAAACGGCACATCGCTATCGCTATCTTGGTAGAAAATACCCTCGATTGGTTCTTTAATCTCAACATTATCAGGAATGTAGAGAACAGCACCACTATTGAAATAAGCTGTATGGTAGGCTGCCAACTTGTCATCGTCATACTTGACAGATGACATGAAGAATTCCTCAATAAGCTCTGGAATTTCTTCTAAAGCTGAGTGGAAGTCTGTAAAGATGATACCCTGTTCAGCCAACTCAACTGGAATTTGCTCAAAAACAGTTTGCGTTCCTACTTGCACCAACTTCAAGTGGTTATCTAGTGCAGTGAAATCTGGAACATTTGCTGATGGCTCGCTTTCTGTAATCGTCCCATCCCCCAGATTCCAACGGTGGAATTTGACACGCTCAATAACTGGTAATTCTAGGCTCTCAATCTTATCAAAAGCTTTTTGACGGAGGTCAGCCAACCAGCTTGGTTCAGCGTGCATTTCTGAAAAAAGTTTAATATTTTCTTTAGTCATTTACTTCTCCTAAAAGATACGAGGGAATTACAATTCTTCCTTGTAGTCGTAGCCAAGTTCTTCAGCTAGTTTTGCGTATCCTTCACGTTCCAAACGCGCAGCCAATTCTGGACCACCAGAAAGGACAACACGACCTTCCATCATCACGTGTACCACGTCTGGTGTGATATAGTTCAAAAGACGTTGGTAGTGAGTGATGATCATAGCACCAAAACCTTCACCACGCATGGCATTGACACCTTTAGAAACAACTTTAAGAGCGTCAATATCAAGACCAGAGTCAATCTCATCCAAAAGAGCAAAAGTTGGTTCCAACATCAAGAGTTGAAGAATTTCATTACGTTTTTTCTCACCACCAGAGAAACCTTCGTTGAGGTAACGCTCTGCCATTTCTTCTTTCATGTTGAGCAATTCCATTTTCTCGTCCAACTTAGTGATAAACTCACGAACTGAAATCTTTTCATCATCTTCTTTACCAGCATTCATTGCTGCACGAAGAAACTCAGCATTGGTAATTCCAGGAATTTCTGATGGGTATTGCATAGCAAGGAAAAGTCCCATACGCGCACGCTCATCCACTTCCAACTCAAGGATGTTTACGCCATCAAACAAGACCTCACCTTTGGTCACTTCATAGTTTGGATTTCCCATGATAGCTGCAGAAAGAGTCGATTTACCAGTACCATTTGGTCCCATGATAGCGGCAATTTCTCCTGTTTTCAGGGTCAGGTCAACCCCTTTTAAAATTTCTTTTCCTTCAATCTCAACGTGAAGATCTTTGATCTCTAATACTGACATGATAGTTCCTTTCTTTTTCAAGGCCTTTACAGTACTTACTAGAAAAACGTCTGATTTCCCCAGAAATAGAGTAAAAGGTCTATAAATATACTTTTATAGTATAACAAAAAAAAGCCTAAAAGGCTTTGATTTTGTCTGGAAGCTGAGGGCTAGTCTTTCCTATTAAAATGCTGATCGATGACATCAACGATTTTGCCCATCACATAACTGACACGAAAATTTCTGAAGAGTAAAATTGCCCAAAAGGCTGCCATAATATAGCGGCCAGTCATCCAGGCTTCATTGAAAAAATAGGTCTCAGCAGCTGTAAACAGCGCCATAATAATAAATTGTTGTTTATTCATAAACTTATTGTATCATGAATTCTTTCTTTAGTCTTCCTCTACCTTCACTTTATCAACCAAAAATTCAAATCCTTCTGGAATCAGGCTTTCTTCTGCTTCTTTTTCAGTTTGAGAAGATTTGGTTTTGGCTGAAAAGGCTGCGCGAACTTCTTTCCATTCCTCCATGGAAATGGCCAAAATTTCGGGTGAAAAACCTGCTGCCTGACTGAGGATATTGCCAAACATGGTGTTGAGATTGTCTCGTTTCATGGTTTGACCAGCATTGAAGTTAGATTCAAAAGCAAGAATAGCATGGTGTTCATTGGCTGCAACCGGTTGAGAACCAACTAGCAGAGCCTTATCAGGGCCTCCAAGACTTTCAATTACCTCTCCCCAGGCATTCTGCAAGCGAATCAGATTTTGACGTGCTAAATCAGGATTTTCAACGGCCTCTTGTAAGATAGATTGAACCTTATTGCGATCCACACGATAGACTGTCTTGCCTGTTGCTGGGCGACTAAGAGCTGGATTGGTTGGCTTAGGCACAGTTCCCACATTGGCGAGTTCTTGTTTGAGACGCGCGACTTCTTGTCTCAGCGTAGCAATTTCATGTTCAACTGCCCCTGATAGAGCTAGTTCAGGCTTAATTTCCGCTAAACGAATGGTCATCATTTCAGCATAAATCTTGGGCTGCAAACTAGACTTAATATCTGCTAAACTCACTGTCGCTAAGCGAATCATTTCAAACAGATTTTCTTGAGGAAGTGCCAAATTTTCTACAAAGACTGGACTATGATGAGTGTTTTCTCCACCTGTTTGAACAATTAACAAGTCTCTTAAATAGTGCAAAAGGTCGGTCACAAAACGGGTCATGCTCTTGCCATTGTCAAAAAGAAGATTTAAGCAAGACAAGGCCTTGGTAACATCCTGTTGAGACAAGGCAACCACATAATCATCCAAGGCTGATAGGCTAATGGTGCCAGTAATTTCTTCAGAGATGGCAGTCGTCAATTCATTTCCCTGTGTCAAACTCAGGGCTTGATCCAAAATAGACAAGGCGTCCCGCATTCCACCTTCAGCCCGTCTGGCAATGATTTCCACAGCCTCTGGTTCAGAACTAATATTTTCTTTTTCTAAGATATAGTGGATATGTTCCTTAATATCCTGTGTCTTAATTGATTTAAATTCAAAACGTTGCACACGGGATAGAATAGTCGCAGGAATCTTGTGCAATTCAGTAGTGGCCAAAATAAAGACTACATTCTGTGTTGGCTCTTCCAGCGTCTTTAGGAGGGCATTAAAAGCCCCTGTAGACAGCATGTGAACCTCATCTATGATATAAACCTTATAACGAGCAAGGCTAGGGGCATAGGTAGATTTATCACGAATTTCACGGATTTCATCCACCCCATTATTAGAGGCCGCATCCATTTCGATAACATCTTCTAAACTACCGTCCGTCACTGCCTGACAAATATAGCAGTTATTACAAGGTTCACCACCCACTTGATTGGGACAGTTCATAGCCTTGGCAAAGATTTTAGCAACACTTGTTTTTCCTGTTCCACGAGGACCAGAAAAAAGATAGGCATGACTTATTTTCTCTTGTTCTACTGCTTGTTTAAGAGTCTTAGCCACAACTTCTTGACCAACCAACTGGGAGAAGTTTTGACTTCTATATTTTCGATAAAGTGCTTGATACATTAAGATTTTTCCCCAAACATTGTAAAGTCCCATTCCGTCTTTTCAAGCAAAATCGCGACAAATTGTTCCAAATAATCTCGATCCATAGCATCGTAATCCTCAATCTCTGAAGAATCCAAATCCAGAACTCCAAGTAGTTGGCTATTCTTTATCATCGGCACCACAATTTCACTTTTAGCTAGACTGTCACAAGAAATATAGTTGGGATAGGTCCTTACATCACCAACCAGAACTGTTTCCTGAAAGTGAGCCGCCTCACCACAAACACCCTTTCCTAGTGCAATACGGATGCAGGAAACACCTCCTTGGAAGGGACCTAAAACCAATTCCTTTCCATCGAACAAATAAAAACCTGCAAATACGGTATTGGGAAAGCGTGATTTTAGAAGAGCACTGGCGTTGGAAAGATTAGCCAAAACATTGGTTTCGCCTTCCAATAGGAAGGACAATTCTTCATTCAACATTTGATAACGTGATTGTTTTTCTGATTTTAACATAGAACTATTATATCAAAAAAAGGAGCAGAGACAAAAGAAAAATCCCTTGTTTAGTAAACAAAGGATTTTGTGAATTTTCAATTTGATTAAAGTTCGATATCACCAAACAAATCAGCCATTGAGAATCCTGTTTGTGTTTCTGGAAGTTCAAAATCACGTTTTTCTTGACGTTTTGGACGACGTGGACGAGCAGCACGTTTTTCTTCTTTTTGTCCTTCTTCTTGAGCTGGACGCTCTTCAAGAGCTTTGATAGAAAGTGATACGCGCTCTGCATCTGCGTTAACTTCAAGAACTTTAACTTTAACTTCTTGACCAACTTTAAGAGCTTCTTTAGGATTTTCAATACGTTTGTGTGAAATTTGTGATACGTGAACAAGTCCATCGATACCTGGCAATACTTCAACAAATGCACCGAAGTCAGTCAAACGTTTAACTGTTCCTTCTACTACATCACCTTTTGCCAATTTTTGCTCAACGCCATCCCATGGTCCAGGTGTTGTTGCTTTAAGTGAAAGTGATACGCGTCCTTCTTCTTCGTTAAAATCAAGGATTTTCACTTCAATTTCTTCACCAACAGTTACAACTGATTTTGGTGATACGTTACGTTCGTGTGACAATTCAGTCAAGTGAACCAATCCGTCAACACCACCAAGGTCGATGAAAGCACCGAAGCTTGTGATACGTGCAACTTTACCAGTTACAACATCACCAACAGCCAATTTACCGAATACTTCAGCGCGTGCTGCTGCAGTAGCTGCTTCAACAACTTCACGACGTGAAAGGATGAAGCGGTTTTCTTTAGCGTCAACTTCTTTGATTTTAGCCTCAAATTCTTGACCTACAAAACGCTCAGTGTTACGTACGAAACGAGTATCCAACATTGAAGCTGGGATAAATCCACGAACACCTTCAAATTCTACTGAAAGTCCACCTTTAACGGCACGAGTTCCTTTAACAGTAACAACTTCTTCTTCGCGACCAACAAGTTTGTCCCATGCTTTGCGAGCTTCAAGGCGTTTTTTAGATACAAGGTATGTAACTGTATCAGTATCTTTACCAACTACTTGACGAAGTACAAGAACATCCAATACTTCTCCTACTTTAACAAAGTCATTGATATCTGCATCGCGATCGTTTGTCAATTCGCGAAGAGTCAAGACACCTTCAACACCAGTTCCAGAGATTGCAACGTTAGCTTGAGTCGCATCAACTGTCAATACTTCAGCACTAACAACATCACCAGTCTCAACTTGGCTAACGCTATTTAGCAAATCTTCAAATTCGTTCATCTAAAAAATCCTCCAACAATCAAGTTTTTCTTAAACTTGACATACTTATAATTTTTTTCCTAAGCACCCGCAAGGACATGTTTATATCGTTCACGTCTTTCAATTATAAAAATAAAATACCCTAAGATATTTTGCTTTTTATCTTGATCATTACCTAAGAACTGGGGTAGCTGGATTCGAACCAACGCATGAGGGAGTCAAAGTCCCTTGCCTTACCGCTTGGCTATACCCCATTGATGAAATGGAGAGAGAGGGATTCGAACCCCCGAACCCGAAGGAGCGGATTTACAGTCCGCCGCGTTTAGCCTCTTCGCTATCTCTCCTACAATCAACATGGACTATTATATCATGAAAATTTCAAAAAAACAAGACTTATTTTGCTAAATTATAATTTTCAATCAAAATTTCCACAGCTTTTTCCAATTTTTTATAAAAACTATCGACATTCCCATTCTTTATGATGGCAAATTGTCCGTCTAATTCGGCAATTTCTCCGATAACTTTTTTACCAATGGTCAACGTATAACCTTCAAAACTGTCTTTTCCTACCTTAACTTTGGCATCTGCTACTTGAATTTCGATTTTTTTATCTTTCTTACTCATTTCATACCTCTCTTCACTTTTTCTATTTTACAAGAAAATCCTAAAACTAGCAAGAAAAAACTCTATATCAGGCTTGTCTGACATAGAGTTTTCTGCTTTATTTAATGTGTTTTTCTAGTTCTTTTTGGTATTTGCTATTGGATTCCAATTTTTCTTTTTGCCATTTTTTAAGAGCTTCGTCATATTCTTTTGTTGTAACAATATCTTTTTGCAATTTCATTCCTTTAAAGATATATGGATCCCCCTTAATACCAACTTGTGAGTATGGTTTTGAGAATGGTACTACGTTACTTACAACTGGAGAACCACCAGATGAAGCTGTTGGCATCAATAATGAACTATCTGTCAACCAAGCTTGAGCTTTGGCATATTTTTCATATCTCTTCTCTAGGTCAGTGGTCTCAGAAACAGCATCTTCTAACAATTTCTTATATTGATCCAAACCAAGTTTAGCTACAACATCCTTATCTTTTCCTTTCGTAATACCAAGGTGTTTCATGGCAGAACCAGATTTTGGATCCATAATATTCAAGTAAGACGCTGGATCTTGATAGCTTGGAGCCCATCCTGTACTGTTCAAATCATAGTCTTTTTGAGAAGGAACACGCGCTTGTGATGTAATCGTTTCTTTTTCATTATCTGTCATTTGAAGCACATCGATGACAACATTTTCAGCACCAAGAGTTGATTCAATGGACTGTTTGAAAGAGTTGCTTTGTTGTACGGCGATAGTATCTGTTTGTTCAACCGGGACATCCAAGTGAATTGGGAAGGTTACCCCTTTAGATTCCAAGTCTTTCTTAGCTTTTTCGAAAGCAGCTTTAGCCTTGTCAGGGTTATAGATAGAATCCTTACCGTCAACTAGCTCAACACCTTTCCATTGGTCCCCATAGTTCACCAACTCTGCTTGAGCGATTTGACCAAAGTTCTTACCACCTGCTTGTACGAAGTTATCTGGAACAAGGCTGTTACGAATAATCTTGTCCGCACCATCTTCACCGTTTAGCTGGGCAGCATACGAATGACGGTTGAAGGCAAAGTTGATAGCCTGACGGAAATCCTTATTGAGCATCGCTTCTTTTGTAGAAGTCTTTTGCTCCTCACTTGTTTTCGCAGTTTTATTGTATGACTGACGATTTACGTTAAAGGTGAAGTAATAACTACTTGAGTCCTGTGGGCTATAAGTGATTTTATCTCCGTATTGTTCCAAAGTTGAAGCAAAGTTTGAGCTGCTTGGGAAGAGACGGGCTGTCGTATAAGCACCAGAGGAGAAGCTACGGATCAAAGACTCCTGATCTGAACCATCGTAGTAGGTCAATTTAATCTTCTCGATTTTAACATTTTCTTTATCCCAGTAATTTGGATTTTTTTCATATTCAATCAACGATTTAGAAGTCAATGTTTTTAAGAAATAAGGACCATTGTAGAGAATCCCTGCTGGGCTAACCTCTCCATAATTCTTTCCTGATGCCTTTAAAAACTCTTCATTTACAGGCAACATCGTCGCTGTTGTAACTTTCGAATTCCAGAAACTTTCTGGCGCATTCAATGTATACTCAACTGTGTAGTCATCCAAAGCTTTAACACCAACTGTAGAGAAATCATTGGTTTCACCAGTCATATAGGCGTCTAAGCCTTTAATTGAATTTTGGATGAGAGAGACACCGTCTGACTTCCCATCAGCGACGTGTTTTAGTCCTGTCACAAAGTCATGGGCTGTTACTTCTGCGTATTCTTCGCCTTCTGATGTGTACCATTTCACTCCTTTACGAAGTTTATAGGTATAAGTCAATCCATCTTTTGAGACAGACCAATCCTCAGCCAAAGAAGGAATAACATTACCATATTTATCATTTTCCATCAAACCATCAACGACATTCCCGATAATATCTGTTGTGGATGTACGCGTTGCTATGCTGTAGTCCAAGGATGCTGGATCCACTGCATAGACATAAGAAAATGTTGTCGGAGCATCTGCTTCTTTATCAGCTTTTCCACAGGCTGCTAAAAGAGCTGTTGTGCTCAGGACCACTCCTGCTGTTAAGAGCCACTTTTTCGATTTCATAAAAATCTCCTTTAATATATTTTTAATCTACTTTTACAATCCAACCTTCTGGCGCTGGAATATCACCAAACTGAATACCTGTCAATTCATCATAGAGTTTACGAGTCACAGGACCAACTTCTGTTTCACTATAGAAAACATGGAAATCATTACCGTGTTGAATACCTCCAATTGGCGAAATAACTGCTGCTGTACCACAGGCACCTGCCTCTACAAAACGGTCCAGGTTATCAATTGGGACATCTCCCTCAATAGGAGTCAAGCCCAAGCGGTGTTCTGCCAAATAAAGCAAAGAATACTTAGTAATAGATGGCAAGATAGATGGACTCAATGGTGTTACAAACTCATTGTCAGCTGTAATTCCAAAGAAGTTAGCTGATCCAACTTCTTCAATCTTTGTATGTGTTGATGGATCTAGGTAAATAACATCTGAGAAATGACGTGACTTGGCCAATTTCCCTGGCAAGAGACTTGCAGCATAGTTTCCACCAACCTTAGCCGCACCTGTACCATTTGGAGCCGCACGGTCGTATTCATCCTGAATCAAGAAGTTGGTTGGGACCAAACCACCCTTAAAGTAATTTCCAACTGGCATAGCAAAGATAGTAAAAATATACTCCTCTGCTGGTTTTACCCCGATAATATCTCCGACACCAATCAAAAGAGGGCGAAGATAGAGGGTTCCACCTGTTCCGTATGGTGGTACGTATTCTTCATTCGCACGGACAACTGCTTTACAAGCTTCTACAAACATGTCTGTCGGAACTTGTGGCATCAAGAGACGGTCACATGTACGTTGCAGGCGTTTAGCATTTTCATCAGGACGGAACAGTTGAACACTGCCATCCTTAGTACGATAAGCCTTCAAACCTTCAAATGCTTGTTGTCCATAGTGGAGACTTGGAGAAGACTCTGAAATATGCAAAGTTGCATCCTCTGTAAGCTCTCCTTGATTCCATTGTCCATTTTTAAAATGAGCAATATAGCGATAAGGTAATTTCATATAGGAGAAACCAAGGTTTTCCCAATCAATCGTTACTGTCATATTCCACTCCTTATTCTAAAAACCTATTTCTTATATTCTACACTATTTTTCTAAAATAGCAAGTATATTTTGTAATTTTCAGAAAATTTCTTCAATAAAAAGAACCAGCTCTTAGAACTGATTCCTCATTTCACTTATTTAGCTTCAGTAAATACTTCTTTAAGATAAGCGTCAAAAACTTCTTCATCTGAAATCGTGTCAGAGATGAAACTACCGTTGCTAGTCCGTTCTGACAAATTCAAGTCTTGCAATCGGCTTTCATAGATTGTTCCTTTGTTGGATTGAACAATCAGAGCTTGGTCGTTTTCTTCCATTTCTGTACTAAAGAGATCACCAACGAAGCCTTGTTCTACAACTGCTCCTGCTAAGAAGACACGATGCGGTTTATTTTTTAGCTCACGCAAGACTTGTAACCCTCGTTTGGCACGGCTGGTTACCGGAATTTCGTCAATAGAAACACGTTTTAAACTTCCACGCTGTGTCAAGAGATAGAAGGAGGATGTATTACAGATAAAGGCGGATTGGAGGACATCATCTGCTTTCAGGTTCATAGCTTTGACACCTGCAGCCTTAGCACCGACAACTGGAACCTCTTCGATATTGAAACGAAGGGCATAACCATTTTGGCTAATCAAGAGAACATCATCCAGTTTAATCGGAGCCACTGCTACAATCTGGTCTGTCTCGTCTTTGAGCTTAGCATACTTGACAGACTTAGACTTGTAGGTTCGCCATGGAGAGAATTCTTTTCGTTCTACCCGTTTGATTTGACCAAGACGAGTCGTCGCAAAGTAGGTTGTCGCATCATCAAACTGATCCACTACTTCCACATAAAGGATCTCTTCATTCGTTTCAAAGTTTGTAATAGTTTGGCTCAAATGCTCTCCGATATCCTTCCAACGAATATCTGCCAATTCATGGATTGGTCGATAAATGACATTTCCAAGAGTAGTGAACATCAAGAGATTCTGGGTTGTCTTGACAGCTTGTACAAAGATCAAACGATCGTCATCACGTTTGCCAATTTCTTCCAGAGTGGATGCCGCAAAGGAACGTGGACTGGTACGCTTGATGTAACCTGCCTTGGTCACGCTGACGTAGGTATCTTCCTCGGCGATAAGACTAGCTGTATCAATCTCAATTGCTTTCGCAGTATCTTCTAAAGCACTCAAACGCGGAGTCGCAAACTTCTTCTTAACCTCACGAAGTTCTTTCTTCATGAGATTGTACATAGTCCGCTCATCACCGATAATCGCCGCAAGCATGGCAATCTTCTCACGAAGTTCTGCTTCTTCTTCTTGCAAGACAACCACATCGGTATTGGTCAAGCGGTATAGTTGCAAGGTAACGATGGCCTCAGCCTGCTCTTCTGTAAAATCATAGCTGACTTTGAGGTTTTCCTTGGCGTCCGTCTTATTCTCAGAAGCACGGATAAGGGCAATGACTTCATCCAAAATCGAAATCACGCGAATCAAACCTTCGACGATATGGAGACGTTTCTCAGCCTTTTCCTTGTCAAAGCGTGAACGCGCCAAAATCACTTCACGACGGTGGGCAATGTAGCTAGACAAGATTGGAACGATCCCAACCTGACGAGGCGTGAAATTGTCAATAGCCACCATGTTAAAGTTATAGTTGATTTGCAGGTCTGTGTATTTGAAAAGATAATTGAGAACAAGCTCCGTATTAGCGTCTTTTTTGAGCTCAATAGCAATACGAAGACCGTCACGGTCAGACTCATCACGAACCTCAGCAATCCCAGCTACCTTGTTATTGACACGAACATCATCGATTTTCTTGACTAGATTGGCCTTGTTGATTTCATAAGGAATCTCAGTGATAACGATTTGTTCCTTACCACCTTTTAGCTTTTCAATCTCCGTCTTGGAACGAACAACCACGCGCCCTTTCCCAGTTTCATAGGCCTTCTTGATTTCATCACGACCCTGGATAATCCCTCCAGTCGGGAAGTCTGGTCCAGGCAAGAATTCCATGAGTTTATCAACCTTTGCAGTTGGGTGGTCAATCATGTAAACCGCCGCATCGATGACCTCAGCTAAATTATGAGGTGGAATATCTGTCGCATAACCAGCCGAAATACCAGTCGAACCATTTACCAAGAGATTTGGAAATGCTGCTGGTAAAACCGTCGGCTCTTTCTCCGTATCGTCAAAGTTCCAGGCAAAAGGAACTGTCTTTTTCTCGATATCCTGAAGAAGATAACCAGCAATCTCAGACAAACGTGCCTCGGTATAACGCATAGCCGCAGGCGGATCTCCATCCATAGAACCGTTATTACCGTGCATTTCAACTAGAATCTCACGGTTTTTCCAGTCCTGAGACATACGAACCATGGCATCATAGATGGAGCTGTCACCGTGTGGGTGGAAATTCCCCATGATGTTCCCGACAGACTTGGCCGACTTACGATAACTCTTGTCAAATGTATTACCATCCTTATTCATAGAATAAAGAATGCGGCGCTGAACCGGCTTCAAGCCATCACGAATATCTGGCAAGGCCCGGTCTTGAATAATGTATTTAGAGTAGCGACCAAAGCGCTCTCCCATAATGTCCTCAAGGGACATGTTTTGAATGTTGGACATAATAATTCTCTTTTTAGTGTTTTATTGTAAAGTAAATCTATAATTTATAAATTTAACTGTTTCTTTGTAGGTAGTGAGAAAAGAAGAGCAATCCTACTAATCCTAGAATGAATAAAAGATTAATTTTAATAACAAATAAGCTAAGTAGGGTATTGATTAGGCCGTGAAAAATGGCGCAAAAAAGGACCGACTTAGTCTTTTTGAAAACAGCTGCTAGAAGAATACTGAGATAAATTGCAAATAGACTGAATAATATAAAAGGCATCCCACTTTGGGAACTTCCAATCACAAACCATAAAGGTACATGCCATATTGCCCAAATACAACCTGTTATCAAACTGGAGATCCAAAAGGAGAATCTAGTTTCCAAAATTGGTTGCAAGATGCCTCGCCATCCCAATTCTTCTTCGCCACCATAAATACAGACTGCACTCAAAAAAACAACAAACAAATTTTCTAGTGGAAAAGCCGTATTAAGCTCCTTAGATGAGAAAGCAATGACACCTGTCTGCACGAAAATTAGTAAAAGAAATAACAAAATATGTTTCTTTGAGTCCCCTAAGATAAAAGAGACTATACTTTTAATGGATTTTTGAGGCAAACAAGAAATGGCTGCAATGGTTGGACCGAAACCTCCTAGTAAATGGAGAAAAACTCCTAGTGGACTTGTTAGACTTAAGAGGCTCATTTGCGTTAGAAAAGCGAGTAATCCCCAACCAAATCCCCAAGAAATGAGAAAACTCATCAGTAAAAATTTTGTTATCTTATTATTTTGTAAATGTTTCATTTGTTTCGAGTCTCTCCTCAGCATACTGAATCATCTTCTCAGCCATTTCCTTATCGTAGTCAAATTCCATCTTGTTAGCAAGGTATTGAGCTTCTTGGTGGAAAAGTTGCATCGTAGCAAATAAAGACTGAGTGATTTTATCTAAACTTGAGAAATCAAGCAGATTTGAAAATTCCTTTTCTTTACCAGTGGGTAAATAGTTAAAAAGATACTTATAATTCTTGCCGACGTCTACTTTTCCCTTATCACTTGCTACCTGCCAAGCTAAGACTTTTAACAACTCTTGCTGACAAATACCATAGAGATGGTCGGTCGCGTAGATGAGCTGATTCCTACAAATCCCTTTGACAACGTAGGCCGACACCCACCAAAATTCATTACAGGAATTTTTAAAATCCATTTCAATAGCTGGGGTCATCCAGTAACGCTCTGGATTTGGGAAATAAGGTTCAAATAAATTTTCTGGATCTTCTAAAACAGTGAATCCTGCTTCACTGCCCACCCACTCTTGAATGTATTCTTTAGGGCAAAGAGTCAAATCAATGCGGTTACCATCTTCAAAGAGCATGAGATAGAGACGACGATTACCAAGACTAACTTCTTGCTCGATAATGCGTTTTCCAAACTGATTCAACCAAGAAAGGTCACTCGTTAAATGATCTATGTTATCCACAATATAGACCACATCGTAGTCTTGAAATTCATCTTTTGGAGCATTTTGGTTTGTCCGTGAACCAGACATAGCGACAGCTTCTACTTGTATAGTTTTGGCTGTTTTTAAAATAACATCGAGCATTTCTGTTTCAGTTCTCATGTTAATACCCATTCGTTAAAGACAGATTTAAAACACTGTCGCTTCTTCCAGCGTAAACTTGACATTATCTTCAATCCACTTGCGACGTGGTTCGACCTTATCTCCCATGAGGACATTGACACGACGTTCGGCACGTGCTAAGTCTTCGATTGTAACACGGATGAGGGTACGGGTTTCAGGATTCATAGTTGTTTCCCAAAGCTGGTCCGCATTCATCTCACCAAGCCCTTTATAGCGTTGGAGGGTAGCACCTTTACCAAACTGCTTGCGGAGTTCTTCTAGTTCTCCATCCGTCCAAGCATAGGCCACTTCTTCTTTCTTGCCTTTTCCTTTTGACATCTTGTAAAGAGGCGGAAGGGCGATATAGACATGTCCCGCCTCAACAAGCGGACGCATGTAGCGGTAGAAAAATGTCAAGAGCAAGGTCTGGATATGGGCACCATCTGTATCCGCATCGGTCATGATAATGATCTTGTCATAGTTGGCATCTTCAATAGAGAAGTCCGCTCCAACACCTGCACCGATGGTATAAATCATGGTATTGATTTCTTCATTTTTAAGGATATCCGCCATCTTGGCCTTGGCTGTATTAATAACCTTACCACGAAGAGGTAGTATAGCCTGGAATTTACGGTCACGACCTTGTTTGGCAGAGCCACCAGCAGAGTCCCCCTCGACTAGATAGAGTTCATTCTTAGCTGGATTCTTGGACTGAGCTGGGGTCAATTTTCCAGATAACAATCCCTTGTCTTTCTTGTTTTTCTTACCATTTCGACTTTCATCACGCGCCTTACGTGCCGCTTCGCGAGCATCACGGGCCTTGATAGCCTTGCGAATAAGATTAGAAGCCAATTCTCCATTTTCCATAAGGAAAAAGGTCAACTTATCAGCTACAATTCCATCCACAACGGGACGAGCAAGAGGGCTTCCTAGCTTGTCCTTGGTCTGACCTTCAAACTGCAAATGTTCTTCAGGAACAAGGATAGAAAGAACGGCTGCTAGTCCTTCACGATAGTCTGATCCTTCAAGGTTTTTATCTTTTTCCTTGAGAAGCCCCGTCTTACGCGCGTAGTCGTTCATAACCTTTGTAATGGCAGACTTGAGTCCTGTCTCGTGCGTTCCACCGTCCTTGGTGCGAACGTTATTGACAAAGGACAAGATGTTATCTGAAAAACCATCATTGTACTGGAGAGCTACTTCCACTTGGAAACCGTTGTCTTCACCTTCAAAGTAAAGAACCGGCGTCAAGGTTTCCTTATCTTCGTTCAGATAAGAAACAAAGTCCTGCACCCCATTTTCATAATGGAACTCAATCGCTTCATCTGTACGCTTGTCCGTCAAAGACAAGGTCACATTTTTCAAGAGAAAGGCTGACTCATTGAGACGCTCTGAAATGGTATTGTACTTGAAGTCTGTCGTAGAAAAGATCGTCGCGTCAGGCATAAAAGTAACCTTAGTACCTGTCTTAGACTTGGGTGCTGTACCGACCTTTTCAAGAGTTGTAACAGGCTTGCCCCCATTTTCAAATCGTTGTTTATAAACCGTTCCATCACGGGTAATTTCAACTTCCAACCAGCTTGATAGGGCGTTTACAACGGAAGATCCAACCCCATGGAGACCACCAGAAGTCTTGTATCCTCCCTGACCGAATTTCCCTCCGGCGTGAAGAATGGTAAAGATTACCTCAACTGTTGGAATCCCCATAGCGTGCATTCCAGTCGGCATCCCACGTCCATGGTCTTGAACCGTTAAACTACCATCTTTATTGATAGTCACATCAATACGATCACCAAATCCAGACAAGGCCTCATCAACTGCATTGTCGACGATTTCCCAGACGAGGTGATGGAGACCAGCGCCATCGGTCGACCCAATGTACATACCTGGACGTTTTCGAACCGCATCCAACCCTTCTAGCACCTGAATGGCGTCATCATTATAATTGTTAATATTGATTTCCTTTTTTGACACAAGGAACCTCCTATTCGTTCATCTTTACTATTCTACAGGTTTTCCAAGGATTTTGCAAAATTTTTCTTTCTCCGGTGTGACAATTTCAGAAGAGATTCTCTGCCTTTCTTCTCCATTTCATGATATAATAGGAGTATGATTACAATAGTTTTATTAATCCTAGCCTATCTGCTGGGTTCGATTCCGTCTGGTCTCTGGATTGGACAAGTATTCTTTCAAATCAATCTGCGTGAACATGGTTCTGGTAACACTGGAACGACCAATACCTTTCGCATTTTAGGTAAGAAAGCTGGCATGGCAACATTTGTGATTGACTTTTTCAAAGGAACCCTAGCAACGCTTCTTCCGATTATTTTTTACCTGCAAGGTGTTTCACCTCTTATCTTTGGACTTTTGGCTGTTATTGGCCATACCTTCCCTGTCTTTGCAGGATTTAAGGGTGGCAAGGCTGTCGCGACCAGTGCTGGAGTGATTTTCGGATTTGCACCTGTCTTCTGTCTCTACCTTGCAGTTGTTTTCTTTGGAACCCTCTATCTTGGTAGTATGATTTCGCTATCTAGTGTCACAGCATCTATCGCGGCTGTCATCGGAGTTCTACTCTTTCCACTTTTTGGTTTTATCCTGAGCAATTATGACCCTCTCTTCATCGCTATTATCCTAGCACTTGCCAGTTTGATTATCATTCGTCATAAGGATAATATCGCTCGTATCAAAAACAAGACTGAAAATTTAGTCCCTTGGGGATTGAACCTAACCCATCAAGATCCTAAAAAATAAAACGCCAGTTTGAATGAACTGACGTTTTTTTGTATGCTTATTTTGATTTGATATAGTTGATACCATCTGCCTTTGGTGCGACTGCTTTTCCAAAGAAGGCTGCCAAGACAAGAATTGTCAAAACATAAGGTGCGATTTGAAGGTAAACCGCAGGAACTCCTTGTAGGAATGGCAATTGAGAACCGATAACAGCCAAACTTTGTGAAAGTCCAAAGAAAAGACTAGAAAGCATGGCTCCGATTGGATTCCATTTTCCGAAGATCATCGCAGCAAGAGCGATAAATCCAGGTCCAACAATAGTTGTCACTGAGAAGTTAACTGATATGGATTGAGCATAAATAGCTCCACCAATTCCACCTAGGAAACCTGAAATGATAACCCCTAAATATCTCATCTTGTAGACATTGATTCCCAAAGTGTCCGCTGCTTGAGGGTGTTCACCGACAGAGCGGAGACGAAGACCAAAGCGAGTCTTGAAGAGGATAAACCAAGCAAGGAATGAGAAGGCAATGGCCAGATAACCAAGTAGACTAGTTGACTTGAAGAAGATATCACCAATCACTGGGATATTTGCCAAGACTGGGAAGTCAAAGCGTCCAAAAGTCTGACTTAGGTTGTCGGTTTGTCCTTTGTTATAAAGAACTTTCACTAAGAAAACAGCCAAGGCAGGCGCCATTAAGTTCAATACCGTACCGCTGACAACATGGTCTGCACGGAAATGAACCGTTGCTGCTGCGTGGATGATAGAGAAGACACCACCAACCAATCCTGCAACTATCAAAGATAGCCATGGAGTTGCTGCTCCAAATTGTTCTGCAAATTCAAGGTTAAAGACAACTCCAGAAAAGGCACCCATAACCATAATTCCTTCAAGACCGACGTTTACTACACCACCACGTTCAGAGAAAACACCACCGATACTTGTAAAGATGAGGGGTGCTGAGTAAATCAGCATAGAAGACACCAAGAGGGTGAGCAAGGTTGTAATAGACATCTTTACTTACCTCCTTTAACTTGTTTTTTCGGTTTGACAAAGCGTTCGATAAGATAATGAACACTGACAAAGAAGATAATAGACGCTGTTACAATGCTGACAAGCTCAGACGGTACCTGCGCCGCATTCATACCAGGGGCTCCAACTTGGAGAACACCAAATAGGAAGGCTGCAAAGAGAATACCAATTGGTGAGTTGGCCGCAAGCAGACTAACCGCCATACCGTTAAATCCGACAGCTAAAGATGCCCCTTGAACATAGACGTTCTGGAAGGTTCCAAGTCCTTCAACAGCACCACCAAGACCAGCCAAGGCACCTGATATAATCATTGATAGGATAATAGTCCGTTTGGCAGAAATACCAGCGTATTCTGATGCGTGAGGATTAAGACCAACCGCACGAATTTCAAAACCAAGGGTTGTTTTCTTGAGCAAGAACCAAATAACTGCAACGGCAATGATGGCAAAGAAAATACCAATATTCATCCGTGAATTCCCAGTCAACTCAGCCAACCAAGGGGTCTGGTAGGTTGCATTAGCTCCGACACGAATCGTCGAATCTGTACTTTGCATGAAATCTTTAGGGAAGGCATGGATAAAAGCATTTCCTACATACAAGACAATGTAGTTCATCATGATGGTTACAATAACCTCTGATGTCCCTAGATAGGCTCTAAGAATACCCGGAATCGCTCCGACAATCCCACCAGCAATCAAGGCAATCACGATGGTTGCTAGAATCATAAACGGACGTGGCATATCTGGATGCGACAAGGCAAACCAACCACTAAGAATCCAACCAGCCAAGGCCTGACCAGGAAGTCCGACGTTAAAGAAACCTGCACGACTGGCAACAGCAAAACCAAGACCAATCAAGACCAAAGGTCCCATAGCACGGAAGATTTCTCCAATTCCACGCAGACTGCCAAAGGCTGTATAGAACAATTCTTCGTAGCCCCAAATAGCATCATAGCCGAAGATCCACATGACAATGGCTCCAAGTAAAATTCCTAGGAAGACAGAAATCAAGGGAACCGAAATTTGTTGTAATTTTTTAGACATCACTCTTCTCCTTTCCCAAGTTTCCACCAGCCATCAAGACACCAAGTTCTTGTTTATTGGTTGTTTCTGGTGATACAATACCTTGAATCTTACCATCGTGGATAACGGCAATACGGTCTGAGACGTTTAAAATCTCATCCAACTCAAAGCTGACAACAAGAACAGCCTTCCCATTATCACGCTCTTCAATCAAGCGCTTGTGGATATATTCAATGGCACCGACATCCAACCCACGAGTTGGCTGGCTGACGATAAGGAGATCAGGATCTCGATCAATTTCACGAGCAATAATTGCTTTTTGTTGATTTCCTCCTGAAAGTGCAGCTGCAGGAACAAATTCACTGGCAGCACGAACATCAAACTCTTCCATTAACTTTTTAGCATAAGAAGTAATATTTGAATAGTTCAAAATTCCATTTTTACTATGTGGTTCTTTGTAGTAGGTTTGAAGGGCAATATTTTCAGAAATCATCATTTCCAAAATCAAACCATCACGGTGACGGTCTTCTGGAACGTGCCCAACACTCAACTCTGTAATATGACGTGGATGCAAGCCTACAATTGAATCTCCTTTTAGCTCAATGCTTCCAGATTCAACCTTGCGAAGACCTGTAATGGCTTGAATCAGTTCAGACTGACCATTTCCATCAATCCCCGCAATCCCAACAATCTCTCCAGAACGAACATCCAAGGACAGATTTTTAACAGCTGGAACACCGCGGTTTTCATTGACCACCAAGTCTTTAATAGACAAAATCACTTCTTTTGGTTGAGAGGCTTGCTTCTCTGTCTTAAAGGAAACAGAACGACCCACCATCATTTCTGCCAAATCTGCATTGGTAGCTCCCGCAATTTCGACTGTTTCAATTGATTTCCCACGACGGATAACTGTAACGCGGTCAGAAACTGCGCGAATCTCGTCCAACTTGTGGGTGATCAAGATAATTGATTTTCCTTCTTTGACAAGATTTTTCATAATAGCCATCAACTCATCAATTTCTGATGGAGTCAAAACAGCCGTTGGTTCGTCAAAGATAAGGATATCAGCCCCCCGATAAAGGGTTTTTAAAATTTCTACACGTTGTTGGGCTCCAACTGAGATGTCTGCTACCTTGGCAGAAGGGTCAACAGCTAAGCCATAACGTTCAGAAAGAGCCTTGATTTCTTTGCTAGCTCCAGCGATATCTAGCACACCATTTTTAGTCAATTCACTACCTAAAATGATGTTTTCAGCCACTGTGAAGGCTTCTACCAACATAAAGTGCTGGTGAACCATTCCGATTCCCAAGCTAGCTGCTTTAGATGGTGAGTCGAGGTTGACAACTTGACCGTTGACCACAATTTCACCACTGGTTGGTTCAAGAAGCCCTGCTAACATGTTCATGAGCGTGGACTTACCAGCCCCATTTTCTCCTAAAAGTGCATGAATTTCACCTTTTCGTAGGTGCAGGTTGATTTTGTCGTTGGCAACAAATTCACCAAACACCTTGGTAATATCACGCATCTCAATGACATTTTCGTGTGCCATGTGCTCTTCCTTTCAGAGTCTTATTTTATTTCAATAAAACTTGCTCGTTTGTCTAGTAGCAAGCTTTACTGAGACAAAATGACTTTGTCTCAACTCTTAAAAAGCGGCCGAGGGCCGCTTCCTAAGAAATGACTTCCATCCATTATTTTGCAGGAACTTTTACGCTTCCATCAAGGATTTTAGCTTTAGCATCTTCAACGGCTTTTTTACCTTCTTCAGAAAGGTTAGTTGTTACCAAGTCAACCCCTTTATCTTTCAATGAGTAAACGATCACTTGACCGCCAGGGAATTCACCTTTTTCTGCCTTGTTAGAAATATCTTTTACAGTTGTACCAACTTGTTTCAAAGTAGATACAAGAACAAAGTTTGATTCTTTACCATCTTTAGAAGTGTATTTACCTTCTGCTTCTTGGTCACGGTCAACACCGATAACCCAAACTTTTTCATTTTCAGGACGGCTTTCGTTGAGTGATTTTGCTTCTGCAAAGACACCTGCACCTGTACCACCAGCTACTTGGTAAACAACGTCTGCACCAGCTGCGTATTGTGCTGCTGCAATTGTTTTACCTTTGGCATTATCACCAAATGAACCAGCATAGTCAACTTGTACTTTGATAGATGAATCTACTGAGGCAACACCTGCCTTGAAACCAGCTTCAAAACGAGAGATAACTTCTGACTCAATGCCACCTACAAAACCAACTTGTTTTGTCTTAGTTGTTTTAGCTGCTGCAACACCTGCAAGGTAAGCAGCTTCGTTATCAGCAAATGTTACGCTAGCAACATTCTTTTTATCTTTAATCACATCATCAATCAAGACATAGTTCAAATCAGTGTGCTCTTCTGCTGCATCTTTAACTGCATTGTGAAGGGCAAAACCAACTCCGAAGATTAGGTTGTAACTTCCAGCCGCTTGTTGCAAGTTGTTAGCGTAGTCAGCTTCACTTGTTGATTGGAAGTAAGTGAAACCTTTATCTTTTGCAAGATTGTGTTCTTTACCCCAAGCCTGCAAACCTTCCCAAGCTGATTGGTTGAATGATTTGTCATCAACACCACCAGTATCAGTGACGATTGCTGCTTTTGTCTTCATATCAGAAGATGAATCTGCCTTACGAGAAGAGCGGTTACCACATGCAGCAAGTCCAACTGCTGCCACTGCAACTAGACCAAGGCCTAGCCATTGTTTCTTGTTCATTACTGAACCTCCTAAATAAGATGTGCAACGATGTTGCAAGTATGGATTGATCGGTCACAAGGACCGTGCCACTCAAAGAGCGACTCAGACTAGTTTAAGTCTGTAAAAGAGTATGGAAGTAACTCCCCGACCGTCATCTCGACCGTCGATTTATCTTTTGCGACTAAGGTCACTTTTAGATCTTGTTCAAAAAATTCGACCATTACTTGGCGACAAGCACCACATGGTGAAATCGGTTTTTCAGTTTGACCATAAACAATCAGCTCCGAAAATTCTCTTTGCCCTTCAGATATAGCCTTAAAAATGGCTGTTCTCTCACCGCAATTGGTCAAAGGATAGCTAGCATTTTCGATATTCACTCCCGTGTAAACACTTCCGTCTTTGGCTACTAAAACTGCTCCGATAGGAAAGTGAGAATAGGGGACATAGGCATGTTTGCTGGTTTCAATTGCCAGTTCAATCAACTCAGTAGTCGCCATCTGCCAATTCTCCTTTTAAAATGGCTACACCAGCTGACGTTCCAATACGGGTCGCACCTGCTTCAACAAAGGCAAGAGCATCTGCATAAGAACGAGCTCCACCAGCAGCCTTGACACCCATATCAGGTCCAACTGTTTCACGCATCAATTTGACATCTGCTACCGTAGCGCCACCTGTTGAAAAGCCGGTAGATGTTTTAACAAAATCAGCTCCCGCTTTTTGGGACAATTGGCAAGCTACAACTTTTTCTTGATCTGTCAGCAGGCAAGCTTCAATAATGACTTTCACTAACTTGTCACCACTTGCTTCCACGACTGCGCGAATATCTGACTCTACCAAGGCTAAATTGCCTGATTTGAGAGCCCCAACATTGATTACCATGTCAATCTCATCAGCCCCATTTTGGATAGCTTCTTTTGTCTCAAAAGCTTTCACGGCTGAAGTTGTTGCTCCCAAGGGGAAACCTACTACTGTGCAAACCTTGACATCTGTGCCTTCAAGTCCTTTTTTAGCATATTCAACCCAGGTCGGATTAACGCAAACACTGGCAAAGTCATACTCTCTAGCCTCAGACAACAAACTATCAATTTGATTTTCTGTTGCATCTTGCTTTAAAAGCGTATGATCGATATATTTATTTAATTTCATATTCGGATTCTCCTGCGGTTTATGAGATAATTTCTATAATTTCTCGTAAACTTTGCACCCTATCATTTATTTTAACATATTTTTGAAAATCTGTAACTAGCTGAGGAGAAATTTTTCCATTTGTGTATACTTTTGCAACAATTTCTCCCTTTTGAACGGAATCTCCAATTTTCTTTTCAAAAACAATTCCTGTTTCATAGTCCAAGGCATCAGATTTGACTGCACGACCAGCTCCCAGTCTCATGGCATAAAGCCCAAAGTCCATAGCTGGAAGAGCAGAAATGACACCCGTTTCCTGAGCAGGGATTTCCACCACATGGGCAACATTGACTGGGCGATAGAGGTCCTCCAAGTCTCCACCTTGGGCTTGGACCATCTCCTCAAACTTAGCCAGCGCTTGACCATTTTCAAGATGTTGGCGAACTTCTTCAACTGTCTTGTTTACATTTGCCAGGCCAAGCATAATTTGAGCCAATTCACAGATGAAGTGGGTAATATCCTGACGGCCTTGCCCTTGTAAAATCTCCAATGCTTCAAGAATCTCCAGACGATTTCCAATCGCTCGTCCCAAGGGCTGGCTCATATCCGTAATCACTGCTACTGTCTTCCGTCCAACAGCCTTACCAAGTTCCACCATGGTTTGAGCCAGTTCACGCGCCTCATCAACTGTCTTCATGAAGGCACCCTCACCGACAGTCACGTCTAGCAAAATAGCATCCGCCCCTGCCGCGATTTTCTTGCTCATTACCGAACTCGCAATCAAAGGAATCGTGTCGACAGTTGCGGTTACATCACGGAGGGCGTAGAGAAGCTTATCTGCTTTGACAAGCTGGTCTGATTGCCCAATGACAGATACACCAATATCCTGAACCTGACGAATGAAATCTTCTTGACTGCGCTCGACTTGATAGCCCTTAATGGACTCCAATTTATCGATTGTTCCCCCAGTATGACCAAGACCACGACCACTCATTTTGGCTACAGGCACACCAAAGCTAGCAACAAGAGGAGCCAAAATCAAGGTCACCTTGTCACCAACACCACCCGTAGAATGCTTGTCAACCTTAACCCCATCAATAGCGGATAAATCAAACTCTTGCCCTGTCTGAACCATTTTCATGGTCAAATCAGATATTTCTCGAGTCGTCATTCCTTTGAAATAGATAGCCATAGCAAAGGCAGACATCTGATAATCAGGAACAGTTCCTGACACATAGCCTTCTACCAGCCATTCAATTTCACTTGAAGTCAGTTCTTGCCCGTCTCGTTTTTTTTGGATTAAATCAACTGCTCTCATTCTTTCACACTTCTAAGGATATAGTATCCCTTGTCTTTTTTAAGGATTTCACAATTGCCAAACACATCTTCCATCTTGGACTTGGCACTTGGAGCCCCTTGTTTTTTCTGGATGACGATGGTCAAATCTCCACCAGTTTCCAAGAAATCTTTACTTTTCTCGATGATTTCATGAACGACTTGCTTGCCTGCACGGATAGGAGGATTGGAAATGACATGGTCAAATTTCCCTTCAACTTGTTCATAGATGTTGGACTGGAAAATCGTCGCTTCTACTTTATTTCGTTCAGCATTTTGTCGCGCCAAATCCAAGGCACGATTGTTGATATCGACCATGGTAGCCTGAACGCCGTAAGCCTTGACTAAGGACAAACCTAATGGACCATAACCACAGCCGACATCTAGGACTGTCTCTCCTTGGTTGACCTCAAGACACTTGAGCAAAAGTTGACTTCCAAAGTCAACCATTTTTTTGCTAAAAACACCCGCATCCGTCAGAAAGGTCATTTTTTCTCCCAACAATTCTACTCGTAACTCATGTATGTCGTGAGCAGCGTCAGGATTTTCTGCATAGTACATTTTATTCATAACCCTATTCTATCATATTTGTGATCGAATTGTAAATCGTTTACATATCCAGAATAAAACAAAAAGATTGAAGGAAGTTGCGTTACAATAGCTCCCCTTCAATCTCTTTCAACTTTTATAAGCAAATAGTATTTCATCTAGGACTACAGCTATCATTGCCATGATAAAACACATAACACAAAGTTTATTGTTTATCATCAGGCGCATTGTCAGCGCTATTTCTTTACTTTTAAATATTTCATTATCAATAGGATTCCCAACAAAATGTTTAGATAAAAGCCCAACTGATACGTTTTTGTCAGGAATTCCAAACTTGTCCAAAGTCGTATCAAATCTTCTAGTGACATGCGGAAGAAATAACCCTCTGTAGCAATCCATAGAACTAAAAAGAAATAACTACCAGCAGCAAGCCATTTCGTCCACCGTTTTTTTAGTAGGCAAGCAATCAAGAGCGAACAGATAAAGATAGCTGTTACAATAGCATGTTCCATCAAAAAAGTAAAACCGTAATAGATTTCCACAAAGCGTCTACCATTATCCGCATTGACTCCTTTTATAAAAGGTAAGGCAAAACTTAAAATAAAACAGAGTTCCAATAGGTAACGTTTCAAGATTTTCATAGTACACCTCCTATAAGTTATAAACCCCAAAGCCCCCTTTATAGCTGATAAGTCAGTAGAAAGCAGCTCCTACTTCATCAATAAATTGTTCATCCTCTATCTACTTATATTGTATACTATTGACTTACCACATTCAAGAAACCGCTTTATTTTTTTAACTTTTTATGGTATGATAGACAAAATATCTAGGGGAAAACAAATGACCAACGAATTTTTACATTTTGAAAAAATCAGCCGCCAGACTTGGCAATCTTTACATCGAAAGACAACACCTCCTTTGACAGAAGAAGAATTGGAATCTATCAAGAGTTTTAATGACCAAATCAGTCTTCAAGACGTTACAGATATCTATCTCCCCTTGGCTCATCTGATTCAGATTTACAAGCGAACTAAGGAAGATTTGGCCTTTTCAAAAGGAATTTTCCTCCAACGTGAAAGTAAATCTCAACCTTTTATTATTGGGGTTTCTGGGAGTGTTGCCGTTGGAAAATCAACAACCAGTCGCCTACTTCAAATCCTACTGTCCCGTACACTGACAGATGCTACGGTTGAGTTGGTAACAACTGACGGCTTTCTCTATCCCAACCAGACCTTGATTGAACAAGGGATTTTAAATCGTAAGGGATTTCCTGAAAGCTATGATATGGAAGCTCTTCTCAACTTCTTGGACTGCATCAAAAATGGACAAGATGTGGATATTCCTGTCTATTCTCATGAAGTCTACGACATCGTACCTGAGGAAAAGCAAAGTGTCAAAGCTGCTGATTTTGTAATTGTTGAAGGAATCAATGTCTTTCAAAATCCACAAAACGATCGTCTCTATATCACTGACTTCTTTGACTTTTCCATCTATGTAGATGCTGGAGTGGATGATATTGAGAGTTGGTATCTGGACCGTTTCTTGAAGATGCTGAGCCTAGCCCAAAACGACCCTGATAGCTACTATTATCGTTTTACTCAAATGCCGATTGGGGAAGTGGAGTCCTTTGCCCATCAGGTCTGGACCAGTATCAATCTCACAAATCTACAAAATTATATTGAACCAACTAGAAATCGTGCGGAAGTGATTCTACATAAAAGTAAGAACCATGAAATCGATGAAATTTACTTAAAAAAGTAATTTTCCCTTGTCAAAACGTAAGTTTTCAGATATAATGGTATAGTTAGTAAATATGGAGGTAAGAACATTGGCAAACATTAAATCAGCTATCAAACGCGCTGAATTGAACGTTAAACAAAACGAAAAGAACTCAGCTCAAAAATCAGCTATGCGTACTGCTATCAAAGCTTTCGAAGCAAACCCATCTGAAGAACTTTTCCGTGCTGCTAGCTCAGCTATCGATAAAGCAGAAACTAAAGGTTTGATTCACAAAAACAAAGCAAGCCGCGACAAAGCTCGTCTTTCAGCTAAACTTGCTAAATAAGAAACAGTCCATAGAGGCTGTTTTTTTGTCTCCAAATAGGAAAAGGTAGAAAATGAAAATCGCAATTATCGGATATTCTGGTGCTGGTAAGTCAACGCTAGCCGAAAAGTTATCTAACTACTACTCCATCCCAAAACTTCACATGGACACACTCCAATTTCAACCCGGTTGGCAAGACAGTGAGCGTGATTGGATGTTAACCGAGATGAAAAACTTTCTCACCAAGCATAAAGCTTGGGTCATCGATGGTAATTATTCTTGGTGCTACTACCAAGAACGAATGCAGGAAGCAGACCAAATCATCTTTCTCAATTTTTCTCCATTTACCTGTCTCTTTCGAGCTTTTAAGCGTTATCTTAAATACCGGGGAAAAGTCAGGGAAAGTATGGCTAAGGGATGCCCCGAGCAATTCAACTGGGAATTTATTCGTTGGATTCTCTGGGATGGGCGGACTAAAGCTCAAAAAGAGAATTACCAAAAACTTTGCCAAGAATACTCACATAAAGTCACTATTCTTCGAAATCAGAAAGAACTAGATCAATTTCTGGATAAGAAAAGGAAGTCCTCCAATTCATAAAGAAGGGCTTCCTTTTTTGGCTATAATTATTCTGCAATCAAGGTTTCCAAACCAACCTTCATCATATCAGTGAAGGTATTTTGACGTTCTTCTGCAGTCGTGTCTTCATCTGGATTGACCAAACTATCAGAAATAGTCATGATGGCAAGTGCGTCAACATGGTGTTGGGCTGCCAGATAGTAAAGTGCTGCTGCTTCCATTTCCACAGCCTTGACTCCCCATTTACCAAGCTCGATATTCTTTTCAAAGTAGTTTGAGTAAAAGACATCAGATGATAAAACGTTCCCAACGTGGGTTGTCATACCAAGTTCTTTGGCGATATGGTAGGCCTTGTCCAGCAAGTCAAAGCTAGCGATTTGTGGGAAATCATACTGTGGCCAGTCATTACGGACGATGTTTGAATTAGTTGCAGCTGCCTGCGCCAAAACCAATTCACGAACGTGGACATCTTCATTCAAAGAGCCTGCAGTTCCCACACGAATCAATTTCTTCACACCGTAGTCAACAATCAACTCACGCGCATAAATCGAAATAGATGGCATCCCCATCCCAGTTCCCATGACAGATACACGATGACCCTTGTATGTACCAGTGTAGCCAAACATGTTACGCACTTCGTTAAAACAAACAGCATCTTCAAGGAAATTCTCCGCAATAAACTTAGCACGAAGAGGATCCCCAGGAAGAAGAATTTTATCAGCAATTTCACCCTGCTGAGCAGCAATATGGATAGACATAGTTAAGATATAAAGGGCGACAGAGAACAAAGTAAAAATAGGAAACTGACGACGCATCGCAGATGCTAGACAGTTTATCTTTTTTACACAGTTCTCCGCCCGTATTCAGTTCAGTGAATACAGTTAACCCATCCTTTCTGTTTAATTTTGTTCTTTCACAGAGAGCTACCTGAGTTCTATTCAAGCTCAGGTAGTTCTTCTCTTATAAACTAAATCATCTCATTATTAAATAGTAGGATTTTTTACAAGACATCGTCATCAGAAATCTTAGAATTTAATGTTGTTCCCCAATGGGTAATTTTACGGTGGGGTTGAGCTAAAATTGGTCTGTTTTCATAGATTGTTTGCCATCTATTCCATAGTAGACCTGTCTTTTTCTCAATCTTAATTCGCAGATTTCTCATATTTTCTTTGATTGGGAGGTTGAGGACAAATCCTGCAGTCTGGTTGCGACCGTTTCCTTCCCAAGAACGACTACGAACAACTTGGTTTCCATCTTTATCTACTGTAACTTCTTCCCAAGTGATAGAGTAGCGGGCAATGTAAGCTCCACTATGTTGAATTGTTAATGTTTTGTCTTTTGCAGGAGTCTGACTGATTGGTTGAACTGGCTTAGAAATTTGTGTCGCCGTCTCACCATTCGTAGCGATAAAGCGGAAAACTTCTACTTCTGCAAGACTGAGGGCTTGATTGTTCTTACGTAGTTGCACACGAACACGGCGTCCCAATTTCCCATTTAATTGAACATCCAAGCTCGTTCCGTCAAGTTTAGAAACATACTGTCTAGCAACTTCTTTCCCTTTTTCATCATATAAAATCACATCAAAGTCTGACAGACGTTTAGAAAGTTCTCCATCCCCACGATTATGAAGGCGAACAAGTCCTACCTGTTCTGTACGACCTAAATCAACTTCCCACCAAGGCTGGTTTTCAAATTTTGTATGGGTAATTGATTGCTGGCTATAACTACTATTGGTATTGCCATCCAAGGCACGACTAGCATCTCCACCAAAATCAGTAGAACTTTGCTTAGCTTGCTTTTTCCAAGCGATATTCTCAGCACGATATACTTGGACTTCTGCAAGACTGAGGGCATTATAGCCTTCTAGCTCAATCCGAACATAGCGCGCTTTTTTATGGTTAATTGCAATTTGTGCTGACACATCTTTAAGAGATGTTATTCGTTTTCTCTCAATTTCTTTACCAGAACTGTCTAAAAGAATGACATCAAAGTTTGCCAATCTATCCTGAGCAGTGTCTGTTCGGTTGTAAATATTGATTTGGCGAATGGTTTCTTCTTTAGCCAAATCTACTTGCCACCAAGGCTTGGATTGGAAATTTGTATGAGTGACAGAATTGTGACCATAGTTACCATCAACTTTGCCATCCACAGCTCTTCTAGCATCTCCTCCGAAAGCTGTCGAACTTTGACTAACCTGTTTCCCTAAGGCAATATTTTCCATTGGTTCAGCACTTGGTTGACTAGCAGATTGAGGCAGAGCCTGTTTCTTAAAGAAGCGCACTTTATCCAATTTTGGATCACGATAACCATGTTTATCCAAGGTAGCTCGTTTACCAATATTAAAGTTAGGAATATCATTCATTCGACTTTCAAAATAGCCACGAGAACGGTGTTTAAAGCGTGAATTACCTGTAAATGTAACAATATCACGATCATTATGAATCAAGGGAGTCACAACATTATCATTATCAACCACATAATGCTTAATTTTTCCACTAACAGCTAATTTACGGCTTTCCAAACCAACATCCCAGAAACCATTCTTAGCATTCCAAACAGTTCTGGAAGTAATCACTTTAGGAGCACTGAAAGTCGTCACTTTCCTCAATACATTGTTATAAAAATCAGGATATTTTTGGTAAGCTTCAACCGCTGCAATCTGAGCTAGGTAGCCTCCAAGAGAATGACCTGTCATATACAGTTTCGTAATACTTGTATCCTTGGCTAATTCCCCAACAACCTTACGGATATCATCAGCTTGAGCTGGTTTATTTCCGCCTAATAAGACCAAATCTGCACTTAAATCCTTGGCGTCATTAACCCGCGTTCCACGAATAGCCAACATATGAACCGTGCCATCTTTGAGATAAGGAAGGTCGCTCTTGGTCTCAAATAAGAAAGCATCTAAGCCACTATCTGTATGGTAGGCTTTTTTCATCTTCCAGAAAGGAGCCAATTCATTGTGCATGAGTTTGTATTCTTGACGGTCAAGATAGAGACTAGGGAAAGGATTCTTATGATCTAAAATTTTCTCAATATAATCATCGTCTCGATAGGCTAACTCCATAAAGAGAAGAGAATCACGGTCTGTGACATACCATTCTTTCTTATTGTCATCTTCTCCATCTGCCAAACCATCCCCATCACTGTCTGCTAGCAAGGGATGGCTGTTATATCCTAGATAATCCTTACCATCTTTGTTGTACACATAAAGTTCATCTTTGTTTTTGATACCATCTTGGTCATCATCCCCTTCCAAATCAAGAACTTTTTCACCATAGAGAGATTCATCAATCAAATCATTTTCTAAATGCAATTCCCCTTTGGAAATCTTCACCAAATCTTCTGCAGTTAGAGAACGAGTATTTGTTGGTTTTTCTGTCACAACTTCATCTTTAGTTTCTTCTACAGGAGCAAGAATAGGCGAGTCTTGAGCTGGCTCTGTTGTCTCTACTTTTGACTCTTCCCTTTTGTTTTCAAGAACTTCACCTGCTTCCGTAAGCGGTTGAGGAGCTAGTCTTGACTCCTCTCTAAGAGGAGTTTCTAGTTTTGGAACAACATTTTCCGGCTCTCTCAATTCCTCCTTAGAATCTAGCACTCTTGTTGCTACTTCAGATGTTACATCTTGTTTTAGTTCATTGGCTGAAATTCCAGCTGGAGCTAGAAATGCGAAGCCGACTGCAACAGATACAACCCCGATACTTAATTTTTTTATGCCAAAGCGCATAATTCGTTGACCAATTTTCATTATTTCTTATCTTTCTTTTCGTTTATTTGTAAGCAGACTCAAGCAAAATCTCATTGTGCTATATATGATAAGACTGAGAAATTCAGAAAGTAAATTCATTCTTATCTCTTCTTATCATCCTAGTCTGCTTGGCTAGGAAGCTAATGCTAGTATCCTAGAATCTTGTCTTTCACAATGCTGGCTATCAGATTCTTTCAGGTACAAGAGTAGGAAGAAACCCATAGTCTACCTATGTTTCTTCTTTGTTCCGAATAGTCAACCATGAAAGGAAAGAGGCATTCCCCCTTTTAAATCTTTTTTCTTACAATTCTGCAAGAATCGCTTTAAGCAAGCCTTTGAAATTACCTTTAACACGTTCAGTCACTTCTACAACTTCTTCGTGGTTAAGTTCTTCTTGGAAACCAGCCGCAAAGTTAGTAATACATGAAATTCCCAGAACTTTTAAACCTGAGTGGGCTGCCACGATCACTTCAGGAACAGTGGACATACCAACTGCATCTGCTCCCAGTGTCTTATAGGCGCGAATTTCTGCTGGTGTTTCATAAGTTGGACCAGTTACACCGATATAGACACCTTCATCAAGCTTGATACCAAGTTTTTTAGCCACTTCATGGGCAGTAGCACGGTATTCTGGTGTGTAGGCCTTAGACATATCTGGGAAACGAGGACCAAAGTCATCCAAGTTTTCACCCATCAATGGATTTTGCCCCGTCATATTGATATGGTCTGAGATAGCCATCAAAGTACCAGGGCCATATCCAATACCACCAGCTGCATTGGTTACAATGACACCTTCACATCCAAGAACTTTCATGACACGTACTGGGAAAGTCACCACTTCCAGAGGATTCCCTTCGTAGAAATGGAAGCGACCTTGAAGAGCCAAGACCTTGCGACCTGCAAGTTCACCATATACCAATTTCCCAGCGTGACCAACTACTGTTGAACGGCCCCAGTTTGGAATATCCGCATAGTCTACTACAACTGGATTTTCGATTTCTTCTGCCAATTCTCCAAGACCTGACCCAAGGATTAGACCGAACTCAGGCGTTTGGATTCCCTTTTCTTTCAGGAAAGCAGCTGTTTCATTGATTTTGTCTAAAAATGTCATTGTGTGTCTCCTTTATTATTATTTTTTAGCATTTGACCGATTTTGTCAAAGGTTTTGGCATTGCGAATAGTAATATTGCGATAGAAAGGCACCTTGAGCAAGTACTTGTGATAGGCAGTTTTAGAGTAGGTTTCTTCAGAGAATTTTCCCCAGAAAATACCAAGTTTTCCAAAATGAAGCACCTCATCTTTCAGCTCTAAACTTTCAACTGTCGCGATGACTTGCTCCACGTCCAAGCCCTCAGTGTAAAAGAGGACGTCTTTTCGTGCCAAATCTTTGGTCCACCAATCTGGTAGATTCTCCACTTCTGCTTCATAGTCTTCTTGACTCAGTAAAGAAAAGCTCTGAATAAATGGATAACGAGTCCCAAAGAAAGTCTCTAATTTTTCAATCAATTTGACTTTTGAGTCTGTCGAAGTAAAGAAAATGTTGCCACTGTTGATGTAGCTTTCAACCTTTTCCAGTCCCAAGTCTGTCAGTTCTTGACGAAGCTCCGCCATGACGACCTTATTCTTGCCACCAACATTAATACCCCTCACCAGCAAAGCATAGTGCGTCATTTTATACCAATTTATCTAAGAAACTTTCCCCAATCATGGCTGTTTCAACACCAAAGTTATCTGCAACAGTCGCTGAAATATCTGCAAAATGTCCAACTGGAATCAAACCATTTCCTTTAAAGGCAGGACTGTAAGCCAAAAGTGGAATATATTCACGAGTGTGGTCTGTTCCTGCATAGGTTGGGTCATTTCCATGGTCAGCAGTAATCAAAAGAAGGTCATCCTCTCTCATGGCTGCGATAATTTCAGGCAAGCGTTCATCAAACTCATGCAAGCAATCACGATAACCATGAGCATTACGACGGTGGCCGTAAAGGGCATCAAAGTCAACCAAGTTTGTGAATGAGAATCCTTTTTCAAATTCAGCAAGGCCCATGGTCTTCAATAGTGTATCAATTCCATGGCTGTTTGACTTGTTGTGGCCCATGTCATGGTTAATACCAGCACCGTTAAATATATCATTGATTTTACCAACAGCATAAGTATCGATACCAGCTTCATTCAATTTATCCAAAACAGTCGGTGCAAATGGAGAAACGGCTAAGTCACGACGGTTGGCTGTACGAGTGAAGTTGCCTGGTTCACCTACATAAGGGCGAGCAATGATACGACCTAGAAGGGCAGGGCGCTCAAGGGTAATTGAACGAGCGTATTCACAGATACGGTACAATTCGTCCAAAGGAATAATATCTTCGTGGGCAGCAATTTGCAAAACAGGATCAGCTGAAGTATAGATAATCAACTCTCCAGTTTCCATCTGACGTGGTCCAAAATCATCGATAACGGCTGTTCCTGAGTAAGGTTTGTTGGCTTCACGAATGACCTTACGTCCTGAAAATTCTTCGATTTTTGTCAAGATTTCTTCTGGGAATCCATTCCAGAAAGTATCGAAAGGCTCAGTAATGTTGAGTCCCATGATTTCCCAGTGCCCAGTCATGGTATCCTTACCAAGGGATACTTCTTCCAATTTTGTTGCATATCCAGTTGGATTGCTTTCTGCCGGTACAGTCTTAAGAGGAGTTTCACGAGGAATATTTCCAAGACCTATTTTAGCCATATTTGGGACATTCAAACCAACTGTTTTTGAAATGTGTCCCAGTGTGTCAGAAGCTCCATCTGGAACCCCTGCATTGACAAAGTTATTAGCATCTGGTGCTGCACCGATTCCTACAGAATCCAGTACCACCAAATGAATACGATTAAATTTAGACATCTTATGCCCCCTTCTATTTTTCTTTTCTTGAGGTTAAAATCTGAACCCCATCTCGTCCAGCAACAATGACCTTATCCACCATTTGGTTGAATAAACCGTGCTCTACGACACCAACGACATGGTCCAATTCTTGTCCGAAAGCAATTGGATCTTCAATGACATCCAAGGCAAGATCGATGATAAAATTCTGCATATCCGTCACAAAACGTTGGCCATCTTTTTCACGGAAACTTGGTTTGTAGCCAGCTCGTTCAAAACGACGAAAGACCTGTTCTGCACCATACTGAACCACTTCTACTGGCAATTTAAAAGCACCTAGTTTTTCGACTAGCTTGCTTTCATCCACCACCCAAATGTATTCTTTTGATGGTGTCGCAACAACCTTCTCCATCAGAAGAGCACCACCACCACCTTTGATTCCATTAAACTGACTATCCACTTCATCTGCGCCATCAACTGTCACATCGACAAAGTCTACTTGGTCAATAGATTTGAGTGGGATATTAAGGCCTTCTGCCTGTTTAGTGGTCACACTAGAAGTCGTTACAGCTATAATCTGCAATCCTTCTTCCTTGATACGACGACCGATTTCTTCGACAAAATAATAGGCAGTCGAGCCTGTTCCAAGTCCAACGACCATTCCATCGCTTACGAACTCAGCAGCCTTGATACCTGCCATTTTCTTCAGATTTTCCACCGATTTACCTCCATCATTCTCAGTTCTTATTTTACTATGAAACCGCTTTTTATTCAAGTGAAAAGATCAAATTTACATTTTTCATCAATCTTTCTTTAAAAATATGCATTTTCTTTTTACCAAACGAATAAAAATGAGTTTATCTTTTATGTATTTGCTTTGTTCATCTCTTTCCAGTTCCAAAAACAAGACCTTAACTTTGATACGTCTAGTTTAGCATTAAAGCAGGCGCATTTCAAGAATCATAAATTAAGAGAAGGAAGTAGATTTATCTGTCTATTTTAAACAAGTTTATCTTTGCTTACCCTCTCTTTTTGACAAATAATTTTCATTACTTTAGGAAGACAATTACTAATCTCCGTTGGTAAGACCACATACTGTTCTTGAGCTAGTTCTTGGGCAATAGCTGAATGAAGATGGGTCGATACTGCCACACGTTCGTAGAGACTGGCCTGTCGGAATTGGCCTGCAAATCCTGCAATCATCCCAGCTAGTGTATCTCCCATACCACCAGTCGCCTGATAGGGACCGCCAACCTGTAACTGGTAATAATCAGATTGACCAACTTCCCAAATACGAGTAGCTGGACCTTTCTCCACCAAAATAGTTCCTTGAGGGAAGGAACTCAAGACACTAGCCGTTGCAGCTTCCTTTTGCTTTTCAATAGCAATACCAGACAGCTTTTCCCATTCTTTTCGGTGAGGAGTTAGGATAAGCTGGCTTGAGGGAAATGACAAACTTGTTCTAGCAAGAATGGTCAAGGCACCTCCGTCTACAATCAAAATCTGATTCTTTTTTAAGCCAGCAAAGACCTGTTTGACTAGTTCTTCTCCAAAAGCATCGTCTCGTAAACCAGGCCCCAGCAAGACAACTTCTGCCTTCTCCAATTGCTCTTGTAACAATTGCTGGTCTTGAAGAGAAAAGGCCATAGCCTCAGGTAAATGGCTGTGCAGAGCTGGGATATTTTCCCTGTCCGTTCCAACGGTCACCAATCCTGCACCGCTTTTTACTGCTGCCAAGGCAGCCATGATGATGGCACCACCATAAGGATAAGTTCCACCCAGCAACAGCAGACGACCGTAGTCTCCTTTATGACTTGTACGAGAACGTTCAATAATAATTTTTTCTAGTAAGGTTTGATCAATCACTTTCATCGTTTTTCCTCAACTATCCTTTACCCGATCGTTTTAAAACAATCCGATATACTTTTTTAACCCACTCCTCCAAACCTTCTCCATCATGGTCAAGATAATACACCCTATCCAGTAATTGACTTGGAATAATATTTTCAAATTGGCTCTTATTATGAGTTGGAATAATGCAAATATACAACTCACTAAATAAATTCAATATGTCCTTAATTTTTGCAACATGGTAGCCATCAAAAATATAACCAGTAACTTTAATCAAATCTGTATAGATAAAATGAAAACTCACTCCAGGAATAAACTTGTCTTGTAATTCTTTCTCTAAAGGAGCTCGACCTAATAAACGCTCCATCGCTAATCGATAACCAGAACTTGTATTTGACCACCCTAACATGACATAGTCAAAATAATCTATCGGATCCGATGCAGCATTTCTACTATCCAAAACCAACTCCTCAGCATCTCGCCCAAAGGCTTTCACAGCAGATAAGAGCTGACCTGTTTTAAAGATAGAAATCGCTGCATCTATAGTCGTAGTATGACTACAGTAGTCTGAAGTCACTAACCTCTTATGTAGATCATAAGTCGAGGCTACTCTTTTATCTGTAGGGGTAAATGGTGGCAGAAAGAGATGCTGACAGATGTAATCTAAAATTTCTTTTTTTAAACAAGAATCAGCACACTCAATACTTGTTTGACGTTTATGAAGTTTTTCGTAAGCTATAAATTTAGCAATTTTTTCTAATTCCCACTCTTGAATATTTGGATAATCAATTAGTGCTAAGTAGTATATTCCATCCCATTGTAAACTATATTCCCCATTATAAATTTTTAAAATCATCTAATCACCTCACTCCATTATACAACAAAAAGGAGGCGCAGACCTCCTTTTATAAACTTATTTCTAAAATTTAATACTCATTTCTGCCATTTCAGATATAGCTATAGAAAATACACTCTCTTCAGCGATTTTTCTCTTATTTTCTATCCAATGTTCGAAGTGCTGCTTGATAAGTTTGCTCCATCAGCATAGTAATGGTCATAGGACCTACACCTCCAGGAACTGGCGTAATATGGCTAGCAAGTGGGGCAACTGCCTCATAATCAACATCCCCACAGAGCTTACCATTTTCATCGCGGTTCATCCCGACATCGATGACAACCGCACCAGGTTTTACAAAGTCAGCAGTCACAAACTTGGCACGACCGATTGCAACAACCAGAATATCTGCTTTAGCAGCTACCTTGGCAAGATTATGGGTGCGTGAATGGGTCAAAGTCACTGTAGCATTCTTGGCCAAAAGAAGCTGGGCCATAGGTTTTCCAACGATATTGGAACGACCGATGACGACCGCATTTTTACCTTCCAAGTCAATCCCATATTCATGAAACATTTCCATAATTCCTGCAGGTGTCGAAGGAATCATGACTGGATGACCAGACCAAAGGCGTCCCATATTTAGAGGATGGAAACCATCCACATCCTTTTCTGGGTCAATAGCCAATAGAACCGCCTCTTCATCAATGTGTTTTGGTAATGGCAACTGAACCAAAATCCCATGCCAAGCTGGATCCTGATTGTATTTGGCAATCAGGTCTAACAATTCCTCTTGCGTAATGTTCTCTGGAACTCGCACTACTTCGCTACGGAAACCAGCCGCAAGGGCAGAACGTTCCTTGTTGCGAACGTAGACTTGGCTGGCTGGATTGTCCCCAACCAAAATCACTACCAAACCAGGCACTAGACCTGTTTCTTCCTTTAATTTTGCAGTCTTTTCAGCCAACTGCCCCTGCAATTTGGCCGCTAAAGCTTTCCCATCAATAATCTGTGTCATATCACTTCTCTTTTCTTTCAAATATCTTCCATTATACCAAAAACTGCCAGCACCCTCTAACACTTCTTTCCTAGGCTATCCTATAGTTTCAAACTATAAGAAAAAGCTCAGGTCGAGCTTTTCTTTAATATCTTGTCTTGAAATTTTAAAATAGATTATAAAACCTTACTCAAGAAGTCTTTAGTTCGTTGTTCTTGGGTTTGTTCAAAAATCTGCTCAGGTGTCCCGTCTTCAACAACTACACCGTCTGCCATAAAGATGACACGGTCTGCCACCTCACGGGCAAATCCCATCTCATGTGTTACGATAACCATAGTCATCCCTGACTTGGCAAGATCTTGCATAACAGCCAATACCTCACCTACCATTTCAGGATCCAAAGCTGAAGTTGGCTCGTCAAAGAGCAAAACATCTGGTTCCATGGCCAACCCACGCGCGATGGCAATCCGTTGTTGCTGTCCGCCCGACAGACTCTGTGGATAAGCAGTTGCCTTATCTGGCAAACCAACTTTTTCCAAAAGCTCTTTGGCCCTCTTCTCTGCAATTGCCTTGCTTTCACCTTTGGTCTTGATAGGTGACAAGGTGATATTTTCCATCACAGTCATATTAGGAAAGAGATTGAATTGTTGGAAAACCATGCCCATCTTCTCACGCATGGCAAAGAGGTCATTCTTCTTGTCCGTAATATCAACTCCCTCAAAGATAACCTTCCCTTTGGTTGCTTCTTCCAACAAATTCATAGAGCGAAGCAAGGTAGATTTCCCGCTTCCTGAAGGACCGATGATAACGACAACTTCTCCTCTTTTAATCTCGAGGTTGATGCCCTTCAATACTTCATTCTTTCCAAAGGATTTATGTAAATTTTCAATTTTTATCAAGGTTTCTGTCATTATTTCTTATCTCCTTGTCCCATACGTTTTTCAAAAGCTTTCAAGGCTACGGTCAAAATAGAGGTCATAATCAAGTAATAAAAGGCTGCAAATAAAAGTGGTGTCAAAGGCAAATAGGTTGTTGTAGAAACTGTTGTAGCCCCATTCCATAACTCCATAACACCGATAGCTGATAAGAGGGAGCTGTCCTTGATAATGGTGATAAATTCGTTCCCCAATGCTGGCAAAATATTTTTGATTGCTTGTGGCAAAATCACATAGCGCATCGCATTTTTAGGACGAATCCCTAACGAATAAGCCGCTTCTAGCTGACCTTTTGGAACCGCATTAATCCCAGCACGAACAGTCTCAGAAACATAAGCACCACTGTTCATAGAGATAATCAAAATCCCTGGAATCAGACGAGAAAGGTCAACACCCAAAATTCCAACCTGAATAGTCGGAGCATTGATGTGCATAAGGGCAAAAGCAATCATAATCTGAACCATCATCGGTGTCCCACGGAAAATCCAAACGTACAAGTTGGCCAGCCAGACAAGCGGTTTAAACTTTGAACGTTGCCCAAAAGCCAAGACAACACCCAAAATAGTTCCCAAAAAGACAACACAGATAGAAATGAGAACCGTCACGACAGCCCCATAGTTAAAATAAGGTAAATACTTAGGTAAAAAAGAAAAATTCATAGTCACACTGCTTTCTAAAATAGAATACTGTATGATTATAACATGTGTTGAATTAAAATTCAAACTTTTTATCCGATTTATTCAAAAAAACTTTAAGCTAGTAGAATTAGCGAGAAATCTTAGTTTTTTCTAGGCAAGTTGGCCTCCTTTATGGTAAAATAGTAACGATAAGAAATGAAGGAGAATCAAAATGGAATCACATTTGGTTAGAATCATCAACCGCCTTGAAGCAATGGCAAAAGATGGCGGAAATTTAAAACGTAATTTTGAACGCGAAGGAGTTGTTGTTGCAGAAGTTGCATACAGCCACGACGAAGAAAACGGCTCAATCTTTACCCTTCGTGATGTCGAAGCTCGCGAAACTTATACGTTTGATAGCATTGACTTGATTGCAATGGAGATTTACGAACTCCTTTACTAATACAAAACAAGCTGGGATTACACCCTGCATGTCTAACCAAAATCCTTTTTGTCTCACAAATAGGATTTTTTTATAGTCCAAATTCACAAAAATTTTCATTGTAACAACTTCTCAAAGCTGCAATCTTTTTACTTGCTTTACACCCCAATCCTGTTATAATGAGAGTATAGAAATTTGACTATTTTTGACCTTTGGACAGGTCAAGCTAAAGAAAGAAATGAGGTAGATGTATGCTTTGTCAAAACTGTAAAATCAATGACTCAACAATTCATCTTTATACCAATCTTAATGGAAAGCAAAAACAAATTGACCTCTGTCAAAACTGTTATAAGATTATCAAGACAGATCCTAACAATAGCCTCTTTAAAGGCATGACGGATCTGAATAATCGTGACTTTGATCCCTTTGGTGATTTCTTCAATGACCTAAACAATTTTAGACCTTCTAGCAATACTCCTCCGACTCCCCCAACCCAATCAGGTGGAGGTTACGGTGGAAACGGCGGTTATGGTTCCCAAAATCGTGGACCTGCTCAAACTCCGCCTCCAAGCCAAGAAAAAGGCCTGCTAGAAGAATTTGGTATCAACGTAACTGAAATTGCCCGTCGTGGCGATATCGACCCCGTTATTGGGCGCGATGATGAGATTATCCGTGTCATCGAGATTCTCAATCGTAGAACCAAGAATAATCCTGTCCTTATCGGTGAACCAGGTGTCGGAAAAACTGCCGTTGTCGAAGGTCTAGCTCAGAAAATCGTTGATGGCGACGTTCCACATAAACTACAAGGTAAACAAGTCATCCGTCTGGATGTGGTTAGCTTGGTTCAAGGAACGGGTATCCGTGGACAATTTGAAGAACGCATGCAAAAACTCATGGAAGAAATTCGCAAACGTGAAGACATCATCCTCTTTATCGATGAAATCCATGAAATTGTCGGTGCAGGTTCTGCGAGTGATGGTAATATGGACGCAGGAAATATCCTCAAACCAGCCCTTGCTCGTGGGGAACTGCAACTGGTCGGTGCTACTACCCTCAATGAATACCGTATCATTGAAAAGGATGCTGCCTTAGAGCGTCGTATGCAGCCTGTCAAAGTCGATGAACCAACGGTGGACGAAACAATCACTATCCTCAAAGGGATTCAAAAGAAATACGAAGACTATCACCACGTTCAATATACTGATGCTGCAATTGAAGCAGCTGCAACTCTTTCCAATCGCTACATACAAGATCGCTTCTTACCTGACAAGGCCATTGACCTCCTAGATGAAGCTGGTTCTAAGATGAACTTGACCTTGAATTTTGTGGATCCTAAAGTCATTGATCAGCGCTTGATTGAGGCTGAAAATCTTAAATCTCAAGCTACACGAGAGGAAGATTTTGAGAAGGCGGCTTATTTCCGCGACCAGATTGCCAAGTATAAGGAAATGCAAAAGAAAAAGGTCACAGACCAAGATACTCCTATCATCAGTGAGAAAACCATTGAGCACATTATTGAGCAGAAAACCAACATCCCTGTTGGGGATTTGAAAGAGAAAGAACAATCTCAACTCATCCATCTAGCCGAAGACCTCAAGTCTCATGTTATTGGACAAGATGATGCAGTCGATAAGATTGCCAAGGCTATTCGCCGTAATCGGGTTGGACTTGGGACCCCTAACCGCCCAATCGGAAGCTTCCTCTTCGTCGGCCCAACTGGTGTCGGTAAGACAGAACTTTCCAAACAACTAGCTATCGAACTCTTTGGTTCTGCTGACAGTATGATACGCTTTGACATGAGCGAATACATGGAAAAACACAGTGTAGCTAAATTAGTTGGTGCCCCTCCAGGTTATGTTGGCTACGATGAGGCTGGGCAATTAACTGAAAAAGTTCGCCGCAATCCATATTCTCTCATCCTTCTCGATGAAGTGGAAAAAGCTCACCCAGATGTTATGCACATGTTCCTTCAAGTCTTGGACGATGGTCGTTTGACAGATGGGCAAGGACGTACCGTCAGCTTCAAGGATGCCATCATCATCATGACTTCAAATGCAGGGACAGGTAAGGCCGAAGCCAGCGTTGGTTTTGGGGCTGCTAGAGAAGGACGTACCAACTCTGTTCTCGGTGAACTCGGTAACTTCTTTAGCCCAGAGTTTATGAACCGTTTTGATGGCATTATCGAATTTAAGGCTCTCAGCAAAGATAATCTCCTTCAGATTGTCGAGCTCATGCTAGCAGATGTTAACAAGCGCCTCTCTAGCAACAATATCCATCTCGATGTGACAGACAAGGTCAAGGAAAAATTAGTTGACCTCGGCTATGATCCAAAAATGGGAGCACGCCCACTTCGCCGCACTATTCAAGACTATATTGAGGACGCAATCACTGACTACTACCTTGAAAATCCAAGCGAAAAAGACCTCAAGGCAGTTATGACTAGCAAGGGAAACATTCAAATTAAATCTGCCAAAAAAGCTGAAATTAAAACTTCTGAAAAAGAAAAATAAATCCTATAGAAAAGGAGTAGAAAATGAAAATTTTCTGCTCTTTTTTACTAAAATAACTGTAATTTCTTGACAGCTTGGCCTTTGTCCATTATGATAATAATAACGATACTAGATAATGAGGAAAATGCAATGGCAAACCCAACTTTCGGAGAAAAAAAAGCGAATACAGACTATGTTTCACGTTACGGTGTATATGCAGTTATTCCTGACGCTGAACAAAAACAAATAGTTTTAGTTCAAGCTCCTAATGGTGCTTGGTTCTTACCAGGTGGCGAAATTGAAGCAGGGGAAAATCATCAGGAAGCCCTAAAACGTGAATTGATTGAAGAACTTGGATTCACTGCTGAAATTGGTACCTATTATGGACAAGCTGACGAATATTTCTACTCTCGTCACCGTGATACCTACTACTACAATCCTGCCTACCTCTATGAAGCGACTTCTTTCAAGGAAGTTCAAAAGCCACTAGAAGACTTTAATCATATTGCCTGGTTCCCTATTGACGAGGCTATTGAGAACCTCAAACGTGGTAGCCATAAATGGGCCATCCAATCTTGGAAAAAACAGCATAAGATTGACTAATACTCTTCGAAAATCTCTTCAAACCACGTCAGCGTCGCCTTACCGTAGGTATATGATACTGACTCTGTCAGTTCTATCCACAACCTCAAAACACTGTTTTGAGCAACCTGCGG
>NZ_VMMX01000007.1 GCF_013277415.1 Streptococcus sp. 68 | reverse complement strand
GATAGAACTGACGAAGTTAGCTCAAAACACTGTTTTGAGGTTGTGAATAGAACTGACGAAGTCAGTAACCATACGTACGGCAAGGCGAAGCTGACGTGGTTTGAAGAGATTTTCATTGAGTATGACTTGCAAAAAGTATGACTAGCAAAAAGAGACTTAGCAAACTAGCTAAGCCTTTTTCTTCTTATCTCGAACGTTGTTTTCCAGCGTTGCGATTTTTGTGTTTTTTCTTGCTTGTGATAGCAGTTGGTTGTTCAGGGGTAACGTCTTTTCGTCCACTTGGTGTAGAGAAAGAACTTGCTTTTGGTGGGTTCTTGGCTAGTTCTTCACGGACTTTTTTGCGAAGTTTTGGACGAACGATATAGTTGACGATAAACTGTTGGAGAATCATCATGAAACCACCGACAACCCAGTAAAGTGTGACACTAGCTGGTGAGAAGAGGGAGAAGACGACAATCATGAGTGGGCTCATGTAAATCATTTTCTTGATTTGTTCTCTTTGCATTTCATCTTCTACTCCGTGAAGTGAAAGGAGTGATTGAAGATAGTAAAGGACACCAGCACAGGCAACCAAAATCATACTTGGAGAACCTAGAGGAATTCCTAGGTAGCTTGCTTGAGCAACCCCTTCAGTATGTTGGGCAGCAAAGTAGATAGCCGAGAAGAAAGGCATTTGAAGGAGGATAGGGAAACATCCTACACCACCAAACATGCTGATGCCGTGCTCTTTTTGAGCAACAAAGAGAGCTTGTTGGGCTTCGAGTTTTTCTTCTTGAGTAGTTGCTTCTTTGAGACGCGTTTGGTGTGGCTCAAGGACGTGCTTGAGGGCGTTCATCTTTTCAGAGTGAAGCGTTGCCTTCCATGATTGGTAGATACCAAGTGGCAAGATAATCAAGCGAACGATAATGGTTACGATAATGATAGCGACACCAAAGCCTAGACCTTTATCAGTAGCGAAGTACTTGATGGCTTCAGCCATAGGCGCTCCGATCGTATTCCAAATAAATCCTGTTGGCTGACCTGTAGTTTTATCGACATTGACACAGCCAGTCAAGACAAGCAACATAGCCACTCCCATAGCCGAGAGTGCAAAACGTTTAATAGATTTCACTGTTTTTATTCCTTCTTAAAAAATTATACCTTTCTATTCTACTGTTTTTTTACAAAATATACAATAGTTCTAGAGACCTAATTTGCGATTTTAAAGTCAGGGTAAGGAGGAAAGTTGCTCAGTTTGACATCTAAGTAGCTGACTTTTGAAAAAGGTGTGGGTCCTTTGCGGATTTCTTGGATAAATTTTGCCATGATAGCAGATGAGTTTGCTTGGGCTAAGATTTCCACTGTGCCATCGTCGTTATTCCATACCCGACCTGTGATGCCACCAATTTCAAGTGCCAAGCTGTAAACACCCCAACGAAAGCCGACTCCCTGCACCCTGCCTTGGGCAATCATTCTAATCTTTTGCATACCAAACCCCTTTGATTGTGTTATAATATTTCTATGACTATTATAACCTCAAAAGCCAATTCTGTGGTAAAAAATGCCAAAAAATTACATCAAAAAAAATACCGCAAGTCTGCCTATTTGATTGAAGGCTGGCACTTGTTTGAAGAAGCTGTTCAAGCTGGAGTGACGATTGAAAAAATCTTTGCCCTAGAAAGTTATCGAGATCAGTTAGCCTCGTTTCCGCAAACTGTCTGGGTGTCAGAGGATATTTTGCTAGATTTGGCGGATTCTCAGACTCCACAGGGAATTGTTGCGGTGGTTCAAAAAGAAGAAGTAGGGCAAGCTGATTTGAGTCAGGGCAAGTTCTTGTTTTTGGAAGATGTGCAAGATCCTGGTAATGTGGGAACTATCATTCGGACTGCGGATGCAGCAGGTTTTACTGGAGTGATTGTTTCAGATAAGTCGGCAGATATCTACAGTCTCAAGACCTTACGTTCCATGCAAGGCAGTCATTTTCATCTGCCTATTTACCGGATGTCTAGTCAAGCGCTTCTTAAGGAAACCAAAGAGGCAGGTATCCCGGTGCTGGCAACAACTCTATCTAAAGATTCTGTTGATTACAGAGAACTGCCTTCTATAGAAAATTTTGTACTAGTCATGGGGAATGAGGGTCAAGGAATTAGTCCCCTCATGGCTGAAAGTGCAGACCAGTTGGTCCACATTAGTATGAAGGGGCAGGCAGAGAGTTTGAATGTTGCCGTTGCAGCCGGTATTTTAATCTTCCATTTAAGCTAATTTTAACTTTTTTTGCTATAATCAAGGAAAGATGTTCATAGAAAAGGAGAAAAGGATGAATCACACTATTATACATGACCGTGCAGGTCTCAATCAATTTTACGCTAAGGTTTATGCCTTTGTTGGTCTGGGAATCGGACTATCTGCTTTGGTATCGGGCCTTATGTTGACGGTCTTTCAGTCTCAGTTAGTTTACTTTTTGATGCAGGGGCGTCTCTGGTTGACCATTGCTACTTTTGCGGAGTTGGCCTTGGTTTTCGTTGCCAGTAGCATGGCTTCAAGAAATAGTCCAGCGGCTCTTCCAGTATTTTTACTTTACTCCGTTTTAAACGGCTTTACCCTTAGTTTTGTGGTGGCTTTCTATACTCCGGGTACAGTTTTATCTGCCTTTGTATCGAGCGCCCTTCTCTTCTTTGTCATGGCGGCAGTTGGTATCTTTACCAAGAAAGACTTGAGTGGGATTGGTCGAGCAATGATGGCAGCTCTCATTGGTTTACTGATTGCTATGGTGGTCAATATTTTCTTGGCTAGCGGTTTCTTTGATTATATGATTAGCGTGGCCATGGTTTTGGTTTTCTCAGGGTTGATTGCTTGGGATAACCAAAAAATTCGCCTTGCCTATGAACAATCACAAGGTCGTGTAGCGACAGGCTGGGTTGTGTCAATGGCTCTCAGCATCTATCTTGATTTTATCAATCTTTTCCTAAGTATTCTACGTATCTTCGGTCGCAATGACTAGAAGGTCCATGACATCAGTGTTCCAAGGAGCACTGATTTTTTATATTTTCTCTTTCATTTTCTTGGAAATAGGTGTATAATGCTTTTAACTAATTTTTGAGGAGTAGCCTATGAAGAAAAGTTTTATCCACCAACAAGAAGAAATTTCCTTTGTCAAAAACACTTTTACCCAGTATTTGAAAGATAAGTTAGAAGTTATCGAAGTTCAAGGTCCTATCTTGAGCAGGGTCGGCGACGGGATGCAGGACAATTTATCAGGTGTGGAGAATGCCGTATCGGTCAAGGTTCTCCAAATCCCTGATGCTACTTATGAAGTGGTGCACTCACTTGCCAAATGGAAACGCCATACTTTGGCCCGTTTTGGTTTCGGTGAGGGAGAAGGCCTTTTTGTCCACATGAAGGCCCTTCGTCCAGACGAAGATTCGCTGGATGCGACCCACTCTGTTTATGTTGACCAGTGGGACTGGGAGAAAGTTATCCCAAATGGTAAACGTAATATCGCTTATCTAAAAGAAACAGTTGAGAAGATTTACAAGGCTATTCGTCTTACTGAGCTAGCTGTTGAAGCCCGCTATGACATCGAATCAATCTTGCCAAAACAAATCACTTTTATCCACACAGAAGAGTTGGTAGAACGCTACCCAGACTTGACACCAAAAGAGCGTGAAAATGCTATTTGTAAAGAATTTGGAGCAGTCTTCTTGATCGGTATCGGTGGTGAATTACCAGACGGTAAACCGCATGATGGACGTGCACCAGACTACGATGACTGGACAAGTGAGTCTGAAAATGGCTACAAGGGTCTAAATGGTGATATTCTTGTCTGGAATGAGTCTCTGGGTGGAGCCTTTGAGTTGTCTTCTATGGGAATCCGTGTAGACGAAGAAACGCTTCGCCGTCAGGTTGCCATCACAGGTGATGAAGACCGTTTAGAATTGGAATGGCACAAGGCTTTGTTGAACGGCCTATTCCCATTGACAATCGGTGGGGGAATTGGACAATCTCGGATGGCCATGTTCCTACTTCGCAAGAAACACATCGGAGAAGTGCAAACAAGTGTTTGGCCTCAAGAAGTCCGCGATACTTACGAAAATATTTTGTAGAGAATCGAACCGCAAGGTTCGGTTTTCTTTCTCTTTTCGCCCATAATTTGGTATAATAAACGGTATGAAAATCGTATCAGGAATCTATGGGGGACGTCCCCTCAAGACACTAGAAGGCAAGACGACAAGACCTACTTCGGATAAGGTTAGGGGAGCCATTTTTAACATGATTGGTCCCTATTTTGAAGGTGGACGGGTCTTGGACCTGTATGCAGGTAGTGGTGGTTTATCTATCGAAGCAGTATCGCGTGGCATGTCTAGCGCTGTTTTGGTGGAACGAGACCGTAAGGCTCAGGCTATCGTGGCTGAAAATATTCAGATGACCAAGGAAGTTGGAAAATTTCAACTCCTTAAGATGGATGCAGAAAGGGCATTGGAACAGGTATCTGGGGAATTCGACCTCATTTTCTTAGACCCTCCTTATGCCAAGGAACAAATTGTAGCAGATATTGAAAAAATGGCTGAGAGGGAGCTTTTTTCTGAAGATGTCATGGTCGTGTGTGAGACGGATAAAGCCGTGGAACTTCCAGAAGAAATTGCCTGCCTGGGTATCTGGAAGGAAAAGATTTATGGAATTAGTAAGGTGACAGTCTATGTCAGATAAGATTGGCTTATTCACAGGTTCATTTGATCCGATGACAAATGGGCATCTGGATATGATTGAACGGGCGAGCAGACTTTTTGATAAGCTCTATGTTGGTATTTTTTTTAATCCCCACAAACAAGGATTTCTTTCTATCGAAAATCGTAAACGGGGGTTAGAAAAGGCTGTGGGACATTTGGAAAATGTTGCAGTCGTGTCTTCTCATGATGAATTGGTGGTTGATGTCGCAAAAAGACTGGGAGCTACTTGCCTGGTGCGGGGCTTGAGGAATGCGGCGGATTTGCAATATGAAGCCAGTTTTGATTACTACAACCATCAGCTGTCTCCTGATATAGAGACTATTTATTTACATAGCCGACCTGAACATCTCTATATCAGTTCATCCGGTGTTCGAGAACTATTGAAGTTTGGTCAGGATATTGCCTGCTATGTTCCTGAGAGTATTTTGGAGGAAATAAGAAATGAAAAAAAAGATTAGATGGCCCTTATATGTCATTGCGGCCTTGATAGCGACTTTCTTGGCATTTGTGGTGCCCTTGCCCTACTATATAGAGGTTCCAGGTGGTTCGGAAGATATTCGCCAAGTCCTTAAAGTAAATGACACAGAAGATCAGGCGGCTGGGGCCTATCACTTCGTTACGGTTGGTGTCCAGCATGCCACTTTAGCCCATATGGTTTATGCTTGGTTGACGCCTTTTACAGATATTCGTAGTGCTCAGGAGACTACAGGTGGTTCTTCAGATGTAGAATTTATGCGAATCAATCAATTCTACATGCAAACATCACAAAATATGGCCAAGTATCAAGGTCTAAAAACAGCTGGTAAGGATATCGAACTCAAGTACTTTGGGGTTTATGTCTTGAATGTGACGGATAATTCAACCTTTAAAGGGATTCTCAATATCTCTGATACGGTCACAGCAGTCAATGATCAGACCTTTGATAGTTCCAAAGACTTGATTGATTACGTCAGTTCTCAAAAATTAGGGGACTCCGTCAAGGTCACCTATGAAGAGGATGGGCAAACCAAGTCTGCAGAAGGAAAGATTATCAGCTTGGAAAATGGAAAAAATGGGATTGGAATCGGCTTGATTGATCGTACAGAGGTAATCAGCAATATCCCAATTAGCTTTTCAACAGCTGGTATTGGCGGCCCAAGTGCTGGTCTCATGTTTAGTCTAGCTATCTATACTCAAATAGCTCACCCAGGTCTTCGTAATGGTCGTATTGTTGCCGGTACAGGAACCATTGACCGTGATGGGAATGTGGGGGACATTGGAGGTATTGATAAAAAGGTTGTAGCTTCGGCTAGGGCAGGTGCTGCTATTTTCTTTGCCCCTGATAACCCTGTTAGCGAAGAAGAACAAAAAGCGCATCCGAATGCGAAAAACAACTACCAAACAGCCCTAGAAGCAGCTAAAACAATCAAGACAGATATGAAAATCGTGCCAGTTAAAACCTTACAAGATGCAATTGATTACTTGAAAAACAACCCCTAGTTTTAAGTTAAGTTTCCAAACTAGCGCACAAACAGAGAAGATGGTATAATAGTCAAATGGTTCAATTATTATTCACTCTAAGCAGTCACATGCTCTTTATTTATGTGAGTTTTTACCTTTTAAAGAATCTTGTTAGATGGGAAAAGGTTTTAAAAGTGACAGCTGAGAATACAGGAAAAGTTCGTTTATTAGTAGCCTTTTTTAGCATTGTCATGGGCTACATCCTGAGTTCTTTCTTTATCAGCCTGTATCAGTTGTGGCAAGAAGCGCTTAGAGGATTATTATAAAATCAAGAGTAAAGGAAACGAGTATGGACAAAATTGTGGTTCAAGGTGGCGATAATCGTCTGGTAGGAAGTGTTACTATCGACGGAGCAAAGAATGCAGTCTTGCCCTTGTTGGCAGCGACTATTCTAGCAAGTGAAGGAAAGACAGTCTTACAGAATGTACCGATCTTGTCGGATGTCTTTATTATGAATCAGGTGGTTGGTGGTTTGAATGCCAAGGTTGACTTTGATGAGGAGGCTCATCTTGTCGAGGTGGATGCTACTGGCGACATCACTGAGGAAGCCCCTTATAAGTATGTCAGCAAGATGCGCGCCTCCATCGTTGTCTTGGGACCAATTCTTGCCCGTGTAGGTCATGCTAAGGTATCCATGCCAGGTGGTTGTACGATTGGTAGCCGTCCTATTGATCTTCATTTGAAAGGTCTGGAAGCTATGGGGGCTAAGATTAGCCAGACAGCTGGTTACATCGAAGCCAAGGCTGATCGCTTACACGGTGCCCATATCTATATGGACTTTCCAAGTGTTGGTGCTACGCAGAACTTGATGATGGCTGCAACTCTAGCTGATGGGGTGACAGTGATTGAAAATGCTGCGCGTGAGCCTGAGATTGTGGACCTAGCCATTCTCCTCAATGAAATGGGAGCCAAGGTTAAGGGTGCTGGTACAGAGACCATTACCATTACTGGTGTTGAGAAACTTCATGGTACGACTCACAATGTAGTCCAAGACCGTATCGAAGCAGGAACCTTTATGGTAGCTGCTGCCATGACTGGTGGTGATGTCTTGATTAAAGACGCTGTTTGGGAGCACAACCGTCCCTTGATTGCCAAATTGCTTGAAATGGGAGTGGAAGTGACGGAGGAGACGGAAGGAATTCGCGTTCGCTCTCAACTAGAAAATCTAAAAGCTGTCCATGTGAAAACCTTGCCCCACCCAGGATTTCCAACAGATATGCAGGCTCAATTTACAGCCTTGATGACAGTTGCAAAAGGGGAATCAACCATGGTGGAGACAGTTTTCGAAAATCGTTTCCAACACCTAGAAGAAATGCGTCGTATGGGCTTACACTCGGAGATTATCCGTGATACAGCTCGTATTGTTGGTGGGCAACCTTTGCAGGGAGCGGAAGTTCTTTCTACTGACCTTCGTGCCAGTGCAGCCTTGATTTTGACAGGTTTGGTAGCACAGGGAGAAACTGTAGTTGGTAAATTGGTTCACTTGGATAGAGGCTACTACCGTTTCCATGAGAAATTGGCGCAGTTAGGTGCTAAGATTCAGCGGATTGAGGCAAGTGATGAAGATGAATAAGAAATCAAGCTACGTAGTCAAGCGTTTACTTTTAGTCATCATAGTACTGATTTTAGGCGTTCTAGCCCTAGGAATCGGTTTAATGGTCGGTTATGGAATCTTGGGCAAGGGTCAAGATCCGTGGGCTATCCTGTCTCCAGCAAAATGGCAGGAATTGATTCATAAATTTACAGGAAATTAGGCTGGGAGACCAGTCTTTTTCTAAAGATAAGGAGAAATATGAACAAAAAAACAAGACAGACACTGATTGGTTTGCTAGTGTTATTGCTCTTATCTGCGGGGAGCTACTATATTAAGCAGACTGAACTAGGAAATCAGGCTGCTAAGACAAAAATGAGTCAGAAAAGTCAATCACCAGACGCGCCTGGTCAAGAATTGGCGGAAAGTGTCTTAACAGACGCAGTCAAAAGCCAAATAAAAGGGAGTCTGGAGTGGAACGGGGCTGGTGCTTTTATCGTCAATGGTAATAAAACAAACCTAAATGCCAAGGTTTCAAGTAAGCCCTACGCTGATAATAAGACAAAGACAGTGGGCAAGGAAACAGTGCCAACCGTAGCTAATGCCCTCTTGTCTAAGGCTACTCGCCAGTACAAGAATCGTGAAAAAACCGGGAATGGTTCGACTTCTTGGACTCCACCAGGTTGGCATCAGGTCAAGAATCTAAAGGGCTCTTATACCCATGCAGTCGATAGAGGTCACTTGTTAGGCTATGCCTTAATCGGTGGTTTGGATGGTTTTGATGCCTCGACAAGCAATCCTAAAAACATTGCTGTTCAGACAGCCTGGGCAAATCAGGCGCAGGCCGAGGATTCGACTGGTCAAAACTACTATGAAAGTAAGGTGCGTAAAGCCTTGGATAAAAACAAGCGTGTCCGTTACCGTGTAACCCTTTACTACGCTTCAAACGAGGATTTAGTTCCTTCAGCTTCACAGATTGAAGCCAAGTCTTCGGATGGAGAATTGGAATTCAATGTTCTAGTTCCCAATGTTCAAAAGGGACTTCAACTGGATTACCGAACTGGAGAAGTAACTGTAACTCAGTAAAATATGAAATAAACTCCTATGTCACTTGTGGATATAGGAGTTCTTTTCTGGACAATTTAAGTAGAACTAGAATAGACACTGATAAAAAATAATATGTACTGGACTAGATTTTGTGATATAATAAAGGATAAGATACTATTTTAGGAGAAGAACTATGGAAGACCCAAGTAGTCAGAATTTGTTGCTACAATTTGTTTTATTGTTTATCTTGACGATATTAAATGCCTTTTTCTCAGCCACAGAAATGGCCATGGTTTCTCTTAATCGTGCCCGAGTTGAACAAAAGGCGGAAGAAGGAGACAGACGCTACATCCGCCTGCTGAAGGTACTAGAAAATCCTAACCACTTTTTATCAACCATTCAGGTAGGAATCACCCTGATTACAATCTTATCAGGGGCGAGTTTAGCTGATACTCTAGGACGTGTGATTGCCTCTTGGCTTGGGAATGGCGAAACAGCACAAGCCGTGGCAACTTTTCTATCCTTGGCATTTTTGACCTATATTTCCATCGTTTTTGGGGAATTATATCCTAAGAGAATCGCTCTTAATCTAAAGGATGCCTTGGCCATTCGTACAGCGCCGGTTATCATTGGGATCGGAAAACTAGTCAGTCCTTTTGTTTGGCTTTTAGCTGCTTCGACCAATTTCTTGAGCCATTTGACTCCTATGTCATTCGATGATGCGGATGAAAAGATGACCCGTGATGAAATTGCCTATATGCTGACAAATAGTGAAGAAACATTGGATGCTGATGAGATTGAGATGCTACAAGGTGTCTTTTCGCTCGATGAACTGATGGCACGAGAGGTTATGGTTCCTCGAACGGATGCCTTTATGGTGGATATTCAGGATGATAGTCAAGCCATTATCCAAAGTATTTTAAAACAAAATTATTCTCGTATCCCGGTTTATGATGGGGATAAGGACAATGTGATTGGAATCATTCACACTAAGAGTCTCCTTAAGGCTGGTTTTGTGGACGGTTTTGATAACATTGTATGGAAGAAAATCTTACAAGATCCACTTTTTGTACCTGAAACGATTTTTGTGGATGATTTGCTAAAAGAATTGCGAAACACCCAAAGACAAATGGCAATCTTGCTGGATGAATACGGTGGGATGGCTGGTTTGGTGACCTTGGAAGACCTTTTAGAGGAAATTGTTGGTGAAATTGATGATGAAACGGACAAAGCAGCAATAGATGTTCATCAGATTGGCGAGGATACCTACATTGTTCAAGGAACGATGACCCTCAATGATTTCAATAATTACTTTGATGTTGAACTGGAAAGTGATGACGTTGATACCATCGCTGGTTATTATTTGACAGGAATTGGAACCATTCCAACGACTGAGAAACTCAGCTATGAATTGGTCAGCCAAAATAAACAACTTATCTTAACCAATGATAAAGTGAAAAATGGACGTGTTACCAAGGTAAAAGTCCAAATTACCGAAGTTGAAATAGAAGAAGAAACAGAGTAAACTAGAGGCTTTTGTCACCAGGCGTGACGAAGCTTTTTTCAGTTGATTTCATGAGGGAATTATGTCATGGAAAGAACTTTGCCCCAAAAGTTTTTCAAAATTATCCGTATTTATCAGAAGAAAAATAAAAAAGCCCTTCAAATTGGGCTTTCTGTTCATTTGAAACCTGATAAATCAAGTTATAGAAGGCGGTAGACGGATTTGAACCGACGATCAAGCTTTTGCAGAGCCGTGCCTTACCACTTGGCTATACCGCCTTAACGTTTATTATTATACCTTGAAAATCATTCTCAGTCAATAGTTTTTTCAGTTTTTTGTACCATAGTGTGATTCGAATGTGATGCCAAGTTTTCTATGGAAAAAAATCACCAAAAACCTACTAAATCCCCTTGAAAAATCTAGCTAAATAGGGTATAATATGAGTAATCATTTGTCGTAGGTTTTGTCTGAAATATTGTCCAGACAAGGCTCACAGCAGTTAAATCTTCTGAAAAAGTCAGATTTAGCTGCTCTTTTTGTGCTTTTTTTCAGGATTTCGAATACTTGTAACAAAGACTTAAAGATTCTGAAAATTCATCAAAGGGACACGGTGATAGGGGTTTTACAACCATATGACGATTAGAAAGCCTGATTGACAAGGCTTGGAACTTATTTACAAAGGAGAATCATCTTGGCAGGACATGACGTTCAATACGGGAAACATCGTACCCGTCGTAGTTTTTCAAGAATCAAAGAAGTTCTTGACTTACCAAATTTGATTGAAATTCAAACTGACTCATTCAAAGATTTCCTAGACCACGGTCTTAAGGAAGTGTTTGAAGATGTATTGCCAATTTCAAACTTCACAGACACAATGGAGTTGGAATTTGTTGGATATGAAATCAAGGAACCAAAATACACGCTAGAAGAAGCTCGTATCCACGATGCTAGCTACTCAGCACCAATTTTTGTAACCTTCCGCTTGATCAATAAAGAAACAGGCGAAATCAAAACCCAAGAAGTTTTCTTTGGTGATTTCCCAATCATGACTGAAATGGGTACCTTCATCATCAATGGTGGTGAACGTATCATCGTATCTCAGTTGGTCCGCTCACCAGGTGTTTACTTTAACGATAAAGTTGATAAAAATGGTAAAGTGGGCTACGGTTCAACTGTTATCCCTAACCGTGGAGCTTGGTTGGAACTTGAAAGCGACTCTAAAGACATCGCCTACACTCGTATCGACCGTACTCGTAAGATTCCATTTACAACCTTGGTTCGTGCCCTTGGTTTCTCAGGTGATGATGAAATCTTTGATATCTTTGGTGACAGCGAATTGGTTCGCAACACTGTTGAAAAAGATATCCACAAGAACCCAATGGACTCTCGTACCGACGAAGCCTTGAAAGAAATTTACGAACGCCTTCGTCCAGGTGAGCCTAAGACTGCTGAAAGCTCACGTAGCTTACTTGTAGCTCGTTTCTTTGACCCACGTCGCTATGACTTAGCAGCAGTTGGTCGTTACAAGATCAATAAAAAACTCAATGTTAAAACACGTTTGCTTAATCAAACCATTGCAGAGCCATTGGTAGACCCTGAAACTGGAGAAATCTTGGTAGAAGCTGGTACAATCATGACTCGTAGTGTGATTGAAAGCATTGAAAGCCATTTGGATGGCGACTTGAACAAGATTGTCTACATTCCAAATGATGCAGCGGTTGTGACTGAGCCAGTTGTTCTTCAAAAGTTCAAGGTTGTTGCACCAACGGATCCAGACCGTGTCGTAACAATCATCGGTAATGCCAATCCAGATGACAAGGTTCGTACGGTGACTCCTGCAGATATCCTTGCTGAGATGAGCTACTTCCTCAACTTGGCTGAAGGACTTGGCCGTGTAGATGATATCGACCACCTTGGAAACCGTCGTATTCGTGCGGTTGGGGAATTGCTTGCCAACCAAGTACGCCTTGGACTTTCTCGTATGGAACGTAATGTCCGTGAACGTATGTCTGTTCAGGATAATGAAGTCTTGACACCACAACAAATTATCAATATCCGTCCTGTAACAGCTGCGGTTAAAGAATTCTTTGGTTCATCACAGTTGTCACAGTTCATGGACCAACACAACCCACTTTCTGAGTTGTCTCACAAACGCCGTTTGTCAGCCTTAGGACCTGGTGGTTTGACACGTGACCGTGCTGGATATGAAGTACGTGACGTGCACTACACTCACTACGGCCGTATGTGTCCAATCGAGACACCTGAAGGACCTAACATCGGTTTGATTAACAACTTGTCATCTTACGGACATTTGAACAAGTATGGTTTTGTTCAAACACCATACCGTAAGGTTGACCGTGAAACAGGCGTTGTTACGAACGAAATCGTTTGGTTGACAGCCGATGAAGAAGATGAATATACTGTGGCTCAGGCTAATTCTCGTCTGAATGAAGATGGAACCTTCGCTGAGAAAGTTGTCATGGGACGTCACCAAGGGGTCAACCAAGAGTATCCAGCTAATGTTGTTGACTATATGGACGTATCACCAAAACAGGTAGTTGCCGTTGCGACGGCATGTATTCCTTTCTTGGAAAACGATGACTCCAACCGTGCCCTCATGGGAGCCAACATGCAACGTCAGGCTGTGCCATTGATCAATCCTCAAGCACCTTACGTTGGTACTGGTATGGAATACCAAGCAGCCCACGACTCTGGAGCGGCTGTGATTGCTCAGTATGATGGTAAAGTTACTTACGCAGATGCTGACAAGGTAGAAGTTCGTCGTGAAGATGGTTCATTGGACGTTTACCACATCCAAAAATTCCGTCGTTCAAACTCAGGTACTGCCTACAACCAACGTACTCTTGTAAAAGTTGGCGATGTCGTTGAAAAAGGCGATTTCATTGCTGACGGACCTTCTATGGAAAATGGAGAAATGGCGCTTGGACAAAACCCAATCGTTGCCTACATGACTTGGGAAGGTTACAACTTCGAGGATGCTGTTATCATGAGCGAACGCTTGGTGAAAGACGATGTCTACACATCTGTCCACCTTGAAGAATACGAATCAGAAACACGCGATACAAAGCTTGGACCTGAAGAAATTACTCGTGAAATTCCAAATGTTGGGGAAGACGCTCTTAAAGACCTTGACGAAATGGGGATTATCCGTATCGGTGCTGAGGTTAAAGAAGGCGATATCCTTGTAGGTAAAGTAACACCTAAGGGTGAGAAAGACCTTTCAGCTGAAGAACGTCTCTTGCACGCTATCTTCGGAGATAAATCTCGTGAAGTGCGTGATACTTCTCTTCGTGTACCACACGGTGCCGATGGTGTCGTTCGTGATGTTAAGATCTTTACACGTGCAAATGGAGATGAGTTGCAATCAGGTGTCAACATGCTGGTTCGCGTCTACATCGCTCAAAAACGTAAGATCAAGGTCGGAGATAAGATGGCCGGACGTCACGGAAATAAAGGGGTTGTCTCTCGTATCGTTCCTGTAGAAGACATGCCTTACCTTCCAGACGGAACTCCAGTCGACATCATGTTGAACCCACTTGGGGTGCCATCACGTATGAATATCGGTCAGGTTATGGAGCTCCACCTTGGTATGGCAGCCCGTACCCTTGGTATTCACATCGCAACACCAGTCTTTGACGGAGCAAGTTCTGAAGACCTTTGGTCAACTGTTAAAGAAGCTGGTATGGATAGCGATGCCAAAACGATCCTTTACGATGGACGTACTGGGGAACCGTTTGATAACCGTGTTTCTGTCGGAGTCATGTATATGATTAAACTCCACCACATGGTTGACGATAAATTGCACGCGCGTTCAGTCGGACCATACTCAACCGTTACTCAACAGCCACTTGGTGGTAAAGCTCAGTTTGGTGGACAACGTTTCGGTGAGATGGAGGTTTGGGCTCTTGAAGCCTACGGTGCATCAAATGTCCTTCAAGAAATCTTGACTTACAAGTCTGACGATATCAACGGACGTTTGAAAGCTTATGAAGCTATTACAAAAGGAAAACCAATTCCAAAACCAGGTGTTCCAGAATCCTTCCGAGTTCTTGTCAAAGAATTGCAATCTCTTGGTCTTGACATGCGTGTCCTAGACGAAGATGACCAAGAAGTGGAACTTCGCGACTTGGATGAAGGAATGGACGAAGATGTCATCCACGTAGATGACCTTGAAAAAGCCCGCGAAAAAGCAGCCCAAGAGGCTAAAGCAGCCTTTGAAGCTGAAGAAGCTGAGAAAGCAACAAAAGCGGAAGCAACAGAAGAAGCTGCTGAATAAGAATAAGCAGTTCACTTAGAATAGAAAGGGAAGAAATAGTGGTTGATGTAAATCGTTTTAAAAGTATGCAAATCACCCTAGCTTCTCCAAGCAAAGTCCGTTCATGGTCTTATGGAGAAGTCAAAAAACCTGAAACAATCAATTACCGTACCTTGAAACCAGAACGTGAAGGACTCTTTGATGAAGTGATCTTTGGTCCTACAAAAGACTGGGAATGTGCTTGTGGTAAGTATAAACGCATTCGTTACAGAGGGATTGTTTGTGACCGTTGTGGGGTTGAAGTAACGCGTACAAAAGTTCGTCGTGAGCGTATGGGGCACATCGAATTGAAAGCTCCTGTATCTCACATCTGGTACTTCAAGGGAATTCCAAGCCGTATGGGCTTGACCCTTGATATGAGTCCCCGTGCCCTCGAGGAAGTTATCTACTTTGCGGCTTATGTGGTGATTGATCCTAAGGATACACCACTTGAGCACAAGTCTATCATGACAGAGCGCGAATACCGTGAGCGCTTGCGTGAGTATGGTTATGGATCGTTCGTTGCCAAGATGGGTGCCGAAGCTATCCAAGACCTTTTAAAACAAGTAGATCTTGAAAAAGAAATTGCTGAACTCAAAGAAGAGTTGAAAACAGCTACTGGACAAAAACGTGTCAAAGCCATCCGTCGTTTGGATGTTTTGGATGCCTTTTACAAGTCTGGAAACAAACCTGAATGGATGATTCTCAACATCCTTCCGGTTATTCCACCAGATCTTCGTCCAATGTTGCAGTTGGATGGTGGCCGTTTTGCCTCATCTGACTTGAACGACCTTTACCGCCGTGTTATCAACCGTAACAACCGTTTGGCTCGTTTGCTTGAGTTGAATGCACCTGGCATCATCGTTCAAAATGAGAAGCGTATGCTTCAAGAAGCGGTTGACGCTTTGATTGACAATGGTCGTCGTGGTCGTCCAATCACAGGACCAGGTAGCCGTCCACTGAAATCATTGAGCCACATGCTTAAAGGTAAACAAGGACGCTTCCGTCAAAACTTGCTCGGTAAACGTGTTGACTTCTCAGGACGTTCCGTTATCGCTGTTGGTCCAACTCTTAAGATGTACCAATGTGGTGTGCCACGTGAAATGGCGATAGAGCTCTTTAAACCATTCGTTATGCGTGAAATCGTTGCCCGTGATATCGTGCAAAACGTCAAAGCAGCTAAACGCTTGGTGGAACGCGGAGATGAGCGTATCTGGGATATCCTTGAAGAAGTGATCAAAGAACACCCAGTGCTTTTGAACCGCGCACCGACCCTTCACCGTTTGGGTATCCAAGCCTTCGAGCCAGTCTTGATTGATGGTAAGGCCCTTCGCTTGCATCCGCTTGTCTGTGAAGCCTACAATGCCGACTTTGACGGGGACCAAATGGCCATCCACGTACCGCTTTCAGAAGAAGCCCAAGCAGAAGCTCGTATCCTCATGCTCGCTGCTGAGCACATCTTGAACCCCAAAGATGGTAAACCAGTTGTTACTCCATCTCAGGACATGGTTTTGGGTAACTACTACTTGACCATGGAAGAAGCTGGTCGTGAAGGTGAAGGAATGGTCTTCAAAGATCGTGACGAAGCGGTTATGGCTTACCGTAATGGTTATGTTCACCTCCACTCACGTGTTGGTATCGCAACAGACAGCCTCAACAAACCATGGACAGAAGAGCAAAGACACAAGGTCTTGCTTACCACAGTTGGTAAAATCCTCTTCAACGACATCATGCCAGAGGGTCTACCATATTTGCAAGAACCAAACAATGCCAACTTAACAGAAGGCGTTCCAGCTAAATACTTCTTGCCACTTGGTGGAGATATCAAGGAAGCTATCAGCAATCTTGAACTTAACCCTCCATTCAAAAAGAAAAACCTTGGAAATATCATCGCTGAAATCTTCAAACGTTTCCGTACGACAGAAACTTCTGCCCTACTTGACCGTATGAAGAACCTCGGTTACCACCACTCGACTCTTGCAGGATTGACAGTGGGTATTGCCGATATCCCAGTCGTTGATGACAAGGCTGAAATCATTGAAGAATCACACAAACGTGTAGAACAAATCACCAAACAATTCCGTCGTGGTATGATCACAGACGACGAGCGTTACAATGCCGTTACAGCGGAATGGCGTGCTGCTCGTGAAAAACTTGAGAAACGCTTGATTGCCAACCAAGATCCTAAGAACCCAATCGTTATGATGATGGATTCAGGAGCCCGTGGTAACATCTCAAACTTCTCACAGCTTGCCGGTATGCGTGGTCTGATGGCTGCTCCGAACGGACGTATCATGGAATTGCCAATCCTTTCAAACTTCCGCGAAGGTTTGTCAGTACTCGAAATGTTCTTCTCAACTCACGGTGCCCGTAAAGGTATGACCGATACGGCCCTTAAGACAGCCGACTCAGGTTACTTGACTCGTCGTTTGGTTGACGTTGCCCAAGACGTTATCATCCGTGAGGACGACTGTGGAACTGACCGTGGCCTCTTGATCCGCTCTATCGCAGAAGGAAAAGAGATGATCGAGTCACTCGAAGAGCGTCTCAACGGTCGTTACACTAAGAAAACTGTTAAACATCCAGAAACTGGTGCAGTTATTATCGGTCCAAATGAGTTGATTACAGAAGACAAAGCGCGTGAAATTGTCAATGCTGGTGTGGAAGAAGTGACTATCCGCTCTGTATTTACATGTAACACTCGTCATGGTGTCTGCCGTCACTGTTACGGTATCAACTTGGCTACTGGTGATGCGGTTGAAGTTGGTGAAGCAGTTGGTACAATCGCTGCCCAATCTATCGGGGAACCTGGTACACAGCTTACAATGCGTACCTTCCACACGGGTGGGGTTGCCTCAAATACCGATATCACTCAGGGTCTTCCTCGTGTCCAAGAAATCTTTGAAGCCCGCAATCCTAAAGGGGAAGCGGTTATCACAGAGGTCAAGGGACAAGTTACCGCTATCGAAGAAGATGCATCAACTCGTACCAAGAAAGTCTTTGTTAAGGGTGAAACTGGCGAAGGGGAATATGTCGTTCCATTTACCGCTCGTATGCGTGTTGAAGTTGGAGACCAAGTAGCGCGTGGTGCTGCTCTTACAGAAGGTTCTATCCAACCCAAACGTCTCCTTGCAGTTCGCGATGTCTTGTCAGTTGAAACTTACCTTCTTGGTGAAGTACAAAAAGTTTACCGTAGCCAAGGGGTGGAAATCGGTGACAAACACATCGAGGTAATGGTTCGTCAAATGATCCGTAAAGTACGTGTCATGGATCCAGGTGACACAGATCTCCTCATGGGTACCCTCATGGATATCAATGACTTTACAGATGCTAACAAAGATGTCCTTATCGCAGGTGGCGTTCCAGCGACAGGTCGCCCAGTCCTTATGGGAATTACCAAAGCCTCACTTGAAACCAACAGTTTCTTGTCAGCGGCTTCCTTCCAGGAAACAACTCGTGTCCTTACGGATGCGGCTATCCGTGGTAAGAAAGACCATCTCCTTGGACTTAAAGAAAATGTTATCATCGGTAAGATCATCCCAGCAGGTACTGGTATGGCTCGCTACCGTAACCTTGAACCACATGCTATCAACGAAGAAGAATACCTTAATCCTCCAGTAGAGGAAGAAGGAAATGAAGAAACAACAGAAGTAGTTGTGGATACTGCCGTTGAAACTGTGGAAGAAACAGTAGAATAAAAGAGAATGAGAGAGCCTTCGGGTTCTCTTTCTCTTTTCTGAAAACTTTCTCCATTTTTCCATGAAATGTGGTAAAATAATACTCAATGAAAATCAAAGAGCAAACTAGGAAACTAGCCGCAGGTTGCTCAAAGCACTGCTTTGAGGTTGTAGATAGAACTGACGAAGTCAGCTCAAAACACTGTTTTGAGGTTGCAGATAGAACTGACGAAGTCAGCTCAAAACACTGTTTTGAGGTTGTGGATAGAACTGACGAAGTCAGTAACCATACCTACGGCAAGGCGACGTTGACGTGGTTTGAAGAGATTTTCGAAGAGTATA
>NZ_VMMX01000006.1:7651-68401 GCF_013277415.1 Streptococcus sp. 68 | reverse complement strand
ACGAAGTCAGTAACCATATCTACGGCAAGGCGACGTTGACGTGGTTTGAAGAGATTTTCGAAGAGTATTAAAAGAAAAAGGACTAGATTTCTCTAGCCTTTCATTTCTAATTAGAATTTTTTACGTTTACGAGCTGCTTCTGATTTACGTTTACGTTTTACAGAAGGTTTTTCATAGAATTCACGTTTGCGTGTTTCTTGAAGAGTACCAGCTTTAGTAACCGCACGTTTGAAACGACGAAGTGCGTCGTCAAGAGATTCATTCTTACGTACTACTGTTTTAGACATTTTTTTCACTCCCTTCAAGTTCAATATCTATTTTATTCTACACGTAAAAGGAATAATTGTCAAGCAAAAATGCGGTTTAATTTTGATTTTTTCTTACATTTATACAAGAGTTGAAAGCGTTCAATAGAACATTGCTTTTTTATTTTTCAAGTAAGCTGAGCGCTTCAGCATCTGCAATGATGGTCACATCAGGGTGGTTTTGCAAGCTACTTGCTGGTAGAGACTCAGTCACTGGGCCAGACACTGTTCCGGCAATGGCTTCTGCTTTCGACTCACCGTAAGCAAAAAGAATAATAGACTTGGCATCCAAAATGTTTTTAATCCCCATTGAAATAGCTTGGGTTGGGACGTCTTCAATCTTGTCAAAGAAGCGCGCATTGGCTTCGATAGTAGACTGGTCAAGTTCTACTAGATGCGTTTGACTGTCAAATGGAGTACCAGGCTCATTAAATCCGATATGTCCATTGCGACCGATTCCCAAGATTTGCAGGTCAACTGGATGGTCAGCCAAAATTTGGTTGTAGCGTTCAACTTCAGCTTCAGCATTGTCCTTAACACCACGAGGCAAGAAACTTTCTTTAAATGGTTTTTGGTTGAACAAGTTTTCTTGCATGAAGTGACGATAAGACTGAGGATTGTCGCCATCAAGGCCTACATACTCATCAAGGTTGACACTGGTTAGATTTGAAAAATCGAGGTCACTCTCAACAATTTCCTTGTAAAATTCAAGTGGGCTACTTCCTGTAGCAAGTCCTAGGGTTTGAGCTCCGTTGGCCAATTTTTCCTTCAAAATCTCAAAAGCAACTTTTCCACCTTCAACTTGGTTTTCAACTTTAATAACTTTCATCTTTTCATCCTCCATTTCTGTCTATATTTATTATATGGTATAGACCAATTTTTGTCAAGTGAAAACGATTTAATTTCTAAAAAAAGAGCGACTATACTTGAAACATGTTATAATGGATAGGATTAGAACTTAGAAAGAATGAACAGATATATGAATACAGCTGATTTTGATTTCCACTTACCCGAGGAATTGATTGCCCAAACGCCCCTTGAAAAACGTGATGCCTCTAAACTCCTCATTGTCAACCGTGAGACGGGAGCAATGCAGGACAAACACTTCCACTCTATTATTGATATGCTTGAACCTGGTGATGCCCTTGTCATGAACGACACCCGAGTTCTCCCCGCTCGCCTCTATGGTCAAAAAGAGGAGACAGGAGGTCATGTGGAACTTCTCCTACTCAAAAATACTACTGGAGATGAGTGGGAGGTTCTGGCTAAACCTGCCAAGCGCCTCAAGGTTGGCACTCGCGTCAGCTTTGGTGATGGTCGCCTCAGCGCTGTCGTTACAGAAGAATTGACCCATGGGGGCCGTATTGTCCGCTTCGAATACCAAGGAATTTTCCTAGAAGTTTTGGAAAGTCTGGGAGAAATGCCTCTGCCACCTTATATCCACGAAAAACTGGATGACCGCGAACGCTATCAAACTGTTTACGCCAAGGAAAGTGGCTCTGCTGCAGCACCAACTGCTGGTCTTCACTTCACCAAAGAGCTGCTGGCAGAAATCCAAGCTAAGGGTGTTCATCTAGTCTATCTGACTCTTCATGTCGGACTCGGAACCTTTAGACCCGTTTCAGTTGACAATCTGGACGAACACGAAATGCACTCAGAATTTTACCAACTTTCTGAGGAAGCAGCTGCAACCCTTCGCTCTGTTAAGGAAAATGGTGGTCGCGTCATCGCTGTCGGAACCACTTCTATCCGCACCTTGGAGACTATTGGTTCCAAGTTTGATGGGCAAATCCAAGCAGATTCTGGCTGGACCAATATCTTTATCAAACCTGGCTATGAATGGAAGGTCGTGGATGCCTTTTCAACCAACTTCCATCTGCCAAAATCAACTCTGGTCATGTTGGTTTCTGCCTTTGCTGGCCGTGAATTAGTCTTAGATGCCTACCACCATGCCATCCAAGAACACTATCGCTTCTTTAGTTTTGGCGATGCCATGTTTATTTATTGAGAAAGAATTTCTCTAAATCTTCTAATACCAATAAATCGCTAAGATATTATTTCAAAGAACATCTACAATTGAAACTCTAGCTAGCTGTAGAGGATGCCTAGTACATTGAAATTAAAATGCTTCCCCCTAGCTTCGAAAATATTGCCATATATTGCGTTGACTCTCCAAATTGTTTCATCTATATTTTATTTCAGCTTCCTATATTTTCTTCGCTGTTTGTAAATCAAAAAGCAAGACACATGAGTAGCACCATATTTGTTACTCTTATCTGTCCTCTCAAGAGACTATTATGAGTTGTTTCAGAATCATTCACTACTTTGACCCTGACTCTCCTTAGTCTCAAAATCAAAGACTTATACTCTTCGAAAATATCTTCAAACCGCGTCAACTTCATCCACAACCTCAAAANNTTCGTCAGTTCTATCTACAGCCTCAAAGCAGTACTTTGAGCAACCTGCGACTAGTTTTCTAGTTTGCTCTTTGATTTTCATTGAGTATTAAACAGAAAGTGAACAAACCTGAATTCTAATGTACAGAAGACTAGGCTTGTTCACTTTTTTATAGTCGCTATAAGATGATCTTATCTATGGCTTTTTATACATAATTATATATTCAGATATACTATTATCAATTGTGTCGCAGGGAGGAATCTATTAACGCACCCATTCACCATTATCATTGACTCTATAACCATCTATACTTGTATTGACCGCTAGCTCACCCGATGCATTTACATAATACCATTTACCACCAACTTGGAACCATTGAGTGGCTTTCATAGAACCGTTGCTGTTGAGGTAGTACCATGAACCATTATTTTGTAGCCAACCTGTCTCCATGGAACCATTATCGTTTAGATAGTACCATGAACCATCAACTTGCTCCCAACCTGTTGCCATGGAACCGTTAGAGTTGAGATAGTACCATGAACCATTCACTTGTACCCAACCCGTTACCATGGAACCATTAGAGTTGAGGTAGTACCATGAACCATTCACTTGTACCCAACCCGTTGCCATGGAACCATCAGTATTATAAAAATACCACATACCATTTTCTTGTTTCCAGCCTGTTGGCGCAACTGGTTTAGCTGGTTCTACTGCTGCATCCGTTCCTTGGTTAGATGTAACAGATACAGGATACGAAGGAATAGATGACTGCTCAGGAACAACAACTTTTTCAGGTTCTCTCGTCCCTCTCCTTATACGTCTTTTTACCATTTCTTTAGTAATTTGACGAGAAGTAGTTTCTTCAATTGTTCCATCATGTTCATCTACAGTATAAATTGTAGTAAGCGTAATTTCACCAATTTCTCCTGCTTCTTCTACTTCTTGACCCTTATCAAGAGTTGGGTCATCGAGATACTCTGTTTCGATTGGAATTTCTTGGACAAGAACTTGGGGCTTGGTTCCTTTTTTAACAACTCGTGTTTGAGAGTCTTCTTTTTGACTTAAAGTACTCTCAGTTACTTGTCCACTCTTTCCATCTACATCATAAGTTATCGTTGTAACTGTTTTCCCATTCTTTCCTAGAGTAATCTCTTGCTCCTGTCCTGCAGAAAGGTCATTGTCTGCTTCATATTTAGTAGCAAATGGAACAAGAACTTCTTCAACCTTGCTTTTGGCTGGAACTTTGATAACTGTGTCTGTCGGTTCTTTTCTGTCTACAGTAACCTTTTCTGTGACCTTACCAGTCTCTGGATTAACATCATAGGTTCTTGTCGTGGTTACATAGCCATCCTCTCCGTCAACCATCTCAATAGAAGCTCCTCGGTCTCTACTCTCATCTTTTTCATAACGGATGACACTTGTAGGAAGGACTTTACGCTCAACCTTGCTTTTGGCTGGAACTTTGATAACTGTGTCTGTCGGTTCTTTTCTGTCTACAGTAACCTTTTCTGTGACCTTACCAGTCTCTGAATCAACATCGTAGGTCCTTGTCGTGGTTACATAGCCATCCTCTCCATCAACCATCTCAATAGAAGCTCCTCGGTCTCTACTCTCATCTTTTTCATAACGGATGACACTTGTAGGAAGGACTTTATGCTCAACCTTGCTTTTGGCTGGAACTTTGATAACTGTGTCTGTCGGTTCTTTTCTGTCTATAGTAATCTTTTCTGTGACCTTACCAGTCTCTGAATCAACATCGTAGGTCCTTGTCGTGGTTACATAGCCATCCTCTCCGTCAATTGTAACAGGATTTTCACTACGGTCTTTTGTTTCATCTTTTTCAAAACGAATTCGAGTACTTGAAATTTTCTTGGTTACTACCTTAGGTTTAGTCGCTACTTTTACAATAATATCCCCATTATCAGCGTCATCATACTCTATTCCCTCTTCTTTATCTCTAGTATCATCTCTGACATATTGAATCCCATCAGCAGCATGAACAAAACTTGTATTCAGGATTCCTCCTAAAAATAAAGTTAGCCCGACCATCACAGAACCAAAAATCTTTCCGAGTTTACGTAATGCATAGCGCTTATTGGTATTAAATTTTTCCATTACATCCTCCTTCTAAAAGTTACTACTTCTAGTATAGCATCTTTTCTGGCAAATGTTAAATAATATTTTTAATATATCAAATAAATTTAGAATAATATATTGATTATTGAACTAACACTTCAACTATATCGTAATCAATCTCATATATAGAAAATTGCAGACATCTTATCTAAATACATGCTAATATATTTAGATACAAACATTCCAACTTGATAATTTTCACTCATCTTTCATCATTCTTTATACAACGATGCAGTAGCAATCGAATAGTTTGTTCATCAGAATGAGAATATTTTAATGTTAGATATTTTGATAGAAAAACATAAATAAAATTGGTGGAATTTAATTCTCTAACTCGATAGAGAATTCTATTGTAAATTTAACAACAGCTAGAATTACACTATAAAAAGCATAGTACCACCTGTTTGGCTGGAGAATCTAGTCGATTAGCTCCCTCTTAGTTACAAGATTAAAGAAGGAACTAGAACATCTGTCTTGTACTAATCAATATGCTATTTTAAAGTTGCAAATAAACTTGGGATGCCAATTATTATATTTACAATAAATAGTTGACTTCAATGAAAACAGAAAAGAGAATTCAACATTCTTCCCTACTTATCTGATAATAAATAAGATCCGCAAGATAGCCTTTTCTCTCTACACCATTAACAATGGTTTGTAGATAGGACATCCCTGCTTTCTCCATGACACGACCTGAAGCTGGGTTGAGACTGGCATATCGAGCTCTGACCTTTTGAAAACCTACTTGAGTAAAACAAAAGTCCAAGATAGCTTTCAAGGCCTCTGTCATAATCCCATGTCCCCAGTAAGCCTTGCCTAGCACATAGCCGATTTCACAACTTAAATCAGCCTCGTCTATCTTAACGATGCTGATATCTCCTATCACTTGTTCTGGGTTTTCTTTGAGACAAATGGCCCATTTGTAATAGTTAGGATTGGTATAGGAGGCAACCCAATTTCGAATGGAGTTTCGAGTGACCTCGACATCAGGATGGGGATCCCAAGTGACGTAGGTTAGATTCTCAGCAGACGAAGCCCAATTTTGAAACATAGCTTCTGCATCACTCTCCACAAATCTTCTCAAGATTAAACGTTCTGTTTGTAATATTTGTGTACCGATAGATTTCACGATACTACCTCACTTTCTGATAGATGATTCTCTGTCCAGTCTCCATTGAAATTTGTTTTGCTTTTGAATTTCAAGGTAATAAGCTAAAAAGGCCCACTGGACCTTCTCTCACTTTCTTATTTCAAGGTGAGAGGCTGAAAACCTCCACTGGAGGTTTTCACTCCCAAAAGTCATCAAATAAGGTGATTGGTAGATGGCGTTTGTGTTGGCCTTTGTGCCACCAATTTTCGATAGTTGTTTGAGCTTCTGAGCTGATTGTTTTGCCTTCTAGGTAGTCGTCAATCTCTTCATAAGTGACTCCTAGGGCTACTTCGTCAGCTAGGCCTGGTTTGTCTTCTTCTAGGTCTGCTGTTGGGATTTTTTCATAAAGGGCTGGGTCTGCACCAAGTTCCTTCAATAGTTGTTTTCCTTGACGTTTATTGAGACGGAACAGTGGTAAAATATCTGCACCACCGTCACCAAACTTGGTAAAGAAACCTGTGATATTTTCCGCAGCATGGTCTGTTCCAATGACCGCTCCGCTATGGGCACCAGCAAGGGCATACTGAGCAATCATACGGCAACGAGCCTTGATATTGCCCTTGTTGAAGTCTGAAACAGGACTACCTGTCGCTTCAACTGCAGCTGTCATAGCGTCAGCTGATTCCTTAATATTGACGACTAAACTGACATCAGGCTGGATAAAGGCTAGTGCTTTTTGAGCATCTGCTTCATCAGCTTGCACTCCATATGGCAGGCGGACAGCGATAAATTTGTAGCTGTCGTCTCCCGTTTCTACTCGCAGTTCTTCCATAGTTAATTGAGCCAATCGACCTGTTAAGGTTGAGTCTTGTCCTCCAGAAATTCCTAGTACAAAAGTCTTTAGGAAGGGATGTTTTTTCAGGTATCTTTTTAAGAAATCAATAGAAAGACGGATTTCTGCCTGAGCATCAATCACCGGTTTGACACCCAGCTCTTGGATAATCGTTTCTTGCAAACTCATTCTTCTTCTCCTTCACCAAGGGCTTCCTTGCGCATCTTATCAATCAAGTCCATCTTATCTTGCCATACATCACGCGCCAAATCTACTGGATAATGTTGCGGATTGAGCACGCGCTTGTACTCATCCCAAAGCTTGTCGAATTCCTTACGGGCATAAGCCTGAATCTCAGTCAAGCTAGGCAGATTGTAAATCAATTTTCCGTCCTTGAAAATATCCACCAATAGAGGAACAGCATCAAAATTACGAACGGTCTTCTTGATGTAAGTATAGGTCGGATGGAACATCTTGATTTCTGTCATGCTGGCAACATCTACGCCATCATAAGTGATATAATCGCCTTCTGACTTGCCCTTTTCACGACTGGTAATGCGCCACACCTGCTTCTTACCTGGCGTAGACACTTTTTCCGCATTATTAGACAGCTTAATCGTATTGCGCATGTTCCCATTTTCATCTTCGATTGCAACAATCTTGTAAACTGCTCCCAGAGCTGGCTGGTCATAGGCTGTAATCAGCTTGGTTCCCACGCCCCAGACATCAATCTTGGCCTTTTGCATCTTGAGGTTGAGGATGGTATTTTCATCTAGATCATTAGAAGCATAAATCTTAGCCTCTGTAAATCCAGCCTCGTCCAGTTGCTGACGGACTTTCTTAGAAATGTAGGCAATATCCCCAGAGTCAATCCGCACACCCATAAAGTTAATCTGGTCACCCAGCTCACGCGCCACCTGAATGGCCGCTGGCACACCGATGCGAAGGGTGTCATAGGTATCCACAAGAAAGACGCAATTTTTATGGGTCGCAGCGTAAGCCTTGAAAGCCTCATAGTCGTTACCATAAACCTGTACCAAAGAATGGGCATGAGTACCCAAAACAGGAATGTCAAAGAGTTTACCCGCACGCACATTGCTGGTTCCATTGGCGCCACCAATCACCGCTGCGCGTGTTCCCCAGATAGCCGCATCCATTTCTTGAGCCCGACGTGTTCCAAACTCCATTAAAGGTTCATCTTCAATGACTGAACGAATACGAGCTGCCTTAGTCGCCACTAATGTCTGGTAGTTGACGATGTTCAAAAGGGCCGTTTCGACCAACTGACATTGAGCTAGAGGGCCTTCCACTTGCACAATCGGTTCATTAGCAAAGACCAAGTCCCCTTCTTGGGCAGAACGAACGGTCAACTCCAACTTGAAATTGCGGAGATAGTCCAAGAATGCCCCATGATAGCCCAGCGACTCCAAATAGGCAATATCACAATCTGAAAAACGCAGGTCTTCAAGATAACTCACAATTCTTTCCAAACCTGCAAAAACTGCATAGCCATTTTTAAAAGGCTGCTGGCGGAAATACACCTCAAAGACCGCCTTTTTATTGTGAATCCCTTGGTCAAAGTAAACCTGCATCATGTTGATCTGGTACAAGTCCGTGTGCAATGTCAAACTATCATCTGGATACATACTTTTCCTACTTCCTTAGCTAGAAACACATGAAGATTTTCAAGAACTTTCATGTATTCCAATAAATTAGTACTATTATATCACATTTTATCTGGATTGAGAAAAGAGTAACAAGCTATTCTCCACTCTCGACTCCATACTTTATCACTTAAAAATAAAAAAGGACAGCTAATCCCTTGCACATCAAGGGATTTCGCCATTCTTTAATGTCGTTTAAGTGTTCTATATGGAGCTTTGCATAATTTTTTAAAACTAAACAACTACATTAAGCACGAACTGTGACGCTGGTTCCATCTTCCTTATAAAGATTGATGAGACCCTCTTTAAGAGCTCGAACCATATCTCCAGCTTGAACAGGTTGTGGGACTTTAATAGTCAAGAGTTCCATTGGATTTGGAGCGCGGTCGATTTTATTGCCTTTGGCATCATGTAAATCTTCGATATACGTTTCAAAATGACGGAAACCTGGACCATAAAACTCAACTTGGTCGCCTTCGTTAATAACGTTCCGTTGACGAATAGTTGCTGTTTGTGTCGCATCATCATAAGAAACCACTTCAGCGACAAACTTGTACTCAGGAATTTTACGACGAGCACCAAATAACTGTTCATTTTCAGATGGTGTACCATAGTAAAATCCTGTAGCCAATTCACGTTGGGCAACCTTCCACATCTCGTCCACCAAGTCTTGTTTGATAGATTCAAACTTTTCAGGACTTTCAAGATAGGCATCCACAGCCGCCTTGTAGCAGTTGGTTACTGTTGATACGTAGTGAATAGACTTCATACGCCCTTCAATCTTAAGACTGTCCACTCCATTTTCAATCATATCTGGGATATGGTCAATCATAGACATATCAACGGCTGACATTGAAAATTCTTCTGGAATCTCACCCTTCAAACTCTTGCGTTCTTTCCCAAATGGCATATCGTAAAGGTCGTATTTCCAACGGCAAGATTGAGAGCAACCACCACGGTTAGCATCACGCATACTCATGTGGTTTGAAAGAGTACAACGACCAGAGTATGAAATACACATAGCTCCATGGACAAAGGCTTCAATCTCAACATCTGTACGTTTGCGGATTTCTGCCAATTCTTCCATTGAAACCTCACGCGCCAAAACGACACGAGTCAAGCCCAGTTCTTTCCAGAACTCAAGGGTTTCATAGTTAGTCGCACTGGCTTGAGTGGAAAGGTGGATTTCAAGACCTGGTGCTTCTGTTGCTGCAATCATAATCAAGGCTGGGTCAGACACGATAACTGCTGCAATCCCAATATCACGCAGTTTACGAAACCACTCACCAGCACCAGCTTCATTTCCTTCATGCATAACCATGTTGGCAGCCACATAAACCTTAGCACCATACTTGGCCGCAAACTGGACACCTTCTTCCATCTGTTCAAAGGTAAAGTTTCCGGCACGGCTACGAAGACCATAGGCCTGACCGCCAATAAAGACAGCATCTGCTCCATACTGAACAGCTACTTTTAGCTTCTCTAAAGTCCCTGCAGGTGATAAAACCTCAGGACGTTTTAATGTTTTTGTCATGTTTTCTCCTATTTGCAATATAAAAGTTTGACGTTTTTCCTTCTCATTTTATAGTAAATAAGCCATAAAATCAAGCCTAGACAGATTGTTTTGACAATTCTAATCTTTTAAACTTTGCATAATAACTGTTAAACTGTCGAAAATTAACCCAGTTTTAACAGGTAGTCAAAAAGTCTAGAAAAGTAAGAACCAGTACCCAAAGATACTGGCTCATTAAACTACATAAATTAGTCCTTAGATGACTATTCCCATTCTATTGTTTTCTAAATTGATAAGGTTTGATATAGTTTAAAATTAAGGATTTATACTAGTTATTTTTATAAGAATTTATTAGAATTAATTTCTATTGTTTACAGAGTTGAAATTAATGTGTAACAAAAACACAACATTTTTTGTATAATAGTATTAGTAATAAAAAGGTGGTGATATAGTAAGATTAGCTGTTAGACTAGCAATAGAAACACGAAATAGTATCGATGCTCTAAAAAAAGAAATAAAAGCAACTGGAGAATTTGATAATCTTCATCTTACTAATGGGTTTGTCGTAAATCAAGCTTATTTAGATTCTAAAAAAATTACTGCTGAACAAAACTGGGATAAAGTATTAAAATTTGGGTCTCAAGTTGAAGAACGAAGTGCCCCAAAAACTCGAACTGATTTACAAGTAAATCAAACTACTATTGATGATATTGCTGAGTTAAAAAAGATTTTACCTCTATATACAGAAACAAATTATGTAACCACTTCTTTTGTTATCAGAATGATAGTGAGGGGTTCTCTTTTAGTGCGTCACGGAAAAATTTAGGCTTCAAGCCTATTTTTTTATTTCAATTTTATGTGTCGACAAAACACGACACTTATTTTATAACAGTGGCGTGAAATAATTACAACACTGAAATTATATAAAGAAGGTTCAACAATGCTTAGATCAATTTTTAATGCAGAATACATTTATTTGACTATTTTTTGTAGTGTTAAATATTTTATGCGTTTAACTTTACATTTTAGGAAGAGGAGAAGTTTATAATCAGTTTTTGAAGAAAAAAGTATAAAAAATGCTATAATAGAATACATATAGTAGGGGAGGAGAATTACAATTGTTACCTAAAAAAATTATCACACCTAAAGTACCACCTATTAAAATCCAAGGAATAAAAACTAAATTAGTTCCATTTATTGCTGAATCAATAAAGTGGGATGGTAAAGGAACATACTTTGAACCATTTATGGGATCTGGTGTAGTAGGTTTTAATTTAGAACCACAGAAGGCTATTTTTAGTGACACCAATCCCTATATCATTCAATTTTACAAAGATATTCAATCAAAGAAGATTACTGCTCAAACAGTTAGAACTTTTTTAGAAAATGAAGCAACTAAATTATCTAGTACTCCGGCTGATAAGACATCTTATTACTATGAAGTTAGAGATAGATTTAATAAAGAACATAGCTCTTTAGATTTTTTATTTTTACAACGTTCCAATTTTAATGGAATGATACGTTTTAATAATAAAGGTAATTATAATGTTCCTTTTGGACGAAAACCAGAGAGATTTCAAAAAGCATTGATTACAAAAATTGTAAATCAAGTTTCATGGATTGAAAAAATAATGAAGGGTAAAGATTGGGAATTTATCTGTATTCCTTTCACTAAAGCATTTGAGATGATGGGAGAAAATGACTTTGTTTATTTAGACCCTCCGTACATTGATCGATATGATGGATATTATGATTCTTGGAGTGAAGAATACGCGACATTACTCGCAGAACTTACTCAAAAAGGAAAAGCAGGATACGCCTTTAGTATGTGGTACGAAAATCAGTATAGAAAAAATACCCACATGGAAAAATGGACGGATGGAAAGTTGTTAACTACTGAACATTTTTATCACTTAGGAGCAAAGGAATCTAATCGAAATAAAATGATAGAAGCCCTAGTAATAAGTGAATCTAATTCAAACCTAAATGAAGTGCATCCTGAACAAGAGCAAATTAGCCTTTTTGAAATATAAAAAATAGAGCGAACTGCTCTATTTTTTATCAAATGTTTCCTCGTACTGAGATAGATAATCTGAATATAATTGTTTTAATTCTAGCGATTTAGGTTCATCTGTTTTAGAAAGCCAATCAAAATATCCTTCAAGATTATTATATAAAGATTGTTTTACCTTTTGGGTATCAGTATATCTTGGGTAATGTTTCCAATAATCTTTAAACACATCATCTCCTAAAACGGAGAAAGGGCCTGCACCATAAACAAAAGGCTTAATGGATGTTGAAGTAATTGTTCCAATATTATCGGTATTTCCACTACCTTTCTTATCACCACATATTCTATACTTTTCTTGAACAAACATTTCTATATTTTTATATGCAGGAATTATAGAATCTAATTTCTCAAAATTAACTTTTCCAGTAGTTGGTTTCGTCTCTCGAGTATAGACAACACCTAAAATATAATGACCGTCATAATCAGAGTAATGACCTACAATATTCTTTGTTCCATTTCTCATAAAACTTGTAAAACTACCTCCAGTAAAGCCAAATTTCGTATTTTCGCTTCTTCTGTAAGTAGTTTTTATATCGATGGCAATTTTTCGCCCATCTTGCTTTTTAAAATAAAAATCAGGGTATACAGTTTGTTTTTCAGATTCATGTAAAGTATAGCCCAATTCATTGGCTGAACGTTGCAATGCTTCGAAAGCTATAACTTCAAACAATCTACCTATAATCTTTGAATCACTCCCAAACGTGTAGATTTCCTTCTTTTTGTTTATAAAACCAACGAGTTCCCATTCATTTTCATTTTTTGGTAAATACTTAGCAATAGTATCAATTATTTTATCTGTATAAGGTGTCATTTACTCAGCTCCTTTGTTTGCGAATTGTTTGCGATTATTTAATTAAAGGCTCTGAAACATTGATTTCAAAGCCTTTTTATTGTAATTTTTCTTACTCCCACTCAACAGTTGCAGGTGGTTTACTTGTAATATCGTAGACGATACGGTTAACGTGATCTACTTCATTTACGATACGAACAGAGATTTTTTGAAGGACATCCCAAGGAATTTTGGCAAAGTCAGCAGTCATACCATCAATAGAGGTGATGGCACGGATTGCAATTGTATAGTCATACGTACGACCGTCACCCATAACACCAACTGAACGAACACCTGTGTTAACAGTGAAGTATTGCCAGATATCGCGGTCAAGACCAGCCTTTGCAATTTCTTCACGAAGGATAGCGTCTGACTCACGAACAGTTTCCAGTTTCTCCTCAGTTATTTCACCCATGACACGGATAGCAAGTCCTGGTCCTGGGAATGGTTGGCGCCATACGATATGGTCTGGCATACCAAGCTCTGTACCAAGGGCACGAACTTCGTCTTTATAGAGAGTGTTGAGTGGTTCAATCAATTCAAATTGCATGTCTTCTGGAAGACCACCCACGTTGTGGTGTGACTTGATAGTTTGAGCTGTATCCGTACCAGACTCGATAACATCTGTATATAAAGTACCTTGAGCAAGGAATTTCACATCTTTGAGCTTGCTTGCCTCGTCATCAAAGACATAGACAAACTCGTTACCGATGATTTTACGTTTTTGTTCAGGGTCAGAAACGCCAGCAAGTTTATCAAGGAAACGTTTAGCAGCGTCTGCTTTGACGATATTCAAACCAAACTTACCACCAAGCATATCCATAACTTGATCAGCTTCTCCTTTACGAAGAAGACCATGGTCTACGAAGATACAGATCAATTGATCGCCAATCGCTTTTTGGAGAAGAACCCCAACGACAGATGAGTCAACTCCACCTGATAGACCAAGAAGGACACGTTTATCGCCGACAGTCTCACGAATTTTTTGAATCTGCATGTCGATGAAGTTATCCATTGACCAGTCGCCTTTAGCCTTACAAATGTTAAGGGCAAAGTTACGAAGGATATCATTTCCGTATACAGAATGACGAACTTCTGGGTGGAACTGGATACCGTAAATGTGTTTATCTGGGTTTTCGATAGCTGCGTATGGGCAGTCAGCTGATGTACCTGTACGAACAAAGTCAGAAGGAATTTCAGTAACTGCATCACCATGGCTCATCAATACAGTTTGTTCATCAGGTGTTGATTCAAAAAGCGCTGATGGTGTGTGAGTTAGGGTTGATTGACCGTATTCACGATTCCCAGCGTCACCTGCAGGAACAACTTTTCCTCCAAGTTTATGGGTCAATAACTGCATACCATAACAAATTCCCAAAATAGGAATTCCGAGTTCGAAGATTTCTGGGTCAATATCAAATGAACCATCTTCGTATACAGAGTTTGGACCACCTGATAGGATAATTCCTACAGGATTGATTTCACGAACTTCAGCAGCTGAAATTTTATGGCTTTTTAGTTCTGAAAAAACACCAATCTCACGGATACGGCGTGAAATCAGCTGGTTGTATTGGCTACCATAGTCCAATACGATGATTTTTTCTACATCTTGCAAATCAGTTGATATGTTGCTCATCTTTTTCCTTTCTCAAAAGAAATATCTTTTTTCAATATTCTATCACAAATAAGGGTGAATTACCAACTAAACAAGGCGAAGATTGACTTTTTCTAGTTTATTAGGGTACAATAGAGAAAAGATAGAAATGAAGTGAAAAATATGCTACCCGCTTATATGAAAATCCATGATCAGATTAAAAAGGATATTGACGAACATCGTTGGGCTATTGGGGAGAGGCTTCCCAGTGAACGAGATTTAGCAGAGCAGTTTGCGGTCAGCCGCATGACCCTCCGCCAAGCCGTATCTCTATTAGTCGAAGAAGGCGTCTTAGAGCGCCGTGTAGGAAGCGGCACCTTTGTATCCAGTACACGTGTACAAGAAAAGATGCGAGGGACAACCAGTTTTACTGAAATTGTTAAGTCCCAAGGTAAAGTACCCTCTAGCCAGCTCATTTCCTACAGAAAAACCATTCCCAATGAGCAGGAAGTTGCCAAGTTAGGCATTTCTCCAACGGAAAATATTATCCGAATGGAACGGGTCCGCTATGCCGACCAAGTCCCTCTGGTTTATGAAGTTGCTTCTATTCCTGAGAAATTCATTAAGGACTTTAAAAAAGAAGAAATCACTAGCCATTTCTTCCAGACTCTACAAAAACACGGCTACCGTATCGGTAAATCACATCAGACCATCTATGCTCGCCTTGCTAAAGAAAAAATTGCCCACTATTTGGAAGTTGAAAAAGGACATGCTATTCTTGGTTTAACTCAGGTTTCTTACCTAGAAGATGGTACTGCTTTTGAATACGTAAAAAGTCAATATGTAGGCGAACGTTTTGAATTTTATCTTGAAAATAATTAGATTACTACGCAAAAACTCTCTGTCACGGACAAAGAGTCTTTTTTATTTTTCTAAGAGTAAATCTTTCAACGAAATCAGAGTTACAGCAAACAATATCATTGCCATACCAAGAAAATCAATGGGATAAAATTGTTCATTCATGATTAAGAAGGCAAAGAAAACCGCCGATATTGGCTCAATTGAAGCCAACAAGCTTGACTTGACCGGTCCTATCAGACTGGCTCCTTTAAGGAAAGCTGTATAGGCAAAGACAGTTCCGATAAGAATAATACCCGCAAAAGCAAGGAGAAAATCAAGACTAGTCGGGATAGCGGCCTGTAGAACCCCTGTAAAAGGAAGGGCGACCAAACCTGCTATGACCATTCCCACACCAATGACCAAACTGCTCCCCCACTTCTTAATCAAGGCTATGGGCAAAATGATATACATGGCGTAAGTCAGAGCAGAAAAGAGCCCCCAGAACAGACCTGCAGGTGTCATAGATAACTGGTCTAACTGCCCATGAGTGGCGATCAGGAAGGTTCCTCCAATGGCTAATATGATAGAAACAATCTCTCCCAGTGTTGGCGCCACCTTATCCTTGATACAGCTATAAATCAAAATCCCGACAGGACAAACATACTGAAGCACTGTTGCGGTTCCTGCATTGGTCTCCTGAATAGCGGTTAGATAGGCAAATTGGTTGAGAAATAGACCAATTAGAGCAAAAAGAAGAAGAGGCAGCAAACTCTTTCTATCCTTTAAAAAGGTCAGCATTTTATCCTTTGCAGTAGCATAAGCCAAGAGCATAAGAATCCCACCGGCGATTAAAAGACGCAAGTTGGTCAAGACCAAAGCCGAAATTCCGTGTGCCATCAGGTATTGGCCACTCGTTCCTGACAAGCCCCAAGCAATCCCAGCCACAACTGTTAATAAAGTCCCTTTTAAACTGTTTGACATGTCTCTCCTTACTCTTCTTTACGAATCAAGTCCATCACTTGATTGCGGTCTATAATCCACTGAGCCCTCTCATCCTTTTCATAGGTACGATTCGATAGGAAAATGGCCGCTTCTTGCTTCTGACGATTCCACATGATAAAGGTACCCGTATAGCCCGTATGGTCTAGCCAATCTCCCTCCAAATTCCATGCCAAAGAACGTTCCTTATCATCCAAAGGAGAAAAATTTTGACTCAAATCTCTTGCAAAATCATCTGCTAAATAGTGTTCTAAAAAGATTTGTAAATCCTTTACAGTCGAAAACAAACCAGCACTACCTGCATGTCTGCCCAGGAGGCGAGCCTTGGGATCATGTACCAGACCTGCCTCTACACCTCTGACTGTTGGAACAGCAAGCTCAACCGGCCCAAACTGGGTTTCATTCATTCCCCAAAGATTCCAGACTTGTTCTTGTAAAATCACATCCAAGTCTTGATTAAAGATTCTTTCCAAAATAAAGCCCAAAAGCAAAAAATGGACATCCGAATAAAGAAAGGCTGGCTGATTTCGTCTATTGAGATGAAACATCGCTTCCTTTAATTCAGAAGCTGTTAAAAGATCACGATTGAGAATAAACGGATCAAGATCCGTAGCATGGGTTAAGAGCTGGCGAATAGTGATGTCTGGATAATCACTCTCAGGTAAAAAATCTATTACCGGTCTGTCAATATCCAATTGACCTTTTTCCCACAAGAAGGTAAAAACAGTACCAACCCCAACAACCTTGCTGACACTAGCTAGGTCATAAACAAGTCCTGCCTCTGTCTGCAAGCCATGCTCTGGGTCCCTCTGGCCTAAATAGACCTCCGTCCATTGATTGTCCTTAAAATATGCAAAAGAGGCTCCGGGATAAATCCCTGCCTCGATTTGTTCTTCTATTTTTTTAATAATCTTGGTCCGCTTCATACTTCTTCAAACCACAATTCAACATTATTTCTATCTTTTCCAAGGAAGAATTTTTCAGACTTAGGAATAAAATATTCGGTAGACTCAAATTTCTGGCGAAGACTTGCTATATCTAGTTCATTGACCAAGAACTTGAGCATAGATAAGTCCCAAGTAACCGTATTGTTCACAGTCAAATCTTGACCCTGAGCTGGGATAAAATCAAGTGATTCTCCAACTTCAGATGACTCCAAGAAACTATCGACATCAGTTGGGAGATGTAATTCCATAGAAATCTCAAATTTACTTAAAGAAATTGACTCCAGATCTGTTTGAAATTCTGGCTTTTCTCCTACTTCTACTAGACTTGCTCTGTCATCTTCCGCATGAATCAAAATCAAATCATCTTCTGGTGAAAAAATTTCAAAAGCGTAGCCATTTTGCCCCTTATATAATCGATGAATCGAATCTGTCTTAGATAAGAGTCCTTCGATTTCCAAGGGATTTTCCACCTTGATAATCAATCTGGCCAGTTTTTTTCTTCCCTCTACCTTACGAGTACGCATACTGGGAGCTTCTTCCAAAACCAGCTTCTCAAGACCTGTTTGATCACCTAGTGACAGAAAGGCTGACTCCTCTAACAAGACCTTCATACCAAGGGTTTCAATATAAAATGTTTCATTTAATTTTCTATTATTAACTTTTAAAGTAGGAATAATCCGTACAATCTGATTTACATTCATAAATTCCTCCGTCACTTTTTATTTTAAAGGATTTTAGAATTTTTTACAAGATATTATGCTCAAATTTAACATTATTTAGCTATTTAGTAAAGATAGTCTTTCAAAGCTTTGGTCAAAACCTGATAACCGGCAACACTGAGGTGCAGCCCATCAGTTGTATAGTCTTTTTTGAGTTGGCCTGCTTGGTCTGTCAAACTATCAAAAACTGGCACAAAGTCCACCTGCATATAGGCAGAGGCAAGTTCTTGATAGGCTTGATTCCAATTCTGAATTTTTTCATTCGTGCGGATATAGACTGTCTGCTTGTACTCCTCTCCCTCATTGACTGGCAAAATAGAAAGCAATTTAATCTCAGTTAATGGATAATCGCAAGCAATAGACTGTATGATAGCTTCGAGATTATTGAGAGTCTCATTCACAGGCACATCTTTTCCGACATCATTTGTCCCAATCAAAAGGACAATTTTATCTACTGCCCCACCGTACAGATGCGCATCTAGATTCTCTAATAACAGTCCTGTCTGATAGCCACGAATTCCTCGATTGACAATTGTCTTCGAAGTCCCGAATAGTTCCTGCAGAGGATAATATTCAACAATGGAATCCCCAATAAAAAGAACATCTGGCTCTATAACAGAAACTTGATTTAGGTGACGATACTTGGTTTGAATTTTACCTTGTTCCTTTAGGAGCCAATTTTCTAATAACTGTACTGCCACTTCATTCTCCTTTTTCTAACCAGTTTTCCAAGACTTGGTAAACTCCTCCTTGGCTGTTGGCTGGTGCTAGAGCAGTCGCCACAGCTTTGGCCTTATCATCAGCATTTTCCATCGCATAGGCAATTCCAGCCATTTCAAGCATTTCAACATCATTTTCACTGTCACCAAAAGCCATAATTTGTTGGGGGTTCAAGTCCCAACGCTTGAGTAATTCTTCCAAGCCCCATGCTTTATGAATCCCAGCTTGAAGGATATCAATGCAACCATAGCCACTCGATACAGCACGAACACGGCCATCAAAGAGGTCATTGATTTCTTCCAAAACCGAACTCAAACGTTCCTCACCAACAACCATACTCATCTTGAGAACACCACCAAAGAGGTCAGATATTAACTCATCCACAAATTGCATCCGTTGGTAGAATTTTTCAATCATTTCTGGAGTCATAAAACTTTCAAGGTCTGTAAAAATAGTACCTTCTTTGACAAAACCACCCTTCATCCCCGTTACCACAAACTGGTCCTGACACGCTCGACCCTTGAAATGAGCCAAAGCCTTATCGACAATGGCGTCATCCCATGTCTGAGCCTGAATCAGTTCATTGTTTTCAAAAATACGAGCACCGTTAGCAACAACCAGAACCACTCGATTCACCAAGTACCTCAGTAGTTGCCTCATGCGGTGAATTTCATTGCCCGTCGCGATAACAAAACGAATGCCCCTTTTATCCAACTGATCTAAAATCTTTTCCAATCGTGGGAGATCCAGCTGGCCTCTAGCATCCAGCAAGGTTCCATCCATATCTGTCGCAATTACTTTAATCGTCATTTACTTTCCTCTGGATTCAAACTAATCCCACTTCAATCCCACATGTTCGTTCATTTCTTTATAGGCTGTATCAATTCGTTCCTTAGTCGCTTCATCTAATTGATCACGATGACTGCCACCCTCGATAAAATCTTCTAAGATATAGGTTTGGTAATGATATAAAGGATAGCCTTCTGGTGAAAAGGTTCCCTTTGGTGTTCGATTGACCCAAGTAGGATGAGCTTTAGCTGTTCCGATAGTTGTTTTTCTATCCTTCTTCTTAATGGTCACGTCCATAAGAACACCCCGTTCAGTCCACTTAGCATTTTCTTCATCTCCCATAGATTCAATCCGTTGATTGGAAATGAAGTTCCCCATTGAATAAATAATGAGTTTCTTATCCCCATCTTTTTCAACCGTTTCAGATGGTTCAACAACGTGAGGATGCCCTCCAAAGATGATATCCGCTCCCCAATCAATCATCTTGTGATAAAGAGCTTTTTGTTCCTCAGTTGGTTCCAATCGATACTCAACACCCATCTGAGGCATGATAATGGTGATATCTGCTTCCTTCTCTGCCCGTTCAATTTCATCCTTCATCTTATCTTCGTTTAAATCTGAAAGATAACGATTATAGTCTTCCTGAGAAATATACTGCTCAATTCCATTGAAACCATAGGAATAGGCCAAAAGAGCAACCTTGATACCATTCACTTCCTTAATGACCAGCGGAGCCTGATCACGTGGTTCATGCGTATAAACTCCGATTGGAGTGATTCCAGCTTTCTCAATAATATCGGCCGTTGAAATAACTCCCTCAATTTGCGAATCCAAAATATGATTATGAGCTAAATCCAGCACATGATAACCTGCATCCTTAATGGCATCCATAACTTCAGCAGGAGCATTAAAGAGAGGATAACCCGCTAAATAATGATCCTTATTGATGGTTCCTTCAAAATCACCAATAGCTAAATCTGCTTGCTTGAGCCAAGGCGTCACATACTCAAAATTCTCATGAAAGTCATAGGTACCGTCTTCTTTTTTAGCTGAAAAGAAAAGTCCATCGTGGTAGAGCAAATCTCCGTTGGCCATAATTCTGGCAGTTTTTTCCTCTTCCTGCTCCTGAGACTTTTGCTTAGTCCCCTCTTGAGAAATAGTATCTCGTTTTTGACTGGTCAGAGGCATGCCTTGGAAACTTTCAAACAACAAGACCAAGCCCATTGATAAAGCAACTGCTAGCAAGAGTACCGCCACAAATCCTTTATTGCTCCACTTGCGATAACTCCTAAAAAAGTTTACCAAGCCCTTCATAAAACGAAAAGCTAAACCACCCTGATTTCTATCTTGTCTTCTTTGCATCTTCATTCTCCCTACTTTCTTATGCAAGCCTTTTCTTTTTATTATATCACAGATAAGTATTTCTTTCACAATTGAATTGAACATCCTATCTATTTTCTATAAATCCTAAAGGCTATAATACTTTCAATCCTTGTCATTTTGTGTTATCATGTAGAGGTAATGAAAGGAGAGAAAATGTCTGCTATAGAACGTATTACAAAAGCTGCTCACTTAATTGATATGAACGATATTATCCGCGAAGGGAATCCTACTCTACGCGCGGTTGCTGAGGAAGTCACTTTTCCCTTGTCTGACCAGGAAATCATCCTTGGCGAAAAGATGATGCAATTCCTCAAACATTCCCAAGATCCTGTCATGGCTGAAAAGATGGGGTTACGCGGGGGGGTTGGACTGGCTGCTCCCCAGTTAGATATCTCAAAACGCATTATCGCTGTTTTGGTGCCTAATATTGTTGAAGAAGGTGAAACTCCAGAGGAAGCCTACGATTTGCAAGCCATTATGTACAATCCAAAAATCGTCTCTCACTCTGTTCAAGACGCTGCTCTTGGTGAAGGAGAAGGTTGCCTATCTGTTGACCGCAACGTGCCTGGCTATGTTATTCGCCATGCCCGCGTTACTGTTGACTACTTTGACAAGGATGGAGAAAAACACCGTATCAAACTCAAAGGCTACAACTCCATCGTTGTTCAGCATGAAATTGACCACATCAACGGAATCATGTTTTACGACCGTATCAATGAAAAAGACCCATTTGAAGTTAAAGATGGTTTACTGATTTTGGAATAAAGAAAATCCCGTTGCAAGACGGGGTTTTGTGTTATAATAGAGGCATGAAAACAAATGATATTGTCTATGGCGTCCACGCCGTTACCGAAGCCCTCCTTGCAAACACAGGAAACAAACTTTACCTCCAAGAAGATCTCCGAGGTAAGAATGTTGAGAAAGTCAAAGAACTGGCTACAGAAAAGAAGGTGTCCATTTCTTGGACTTCAAAAAAATCTCTCTCTGAGATGACTGAAGGTGCTGTCCACCAAGGTTTTGTTCTACGAGTATCTGAATTTGCCTATAGCGAATTAGAACACATCCTAGCAAAAACACGCCAAGAAGAAAATCCACTTCTATTGATTCTGGATGGCTTAACTGACCCTCACAACCTAGGCTCCATCCTGAGAACGGCCGATGCAACCAATGTTTCAGGTGTCATCATTCCCAAGCACCGTGCTGTCGGAGTTACTCCTGTCGTTGCCAAAACGGCCACAGGTGCTATTGAACACGTTCCCATTGCCCGAGTGACCAACCTAAGCCAAACTCTAGACAAACTCAAGGATGAAGGCTTCTGGACCTTTGGAACGGATATGAACGGTACTCCTTGCCACAAGTGGAATACAAAAGGAAAAATCGCCCTCATCATCGGAAATGAAGGAAAAGGCATTTCTAGCAACATCAAAAAACAGGTCGATGAAATGATTACCATTCCTATGAATGGACATGTTCAAAGTCTCAATGCCAGTGTTGCTGCAGCCATTCTCATGTACGAAGTTTTCCGAAATAGACTATAAAAAAGTTTCCAGTCATACGATTGGAAACTTTTTTATGATTAACTATGTTCTGTGATAAATTTATAGGCTTCTTGACCAGCAATAGCCCCATCTCCAACTGCTGTTGTTACTTGGCGAAGGTCTTTCAAACGAACATCTCCAACTGCAAAGATACCGTCAACTGCAGTTTTCATGTGGTTATCTGTCACAATCCATCCTGCCTGATCTTGGATATTCAATCCTTTAACAAAATCGCTAAGAGGGTCCAAGCCAACATAGATAAAGACACCACCGAAGGCTTTCTCTGTCACTTGACCTGTTTTCACATTTTCAAATACGACAGATTCTACTCGGTTTTCACCTTTGATTTCCTTCACTACAGAATCCCAGATAAAGCTGATTTTCTCATTCGCAAAGGCGCGGTCTTGTAAAACTTTTTGGGCGCGAAGTTGATCACGACGGTGAACAATGGTAACAGTCTTTGCAAAACGAGTCAAGAAGAGGGCTTCTTCAACAGCTGAATCTCCACCACCGACTACCAACAAATCTTGGTCACGGAAGAAAGCACCATCACACACGGCACAGTAAGAAACACCACGACTGTTCAGTTCTTCTTCTCCAGGTACTCCCAAAGGACGGTGTTTAGAACCAGTCGCTACGATAACTGTACGTGTTTCATATGTTTGGTCATCAGTAATCACTTTCTTAAAATCACCATGGTCTTCGACATTTCCAACATAACCATAAATGTGCTCAACACCAAGATTTTCAAGTGGTTCAAACATCTTTTCAGCCAATTCAGGCCCACTAATATTAGCATATCCTGGATAATTTTCAATATCAGATGTATTATTCATCTGACCACCTGGCAGACCACCTTCAATCAAGGCTACTTTCAGATTGCTTCGAGCAGCATACAAGGCTGCAGTCATACCTGCAGGTCCAGCACCTATAATAATAGTATCGTACATATAGATTCCTTCTTTCTTGTTGTAACTATCTTTATTCTAACTCTTTCTTGTCAATCAAGCAAGGATTATGCCTTGAAAACAAGAATTAAACTCATAACCGCAAAGGATAATACTGGAACAACCAAGACCCCAATCATAATCATATCATAGAGATGGGCTTGGCGAGCCTTAGCTGTCTTATCAACTCCCGACATGGCTCTCAGTCCAATCCAAATCCCTAAAAAAATCAGGACGAGGATGGTGGTCAAGATCAAACTCTCGAAATATAAAGAAAATAGTTGCAGTAGCATGATTTCTCTCATTTCTATCTTTTTTAAAGAGTAAACTCAGCTAGTCCAGCTAACTGAGTTTTTCTTTATCTATTATATCAAATATAAGTCCGTTTGTAACTAGCGAAGAATTCTTTTGTCCGCTCTTCTTTAGGATGGTGGATAATCTCATCCGGTGTTCCAGACTCGATAATTTTCCCCTTATCTAAGAAGAGAATCTTATCAGCCACTTGGGCTACAAAGGACATATCGTGACTAACTAAAATCATGGTCTGACCTGACTTAGCAGCATCTGCAATAGACTTTTCTACTTCTCCGACCAATTCTGGGTCAAGGGCTGAAGTTGGTTCGTCTAAGAGCAATACATCTGGTTTCATAGCAAGCGCACGCGCTAGGGCAACCCGTTGCTTCTGTCCACCTGATAAATGGCGAGGATAATGGTTTTCACGGTCAGAAAGCCCAACCTTAGCCAACTCTTCCTTGGCAATCTTGGTTGCTTCTTGGTCAGATAATTTCTTAACAACAACCAAACCTTCTTTCACATTATCAAGTGCCGTGCGGCGTTCAAATAAATTAAACTGTTGAAATACCATAGATAACTTGCGACGTAGGGCAAGGATTTCTTCTTGAGTGATCTTAGAAAAATCAACTGAGAAATCATCAATCTGAATCGAGCCACTGTCAGGTGTTTCAAGATAATTGAGACTGCGAAGGAAGGTTGATTTTCCAGCTCCTGAGGAACCAATCAAGGCTACAACTTCCCCTTTTTGAATATCCAAGTCCAGATGATCCAAGACAGTCTGTCCTGAAAAGGATTTGCTTAAATTCGAAATCTTAATCATTAACGAAGATCTCCTTTCACATCTGTTTGCACTGTATCGGGTGCAGAAATAGCCATTTTTCTCTCGATGAAACGACCGAGGCTTTCAATTCCAATATTGACTACCCAATAAACAAGGGCTACAGAGATGAATCTCTCAAAGTAACGATAATCAGCTCCACCTAGAATCTGAGCTTGAGCAAAGACTTCCACAACACCCGCACTAAAGGCTAGGGAAGTTCCCTTGGTCAAGCCGATGAGGGAGTTAATCAAGGTTGGAGTTGCCACAACTGCTGCATTTGGAATAATCACGCGACGATAAACTTGCGCTCGGGTCATCCCCAGACTGCGTGCCGCCTCAATCTCACCAGGATTGACTGAGAGAATGGCTGCACGAATGGTTTCACTCGCATAAGCAGCCTCATTAAAAGCAAAGGCAACAATCGCAAAAGCTGCAGCTGGAATAGCATTGATATTGAGACCAGTTCCCCATTGCTGATTGAGGGCTTTCAAAGCCAAAGGAATTCCGTAGTAGGTCAACATGAGCTGCACTAAAATCGGTGTCCCTTTTAAGAAACTAACAAAGAAGGCCTGCAAGGGATATAAAATCTTGACACGATTGATTTTCACAATGGCAAAAAGAAGCGCCAAAACCAAGCCAAAAAGAGCACCACCAATGGTCAACATAATCGTTGTTGGAAGTTGTTGAACAATTCTTGGAATCCCATCAAAGACCGAACGCAGGCTAAAAAGCTTGCCATCCGGAATCAATTGCATCAAGTTTTGGTACCAATCTGATGCTAAAATTGTTGTAACATTCATAAAAATATCCTCTCCTGATAATGATTCATTCTACCATACTTCTGCCGTCAATGAAATTATTTGCTACGGTCAGATACAGACTTTGTCTACCTACTAGTTTATCATACTTTGAAACAGGGAGGTTATATATTTTATCTATCAAAGAGATAAGTAAAAACTATTTCAGTCCCAATTCTTCATAAGCTTTTCGATAGCCGATTTGCTTAACAGTTCCATTTTCTACTAAAATCGGTCGTTTTAATAACATACCGTCGCTTGCTAGCAACTGAGCTGCTTCTTGATTTGATAAACTTCCTACCTTATCTTTTAGCCCTAATTCACGGTATTTAATTCCACTGGTGTTGAAAAATTGTTTCAATTCAAATCCTGAGGTTTTTAGCCAGTTCAAAACGACTTCTTGGCTGGGTGTTTCTTCCACGATGTGAACAGCTTTGTAGTCCACACCGAGTTGGTTTAATTCTTGTTTTGCTTTTTTACAAGTTGAACATTTTGGATATTCGATAAATTCTAACATATATTTCACTTTCTATTGTTTCTATCTTTAAAATCTGCACCTTCATGCTCCAAGAGCCAAGCTTTCTTTTCCACTCCTGCAGCATAACCTGTCAGACGCTTGCCTGCTCCCAGCACACGATGACAGGGTACTAGGATAGACCAAGGATTTCGCCCCACTGCTCCACCAATTGCTTGAGCAGAAGCCACTTGTAGGTCTTGGGCTATTTGTCCATAGGTCACTGTCTGACCATAAGGAATTCCCTGTAAGTAGACCCAGACCCGCTTTTCAAAATCCGTTCCGATTGGAGCCAAGGGCAAGTTGGATAAATCCTGATACTTGCCTTTAAAGTAAGCATCTAAGCAAGCAATAACTGGGTCTAAAATGGGATGACTAACAACTTCTTCTATCGTTTCATCTCCTAGTCCCCTCTCAAAATACTTCTGGTCCTGCACCCAAATGCCATACAGATAATGGTCATCAGCTACTAGTGATAGAATACCAATTGGCGAAAAGTAGAGTATTTTTACGTACTTCTTTTGCATTATTTCTTCAATTTTTGATAGGCCAAGCGTTCGCCATCAACTGGAACCTTACCAACCTGTTTAAAACCGAGTTTTTCAAAGATATGCTGCATGACCTTGTTTGCAACATGCGTATCTAAGCGAAAATCTAGGTAATCAAATCCTTCAATTAAGCCTTCTAGGAAAGTCTGAGCAACCCCCTGTCCCTGGACATCTGCTGCCACAGCAATACGGTGAAAGACTAGGTACTCTGACTCCCCAGCTTGCCAGTTGCCTTCATAAATGGCTTCATAGGCTGCCTCTGGACTCTTGGTCACAGCTGCATAAGCTAGTAGTTCTCCCTCTTCCAAGGCTACGTAGGCTTGACCTGAGATAATATCTTCAATAATAATATCAGCATTTGGATAACCATTTTGCCACTGGTCACTACCAGCATACGCTAAACATTTTTTAGCATCCTCCATCACCTGCATGATGGCATCTACTTCATTTGGAAAAGCTAAACGAATCTCCATCTTTTCTCCTCATTTCTGACTAGTTTCTCCCATCATAGCATAATTTAAGTCTTTCTACAAGCAGTTAAAACTTGACTTTATGTTTTTATTATTTTATAATCTAGTTATTAAAACTAGATAAAAAGGAGTTGAAAATGAAAACTACCTTTTCCTACCCCAAATGGGCAGAAATCCCAAATATTGACCTCTATCTGGACCAGGTTTTACTCTATGTCAATCAGGTCTGCGCCCCTATCTCTCCTGATAAAGACAAAGGCCTAACAGCATCTATGGTCAATAATTATGTCAAACATGGTTACCTGACAAAACCTGATAAGAAAAAATACCAACGCCAACAGATTGCCCGTTTGATTGCTATCACAACCCTCAAATCTGTCTTTTCTATTCAAGAAATCGCCCAGACACTGAATACTCTACAAACTCAAGCAAGTTCAGACCAACTCTACGATGCTTTTGTGGACTACATGAACCAAGGAATGGATCCAGCTAACCCCATTATCCAAACCAGCTGCCAAACCGTTAAACTCTATCATCAAACCCTAGACTTAATCCATCATACTGAAGAGGAGGTAATCCAATGAACACTAGTCTTAAACTCAGCAAACAACTCAGTTTTGGAGAAGAAATTGCTAATAGTGTGACCCATGCTGTGGGTGCAGTCATCATGCTCATCTTACTGCCTATTTCATCCACCTATAGTTATGAGATACACGGATTTTTATCCTCTATCGGTGTCTCTATTTTCGTTATTAGTCTCTTTCTCATGTTCCTCTCATCCACCATTTACCACTCTATGGCCTATGGTTCGACCCACAAATATGTCTTGCGAATCATCGACCATTCTATGATTTATGTTGCTATTGCAGGCTCATACACGCCGGTCGTATTGACCTTGATGAATAACTGGTTTGGCTATCTGATTATTGCCATCCAGTGGGGAACGACCATCTTTGGTATTCTCTATAAAATCTTTGCTAAAAAAGTCAATGAGAAATTTAGCCTTGCTCTTTACCTGATTATGGGCTGGTTGGTTCTAGCTATCATTCCTGCCATTATCAGTCAAACAACGCCAATTTTCTGGAGTCTCATGGTAACTGGAGGACTTTGTTATACAGTTGGGGCTGGATTTTACGCCAAGAAAAAACCTTATTTCCACATGATTTGGCATCTCTTTATCCTAGCTGCATCCGCACTCCAATACATTGCCATTGTTTATTACATGTAAAAAAGTTGAGAAATTCAATCTCAACTTTTTTCTTTACACATATTGATAAAGTACTGGTGCAAGCGCACATCATCAGTCAATTCTGGATGAAAAGAAGTTACCAACATATTTTTTTCTTGGGCTGCAACGATTTGATTATCAACTGTTGCTAGAATTTCTACATCTTCTCCAACACTGCTGATAATTGGACCACGGATAAAGGTCATTGGAATCTGACCGACTCCCTTACATTCTGCTTCCGTGTAGAAACTTCCTAGTTGGCGCCCATAGGCATTGCGCTCGACTACCATATCCATAGTTCCTAGATGACTCTCTTCCTGAGAAGTAATTTCCTTAGCCAGCAAAATTAAACCCGCACAGGTCCCAAACACCGGTAAGCCAGATAGAATTGCTTCTCGAATGGGAATCAGCATGTCCTGCTCACGTAAGAGCTTGCCCATGGTTGTAGATTCCCCACCAGGCAAAATCAAACCCGACAAATCACTCCGAGATTTCTGAAAATCTTCTAAATTTCTGAGTTCTACACTCTCGACACCTAATTGATCTAGCACTTTTGCATGTTCTGCAAAGGCCCCTTGCAAGGCCAATATTCCGATTTTCATCTATTTTCCTCGCTCAGCCATGAGAATTTGGATTTCATTTTCATTAATACCAACCATGGCTTCTCCTAAATCTTCAGAGATTTGAGCTAGGATTTGAGGATTACGGAAGTTAGTCACCGCTTTGACAATGGCACTTGCTCGTTTAACAGGATCTCCTGACTTAAAAATACCTGAACCGACAAAGACACCCTCTGCCCCTAATTGCATCATCAGTGCAGCATCTGCTGGCGTTGCAACGCCTCCAGCTGCGAAGTTTACAACTGGCAATTTCCCATGTTCATGGACATATTGAACCAATTCTACAGGGACTTGCAATTCCTTGGCAGCAACATAAAGCTCGTCCTCACGTAGGTTTTGAATGCGGCGAATTTCCTGATTCATCATACGCATATGACGAACAGCTTGGACGATATCCCCTGTACCCGGTTCTCCTTTGGTACGAATCATAGAAGCACCTTCAGCGATACGACGCAAGGCTTCTCCCAAATCCTTAGCCCCACAGACAAAAGGAACTTGGAATTCTTTCTTGTCCACATGGAAACGGTCGTCAGCTGGAGATAGAACTTCACTCTCGTCGATATAGTCAATTTCAATAGCCTCTAAAATCTGAGCTTCCACAAAATGCCCGATTCTGACCTTAGCCATTACTGGAATACTAACCGCTTCTTGGATTTCCTTAATCATCTTTGGATCACTCATGCGGGAAACTCCACCAGCCGCACGAATATCAGCCGGAATCCGCTCTAAGGCCATAACGGCTGCCGCGCCAGCAGCCTCTGCAATACGAGCCTGTTCAGGATTCTGAACATCCATGATAACCCCACCTTTGAGCATCTGTGCCAAGTTTTTATTTAATTCATAACGATTTTCAGTCATTTGTTTTATCCTCATCATTTGTATTGGTAGCTACCTTTTCATTTTAAGTCAGAACAGAAGGAATCACAAGATAAAAAATGGATAATTGTATGGGTACACATTGACTAAAAAAACTATCTGACCTTAACTTAAGGCCAGATAGCTCATTCATTTTTATTTTTCAGCTGTAAGGGCAGCCATTGTGATGTAGTTGTATGGTTTGTTGAAGTGTGGCAAGAAGAATAGATCTGTCAATGCCAATTTATCAATTGTCACATGCTCTTGGATAGCAAGTGAGAACATGTGGATTCCCATGCTGATTGCAGAATCGTGTGAAACCATCTGGGCACCAAGAATTTCACGGCTATCTTTGTCAAAGACAATCTTGATTGCTACTTCATGGTTGTCATGTTTCATGAATTCTGGTTTTTGAAGATCGTTAAAGCCTGTTTCAGTCGCATTGTAACCAGCAGCTTTCGCTTTTTCAAGAGTCAAACCAGTTGAAACCATGTGAAGACCGTAGATAGAGATACCGTTTGAACCTTGAACACCGATACCTTCCAATTCATGGCCACAAGCATTGTAGGCACCAACAATACCAGTACGTACAGCGTTTGAAGCAAGAGCAATATAGCTAGTATCTTTACGAGCATTGTCATAAACAGTTGCACAGTCACCAACGGCAAATACACCTGGGATAGATGTTTCTTGTTTCTTGTCTACAAGGAAGGCACCGTTGCGGAAGAGTTCAATCTTACCATCAGCAAGTGCTGTGTTTGGACGGAAACCAACCGCAAGAACAACCATATCCACATCAAAGCTTTCTTTGTCAGTAATCAAGCGTTCAACTTTACCGTCACCTTCGATTGCTTTAACAGTTTGACCAAGTGCCAAGCGGATATTGTGGTCTTCCAAGTTCTTCGCCATCATTTGTGTGAAGTCTTTGTCATAGTAACCGTTCAAGACAGTATCAACGATGTCAACAAGGACAACTTCTTTTCCAAGACGTTCAAAGGCTTCAGCAAGTTCAACACCGATGTAACCACCACCAACAACGGCGATACGGTCAAGGTGTTTGCTCTTGTCAGCAAGTTTATTGATAACTTCTTCTGCGTTTTGGTACAACTTAACAAATTGAACATTTTCAAGAGTCGCTTTGAATTCGCGGTTTCCTTTAACAATTTCAACACCTTCGATTGGTGGCAAGATTGGTGTAGAACCTGTAGCGAAAATCAATTTTTCGTATGATTCTTTGTGCTCTTTTCCTTCAACTTCTGCTGTAACTACTTTGTTATCATAATCGATTGAAAGAACTGGTGATTTCATGTATACTTTAGCACCTTTAGCTTCCAATTTTTCTTTATCAGAATAGAACAAGCCTTCAGCACCGTCAATTTGTTCACCAATCCAAAGAGCCATTCCACATCCTAGGAAAGAGATGTTAGAGTTTTGGTCAAATACAACAATTTCGTTCTCACTTCCAAAATTATCCAACATAGTATTAATACATGCTGTACCAGCGTGGTTAGCACCAACTACAACGATTTTACTCATAAAAAATTTCCTACCTTCAATTTTAAATTTACTCTACTAGTATAACATTTACTGTTAGCGTTTACAAGTGGTTTACTATTATTTCAGGATTTTTTATCAAAAATAATTCTCCATTTATCCTGTTTTCAAGCCTCATGAATTTTATGAGCATATTTCTTGACTTTTTCCAAATTTTATTTGTGAAAAGTCTAACTTTATGGTATTCTAATAACATGAAAATAAAATGTAAGGGCTTCAATTTAGATAATTACTTGATATTACAACTTATTTTCTATAAGAGAAAGGAGTTGGTAGCTTGCCTCTAAGTTCACATTCCGAACGGCTAATGGGGACTACTATCACTATTTCATTAGTAGATGAGCGAGCCGATGGCTTGCTCCAAAAATCCTTTGATTTACTCAGAGAGCTAGAATACCGCTTCAATGCCAATAGTCAGAAATCGGAGTTGATGGAAATCAATCATCAAGCTGGAATAGCTCCAGTCAAAGTTCATCCAGACCTGTTTAAATTGATTTCACTTGGGTTAGAGCATAGCCTAGCACCCTCTAGCTATCTCAATATCAGCATTGGTCCCCTAATTCAAACCTGGCGCATCGGTTTTTCAGATGCCAAAGTCGCCCAACCTCAAGAAATTGAATCGGTTCTGCCTCTAATCAATCCTCATTTTATCGAGTTAGATTCTTCTACTTCTACTGTGTTTTTAAAACAGAAAGGAATGAAGATCGATCTTGGTTGTTTAGCCAAAGGATACAGTGCGGATAAGGTTGCCCAATTTCTGAGAGAAGAGGGAGTGACATCTGCCTTAATCAATCTGGGAGGGAATATCCTGACTATTGGAAAAAATCAGGCAAGAGGAAATCAGCCTTGGCAAATCGGGATTCAAGATCCAGCCAATCCGAGGGGAAATCACTTAATGACCATCCCTGTTGTCAATCAATCTGTCGTGACTTCAGGCATTTATGAACGTCACCTGACCGTCGATGGAAAAGATTACCATCATATTTTTGACAGCCAAACAGGATATCCTGTTGAAACGGAACTCGCTAGTCTCACAATCATCTCTGATAAATCAGTTGATGGCGAAATCTGGACAACTCGACTCTTTGGAGAAAGACCTGCTTCTATCCTCTGGCAAGTCGAAAGTTTGGAGGGCATCGAAGCCATCCTCATCGATAAAGAAGGCCACCTAAGCTGTTCTTCAGGAATTCCTACTCTATAGAGACAACTGTTTCAATGGAGTTTTAAAATTGTATTATGTAAAAAGAGAAAGGAAATCTCATGTTAAAACTTATTGCTATTGTTGGAACAAATTCAAAACGTTCTACAAACCGTCAATTGCTTCAATACATGCAAAAACACTTTGCTGACAAAGCTGAAATTGAACTTGTTGAAATTAAAGACATTCCTGTCTTCAACAAGCCAGCTGACAAGCAAGTACCTGCTGAAATATTGGAAATTGCTGCTAAAATTGAAGAAGCAGATGGCGTTATTATCGGTACTCCTGAGTACGACCACTCTATTCCAGCTGTTTTGATGAGCGCTCTTGCTTGGTTGTCTTATGGTATTTACCCACTCTTGAATAAACCAATCATGATTACAGGTGCTTCTTACGGTACACTCGGTTCATCACGTGCTCAAATGCAACTTCGCCAAATCTTAAACGCACCAGAAATCAAAGCAAGTGTCCTTCCTGATGAATTCTTGCTTTCACATTCTCTTCAAGCCTTTAATCCAAGTGGAGATCTAGTAGATCTTGATGTTATTAAAAAACTGGATGCCACTTTTGACGACTTCCGTATCTTTGTAAAAATCACAGAAAAATTGCGCAACGCACAAGCCCTACTTCGCAAAGATGCTGAAGACTTTGACTGGGAAAATTTGTAAGATAGGAGACCAAAAAGAATGAAATTTGTTGGACTTGTAGGATCAAACTACGATCAATCATATAACCGTAAACTCTTGGAATTCATCCGTCGTCACTTCAAACTCAAATTTGAATTAGAAGTTCTCGAAATTGATGAAGTTCCAATGTTTAACCAAGACGAAAAATGGGATGAAAGTTTCCAATTACGTTATTTATATAACAAAATTACTCGTGCTGATGGTGTCATTATTGCTACTCCTGAGCACAACCACACAATCTCAGCTTCTCTAAAATCGGTTCTTGAATGGCTTTCATACGAAGTTCATCCATTTGAAAACAAACCAGTTATGATTGTGGGAGCTTCTTACTACGACCAAGGTACTTCTCGTGCCCAAGTTCACCTTCGTAAGATTCTTGACGCTCCAGGTGTCAATGCCTACACTCTTCCAGGAAATGAATTCCTTCTTGGTAAAGCCAAAGAAGCTTTTGATGTTGATGGGAATATAACAAATGAAGGAACTGTTAATTTCCTTGAAACATGTTTAGACAACTTTGTAAAATATGTGGGAGTCGTTTCAAAATTGAAAAAACCAAAACCAATCGCACCAGAAGATTTATATTGTACAAAACCAATCGCAACTACAATTCAAGGTGTTGACCCTGATGATCCTGAATGGGTAGAAAAAGCAGCTGAGCTTGTTGGAGCTGTTTCAGGAGATACTTACGTTAAATTAGACCACGGTATCTTGACAGTTAACCAAATTGATATGTTCTTGAAAGCAATGCCATTTGAGTTGACATATGCGGATGATAATAACCAATTCTTGTACTATAATAACGCCCATCAAGATCCAAATACAATGTATGGTAAACGTGTGCGCGTTCAAGCAGGTAGCCGACTAGGAACAGTACATGCTTCCCTACCACCTGAAAGAATGAAAAACGTTGAATGGGTTGTCGGTGTACTACGTAACGGAGATCAAGAATATGTCCGTACAATTGTGCCGGGAACACCTGAAGGTGTTATCAATACACATAACTACAAGGCAATGTACTATCCAGATGGTTCATATGCTGGAATCAATGAAATCATCTTCAATTTCCAACCATGGCTCGATTGGTACTTGGAAACAACTGGTCAACGTCTAGTTGGTGGAAATGCTGCAGCTCCTGCTGGAGGACATGGCGGAGCAGATGCTACATCTGGAGCTTCTGATTCAAGTGATGCTGGAGGTCACGGTGGTGGCGCAGACGCTACAGCTGGTGCAAGTTACTAATGATAGTTTTAGGAACCATTTTGGTTCCTTTTTTAGTTAAAAAAGACTAGCAGTTTGTGTCTGCTAGTCTTTTGATTATTATTTCACCTATCCTTGTTAAAAGAAAGAATACTTATTATGAATTTGGATCATCGAGACTACGGCCATGTAACCCTTTTTCACGTTGGACTTGACGTAGTTTCTCTGGTGTAACATCGTTTCCTTCTTCGTCCACAATTTTGATCCCTTCGATGTGGTGACGAACAGTGCGACGGTAACCTTCGATGTACTCCTCACGTAGTTTGGCTTGTTCTACTTTTTCTTCTGGGGTCAAGCCTTCTGTTTTTTTCTTTTTAGCAAGCTCGTTGATACGATCAATTTTTTTCTGATCCATTTATATTCTCCTTTGTGATAAGATAAAGTCTGTTTATCAAATTTTATTTAGTATTGATTTGGTTAAAACGTGCAAGTTTAGCTGCTTTCTTGGTTAATTGCGACAAGATTGCCAAACGATTTTGTCGAACAGTCTGATCTTCAGCCATAACCATAGTATTCTCAAAGAAGGCATCGATGACAGGGCTAAGAGCAAAGAGTTGTTTCAATTGTTGACTTGCAGTCCCTGACAAAACGAGTGATTCTACTTCTTCTGCCAAGGCTTTCTCTTCTTCATTTTCAAAGAGAGCTGAATCAACTGTAGCTACTACTTCTGCCTTCTCAGCCAAGTTAAAGGCACGAGAAAGTGATTCAACAGATGGTTTAAAGTCTTCTTCCTTGCTTGCTTCTACGAGAGCACTTGCTGCTTCCAACATATCCGCCACAACAAAGTTTGAACCTGCAAGAACGGCTTCCTTGATGTCTTTTGGAGTAGATCCCATCATCTTATCAACACGAGCCTTGATAAAGTCCATAACCTCTGCCTTATTTTCATAAGTCAAGCTGTCAAATGTTAGAGCATAAAGGCTATCAATCAGCTCGTCCATAGCAATGTGCCAACCAAAAGCATCCAAGATACGAACCACACCTTGGGTCGCACGACGAAGGGCATACGGGTCATTAGAACCTGATGGAATCAAGCCTACTGAGAAGAAACTCAAAATCGTATCCAATTTATCTGCAATGGCAAGCACTGCGCCGACCTTGCTCTCTGGAAGTTCTCCTTCGGCTGATGTAGGCATGTAGTGTTCACGAATAGCAGCTGCTACCGCTGGAGTTTCCCCAGCAAGAAGGGCATATTTTTCACCCATAATTCCTTGAAGCTCGTCAAATTCGCCAACCATACCTGTCAACAAGTCAAACTTGTAAATGGCTGCTGCACGGGCTAGGTCAATCGTTTCATCCGCTGACAAGCCTGCTTTTTCTGCCAAGAGAATAGCAATTTGACCAGTACGAATCATGTGTTCACGAAGGGAACCAATTTTCTCATGGAAGGTCACATTGTTTAATTTTTCAACAAGGTCAGAAATAACTAATTTTTGGTCTTCACGCCAGAAGAATTCTCCGTCTTCCAAACGGGCTACCAAGACTTTTTCATTTCCTTTGATAACATTTTCCAAATGCTCTGCATTTCCATTACGAACAGAAATGAAGTTTGGCAATAGTTTTCCATCTTGATCACGAACAACAAAGTAACGTTGGTGTTCCTTCATCGAAGTCACCAAGACTTCTTCCGGAACTTCAAGGTATTTGGCATCAAAACTTCCCATAAAGGCAGTTGGGTATTCAACCAAGTTCAAGACTTCATTAAGCAAATCAGCATCAATTTCGATACGTACACTGTGTTCAGCTTCGATTGCCTTAATTTGGTCAACAATCATTTGCTCGCGTTCACGTGGATCTGCGATTACATACTGCTTACGAAGGTCTTCTTCATAGCTCAATGCTGACTGAATTTTGGTTTCTTTCCCCAAGAAACGATGACCACGGCTCACACGACCTCCCTTGATATCAAGGAAATCCAAATCAAACTCTTCTTCATCTAAAAGAACGGTTAAAGTGTGAACAGGACGAATGTATTCAAAGCTATTTCCAGCCCAATGCATGCTGACAGGGAAAGTCAATGACTTCAAAACATCTACAACACCAGGAACAATGGCTTCAACTGCTTGACCAATTTCTTCCTTGGTAACATAGACATATTCTTCACCCTTAATTTCACGGAATTCGATATCTTCAACAGTCAAGCCTTTTCCACGGACAAATCCTTGAGCTGCTTTGGTGAAGTTGCCATCACTATCCAAGGCAATTTTCTTTGCTGGCCCCTTAAAATCTTCTGTCAAATCAGACTGTTTGTCTGCTAAACCAGTTACACGAACAGCCAAACGACGTGGTGTTGAGAAGGTCTGAATAGCTTCAAAAGACAGGCGGTTTTCCTTGAGGAAGGCTGCCATTTTTTCACCTAGTTGTTTTTCACTTGGTGTAACAACATAGGCTGGTAATTCTTCAAGACCGAGTTCTACTAATAAGTTTTTTGTCATGTTTTTTCTCCGAAAAGTATCTTTTTATTTTCCAGTCTGCCTTATGTGATTGGCACGCAAGCAACCAACTTCGTTGTTTCATTGCTAAAATTGGAGCCAAAAGTCTCCAATTTTGCCTAGTATCCTTAGTTTCACTAAGGATACCTTCATCACTGCGGCAACTGGCTCAGGGCTCACTCTGTTCGCCCATTTTCGTAATTTGTCACTCTCTTTATTCTGCGTCTTCTGCTAGGAGTTTAGCTCTTGTTGCTTCATCTAAAAGTGGGTAGCCTAGGCGTTTTCGTTCTGCGACAAAGGTTTTAGCTACGACACGGGCTAGGTTACGGATACGTGCGATATAACCTGCGCGCTCTGTTACAGATACGGCACCACGCGCATCAAGCAGGTTAAAGGTGTGTGAACATTTGAGAACATAGTCATAGGCAGGGTGCACCAATCCTTCTTCCAAGGCGCGACCAGCTTCTTTTTCAAACTTATCAAAGTTTTCAAGCAACATTTCTTGATCCGAAATTTCAAATGAATATTTTGAATGCTCGTACTCAGGCTGGATGAAAATTTCTCCGTATTTTACACCATCAGCCCATTCGATATCATAGACAGAATCCACTTCCTGAATATAAGAAGCCAAGCGCTCCAAACCATAGGTAACTTCCGCAGTCACAGGGCCAGTTGCCAATCCACCGACTTGTTGGAAATAAGTGAACTGAGTAATTTCCATCCCATCAAGCCAAACTTCCCAACCAAGACCAGCTGAACCAGTTGATGGGTTTTCCCAGTTGTCCTCAACGAAACGAATATCGTGTTCCAAAGGATTGATTCCCAATTTTTCCAAAGACTCAAGGTAAAGTTCTTGGATGTTTGATGGAGATGGCTTCATGACCACCTGGAATTGGTGGTGTTGGTAAAGACGGTTAGGATTTTCTCCGTAACGACCGTCAGCAGGACGACGTGATGGCTCTACATACGCTGCATTCCATGGCTCAGGTCCGATAGCACGAAGGAAAGTGTAAGGACTCATTGTTCCCGCACCTTTTTCGTTGTCATAAGCCTGCATAAGCATACAACCTTGGTCATTCCAAAATTGTTGCAAAGTGAGGATGATTTCCTGAAAAGTCAATTTTTTAGACATTGTTTTCTCCTTTTTCTCTAAATTACTTGCGACACGAGTCTGCCTCGTCGATTATACGAGGCAAGACGAGTTAGTACTGCGTCTAGCTCAGCACTCTAGTGCTGAGCGTGGGGCAGTCCGACTGTAAGGAGGTCTCTGCCACTGACGCAGTGGAAATGTTAATTTCTTAGACATTGTTTACTCCTTTAATTTTTATATTTCTTTTTCAATTAATTTCTGCTGAACAAACCAATTTAACAAGGGAAGAGTTTTATCTGTATTTGCCCATAGATGATAAGAATCGAAGACTGCTTCTACACTACCTAGATTTTCTACCAACTTATCCACTGTCAAAAAACTACGCCAGTATTCGTAAAAAATACTTGCATAGTTCTTATCATAAGTTGAGGAACCAAAATCATTCAATGAATGCCAACCATACTTCTTCTGATAAAGTTCTACGAGAGATTGATTACAATTTTTTTCCGCTTGAAATTCTTCTTCTGTCAAGAAATACTTGCGACTAATATATTCAACCATCCCCTCTTCGAACCAGATATAAAAGTCGTAACCATCAAAATCATCTAAAAAATGCTCCGACCAATGAGCTAACTCATGTCCTACAATCTGTAAGAGGAAATTTTCAGATAAAGAATGATAGTGACTTTCTATTGCTTGAGTTTGCCGAGAACATTCGTAGTCCATCAACTGATACAAATACAGCTCTTTCCAAACAGCTAAATCAGGCGTCATAACCATTCGTCTATTATTTGTATAGGCAGGAACAGGACTTTCCCTAATAATCTGTGTAGCAGCATTAAAATCTGACCAAATGACGGCTTGGGGGAAATCATAGACTGCCAGTTCATTCTTTAAAAAAGATTGATAAGCCTCCAGCTTCTCAGTATTTCTTAATACAAAATCACGAAATGCAACTAGTTGGCTATCATCTTTTACAAGATAAAGGTTATCCACGGCTCTCCTTTCTTTCACACAATAGACTGAATAAACAAAAGAACCGCATCCGACAATCCTAGGTTGATTTAACCTAGGGGCGTCAAAAACGCGGTTCCACCCTAATTTATTACTTCATTGTTTGTAAAGATAAGACAGAAAGCGCCAGTTCTTTATTTTGCCCTACTTGGCTCCCACTATCCCAAGCTCGCTTGAAGAACGCCATAAGACTTTCTTTCCTGCAGACTATTATATCAAAAATTAGAACAATGTACAATTCTTTTTATGATTTTCTAGAAATCCATATCATCAACTCGTGGAGCACCCGACTGAACAGCTATCGTTTTCAAGATTTCTCGCTCCTCATGATTCAGTTCAATTCCAAAGCAATCAAGATTAGCCTGAATACGAGAGGCTGTGACAGATTTTGGAAGTGGTAGAAATCCTTCTGCCAAGCTCCAGGTCAAGGCTATCTGAGCAACAGACTTTCCGTAATTTACCGCAATTTCTTGCACTTGCTTGCTATCAAACAGTTCTCCCTGACCAAAAGGCCCCCAAGCTTCCAATAAAATTCCTTTTTCTCGACAATAATCTACCACTTCCTCTTGATACACACCTGGCGCCAAACGAACTTGATTGACCGCTGGAACGATATTTGCTGTTTCAAGCAAGGCATCCAAATGATGGGGAAGGAAATTACTAACTCCGATAGCACGGATTTTACCTTCTAGGTAAAGATCCTCCATCGCTCTCCAGACCTCAGCATTGCGAGTTTTCCATGCCTCATTTTCTCTTAAAGGTTTTGGATTTGGCCAATGAATCAAATACAAATCCAAATAATCCAAGCCCAGCTTTTCTAAAGACTCTTCAAAAGCTTGACGAGCTTGCTCATAGTTGTGATTTGTATTCCAGAGTTTACTGGTTACAAAAATTTCCTCCCTCGGAATGCCACTATCTTGAATAGCACGACCAACGCTTTCTTCATTTTTATAAATCGCTGCCGTATCGATATGACGATAGCCTGCCTTTAAAGCCTCTAAAACTGCTTGGTAGGCAATCTCTCCATTTTCAGCTTTCCAGGTTCCAAATCCCAGAACTGGAATTTCTACCCCATTATTTAATTGATAAGTATTCATATACTTCTCCTTCTATTTTATTTATCAATTATAGTATAAACCATTTTTTGCTAATTAGTACTATCTTCTGTAAAAAATAAGTCTATCAAATATCTGACAGACCCATTTTTGTTGCTTATTCATCACGACTATAATACAGCTCATGAGCTTTTAGGCGAGTATTGAGCATTTCTGGTATGGTCACAAAGGTGTACCCTTGATTTTTCAAATATTCAATGACCTTCGGCAAGGCATTGACTGTCGGACTGTGAATATCATGCATCAGAACGATAGAGCCATTAGCTACTTGATGCTGAATTTCCGTCAAAATAGCCGCTTCATTTTTACTCTTCCAATCCAGACTATCCACATCCCACATAATAAAGCTCAAATCGAGGCTATTGCGAATGTCGTCTGTAATGGCTCCATAAGGCGGACGCATGAGTTTAGAACTCGTTCCCAAAACTTTTGTCAAAATCTCTTCGGTATCTGTAATTTGTTTTTTAGCTTCATCAAGAGGGAGTTGCGAGAGAATCGGATGACTCCAACTATGGTTTCCAACAACATGACCTTCAGCTTTTATTCTTTTCACCAAGTCCTCATTTCCAGAAACGTTTTTCCCAAGCACAAAGAAAGTGGCTTTAACACCATATTTAGCTAGAGTCTCTAACGCCTGCGGAGTCGTTGCTGGATTTGGACCATCATCAAAGGTTAGAGCGACAACTTTTTGATGTTTCTTATCAAAATAAGACTGGTACAATGCTGCATCTTTTTCAAGTAAGTATGAGGATTGGATAAAATCAAAGAAAGCAGATACTGGCAAGGCTATCTCTTCTAAATTTTCAACCGCAGGACTTGGATAAAGGATGATTTGGCTATCCTTATAATCAAAATTCCATGCAGATAAATCTTGGTCAGAGAAACCTTTAACAATCTGATCAATCTTTTCTTGCTCTAATTTCTTATCCTGTAAGAAAGAGGTCATTTCTTTTATCAGCTGTTCCTTAGCCTTACTAGCATCTGAAAACAGTTGGTCAAGTGTAAAAGGTTTCCCATCTTCTGTTAAGTGAACCTTTCCAAGACTGGTCTTTTCAGTCTCTTCAACCTTAAAAGCAACTAAATCATAGATTTGTTTGGTTACATTACGATTGACGACTCCCTTTAAACCTGACTCTTCTTGCTCCGTATAGTAGAAAACAAGATTTTCCTTACTTTCCAGCTTGTCCTTAATATCTTTATTTATCAGTTCCTTAACAGATGAAATAACTTGCTCCCCTTGGAGAGGATAATAGGCAATCACTTCGGTTTGCCCCTTACGAAAATGCTCCTTCTGATTTCCCTCACTCAGTTGATCATCTTTCTCTTTTTTGAGCGTTTCAATCTTTTGTTCAAAACTTTTTTGCTGGTACATTTTAAAAGCAATAAATCCGCCTAATAAGCAAATAGAAATTGCTAAAATACCAATCAAAGCCAATAATACATGTCTCTTTTTCCCGTGTCTGCCACGTCCCAGTCTACTTTTATTCATATTTATATCATAACAAATTTGAGCAATAATTTCAATGATACAGTTTGGCAATCCAGAATTCCTCCAGCAAGCCAAAGCATCTCACATCAACTCGATCAGCCCTATCTGTAGGAACCATCTAGTTTTCTATCTATGGAATTTCTAGTGGATTGAAGCTAGAATAGACACCGTGACTTCTAAAAACATTCTGAGAAATTGATTTATTTTTCCCAATCGATTTATCCTCAAACATCCCTGCACCTCTGATATTTTCTTGATAATACTATATACCCAGACACTTGTAGTTTTACCTTCAGCTAGTAATGTTGACTTTTCTTCTTCAGATAATTTTTTCCGTAAGTAGTCAATCTGCTGAGAAGTAATGTTCTCTTTCCCCATTGCCTTGACAGATTGTATCACTATTGCAGTTAAGGTTGACATATTTGAAATATCTCCATTATTTCTCTGCTTAAATTCTATCCTTGCCTTACCAACATTAAAACTAGCATATCTTCCATCTGATATATAGGTCCATTTTGCTGGTACCTGCGTAGATAAACCAAGTAAATTCAGGGCTGTGTTTCCCGATGGAGCAATGGTCCAATTATATTTTCTAGCAATAGCATCAGCAACTTCATCCACAGACGCCATTGCATACTCTCCAATCAATTCTATATATTTTGGTTTATAATAAATACCTTTCAAAATGCGAGTAATCTCTTTGTCTTTTACAAGACGATTTAATGTACTACGAACAGTTTCATATCCTGCAATATCAAAGAAATCATTTGCTATAAAAACTTGATTTGATTCAAAATTTTCTATCCTCTTTACTATTTCCTGCTTATAGTTCATCTATCACGCCTCCTTTGCACCGAATATGATGCTATTTTTGGTGCAAAAAGTCAAATGAGAGTCATTTTTATCAAAGAGATAGCATACCTCTTCTTATGTAGAATCTCTATCCATTTTTTATCCCATTTCTTATTTCAGTAATAACTTGATTATAAAAATCATGATAGTCAGCCGTATTTATTTCTTTTATAATAACGCCATATGTACACAAGAGTATTCTCACATTATCATCTAAATCTCCACCTTTAGAGTAAAAATACACCTTTGTAAATTCAAAATGTTTCTTCTTGTATGCGAGTAGCCACCACAAATCGATTTCAGCTAAATCTAAAGCAAAACCAAGGATATGAACATCATTGCTTACAAAACAATCAATCCATGAATGATGATAAAAATCATTTTGAGAATTCCATCTCCTTAATAATTCAGACGTATATCCTATCACCTGCGAAAGCAAATAGCCATAATAGTATTGTCCTAGTATAATAGACTTTTTTCTCGTTGCTATTCCATGTATATGCCATAGTTTTTTTCGATCACCTAATTTTATATACTGATAAATTCCTAGCTCCTTTTCCTTTTTACTGATTTCACCCTCCTTCCCATATCCATATAGATTTAAGATTTTTCCAATAGATGGATTAGTACAGATTGTTTTTTCAAATTCAAAGCTGTAATTCGTCGTCAAAATATTCTCTACTTCTAACGTTAATAAGTCCTCAAGAAACTCTTTCTTTCTTTTTGAAATTGTCATCTTATCCTTCAAAAAATCAGTTAGTTCCTCTGCGACAGTTTCTTCTTTCCCCTCATAGTTTACTGAAATCCTCATCGGAAAACTTAAAGAATCGCTTATCTCAGCATGTAATGAACGTTTCTCCGCCTCTTTTTCACCTCTAAACTTGTCGACATTAAAGAAATCATCATTTTCTGGCTCGCTCGCAAATAATCTATTGATACCATTCCCTACTAATAAAATAGGTTTATTTTTTCTGCTTTCATGTTTTCCCATTCCATTACCCTTTCTCTTTTTAAAGCGTTTACATATACTCCTAAAGAAAGATGGATAGAAAGACGCTTTTCAACTTCTTTCTATCCATTACTTCCTTCAAGAGTCCACACCAGCAATTCTCAGTTCCATTTCATGAACTATCTTACTTGTCTCGTGTTTCTTCTTTATCTTACTCTGCCATCGAAGACTTCTACTGATACTAAGGAGGAAGCATTCCCATCCAAAAGACGGTGTCCTGTCCCCAGAACCATTTCCCCGCTAGAAACTGGTATATTCCCACTACAGGTTTGCTACTAACTTTTCCTATCGTTATTATCCAGCAATGTAGTAACTTCTATGGTCGCCTGCGATATTTCACATGTCGCTTATCTTAACTGAGCAAGAATAGCTTTGAGTTTCTCAATCAACTCATCTTCTGTGTGCTCAGACTCTTTCTCATTGGCTAGGAAGGCAACTGCTTGAGCGAGAGCTTCTCGTGCTTGGTCAAGGACTTTCGCATCTACACTTGTAAGGTCGCCATCTTGCAGAACCTTAGTTAATTCCTTGGTCAATTTCTTGAGTTCTGACTCTTTCTTACGACGCGCGATGAGGAAGAGAAGGAGACCAAGAAGGGCGAGCAGGCTGCCAATCATCGTACCGTACGGAAGATGAGCTTGTTCTTTGCTTGTTTCTTTCGTTTCTTCTTCATCCTTAGTCGCTTGCTTGCCCTTCAAGGATTCGAGTGTTTCTTTGACCTTGGCAGTCATCTCTTTCAAGCCTGCCTCTGTCAAGTCAGCATTTCTAAGGGCTTCTTGACCCTCACCGAGAATGACCTTCGCAGCGTCGATGACAGATTGATCAATACCATCCAAGTCTTTCAAACGAGTTTCCAGTTCTTCAACCAATCGAGCAAGTTCAGACTTGTCAACAGGACGAGTCTCGCTAGGAGTTGTTGTATCGCCTGAATTGTTTGGAGTCGATGTAGAAACTGGAGTCTCCTGAACTGGAGTACTTGCTTGAGCCTGTCCAACAGTAGACGATGGAGTAGCAGGATTGCTATTACTACTATCGTCTGTCGTCACACCAGAGGCTGGAGTGTTGCCACTGTTACCTGGTGTCGCACTGTTGCTATTGCTGTCAGCAGGGGTGGTAGTAGCGCCGTTGTTAGTGTTAGCACTGTTATTAGTGTCGCCACTAGTATTGCTGTTACTACTATTGTCGGTATTATCACCGTTGTTGGTGTTAGCACTATTGTTAGTGTTACCATCATTACTTGGTACAGAAGTTGGTTTATCTACCAAGCCTTCTTTGGCTTTATCAAGTTCTTTCTTCGCTTCATCCACTTTCGCTTTCGCATCCGCTACGTCTTGTTCCGTTGCGTTCGCGTTCGCAATCACTTTTTCAGCTTCGGTTACAGCTTCTTGAGCTTTTGCCTTCGCGTCTTCATAAGCTTTCTTACTTGCTTCTGTCTTACCAGATGTTGATGCTCCTGGAGTAAGGGCTGCTTCCTAAGGCATTATTCGCATTCGTCAGAGCTGTCTTGTCTGCTTTATCGACTAACTTCTCTTTCGCTTTGTCTAACTTACCTTGAGCTGCGGTTACTTTTTCTTGCGCTGCTTGAACTTCTGCTGCTGTCGCATCGGCACCTTTAGCTTTTGCGGCTTCTGCTGCTTGCTTAGCTGCTGTAACTTCGGCTTCTGCTTCTTTCTTAGCGGCTTCGTAAGCTTTAATACTTTCTGGTGTCTTACCTTCTGTACTTACGGCTTCATCTAACTTCGCGTTGTCTTCTGCTAATTTAGCTTTCGCTGTTTCTGTAGCTGCTGCGGTTACTGCATCTTCTGCTTTCTTCAACGCGTCTTTGGCTGCGTTTACTTTCGCTAGCTCTGCTTGAACAGCTTCTGGTGTCGCATTATCGTCCGCTATTACAGCTTCCGCTGCTTGCTTAGCTGCTTCTGCTTTTGTCTTAGCGTCGTTATAGGCAGTCACTTTGCTTGCTGGCTTGTCAGCTGTTGTTGGTACACTTGTGATTTCGCTTCCTAAGGCATTATTCGCATTCGTCAGAGCTGTCTTGTCTGCTGGTTTCACCACATACGGAACTGTTACTTTTTCTGTACTTTGATCTGCATAAGTAATAACAACGTCAAGATTATGACTACCTACTGTAGTTGGATATTGTGTTCCTTCTTTCAGTGCAGCTGATGCTTTGTTATCTACATTTACCGCAGCAAGTAACTCTTCATTTGTAGGATTTTCACCGACCACTTTTGTAATCGTGTTAGTAGTCACTGTATGTGCAGGAGCTGAAATTGACGTTGGTGTTTGCGCACTCTTGGTATCACCACTTCCTGCTGTCGCAACTGCTGTTACTTGACGATTTCCTTGTACTGAGTTCGCTGGGAAGACCCAAGTATTTCCACGTTTTTCAATACCATCTGCTGTCCAGCCATTCGCTTTACTTACAGTTATTGTATTTACATTTGTATCAGTTGTAGGAACAGTAAATACTACTTCGTCTGCATCTTCTGGAATAGTTACAACAGTTTCACCATTTTGTTTATTCTCATAAGTCAACGCTGCTGGTGCTGGATTTGTCACTGTAATCGTTACATCATATTCGCCGACTTTATTTGTGCCAGTTGCAGAAGTCTCACTTAATTGAACCTTATATGTTCTTGTTCCAACTGTGTCAACATCAGGTTGTTCTTTCCATGTAGCTGTAAAGTCACCTGGGAAGGCTTTTTCAGCTCCCTTTTCAGTATAGCTAATACCTTTTCGAGCATCTGCTCTCAAGTCTGTCAGAGTTTGACTTCCCTTAGCTGCTGTAATGGTTTTCCCTGCGAAATTACGCTCTTTGGCTACATAAATCGTGCTTTCATCACTATCAGCAGTAAAGACAGTCTGTTTTACTTTAACAGGTTGGTCTGACGAGCCAATTTCAGCTGTTTGGTCTGTCTGACGTAAGTAGGTATTATCTGGAAGTTTATAGGTCCAGACACCATTTTTCAGTGCACCTTCACCTGGTTGAAGAGTAGCTGGGTCTTTTCCGTTATTAGCGTCAATTTCAACAGTTTTACCTGTTTGTAAGGTCAATACAACCTTCGTAGCACTTTCAAGAGCTGTACCAGAAATCGTACGATCAACATCACTTAATTTCGGATTTTCTTCAGTTCCTGCCGTCTTAGTAAATGTCGGCGCTGTTGGTTTGGCTACTTGCGAATGAGATATGTCAATAGTAGAGCCATCTGGGAAGTTAATCGCAGCTACTTTCGCCTTATCGTCCGTAGTTCCCTTAGTATAAGTTACATCTGCAGGTAAATTACTATTATTTGCATTCGCTTCTTTAATTTTAGCTGCAAAGCTGTCTTTCGCTGCATCTGTAAAGTTACCATCGGTGATTGCTGTATTACCATAAGTCACTTTTTCAGCATTCGTTGGATAAGTGACTTGATTTCTGTAGAAGTCAGCATACGTTTTAACAGTTACCGAATCACTCTTAGCAGAAGATACTTCATAAGCAGTGTCTTCTGTTGTATTTTTTCTAATTGTTTTCTTGTATGTTCCAGCGACAAGGACGTTAGCGTTTAGTTGTTCTCCTAATGCCAATTCTTTATTGTAGTCAGTTGTCGCGAATGTTACTGTTGTTGTTCCAGCTGGAACGTCTTTTTCTGCTACAACAGTGCCTTGAGCGTCTTTAAGTTGGACTTTTACAGTTGATCCTGTCGCTAACTGCGAAGTTTCTGGTAAGTTTGATACCGTAACAGCTGGTTTAGTACCTGCTTGACCTTGAAGTGTTGGTGCTTTTGGTTTAACCGCTAACGTTACTTTGATGTTTTGATCATTGTAATTATCCGTATCATCTCCACGAGCATTTTTCACAGCAGAACCATACCAAACATTAACATTTTCTTCTCGTACTCCGATAGTTGTCTGTGCTTTATCTGTTGGATTAGGTGAACTATAACCATTCCCCCAACCTATCGCTGTTCCTCCTGGATTTGGCACACTCGGATTACTTAGCTCAACATAGTCTCTGACATTTGTTTTTGCAAATGCTTTCCCTACAGTGGTCTCTGCTGAATAATCTTTACCATTTTCTAATTTGGCTTTATTTCCATAAGTTCTGAAAGTAACTGTTTTTTCTACAGTTCCAGCCCCATTTGGATAAGTAACAATTATTTTGTGTCTTATTTCTCCTGCTACTGTGCTTATAGGTACCCCATTCTCAAATGCAACCGTAGTTCCTGCTGGTCTGTTTCCTTCAAAGGCTACATAGAAGTCTGCTGTAGGAGGTTGTGTTCTACCTTTAGTTCCCCATAAAGCTGAGGTCAATGGTTGACTAACAACCTCATAGTAGGTATTCACTTCTTGATTATTAACCTTACGAAGCGTTACCCCTGGATATACTGTTACTGGGATAGTCAATTCAGTATTCACACCATTTAGACTAACTTCTACAGTTTTAGTTGTAGTTCCTACTGTCGCTGTTGTTGGTTGCTCGCCATTTTTCCATGTTGCAGAAGTTAAAGTAACCCCTTCAGGCACTTCTACAAAGTTAGCTGCATTCGCAACATTATCAATAGTAGCATCTTTGATAGCGTAAACAGCTTTAGGTTTAACAGCAGTAATCGTAATCGTCTTGTCTGCTTTATTACCGTTCTTGTCTAAGACAGTTACCTTAATATCATTTTGAGAAACTGAGCGTAACGTTCCTTTAATTGATTGAGTATCGTCATCGTAGATTAGACCAGATGGTAAACTAGAAACAATAATATTCCCTTCATCAATACCAACCCCAGAATCTGATAATCCAAGAGGGATATCAACCATTTTTTCTGCTTCTATAATTTTCGAAGAAGCTCCGATAACAGGCGCTGTTTGATCTCCAGTTCCAGCTTGAGCCGTCGCTTTGTTACTTTCGATACTTTGAGCTACGACTTTTGCTGTAACATCTGCTTGGTCTTTGACAACTTGGTCTTTCAATGTGATTGCACCAGTAGTTGCATCAATACTAATGCCGTCTTTTTGACCACTTGTAATCGACCATTGATTATCAGCACCCTTAGTAGCTACAATGGTTGTAGCAGCTTGAGCAGTTTTTCTTACTTCTCCACTAACTTGTAGTTGATTGTTATCTGCAGGAGTGTAAGTTACTTCTAGTTTATCGACAGTTGCTTCAGTCACTGGAGTTACTGTAACATCACCGTTACCCGCAGGAGTTACTGTCGGTTGACTTGGTTTAACGTTTACTGTAACACGCTCTACATCTTCACTTGAACCATCTGGATATGCTACCGTTATTGTCGCTTGTTTGACTCCTGGTGTTGATGTGTCTAAAGTCCCTGCTTTCCATGTAAACCTTGTGTTTGTTGGTAAGCTTGTCGCATTTGCTATGCTATCTTCAGCTGCTGGTTGGCTTCCCTTGTCTACAGTTTTCTCTACTGCTGTTGGTTCGTAAATTTCTTTTTGTGTAGGTGCAGTTACTGGGATTTGAATATCTTCAGTAGAACCATCTGGATATGTAATACTTGCGCCAATACTATAAGTATTGTCAGTAGAATTACGTGTAATCGCTCCATTATCCTTCAGATTGATACTCATATCTTGAGTGTTATAGGCTACTTTTACATCCCCTTTTGTAGTAGTGAATGTAAGGTTTTGTTTCATAGCATCAAACTCTGTTTGAGTCACTGCAGCATTACTCAAAGCAATATCTCTTTCAAGACGTTGAGCTGTTATCGTCGGTGTATACTTATTTGCTTGTGTTCTTACCTTGAATAACACACGTGTTGGACTAGTTTTATCATTACGTTTATTTCCATCAACTGTGTGTAAATCATTTCCTGCTGCATCAATTGCGCTTGCGTAACGAGTTACAATTATTTCATCATTATTCCATAATGTTGAACCTGTTCTATATTTATTTAACGTTCCTGTTACTGTTACTGTCTTCGGTGCTGGATATGTCGTATCACCACTCACTGGATATCGTTCATAATCAATACCCACACCACCTAAATCAGCAAAGTTTCCATTATATTCAACAAATCCTACTTGCGATAATTTCCCAGAATTGTCTTTAAACGTTGCGACTGGTAAATTCGTTGTTTCTGTTGGTGTGATGTATACTACACGATTTCCTTCAGCATCTGTTTCCGTATTTTGGAAATCAACTGTAGGGAAGTCAGGGTCTCCATCTTTAGCAACTCCAATTGCTTCGCTACTTTCAAGACTACCACTTGTAGTCATGAAAGCTATAGCTTTTACTGTTGAACCATCTTGAACTAAACGGTCTTTAATTTTAACAGTACCTGTTGCTCCATCAATTGTAATTGGAGTTCCTGAGCCAAATGACCATGTATCTCCATTTTTAGATGCAGTATAGGTTACTTCTCGTGGATTTTCCTGTGTAGTGTAAGTCACTTTTAGACGATTGACATTGGTTTCGTTTGCTTGTGTAATAAGCACATCACCATTATCTTGTGGACTTACCACTGGTGTTTGTGGTTTCACTTCAAAGTTAATGGTTTTCTCAATGTAACGACGTCCATTAAGCTCTCTATCGGCATTTCCTGTCACTTCAGTTCCAATGCCGTCAGTTCCTGCATATCCAACTGGGAAGTAGGCTCTTGCTTTCACTACATGACGTCCTGGTGCATCTGGCAAGTTTGTAATAACTGTTCCAGCTTCATTGACCATACGGAAGGTCATACCACTAGGGAAATTACCAGCATCTTGACGATTTGTCCCATCGTTAACCGTTAAGTAGTTATTGGCATCTTCCAGTCTTTGTCCTGCAGTTGCCGGTACGGTAATTGAGGATTGATTTGCTTGAGCTGAACGAGATGGCTCAAAATCTAAATCTACTACTTTTAGACGGAATTTAACTTCTGCTTGGTTTCCTGAATCAACTCCATTGCTTCCATCAGACACCTTAAGTGTTACAGTTGTCAGTCCTAATTGTGCATTCGATGGAATTCTTCCTGTGATAGTATGCGTTCCGACTGAATCTTGTGTTTTTCCAGTCTCTGTTAATGTATCACTAGTTCCATTAAACTGAATTCCACTTGGTAAACCACTTACATACTTAAGGTTTACTCTACCATCTGAGTCATTATCAAAGAATGTTAATGGCAGATTTAGATTAGCTCCACGATAGACAGTCACCACTGGAGAAGTAGACTCTTTATCATTTAATGTTACGACTCTATCAGCATCTGTTCGATTCGTTAATTTAACTGTTGGGGCTACCTTATCTGCATTTTCAACTGGTATTCGAATGTCCTTAGTTGAACCATCTGGATATGTAATAGTTGCTCCTACGTAATATGCACCATTCTCACTCTTAATAGCACCACCATCTTTCATAGCGATATTCATATCTGGAGAATTGTATGCTACTTTAACATCTCCTTTATTTGTAGAGAATGTTAAGTTTGGTTTCATCTTATTAAATTCTTCAGCAGTTACGCGAACATCGTTTGCCGTAAAATCTTTTTTAAGCGTTTGTGTATTGATAGTAGGTTCATATTTAGCTGCTTGCGTCAATACTTTGATGACTACACGATTCGGATTTTGTTTATTGTCCGTAACATTTTTAAACTCATTATCTGCAGCATCTTTGGCATAAACATAACGAGTTACAATATTATCACCGTTACTCCATATACGTCTTGTATTACGATTTTCTCTTGGAAGTTTTCCTGTAATCTCAATGTTAAATGGCGCACTAAACTCAACATTATTTTCACTAGCTTTTTTGTTGTAATCTAAACCAAAGTCCAGATTAGTATTACGTCCATCACCGTGATATAACACAACCTCTCTTAACTTGTTAGAATCATCCCTCACAGTTCCTAAAATTATAGAACTATTCGATAAGTCCTCTGTCGGAGTTACATAAACAACACGCTCTCCATTTTCAAGTGATGTATATTTATCACTAAAAGTAAAGGTCGGTGCAGTCTTCTCACCTGCTAAAGAAGTCCCAGTAGAAACCGTACTCTCCACATTTTGGGCTACTACCTTAGCTGTAACTGCTGTAGTATCTCTTACTTGACGGTCTTTAATTGTGACAGCACCAGATATTGCTTCTATTGTCACTCCATCTGCAGGAGCATTCGTTAATGCCCATGTATTACCAGTCTTAGTAGCTGTTACTGTTCGTTGGTTATTATCTTTATCTGTATAGGTAAAGCTTAAGGTGTTGACATTTGTTTGGTTAGTATGTGATACTACTACATCCCCATTAGCCTCAGCAGTAACAATCGGCGCTGTTGGTTTAACGTCAAATTCAATTTCACGAGTTGTATATGTACGATTTCTAATTTCATCAATTCTATCTCCTATCGCATTAGATGGAGTTGTTGATAAACCATTTGTCGGTACATAAGTTGTTGGGTAGAAGGCTCCCGCTTTTACAAGATATTTCCCAGGTGCAGTGAATGTTAAATTTGTTCTAAATTCATTATTATTTGCTCCAGTAATATAGCGGAATGTCATGTCTCGAGGGAATAAATTATCATTTCTATTTATCCCTGTTCCCAATCCTGTTCCTGTTGTAGCAGTTAAATATTCATTCGGATCTGGAGTTTGCTGATTTAAAGCTACTTCTTTCGTAATTTTCGTAGTACCAGTAGCTTGAGAATATCCACTTTCAAAATCAATATCTAAAACACGAATATTAAATTTAACTTCTTTTTTGTTTCCTTGGTCAACATTCCTACTTGCGGCATCAGATACTTTTAATGTAACTGTATGTACTCCAAGAGTTGCATCTGTTGCCACTCTACCTCTCACAGTATAAGTACCAGGTGTCGTTTCTGTTTTGCCACTTTCGTTAATTGTCGTAGAAGTAGTTGCACTTTCATTACTATTAAACAAGACACCTTTTGGAAGTCCTTCTTTGTAACCAATATTAACTTTACCAGTATTTGCATTATCATAATACTTCAATGGTAATTCAATAGTCGCCCCACGATATACATCAATTGTTGTAGCCGCTGAATCAGTCGTTAATGTAACTTCAGTATTGTTGTTTGCTTTATTTGTTAATTTAACTGTCGGTGCAACCGTGTCTTGAACATTAAATGTAATAGCTGTTCCCACACTTGTTGGGGCATAAATCGTATATGCTTTGCCATCAATTGTCTTTTTAACAGGAGTCGTACTGTTAGGTATATTCACTGTTGCTTTGTATTTAGTAACAGTGCCTACTGTGTCTAATTTTGTATCATTCGCTTTAGTTGTTGTTCCCTCTTTCCAAGAATAGGTAACATTATCCGGAAGATACTTAGACGCTTCAGTTCCTGAGCTATTATCAACCACTTTTAAGTAATCTTGTGGTTTTCCTAGTGTTGAATTAACCGCAACATCTTTAGGAGAATTTTTTGGTTGAATATCTACAACTGTATATTGGAATTTGTATGTTTTTGCATTATTGTTGGCATCACTTACAACAACACTTGCCTCACTTGTCCCAAGAGCTGCGTTCGTGTCAACCAAATTATTAGCTGTTAATTGATAAGATGTTCCGCTTGTAAGATTTGTCTTATCATCATCATTACTTCCGTTTTTATTAAACCATACTCCAGCAGGTCCTCCACTCATCTTGAATGACGATACTGTACCAGAATTATCGCTAACAGTAAATGTAGGATTGAATGTTGCTCCACGATAAAGCACAAAACGATTATCAGCAGCATTTTCAGTCAATGCCTTACCATTCATCGTTACTGTTGGTGCTTCGTTATCTCTAGCAATCACACGATATTTGAAGAAGTATTGTTTATCACCAGTTGAACCATCACTAACCGTTATCGTTGATGTATACGTTCCAGGAGTCCTATCATTAGGAACATTCCCACTAAAGGTAGCTTCAAATGTATTAGACACAGTTGCATTATTATTCGCTCTAAAAGCAGTATTTGCATTAGTAGCCGTTACTCCTGGTGGAAGGTTAGTAATCTGAAATTTAGTAAGATTCCCTATATTGTCAAATGCTTCAATTCGCGGTCTAAACGGTTGTCCCTGCACTACTTCATATAAAGCCGGATCTGCATCATTTCTCGCTTCAGGAAGTTCACTTCCATTTACGATTCTAACTTTAGGTGGCACACCATCTGTTGCCCTTCTTTCATTCGAACCATCAGAAGATATCTCATCTTGGTGTTTGCCATTGTAATCAATCCAGTCACCGTCTACAACAGTTTTTGCAACATATGTTCCAGGTTCCAGTTTAAGAGCATTAAATGTAGCAACTCCATTTGCCCCTGCCGTAGCACTAATAGGTTGTTGATCACTACCTCTCACAGCCGTTAAGGTTTCACCATCTTTTTTATACAGATATACTTTATATCCTTCTGTACCATTAGTAACTTCTACATTTGTCGCAACTCCAGCTGCTCTCGTTAAATCAGTTTTAATAGTAGGTGTTTTAGGTTTAACAACAAAATTTATCGGTGTTGTAGAGGATGAATCATCTGACTTATACCAAGATTTGATAAGATAACGAGTTACACCCGGGCGGTTGGCAATTAGTTTAGCTGCCTGTTCTTTAGTATACTCTTTACCATCAAGAATCCAAGTATAGACAACACCCTCTGAACCATTTTTTGCTAAATTGTTAGCAGCACCTTTACCATCCTCAGTATTAGGATAATCTAAAAAGTGCAGGTAAGATGTCGTATCTATAATATAATTCGTATAGATTCCTGTTGTAATAACACCTTTAGCTTTTTCGGGGTTATTAACTGCAGAACCTTGGGCATACGTATTTCCACCATATATCCCTGCTTGATCACCATAGTTAACTGTAGAATAACGATCTTGTTCTACAAGCATATAGCCATTTCCATAGGCTTGTACTCTGATTTTTTCCGCATTATCTGTCTCTAAGCTAGTTCTAGCATACCAATGGTTAATTAGTTTCCTAGTAGCATCTTCTACTCGCTTAAGACCACCTGCAAAAGTTAAATTCTTCATATCATTTGAACCAGTTGTCTCAAATGATATAACATAAGCATTGTCGTCCCCTGAATTCAATTCAAAAGTATAGACATCACGAACATCATTTTTAATAACTTTGATTTTCTCATCAGAGTATCTTTGTATATTCTTGTCCGTTTCAATTACGGAATCCCTGTTATAGAATCCCCTATTTAAATAACCAGTTCCCGAGGTATGCTCTCTCGCAAGCTCTTCAAGAGTCCCAATTTTAAACTGTTTGGCAGCTGAATTCCCTGGACGAGCTAAAGACACTGCATTTGTTTGATCTTTTGTCCCTTTAGCTACATTTATCAATCCAGCCCCACGGAATGGGTGACCTTCCGAAAGATTTTTAAATGCCGTATCTAAAACAGTTCTAAGTTCGTCTGAAGAACCACTTGTCGATGGACGTTCTAAAATACTACCACCATTTTTGTTAATGGCTTGCACAGAAGCTGAACCACTTTTAAATTGCTGACCTTGCGGAAGCGTGAAGTAAACCTTATTGGTTCCTAATGTTTTATGATTGTTATTGACCACAATTTGCCAAGACAATCCAGTTTTAGTAGGTCTGACATCAATATGAAATGCCTGATATGCCTCTGTTATTTCTCCGCCTTCATAGTAAAGATTCCCTACTCCACCTTTTGAGTAGAATACATAGCTATACTTAGGATAAGGCGAACCATTCTGACCACTTTCAAAGAAGTAGCCTGTCTTAGAAGCATAGTCTGCATTTTCTACACCTCGACCACTTGCACGATTTTCATTTAGTGCACGTCTCGTACGTGTTTGTGCACCTGCTGGCATCGAGCGGAAACCTGACCATCCTGTAGCGTTGGTACGCGGTTGGATGGTTACATTGTTTTCACTTGGAGTTGCAGACTCTGCTGGATTTACAGGTCCTGTTACCTTTCCTCTATTAGCCTCTTTTTCAGAGAGGACTCCTTCGATCAGTTCACGTGATTTTTTCAGGTCTGCTAAGGCAGCACTAAAGTCTTCTTGGCTAATAGTGTCACCTTTAGAGAAGGCTTCGTTGAACTTATCAGCAGCTGCCTTGGCTGCTTGGATTTTATCTGCCGATGCTCCGTTAGCTCGGAGTTGATTAGTGATAAACTCTAACTCATCTTTTAGTCCATAAACACCATTTTCACCTTCTGTATTTGTGTAGGTTGGGAGCGTCTGTGGAGTAGCTTGAGTGCTAGCTCCAGAACCTGTTGAGTCTCCTCCAGCAGATGGCGTAACTTGATTTTCATCTGGTGTAGGCTCGCTCAAAGCTCTTCTACGACCTTTTCCTCCACTTGTTTGCGCAGTCGTAGCTCCCTCTGGAGTAGCGAGTCCAGTAGATGTCAGACCTGCTTTTTCCAAGATTGTTGGAGTTTCTAAGCTAGGTGTCAAGGCTTGATTGACACGGCTCGTAAGCTCAGCCATCAGTCTTGCTTGCTCATCAACCTGCGCTTGTGTCGCTTTAGGGTCGCTCAAAACTGCATTAGCTGCTGCTAGACCAGCTTCCACTTCATCGTGGAGAGCCTTCATTGAGCTAAGCGTTAGTTTTGCCAACAAAGCTTGCAGATTCCCTTGAGTCGATTTGGCTGCTGTCGTATCAGCGACGGTCGGCTGTTCTTGCTCTTTTACTTCTCCTGCTTGAGAAGGTTCTTGGTTAGCTGAATTTGTCTCGGACTGAGCAGAGTTAGACTCAGCTCCTGCTTGCCCTTGATTGGTTCCCTCAGCTGGAGCTTCTTGCGTTTTCACCTCATCAGGTGCTTTGAGTTCAGCTGGCTGGTCAGTTAGAACCTTGTTCGAGTCTCCCTCATCCGAGGACGCCGGATTTCCATCTGCATTGCCATCAGAACCTGCCGTAACGACATCACTTGCCGTAGCTTGAGTGATGGGTTCATGCGCTGCTACTGCCCCGTTAGCAAAGAACATCAATGCCGCAACCGCGACACTGGCAGCACCAAAGTGGTATTTTCGAATCGAATATCGGAAAACCTTTTCTTTGTTATATTTTCCAAAGTCCATGAAATCTTTCTCCTTTTTTGTAAGTTGTTTTGAAAACAAAATAGCCTTATCATCTTCAAACTCACATGATATTAAATAGTATTGATAGCACTATTTAACCCACTGCACCCAGTGTACAGTCTAGTAATAATTATACCATACCCCCCCGAATTTACCATCTAATCATCCAAAAATCTTGATTTTTAGAGAATTTTTTAGTATGTGTTTATTATATTGATTATAGGTATACACTTTTTTGATTTATTTCCTAGAAACTAATAACTTTTCTATATCTTTATTTATGAAATTTTTAGTATAATAATAGTTATAATCGGCTGATTTTTAACAGTATGAATATATTGAATCGAATTTAGAAACCAAGTATGAATCCGGATTTTAGTTTGAAAAACCTCCCTATTTTTTATTGGAAGAGCTTATCATCAGTTTCTAAAAAATGTCTCAGACTTATACTAGACTTGTTCGATACCTATTTGCAGCAAGATTAAATGGTTAGCTGGTTAGAAATTGAATTGTTCAGCTTTTATTTCATCTCACTATCCCCTATTCCTAGAGCCACAATCTCCTTATTCCTTCCTTTGACGATTCTCATCTCCAAAATCACTCCTATCCCTAGACCGCTTTCAGCCCTTACTTCATGATAATCAAGCTTGGAAATATAATAGATTGAAATAGAATATGAACAAATTGATAAGGGGATTTTAAAATAATTTCTAACAATATTTTAAAAGCCCCTTGTACTATCCCAGCTTCAGCTCATTATATTTGTTCTAAATCCATCGATTATCATTCTACTCTTATCCTCAATCTAAGATTAGTATTTTTAGCTATCCTACATAAGTCTCCTAGCTTGCTTTTTGATTTTTGTTTATAGGATATTGAATTTGGAATAGTTCACTAGTACTTCTAAAACATTAATAGAAATTACTTTGACTTTCCTGACTGATTTGTTCAGTTCTTATTTCATTCATATATGCTATGCATTAACCGATAGCGGATACCTACGGAGAACTTGCCACTCAGATGTAGGACCTGCCCATCATACAAAAAAACAGACTTCATCCCACAAAGAGATAAAATCTGTTACTATTTTCTACACGATATTTCCTAATTTTTAATCCAGCAGTTGGTCTGCCTGACTGATGGCTCGCTCGGGGTGCTGGGTAAAGGGTTTGTTCCCGAAAAACTCCAACCATGGTTTACGAACCTCGTCTTTGCTGGTTTCTCTGTATTTTTCAATTCTTATTTATAATGGTCTTTCAATAATTCTTCAAACTCAGAGACAGTCACGCCTAATTGCTGACTGGCAACCTCGGAAGTCAGAAGTCCTTGACGGACCATATCTAGGAAGGCAAAAAGTTTTCCACGCTCTAGACCTTGTTCAATCCCTTCAGCTCGTCCACGTTCAAGACCACGCTCTAAACCTTGTTCAATACCTTCTGCACGACCTCTCTCCAACCCTTTTTCTTCAGCTTGTTCCAAGGCATAGTCATGAGCGAGTAAGGCTTGTTCTTCTCGCATACGTAGTTGGCTAAACATTTTCCTGTCCTCCTCGGACCAGCTCTTATAGTCTAGCAGTTGGTCTGCTTGGCTGATGGCTCGCTCGGGGCGCTGGGTAAAGGGTTTATTCCCAAAAAACTCCAACCACGGCTTGCGAACCTCGTCTTTGCTGGTTTCTCTGTATTTTTTTAATTCCAAGAACGCCATCTTGACTAGATGGTTTTCTTGTCCGTTATTGGTAATGGTTAAAACCTCACCTGTCGTATCCTCTCGCATGCTAAAACTATGGAAAGCTAAGTCATCTTGGAAATAATTACTATCCACAATTGCAATTGCGTAAACAGGTGCGATGTGTTTATAGCTCTGGTGGGTATCACCTTCACGTTGGCGAATTTTTTCAAGATTTTGATTGACCTGGCTGCATAGGTAAGCCCACAAACGATTGATGAAAAAATTCTGATGATGGACTTGGATTTCAATAATAACCTGTGTCCCATTATCCAACTCCGCCAAGACGTCTATACTAGTGTAAAAATCCTGAGCCGAGTAGGGCAGAGATGGCAAGACATGAATATTGCTTCCCTCCAAAATGGTCACATTTTTTGCTGGTAAATCCAGCATATCGCGAATAAATTGACAAGTGATTTCTGGGTTGCTAAAAATTTTCTTAGCAACCAAGTCATTAGTTGGGCTGATGCCCGGATGTCTTAGAATCATCCTTTTCCTCCTTCTATTATAGCACATTTTTTAATCTAATTTACTAGATTTGATGCTTCTATCTATTTATTCGTAAAAGAAAGCTTTTCTTCAGAAGAAAGCTAATCGCTTATTTGAAAATTTTTACCCTCTGTTGGATAGTCCCGTCTATCTATGTTATAATGAAAGAAGGATTTAAAATCGGAAAAGGAGTATCTATGCTAAAATTAGGTGTCATCGGCACTGGCGCTATCAGCCATCACTTCATAGAAGCAGCCCATGCTAGTGGAAAATACCAGCTGGTCGCAGTCTATTCTAGGAAACTTGAAACCGCAGCAACCTTTACTTCTCACTATGAGAATATCCAACTATTCGATCAATTAGAAGACTTCTTCAAGAGCTCCTTTGATGTGGTCTATATTGCCAGTCCAAACTCCTTGCATTTTGCTCAGGCAAAAACTGCCTTGTCTGCTGGTAAACATGTTATTCTTGAAAAGCCAGCTGTCACTCAACCACAAGAATGGCTGGATTTGGTTCAAACAGCTGAAAAAAATCACTGTTTTATCTTTGAAGCAGCTCGTAATTACCATGAAAAAGCTCTCACTATCATCAAAAACTTTTTAGCAGACAAACAGATTTTGGGAGCAGATTTCAACTATGCCAAGTATTCTTCCAAGATGCCTAACTTGTTAGCTGGACAGACACCAAATGTCTTTTCAGCCCGTTTTGCTGGTGGAGCTCTTATGGATTTGGGGATTTATCCTCTCTACGCTGCCGTTCGCCTTTTTGGAAAAGCTAATGACGCGACTTACCAGGCTCAACAGCTTGACAATAGCATTGACCTAAATGGTGACGGAATTCTCTTCTACCCAGACTTTCAAGTTCACATCAAGTCTGGGAAAAACATCACTTCCAATCTTCCTTGCGAAATTTACACAACAGATGGAACCTTGACTCTCAACACGATTGAGCATGTTCGCTCGGCTATTTTTACCGACCACCAAGGCAATCAAGTCCAGCTCCCTATCCAACAGGCTCCTCATACGATGACTGAGGAAGTCGCTGCATTTGCACAGATGATTCAGCAACCAAATCTGAATCTCTACCAAACTTTGCTGGATGATGCAGGCTCTGTTCATGAGCTACTATATACCATGCGCCAGACTGCTGGCATTAGATTTGAGGCAGAAAAATGAAAAACAAACTACCGACTGAATGGCAGGAATTGAGCAACCAACTCGGTTTCCAGGAATTTACCCCCATTCAAACTCAACTATTTGAGCCCCTTCTTGCGGGAGAAAATCTTCTAGGAGTGAGCCCAACAGGAACTGGTAAGACCCTAGCTTACCTCCTACCAAGTCTTCTCAGACTACAAAAGAAAAAAGCCCAACAACTCTTGATTCTAGCACCAAATACAGAACTTGCTGGACAGATTTTTGATGTATGTAAAACGTGGGCTGAGACTATCGGCTTGACTCCCCAACTCTTCTTATCAGGTTCGAGCCAGAAACGCCAGATTGAACGCCTAAAAAAAGGACCAGAAATTCTGATTGGAACTCCTGGCCGTATCTTTGAGTTGATTAAATTGAAAAAAATCAAGATGATGAATATGGAAACCATCATCCTGGATGAATTCGACCAATTACTAGATGATTCTCAGATTCACTTTGTTGAGAAAATCACTCACTACGCACCGCGTGACCACCAACTCGTCTATATGAGTGCGACGACCAAGTTTGACCAAGAAAAGATTGCGCCTAACACACGTACCATTGATCTCTCTGATCAAAAACTGGATAATATCCAGCATTTCTACATGCAGGTAGACCAACGTCACCAAGTGGATATGCTACGAAAACTGGCTCATGTTGAGGATTTCCGCGGTCTAGTCTTCTTTAACAGCCTATCAGACCTTGGAAGCGCAGAAGAAAAATTACAATATCGTGATATATTGGCTGTTTCCCTCGCTAGTGATGTCAATGTCAAATTTAGAAAAGTCATCTTAGAAAAGTTTAAAGATAAGCAACTAACCCTACTCCTTGCAACTGACCTTCTTGCACGTGGAATTGATATCGATAGCCTCGAATGTGTCGTAAACTTTGATATTCCTAGAGATAGCGAAACCTACACACACCGTGCTGGCCGTACTGGCCGCATGGGTAAGGAAGGTTATGTTATCACTCTCGTCACTCATCCAGAAGAACTTAAAAAACTCAAGAAATTTGCGAGCGTACGTGAAATTGTCTTGAAAAATCAAGAACTCTATATTAAATAAAGCCCCCATTGCTCTATACACATCAAGTGTATGGAGCTTTTTTATAAGCAATTCAATTTTATACTCTTCGAAAATCTCTTCAAACCGCGTCAGCTTCGCCTTGCTGTATGTATATGATACTGACTTCGTCAGTTCTATCTATAACCTCAAAACGGTGTTTT
>NZ_VMMX01000006.1:0-7563 GCF_013277415.1 Streptococcus sp. 68 | reverse complement strand
GACTTCGTCAGTTCTATCTGCAACCTCAATACCATGTTTTGAGATGACTTCGTCAGTCTTATCTACAACCTCAATACCATGTTTTGAGCAGCCTGCAGCTAAAACTTCCTAGTTTGCTCTTTGATTTTCATTGAGTATTAGTTCAATATCTGAAAAAAAGAACCTTGCAAAGCAAGATTCTTTTAGTGTCTGACTTAAATAATTGTTCTTCTGGGAACTAAATCGAATTAAGCTTCGATTTCTGTAACCATACCTGAACCAACAGTACGTCCACCCTCACGGATAGAGAATGTAGTACCTTGTTCTACGGCGATTGGGTGGATCAACTCAACGTCGATTGTCACGTTATCACCAGGCATTACCATTTCAGTACCTGCTGGAAGTTCGATTGAACCTGTAACGTCAGTAGTACGGAAGTAGAATTGTGGACGGTAGTTGTTGAAGAATGGAGTGTGACGTCCACCTTCTTCTTTAGTAAGGATGTAAACTTCACCTTTGAATTTAGTGTGTGGGTTGATTGAACCTGGTTTAGCGATAACTTGTCCACGTTCGATTTCATCACGTTGAACACCACGAAGAAGGACACCTACGTTATCTCCGGCAAGACCTTCGTCAAGTTGTTTACGGAACATTTCAACACCAGTAACAACTGCTTTTTGAGTTTCTTCTTTGATACCAACGATTTCGATTTCGTCGTTGACTTTAACGATACCACGGTCGATACGTCCTGAAGCAACTGTACCACGTCCAGTGATTGAGAATACATCTTCGACTGGAAGAAGCAATGGTTTGTCAGTGTCACGTTCTGGTTCTGGGATGTACTCATCAACTGTGTTCATCAATTCCATAACGATGTCTTCGTATTTAGAATCACCTTCAAGAGCTTTAAGAGCTGAACCTTGGATAACTGGAAGATCATCACCTGGGAAGTCATATTCTGACAAGAGGTCACGGATTTCCATTTCAACCAATTCAAGCAATTCTTCGTCGTCAACCAAGTCAACTTTGTTCATGAAGACGATAAGGTGTTTAACACCAACCTGACGTGAAAGAAGGATGTGCTCACGAGTTTGTGGCATTGGTCCGTCAGTTGAAGCTACTACAAGGATAGCTCCGTCCATTTGAGCGGCACCAGTGATCATGTTTTTAACGTAGTCCGCGTGTCCTGGAGCGTCGATGTGAGCGTAGTGACGTTTTTCAGTTTCGTACTCAACGTGCGCAGTGTTGATTGTGATACCGCGTTCGCGTTCTTCTGGAGCAGCATCGATAGACGCATAGTCTTTAGGTTGGTTAACTGATGAAGGCAAGCGACGTGCCAAAACAGTTGTGATAGCTGCAGTTAGGGTAGTTTTACCGTGGTCAACGTGTCCGATAGTACCAATGTTAACGTGTGGTTTACTACGATCGTATTTTTCTTTTGCCATTTGAGTAAAAGCCTCCAATAAAATATATTTTATAGATAGACAGTAGGCAATACAGTCTAACTTTCCTTACTATTTTATCAAATTTCAGCTAAATTGCAAGTGTTTTACAACGTTTTTGTGAATTATTCTTGGTAAAAATTTAACTAACTAATAGAAAGTACTAAATAGATTTATCCTTCAAGGAGTTTTCAGCATTATTCATCCACTCACTTGCTGAAAATACAAACAGTCTCTGGTTTATACTACAAAAGTAAACTAGGAAGCTAGGTAAAAGTTACTCACAACATCGGTTTAATACTCTTCGAAAATCTCTTCAAACCACGTCAGCATCGCCTTACCGTAGGTATAGCTGAGACTGGTCAAAAAGTCTTTGCAATCAGAAAAACATATAGTATCAGGTCTTGAGAAATCTTGCTACTATACGTTTTATTGTGGGAAGATTTACTTCATTTTCTCCTAAAGTCGAGTTTTTTGCCCAACCTCTTCTTCTACAACCTCAAAACACTATTTTGAGCTGACTTCGTGCTAGCTTCCTAGTTTACTCTTTGATTTTCATTGAGTATAAGATTGCAGATAAAACGATAAGGACGTCGGTCGAAAATAGCCCCCTAATCGCTTATTTTATAGTAAAATGAAATAAAAACTGAACATTTTGTTGAGGAAGGCAAATCAATTCCTCACAATGTTTGATAAAGAAGGGCGAACTATTCCAACTTCAACCCACTATAAAGCAGATTTACAAGATAGGGAACCCATCTCCGATAACATAATATATAGTAGAATGAAAACTGCACAATTTGATTGGGGAATTCAAACCAATTTCTCACAATGTTTTAGAAACAAGGATCTATTATTTCAACTGCAAGCTACTATAGCCCATTAAAGCTGAATAGCCCACTGAGACTTCTAAACCACTGCTGGAGAGGAGTGTGTTTCGATTTTCTTTCATTTCCCTAAAAAATCAAAAAGAGAGAACCAATCTGATCCTCTCTTACTTATAGATGGTGCTCACTCAAATGTTAAAGGAGCTATTTCTTAGAGATAAAGGAATTTGAATACAGCTACTGCCGCAATTGCTGCTGCGATAGGTGCTACTACTGGTACCCAAGAATACCACCATTTTGAATCGCCTTTATGCTCACCAAGAACTGATTTTGGAAGGAAAGCATGAAGGAGACGTGGTCCCAAGTCACGAGCTGGGTTCAAGGCAGGTCCTGTAGGTCCACCAAGTGATGTTACCAAAGCCATAACGAGGAATCCAAGTGCCAAGTGAGCCACAGAAAGTCCTGAAGCAGTGTGTGGAGCCACCTGTGCTTTAATAGCCAAGTCAGAAAAATCAACTGTTTGTCCTGCTTGTGTTGCCATTTGTTTCATGTATTGAAGCACTTCAGCACCAAAGAAGTTTTTAGTCAAACCAAGAGCTGCAAAGAACAAAACAAATGAACCAACAAACTCGTTTACAAAACCATTAACAGTTGCTGCATAGCGACTTTCTTTTGTACCATGGTCAATACTTGAAATAGTTGAGAAAGTTCCCAAGATGTTATTTGAGTTTTCAGTTTTCAAGTAGAATGGGCGGTGTGTTGCCACAACCAAGGCTTGACCAAAGATAGCCCCCAAGACTTGCGCGATAATGTAAGGTACCACTTGTGCCCAAGGGAAAAGACCGCTAACTGCAAGTCCTAGAGTGAAAGCAGGGTTGATGTGGTTCCCAGATACGTTACCAAACATCAAGGCTGGGATCATAACCCCCATACCATAACCAACAGCGATGACGATCCAGCCACTTTGGTGACCTTTCGTACCTTTAAGTTCAACGTTGGCAACTGCACCATTCCCAAGAATGATCAAAATGGCAGTTCCCAAAAATTCAGTGGCATACTTTAGTGCCCATGTGAAATCCATTTGCTAGATTCTCCTTAAAATTTTTTAGACATTCCTTATTTTATCAATTTTTACCCTATTTAGCAACTAGTTTCTGGAGAGATTTTTTAAAAATAATACTCTTCGAAAATCTCTTCAAACCACGTCAACGTCGCCTTGCCGCAGATATATGTAACTGACTTCGTCAGTCTTATCTACAACCTCAAAACGGCTATCTTGGGCTAGGTAAGACAGAGAAATATCTTTTTTCTTATTGATTTCTCCGCTAGTTGTCTCCTCTTCTCCAACTAAAATCTTCAAAAGAGTAGACTTACCTGCACCATTTTTCCCAACAAGGGCAATCCGATCTCGTTCATCAACCTGTAGGTTGATATTATCAAAAAGAACCTCTCCTGCAAAAGAACGTTCAATTTTATTAGCTTGTAAAATAATCATACAAGTAGTATAGCATGTTTCCCTAAGGCATTCAAGACAATCGTCTTAACCCAAATATCCTAGAAAAACCGGCTCTGCTTATTCTTGGTATTAAAAAGTATTTGGATTATAAACTCTACTTATTTTTTTGCAAGATAGCTAGCTAAACATTTTCGCTCGTTTACAAGAGTGACTCAAACTCAGCGACAGTCATTCCTAACTGCTGGCTGGCAAATTCAGAAGTTAAAACATGTTGACGAACCATGTCTAAGAAGGCAAAAAGTTTTCCACGTTCTAAACCTTGTTCTAAACCTTGTTCTAAACCTTGTTCAACCCCCTCAGCCCTAGCGGTTTCCAAAGCATAGTCCTGCGCTAACAAGGCTTGTTCTTCGCGCATACGTAGTTGACTAAACATTTCCCTGTCCTCCTCGGACCAGCTCTTGTAGTCCAGCAGTTGGTCTGCTTGGCTGATGGCTCGCTCGGGGTGCTGAGTAAAGGGTTTATTCCCGAAAAACTCCAACCACGGCTTGCGAACCTTGTCTTTGCTGGTTTCTCTGTATTTTTTAATTCTTATTTATGTCTTTCAATAATTCTTCAAACTCAGCAACAGTCATGCCTAACTGCCGGCTGGCAACCTCAGGTGTTAGAAGACCTTGACGTACTAGATTTACTAAACCTACTTTTAATCCCTGTTCGATGCCTTCAGCTCGTCCACGTTCAAGTCCTTGTGCTAAACCTTTTTCGATGCCTTGTTCAATCCCCTCTGCACGACCACGTTCAAGTCCACGCTCTAAACCTTTTTCCTCAGCTTGTTCCAAAGCATAGTCCTGTGCTAACAAGGCTTGTTCTTCACGCATACGTAGTTGACTAAACATTTCCCTGTCCTCCTCGGACCAGCTCTTGTAGTCCAGCAGTTGGTCTGCTTGGCTGATGGCTCGCTCGGGTTGTTGAGTAAAGGGTTTGTTCCCGAAAAACTCCAACCACGGCTTGCGAACCTCGTCTTTGCTGGTTTCTCTGTATTTCTTTAATTCTAAGAATGCCATCTTGACTAGATGGTTTTCTTGTCCATTGTTTGTGATGGTTAAGACCTCACCTGTCGTGTCCTCTCGCATACTGAAACTGTGGAAAGCCAAATCATCTGAGAAGTAATTGCTATCCACAATGGCAATGGCATAGACTGGTGCGATATGTTTGTAGCTCTGGTGGGTATCACCTTCACGTTGGCGAATTTTTTCAAGATTTTGATTGACCTGACTGCACAAGTAAGCCCACAAACGATTGATGAAAAAATTCTGATGATGAACCTGAATTTCGATGATAACTTGCGTACCATTATCCAACTCCGCCAAAACATCTATACTTGTATAGAAATCCTGTGCCGAGTACGGTACGGAAGGCAAGACGTGAATGTTGCTTCCCTCCAAAATGGTCACATTTTTTGCTGGCAAGTCCAACATATCGCGAATAAATTGACAAGTGATTTCTGGATTGCTAAAGATTTTCTTAGCAACCAAGTCATTGGTTGGGCTAATGCCCGGATGACGTACAGTCATGTTTGCTCTCCTTTCATTATAGCACATTTTTTAATCTAATTTACTAGATTTGATGCTTCTATCTATTTATTCGGAAAAAGAGTAGAAAAAACAAAAGAAATTCAAACTTTATAGCAAAAGGAAATAAACTCTGAACAAATAGGATAGTAAAGTCGAATCAATTTCTAGCAATGTTTTATAAGTTATAATGTTCTGTTCTGAATTTAAGATAACATATAATTTAAAGAGACTGGACCAAAACTCAACTTCCGGAGAAAATAAAGTAAATCTTCCCACAATAAAACGCATAGTCTCAAGTTTTGAACACCTGATACTATGCGTTTTTCTGATTTGAGAGGCTTTTTCTCAGCCTCTTCTTAATCTTATACTCAATGAAAATCAAAGAGGAAACTAGGAAACTAGCCGCAGNNGAGATTTTCGAAGAGTATTAGCTTTTCTCCACCCCACTACAGTTGACAATGAGCCAAAAAAAGAAGATGACGAATCATCTTCTTAAAAACTATGAGTTTTTAGTCTTCTTTTTTCTTGAAGAATCCTAATCCTAGACCAGCTAACAAGGTCATGATACCAGCGCTAGCCAAGCTAGCATTCGCTTCTGTACCTGTGTTTGGCAATTCTGCTTTATCAGATGTTTTAGTAGCTGTTGCACTATCTACTGTCTTTTCTGATGTAGCTGTAGCCACTGCTTCACCTTTTTGTTCTGAAACTTTAGATGGTGCTGGACTTGCAGCTTGTTCTGGACTTGGAGTTTGGTCTTTTGGAGCAGGAGTTTGAGCTTGCTTGGTTCTAAACACATGAACTGTCAAGTTATCTCCCTCACGGTGACTCTCAACAAATTCATAGCCTGGAACTTCACCTGCTTCTTGCTTGTCAACTGATGGAACTTTCAAGTCTTTTCCGTTTTCATCGCGCCATACTGTACGAACCGCTGGAGTTTCAGCTTTGTTTGGTTTTTCTGGCGTTGAAGTTGATGGCGAACTTGATGGAGTCCTTGGATGACTAGTTGGGCTTTCTGGTAAAATTGGAGTTCCATTCGCTACTTTCTCAAATGTATGCGTCAAAATACCTTCTTCTAAGCGACTAGATAACCACTTGTAGCCTGCAATCTCGCCAGCAGGTTGTTTACCATCTACTGGTTCCCTAAGCTCCTTACCTGCTCTATCTACCCACAGCGTTACTGGATACTCTGGGTTTGCTTCTTCGATTGATAAAGCAGCGTATACAAACGGAGTATAAGCACTCGTTTTATGCTTGGCTTGAGCTTGGACTTTTTCTTTATTGACAACTGATTCTCGTGGAATGGTTACAGTACCTGTTTTCTTGTCTAATGTAACATTTTCAGGTTGTTTGTCTAAAGTCCATTCACCAGTAGGTTGCTTGGTAAGAGTTAGAACTTCATTACCAGAGCCATCACTCTTAGGATACGTAATTCTCACTGTATCCGCATCTTTCTTAGGTGCTTTGACTTCGATGCTTGCTTTATTCGCTTCTTCCACAATAGCGATAGTCGGCGGAGCTACCTTAAGATTTGGTTGGTCTTCAGGCTCAGATGGTTGACCTGGTTGAGCTGGTGCTTCCTCAGGAGCGGTTGGTTGTTCTGGTTGTGGAGTCTCTGGTGTTTCTACTACTTTCGGTTTTGTTCCAACTGTAATAATTTCTTCTTTTGGTTCTTCTCTTACTACTGTTGGCTTGTTTTCTGTCACAGTTCCGTTGTTTGGATCCATTGTGTACGTTGTAGTTGTTGTTTCTTTTCCTTTTACTCCCACTTGTGTAGTTTCTCGATAATCCTTATCTTTTGTATTATCTTCTACATAACGTGTTGTAAATGGTAATTCTTTTTCTTCTACTTTTGGTTTTGTTCCTACTGTTATAATTTCTTCTTTTGGTTGTTCTGTAACCGTTGTTGGATTGTTTTCTGTAACTGTACCATTCGTTGTATCCAACGTATAAGTAGTTGTTTTTGTTTCCTTACCCTTAACACCTTGTTGGGTTGTTTCTCGATAATCCTTGTCTTTGGTTTTATCTTCTACATAGCGTGTTGTAAATGGTAGTTCTTTTTCTTCTACTTTTGGTTTTGTTCCAACTGTTATAATTTCTTCTGTTGGTTGTTCTGTATCCGTTGTTGGAGCATTTTCTGTGACTGTACCATTCGTTGTATCCAACGTATAAGTAGTTGTTTTTGTTTCCTTACCCTTAACACCTTGTTGAGTTGTTTCTCGATAATCTTTGTCTTTGGTTTTATCTTCTACATAGCGTGTTGTAAATGGTAGTTCTTTTTCTTCTACTTT
>NZ_VMMX01000005.1 GCF_013277415.1 Streptococcus sp. 68 | reverse complement strand
TCCTGTCTTCCCGATACATGGCGGTGTAGCTCAGCTGGCTAGAGCGTCCGGTTCATACCCGGGAGGTCGGGGGTTCGATCCCCTTCGCCGCTATAATGATCTTGTCGGACCTTTAGCTCAGCTGGTTAGAGCTCTCGGCTCATAACCGAGTGGTCGTAGGTTCAAGTCCTACAAGGTCCATTTGAATATTGGAGGATTACCCAAGTCCGGCTGAAGGGAACGGTCTTGAAAACCGTCAGGCGTGTAAAAGCGTGCGTGGGTTCGAATCCCACATCCTCCTTTTATATTAACGCGGGATGGAGCAGCTCGGTAGCTCGTCGGGCTCATAACCCGAAGGTCGTAGGTTCAAATCCTGCTCCCGCAATAAGGCTCGGTAGCTCAGTTGGTAGAGCAATGGATTGAAGCTCCATGTGTCGGCGGTTCGATTCCGTCTCGCGCCATTTTATTGATAGTATTTATGCGGGTGTAGTTTAGTGGTAAAACTACAGCCTTCCAAGCTGTTGTCGCGAGTTCGATTCTCGTCACCCGCTTTGAACTTTGTTCAAATTACCAAGTTTTTAACTTGGGCGCGTAGCTCAGGTGGTTAGAGCGCACGCCTGATAAGCGTGAGGTCGGTGGTTCGAGTCCACTCGTGCCCATTAATTGGAGAATTACTCAAGAGGCTGAAGAGGACGGTTTGCTAAATCGTTAGGTCGGGTAACTGGCGCAAGGGTTCGAATCCCTTATTCTCCGTTTTATTGAGAGTTTGTAACTCTCTTTTTTACTTTTAGAGACAATAAAACTTCAGATCTGTAAAACTTAATTGAATTACTAATCTGAAGTTATTTTTATATCGTTTATATTATAATTGTGTTATTTTACTTCCAACTATTGAGAGAAATTTCTCCGCTATTGAGCCAGATTTCTTTTCCATTATCACATTGAATTAAAAGTTTTCCATTTTCTGAGATGTCTTTAGCAAGTCCCTTGTAGTCTTTTTGCTCTAGTGTGAAAGTGACTTCTTTTCCTAGAACGAATGACTGTTTTTTATATAGGTATAATAACTCCTCTGCTGGTGTTTCGAAGAAAGCACGCCATATTTCGATAATTAATTCATTTCTTGTTATAGGTGCTGATGTTTTAAATAAGCTAGCAGCTTTTTCTTTTAATTCTTGTGGAAAATCATTGATAGTGAAGTTGATTCCTACTCCAATAATAATATCTGTGACTAAGCCTGTTTCTACAGATGTCATTGCTTCAGTGAGAATTCCTCCAATTTTATGATTGTTTAGATAGATATCATTGACCCATTTTATGTCGACATCTATTAAAGTTAGGTTCTTAATGGCTTTGTAGATAGCTCCAGCTACAAGTAGTGTGTAGGATGGTAATTTGTCGTAAGGAAGATTTGGTTTAAGATGGAGTGTCATATAAATGCCACCTTGTGGGGAGTAGAAGGAGCGTTGAAAACGGCCTCGCCCTGCTGTTTGATAGGAAGCTAGATAGAGGGTGTTTGCTTCATGGCCTAAATCAATTGCTTCTTTTGCATCTAGTTGTGTTGATTTTGTTTCGGGTTTAAAGCTGACTTTAATTGGAAGATTTTCTTCTAGAATCTCTGGAAGAATAAGGTCACCATTCATCAGTTTATATCCTTTGTTTTTGATACTATCAATTTCAATGCCTTCTTGTTCTAGCCGCTTGATGGCTTTCCAAATCGATGTTCGACTGAGGGATAGTTCTTCTGCGATTTTTTCTCCGCTGATATAATCGGTTTCTTTTGCTAGAATTTGGTAGACGGCTTGGTAGGATTTCATAGTGTTTCCTTTCTCACTAGTTGGTGTTGGGAATATTCTTTTCTTGTATGACTTGGGGTCTGATTAAAGTATTGTTTATAAGCTTTCGAAAAATGGAGTGGATCTGAAAAACCTACTGAGTATGCAATTACCTTGATAGACTCTTGGGTATTTTCGAGAAGTTGTTTAGCTCGGTGCATTCGAACGTAGAGTAGGTATTCTTTGGGTGATAAGGTGTTAAATTCTTTGAATACGCTTGATAAGTAGCTTCTGTGAACGGATAGTTCTTTTGCTAAATCTTGAATTGTAAGTGATTGAGGATAGTGGCTATCAATTAATCGTTTGCATTCAAGATAGAGTTGGTAGGTTGATGAAATATTCTTTTTTTTCTGATTGGGAGCAATAGTTCCCAGATGAAACATCAGTTCATGGAGTTGTCCCATGATATGGAGTTGAGCTAATTCATTGGATTTTGTAATCTGAGCGAAGCGAACAATGTCTGAGATGAGTTTTGCAGTAGTCTGGGTATGACAAGTTTCAGATTGGATGAGATAGGCTTGGTCAAAAATTTGAGAAAGAGCAAAATAATCAGGAGCTTTCCCTCCAGTGATTCCTAACCAGTAGTAGGACCAAGGTTCTTTACTATCTGCTTGATAAAAGGTTAGTTCCTCTGGTTTTAATAGAAAGAAATCTCCTTCTTTTAAATCAACAATTTTACCCTTGTAATGAAATGTTCCTTGTCCTTTACTAATGTAATGTAGAACGTATGTATCACGAATGGCTGGACCAAAGGAGTAATTAGGTGTGCATTCCTCATATCCATAAAAGCTTAGGGAAAGGTCGATTGTTCCAGTTTGGTATTCTGAAAAAACTAGCATGTGCTACCTCCTACCTAACATTTTACCATATTCTAGAGACATTTTTCTATTTTAGAAAGCGATTTCAGATGATAAAATAGAGTCAATAAAGTGATGAGGTGAAGTAAATGGGAGTTAGGATAGAGAATAATCTATTTTATGTTGAGAGTAAAAATCTAAGTTTGATTATTGAAAATCGAAATGGGTACCTACTTTTGAAACATTTAGGAAAGACTATTAAGAACTATAAAGGTTCCAATAGTGTTTATGAACGAGATCATGCCTTTTCAGGAAATCCAACAGCTACTAATCGAACCTTTAGCTTAGATACTCAACGTCAAATTTTTGGACAACATGGTTTAGGAGATTTTAGGAAACCAACCATACAGATTCAGCATAGTGTAACTGAAGTAACAGACTTTCGATTTGTAGAAGCAAAGATTTTAAAAGATCAGAATGGTCCACAGGGCTTACCTTCTCCACATAGCATGGACGATACAGAGACTCTTGTCTTAATGTTAGAAGATTCTAAGGCTCAACTTAGTCTGAATTTGTATTATACTGCTTTTAATAATGATTCGACAATTGCTAGCTACAGTAAATTAGAGAATAATAGTAATCAGGAAGTTGTCATTCATAAAGACTTTTCTTTTATGGCTGATTTTCCAGCGGCAGCTTACGAAATAGTAACTCTGCAGGGTGCTTATGCTCGTGAAAAGACTGTTCGACGTCAACAGGTAGAACAAGGAATCTTTTCGATTAGTTCAAACCGTGGGGCTTCTGGACATGCTCAAACACCAGCTCTTCTACTATGTGATCAAGGGGTCACAGAGGATGCTGGAAATGTGTTTGCTATTCAACTAATGTATAGTGGCAACTTTGAAGCTTTTGTTGAAAAGAATCAATTGAATGAAGTTCGGCTGGCTATTGGGATTAATCCGGAAAACTTTTCTTGGAAGTTAGACCCTGAGGAATACTTTGAAACACCGGTAGCTTTAGTGACCTATTCAGATGAGGGATTAACTGGTGTTAGTCATGAAAGTCAGAATTTTGTACTGAAGCACATTATGCCAAGTAAATTTTCTAAAAAAGAACGTCCAATTCTAATCAATAACTGGGAAGCTACTTACTTTGACTTTCAGAGAGAAAAGCTGTTAGAGCTAGCTGATGAAGCTAAGAAAGTTGGAATTGAGCTTTTTGTATTAGATGATGGTTGGTTTGGCAATCGTTTTGATGATAATCGTGCTTTAGGTGATTGGGTTGTTAATGAGAAAAAACTGGGTGGAAGTCTTGAAAGTCTGATTTCAGCTATCCACGACAGAGGTTTGCAGTTTGGGCTTTGGTTAGAACCTGAGATGATTTCTGTAGATAGTGATTTGTATCGTAAACATCCTGACTGGGCTATTCAGGTTCCTGGCTATGATCATACCTATTCTCGGAATCAATTAGTACTTAATCTTGCCAATCCTCAGGTAGTAGAATACTTGAAAAATATCTTAGATCAACTCCTATCTTATCATGAGATTGATTACATTAAATGGGATATGAATCGTAATATGACTAAGCTAGGGAATGGATCGAACTATCTAGAGACAAAGATGCAATCTCATCAGTACATGCTGGGGCTTTACGAACTCGTTTTTTATCTGACAGAGAAGCACAGGCATATTCTCTTTGAGTCCTGCTCTGGTGGTGGTGGACGAAATGATCTTGGTATGATGCGTTATTTCCCACAAGTCTGGGCTAGTGATAATACTGATGCTATTGCACGTTTGCCAATTCAATACGGTTCATCCTATCTCTATCCAACCATTTCTATGGGGGCTCATGTGTCAGCAGTACCGAATCATCAGATGGGACGAATGACACCATTAGAAACACGTGGACATGTAGCAATGATGGGAAATTTGGGATATGAGCTTGATTTGACAAGTTTATCAGATGAAGAGAAAGATGAGATTGCTAATCAGGTGAACTTGTATAAAGAATTACGACCAGTAGTTCAGTTAGGACAACAGTATAGGTTAATCAATCCCGAGTCTGCATTCAATGAAGCAGCTGTACAATTTAACTACGGAAATCAAACGATTGTAACCTACGTTCGCGTTTTGTCAGTTGTAGAGACCATGGAAACAACTTTAAAATTAAAAGATTTGGATGAAGAGGGACTGTATGAATTACAGGAAAATGGAGTAGTTTACTCAGGTGCAGAACTCATGTATGCAGGTTTAACTGTTATCTTATCCCAAGGAGATTTTTTGAGTAGACAGTATATTTTTAGAAGACTATAATAAAGGTGTATAAATTTATAAAGGAGGCTTTCTAATGGAATGGTATAAAAAAATCGGACTTCTTGCAACTACAGGTTTAGCTTTGTTTGGGCTCGGCGCTTGCTCCAACTATGGTAAATCTGCGGATGGCACAGTGACCATCGAGTATTTCAACCAGAAAAAAGAAATGACCAAAACCTTGGAAGAAATCACTCGTGATTTTGAGAAGGAAAACCCTAAGATCAAGGTCAAAGTCGTCAATGTACCAAATGCTGGTGAAGTATTGAAGACACGCGTTCTCGCAGGAGATGTGCCTGATGTGGTCAATATTTACCCACAGTCCATCGAACTGCAAGAATGGGCAAAAGCAGGTGTTTTTGAAGATTTGAGCAACAAAGACTACCTGAAACGCGTGAAAAATGGCTACGCCGAAAAATATGCTGTAAACGAAAAAGTTTACAACGTTCCTTTTACAGCTAATGCTTATGGAATTTACTACAACAAAGATAAATTCGAAGAGCTGGGCTTGAAGGTTCCTGAAACCTGGGATGAATTTGAACAGTTAGTCAAAGACATCGTTACTAAAGGACAAACACCATTTGGAATTGCAGGTGCAGATGCTTGGACACTCAATGGTTACAATCAATTAGCCTTTGCGACAGCCACAGGTGGAGGAAAAGAAGCCAATCAATACCTTCGTTATTCTCAACCAAATGCCATTAAATTGTCGGATTCGATTATGAAAGATGACATCAAGGTCATGGACATCCTTCGCATCAATGGCTCTAAGCAAAAGAACTGGGAAGGTGCTGGCTATACCGATGTTATCGGAGCCTTCGCACGTGGGGATGTCCTCATGACACCAAATGGGTCTTGGGCGATCACAGCGATTAATGAACAAAAACCGAACTTTAAGATTGGGACCTTCATGATTCCAGGAAAAGAAAAAGGACAAAGCTTAACCGTTGGTGCGGGAGACTTGGCATGGTCTATCTCAGCCACCACCAAACATCCAAAAGAAGCCAATGCCTTTGTGGAATATATGACCCGTCCAGAAGTCATGCAAAAATACTACGATGTGGACGGATCTCCAACAGCGATTGAAGGGGTCAAACAAGCAGGAGAAGATTCACCGCTTGCTGGTATGACCGAATATGCCTTTACGGATCGTCACTTGGTCTGGTTGCAACAATACTGGACCAGTGAAGCAGACTTCCATACCTTGACCATGAACTATGTCTTGACCGGTGATAAACAAGGCATGGTCAATGATTTGAATGCCTTCTTTAACCCGATGAAAGCGGATGTGGATTAGGAGTAGAGAGACTATGAAAAAAGTATTACAAAAATATTGGGCATGGGCTTTTGTGGTCATTCCCCTCTTGTTACAAGCAATTTTCTTCTATGTGCCGATGTTTCAAGGAGCCTTTTACAGTTTTACTAACTGGACAGGATTGACTTATAACTACAAATTTGTCGGCTTAAACAACTTTAAGCTCCTCTTCATGGATCCAAAATTCATGAATGCGATTGGCTTTACCGCAATCATTACGATTGCCATGGTGGTTGGTGAGATTGCACTCGGGATCTTCATTGCGCGTGTCTTGAACTCTAAAATCAAAGCCCAAACCTTCTTCCGTGCTTGGTTCTTCTTCCCAGCTGTTTTGTCTGGTTTGACAGTGGCTTTGATCTTCAAGCAAGTCTTCAACTACGGTCTTCCAGCGATTGGGCATGCCCTTCATATTGAATTTCTCCAAACCAGTCTTTTAGGGACTAAGTGGGGAGCGATCTTTGCGGCTGTCTTTGTCCTTCTTTGGCAAGGGGTGGCTATGCCCATCATCATCTTCCTAGCTGGTTTGCAATCTATTCCAACTGAGATTACAGAGGCAGCAAGGATTGATGGCGCGACTAGCAAGCAAGTTTTCTGGAACATTGAATTGCCTTACTTGCTACCAAGTGTCTCTATGGTCTTTATCCTATCCCTAAAAGGTGGGCTGACTGCTTTTGACCAAGTCTTTGCCATGACCGGTGGTGGTCCAAACAATGCCACAACCTCACTTGGGCTTTTGGTTTATAACTATGCCTTTAAAAACAACCAATTCGGTTATGCCAATGCCATTGCCGTAATCTTGTTCTTCTTAATTGTAGTGATTTCGATCATCCAATTGAGAGTATCTAAGAAATTTGAAATTTAAGAGGAGAAGCATGATGAAACAAAATGAAAGAAAAGACCTGATTGGCAAATACATTCTATTGATTCTAGGATCGGTTCTGATTTTAGTGCCGCTCCTTGCTACTCTCTTTAGTTCTTTCAAACCCACTAAGGATATTGTAGACAATTTCTTTGGCTTTCCAACCAACTTCATATGGGACAACTTTAGCCGTCTCTTAGCTGATGGGATCGGAGGCTATTATTGGAACTCTGTCGTCATCACTGTCTTGTCTTTACTTGCAGTAATGATCTTTATTCCTATGGCAGCCTACTCCATCGCTCGCAATATGAGTAAAAGAAAAGCCTTTACCATCATGTATACCCTCTTAATCCTCGGAATCTTCGTACCTTTCCAAGTCATCATGATTCCGATTACGGTTATGATGAGTAAACTCGGTTTGGCTAATACCTTTGGTTTGATCTTGCTCTACTTGACCTATGCGATTCCACAGACCCTCTTTCTCTATGTTGGCTATATCAAAATCTCGATCCCAGAAAGTCTGGATGAAGCAGCAGAGATCGATGGGGCTAATAAATTTACAACCTATTTCCGCATCATCTTCCCAATGATGAAACCGATGCATGCGACAACCATGATCATCAATGCCCTTTGGTTCTGGAATGACTTCATGTTGCCACTCCTTGTCTTGAACCGGGATTCCAAAATGTGGACTCTGCCTTTGTTCCAATACAACTACGCAGGCCAATATTTCAACGACTACGGACCAAGCTTTGCCTCATACGTTGTCGGCATTATCAGTATCACCATTGTCTATCTCTTCTTCCAAAAACATATCATTTCAGGAATGAGCAACGGAGCAGTGAAGTAAGAAGAGACTAGAGAAGCTATGATTCCTGATACAGAGGAAGGGTTCAGCTAGTTGACAATTTTATGTGAAAACAAGAAAGTAGTACTTAGTTTATTGAAGTCTATATTTAGTACGAGTTTGATGATAAACAGAGATTTAATACTCAATGAAAATCAAAGAGCAAACTAGGAAGCTAGCCGCAGGCTATACTTGAGTACGGTAAGGCGACGCTGACGTGGTTTGAAGAGATTTTCGAAGAGTATAACATGAATTTGATTTACGAAGCCAAGTCATATGAGACTTGGCTTCAATTAGAAAAAGGAGAGTAATGATGCCAATTCAAAATAAAACCATGTTGATTACCTATTCTGATAGCCTTGGAAATAATCTTAAAGACTTATATGATAATTTGGAAGAGCATTTTGGAGATGCTATTGGAGGAGTTCACCTTTTACCATTTTTCCCATCAACAGGTGATCGTGGATTTGCGCCAGTTGACTACGACGAAGTGGACTCAGCTTTTGGTGATTGGGAGGATGTTAAGCGTTTAGGTGAGAAATATTATCTTATGTTTGATTTTATGATTAATCATATTTCTCGTCAATCCAAGTATTATAAGGACTATCAAGAAAAACATGAAGCCAGTGAATTTAAAGATCTCTTTTTAAACTGGGATAAGTTTTGGCCAGAAAACCGTCCGATACAGTCTGATGTAGATTTAATTTACAAGCGTAAGGATCGTGCACCAAAGCAAGAGATTGTGTTTGAAGATGGTTCAGTGGAACATTTGTGGAATACCTTTGGTGAGGAGCAGATTGATCTTGATGTGACCAAAGAAGTAACTATGGAATTTATCCGTAAGACCATTCAGCACTTGGCAAGTAATGGGTGTGATTTGATTCGTCTAGATGCCTTTGCTTATGCAGTGAAGAAATTGGATACTAATGATTTCTTTGTGGAACCAGATATTTGGGATTTATTGGACAAAGTTCGAGATATCGCTGCTGAGTATGGGACAGAGCTTTTACCTGAGATTCATGAACACTATTCGATTCAGTTTAAAATAGCAGACCATGATTACTATGTTTATGGTTTTGCTCTTCCAATGGTGACACTTTATACTCTTTATAGTTCCAGAACAGAGCGTTTGGCTAAGTGGTTAAAGATGAGCCCGATGAAGCAATTTACAACGCTAGATACCCATGATGGGATTGGAGTAGTAGATGTCAAGGATATCCTGACCGATGAGGAGATTGACTATGCTTCAAATGAACTCTATAAGGTTGGAGCTAATGTCAAACGTAAGTACTCCAGTGCCGAGTATAATAATTTAGATATCTACCAAATCAATTCAACCTACTATTCTGCGCTTGGAGATGATGATGTTAAGTATTTTCTCGCTCGTCTAATTCAAGCTTTTGCTCCAGGTATTCCTCAACTTTACTATGTAGGTCTATTAGCAAGCAAGAATGATTTGAAATTATTAGAAGAAACTAAAGAAGGTCGAAATATTAATCGTCATTACTATAGCAATGAGGAAATAGCAGAAGAAGTCCAACGTCCTGTAGTGAAGGCCCTTCTCAATCTATTTTCTTTCCGTAACCGTTCAGAAGCCTTTGAACTAGAAGGAACTATTGACGTTGAAACACCAACAGCCCACAGCATTGTAATCAAACGTCAAAATAAAGATAAGTCCGTAACAGCAGTAGCAGAAATTGATTTGCAAAATCAGACTTATCGGGTAATTGAGAATGGAGTTGAAGTAACATTTTGAAGCCTTGATATGGTTGATAAAATAGTTTTTTTATTTTAGTAAACGTTTCCCTTGTTTTCAAATTGCTAAAAAAGTGGTACAATATAGGATATCTTACTATTATCTGAATCAGCTGATTTGGAGAGAAAGGATTCATTTTGAAATCAATAGGCTTTATTGAAAAGCTGAGAGGGTTGTCTAGTAAAGAGCTGATTTTATTGGGAATTATCCTGAGTATCTTTTTACCCTTTTATCTTTTTGTAGTTGTATTCTGTTTATATATTATCAGTTTGATTTTTACAGGAGACATGAAAAGTATTCTTCAGAAAATGGGGGAGCATCCGATGCTGCTTCTTTTTCTTGGCTATAGTACTGTTATATCCATTCTTGCACAAAATTGGATGGGTCTTGTGGCTTCAGTAGGAATGTTTCTATTTACTGTTTTCTTTTTGCACTATCAGTCGATTTTATCACATAAATTCTTTCGATTGATTTTGCAGCTCGTCTTGTTTGGTAGCGTCTTGTCAGCTGCTTTTGCGAGTTTAGAACATTTCCAAATTGTGAAGAAATTCAACTATGCTTTTCTTTCACCCAATATGCAGGTGTGGCATCAGAATCGTGCAGAAGTGACCTTCTTTAATCCTAATTATTATGGAATTATTTGTTGTTTCTGTATCATGATTGCCTTCTATCTGTTTACAACGACCAAGTTGAATTGGTTGAAAGTATTCTGTGTGTTTGCAGGCTTTGTGAATCTCTTTGGATTGAACTTTACTCAAAATCGAACAGCCTTTCCTGCTATTATCGCTGGAGCCATTATCTATCTCTTTACGACCATTAAAAACTGGAAGGCCTTTTGGCTTAGTATTGGGGTCTTTGCGATTGGCTTGAGTTTCCTCTTTTCCAGTGATTTGGGAGTTCGGATGGGGACTTTAGACTCTTCTATGGAAGAACGCATTTCTATCTGGGATGCCGGGATGGCCTTGTTTAAGCAAAATCCTTTTTGGGGTGAGGGGCCATTGACCTACATGCACTCTTATCCTCGGATAAATGCTCCATATCATGAACATGCTCACAGTCTATATATCGATACGATTCTGAGTTACGGAATTGTGGGGACTATTTTATTAGTTTTGTCTTCTGTTGCTCCTGTTCGCTTGATGATGGATATGAGTCAGGAGTCGGGGAAACGTCCGATTATCGGTCTTTATCTGTCTTTCCTTACAGTGGTTGCTGTACACGGAATCTTTGACTTGGCCCTCTTTTGGATTCAGTCAGGTTTCATTTTCTTGCTAGTTATGTGCAGTATTCCATTGGAGCATCGAACTTTGGTATCGGACATGACGGATTAAGTCTTATAAGATTGAAATCTTCTACCTTGTGTAGGAGATTTTTTATATACACTGGGCATGTCGTGTATCTGAGGTGTAAGTCCTCTGTAGGGATCCACTATCGGTGAATACAATAGCTCTCCCCAAGCCTGACTATCGTGAGGTAGTGGATTAAAATGGTCTGGGGATAGATCGTTTTAAGTCTGACGCAGGAAATAAGAATTGTCAAAGGAAGGGATAGCGAAATCGTGGCACTACTAACAGGAACGTGATAGCAAGGCGTATATAGTGGATAAGGTAGCGAGAAATTTTAAAGTATAAAAGATAGTCTTAATCTATATGTGTAAATCACGAAAGTAATTGAATTCGGAATAAGGTTGGTGTGAAAAAGATATAGTAAACTGAATCTTGAATACTAGAATGATACTTCTACAATATTGTTATAATTTAGTTTGAATTCCAAAATCACATTGTTCAGTCTGTATTTCGCTTTACTATAGGTCTTCCTAAGCTCCAAAGTTTCTGCGTCAAATTTCCTATTTTCGCTGTAGCCTTTGATACTTCGAACGATAATTTGAATCATATATTCAGAAAAAATGAAAAATTTGTGTTAATAAGCCTAAATATTCTGAAAATTCGTTTACTTTTCTTGAAATATCTTAAAATATATGGTATAATCAATAATAACCTATACTTTATAAGAGGAGTAAATAAATGAAAAAAAGTCAAGTGCTTGCTGTAGCGGGAGCTACCTTATTAGCGTCAGGAGTTCTAGCTGCGTGTTCAAACACTAGTTCAAATAATGCTAAACTAGCAAAAGATTACCAATATGTTTATCAAACAGATCCAGAAACTTTGGATTATATCGTCAGCAATATCGACTCAACATCATTCGTCACAACAAATGCTGTAGATGGTTTGTTGGCTAATGATAAATATGGTAACCTGGTTCCTTCTATTGCTGAATCATGGACAGTTTCAAAAGATGGTTTGACTTATACCTATAAAATCCGTAAGGATGCTAAATGGGTGACAGCAGAGGGAGAAGAGTACGCTCCTGTCACTGCTAAAGACTTCGTTACTGGTTTGAAACACGCCGTAGATGGAAAATCAAAAGGACTTTCAATCGTTAGCTCTTCTATTAAGGGATTAGAAGCCTATATCAAGGGTGAAACAAGCGATTTTTCAACCGTTGGTGTAAAAGCACTTGATGATCAAACACTAGAATATACCTTGAACCAGCCAGAAACTTTCTGGAATGACAAGACCACTAGTGGTGTCATGATGCCGGTTAATGAAGAATTCTTAACTTCAAAAGGGGAAGGTTTTGGTGCCCCAACAGATGCTAACTCTATTCTTTATAACGGTCCATTTGTCTTAAAATCTGTAACTCCAAAATCATCTATCGAGATGGCTAAAAATGATGCTTACTGGGACAAAGAAAATGTAAAAATTGAGAACGTTAAGTTCACTTTCTGGGATGGTAAGGACCAAGATGTGATTGCCAAAGGTTTTGCCGATGGTCAATATAGCAAGGCGCGTATCTTCCCTACAAGTTCTACATATGAAAAATATGCAGCTGACTTCAAAGATAACATTTACTTTAATGAACCAGGTGCGGGTGTTGCAACTGTCAGCTTGAACTATGGCCGTACAACCTATAACCACACTGCCAAAACAAGTGATGCCCAAAAGACATCTACTCAGAAAGCATTGCTAAACAAGGAATTCCGTCAAGCCTTGAACTTTGCAGTCGATCGCAATTCTTACTCAGCTCAAACAAATGGTACTGATGGAGCTTCAGTAGCCATCCGTAATACGTTTGCACCTTATAATCTTCAAGTTGGTAAGAAGACATTTGGTGAATTGGTACAAGATAGCTTGGCTAAGACAAATTCTTCTACTTGGTCAAACGTGTCTCTAGCAGATTCTCAAAATGGACTTTACAATGAAGAAAAAGCTAAAGAAGTCTTTGCTAAAGCAAAATCAAGCCTACAAGCTGAAGGTGTTGAATTCCCAATCCACTTGGATGCCTTGGTTATCCAAGAATCAACAGCGGTTGTAAACCGTGTTCAATCATTGAAACAATCAATTGAAAAGGTATTGGGTTCAGATAATGTTGTTGTAGACTTACAACAAATGACTCAAGCAGAAGCTTTACCAATTTCATTTAGCGCTCCAACAGCTAAAGAACAAGACTGGGATATCCATACCTTGCTAGGATGGAACCCTGACTATCAAGATCCTTCTACTTTCTTGGATCAATTCGTCCTTAAGGGAGGAAGCACTCGCCTCTACCTTGGTATTGACCAAAACACAGATGCATCAGTAGTAAGCAAACTTGGTTTAGCTGACTATGGAAAATTACTTGATGACGCAAACAGCGAAAACCAAGATGTTCAAAAACGTTATGAAAAATACGCGGTGGCACAAGCTTGGTTGACTGATAATGCCTTGACAATTCCAGTAATGGCTTCTCCTAAAGAAACAGCCGTTTCATATGTTTCAAAAGTTCTACCATTTAGCTCTTCATATTCAGTAGCCGGCCTTAAAGGTGAAAATTCAGGATACTTGAAGTACACTGAAGTTGGTGAAAAAGCAATCACCAAAGAAGAGTATGAAAAAGCTCGTGAAAAATGGTTGAAAGAAAAGACTGAGTCAAACGAGAAAGCTCAAAAAGAATTGGCAAGTCATGTGAAATAAATAATTTTCAATAGAACTTTCTCTCCATGAGGAGAAGGTTCTTTTGGGATTTTTAAAGGAAATGATATGAAAAAATATATTTTTATGCGTGTTTTGCGGTCATTGGTTTCTATCTTCTTAGTAACAACCTTGACTTACACGATTATCTATACAATGGTTCCTCGAAAATTGATTTTCAAACAGGATACCAACTATAACAAGATTGCGACAACGGCTGATAAACGTGATAACTATGAAAATACTGTGTTTGAGCGTATGGGCTACATTGAGTATTACGATACTAAAGAGTTGCAAGAAAAGGCAAGTAGCATGGATTCTTCTGTAACAGTAGAGGCAAATGCGACCAATAAAGCTATTTATGAAAAGTACATCAATCAATTAGGTCATGGTTGGACTTTGGGAGAATTTACTGAAAGTGGTCAATTTTATGCTACTCGTGAAATTCCAATTTTTGAACGTGTTTTTCACTTCTATGCTAACTTGATTGACATTGACCATACAAATAAAATTCAAGATCCTGAAAATCCAGACTTGAAACGTTACCTTCGTTTCGAAAATGATCCAGCTATCGGATGGTCATTGGTCGGTTCAGGTACTAAACATAAATATCTCTTGTACTTCAACAGTCAGTTCCCATTTGTGCATCAAAATTTTGTGAATATCAATTTAGGTGACTCTTATCCAACCTATGCTAATACACCAGTTCTTCAGGTTATTACTCAAGGTCAAGGACAGACCAAAACTGCCCAAGTTCAGTTCCCAACAGGTAAGAAAACGTCTTCTGTAAATATTTACTCAAGAACCTACAAGTCACCTAGTCAGGCTGACTCTCGTGAAGTAGCTAGCTATGGGAAAGATGATCCTTATACAGCGACTGAAAGTAATTACCAATATCCATCTATGATTGTCAGCTCTGCTATTGCTGGTTTGATTGGTTTGGTGATTTCTTATGCGATTGCCGTGCCACTTGGTTCAGCCATGGCTCGTTTCAAGAACACTTGGATCGATAGCTTCTCAACAGGGGCTTTGACCTTCTTGATGGCGCTTCCAACAATCGCCCTTGTTTATATTGTTCGATTGATTGGTTCCTCAATTGGTTTACCAGATTCATTCCCTATCTTAGGGGCTGGAGATTGGCGTTCATATGTTTTACCAGCAGTTATTCTTGGTTTGTTGGGTGCTCCTGGTACAGCCATTTGGATTCGTCGTTACATGATTGACTTGCAATCACAAGACTTTGTTCGTTTTGCTCGTGCAAAAGGTTTGTCTGAAAAAGAAATTTCAAACAAACACATCTTTAAAAATGCCATGGTTCCGCTGGTTTCAGGAATTCCTGGTGCCGTTATTGGGGTTATCGGTGGTGCAACTCTTACTGAAACAGTCTTCGCCTTCCCAGGTATGGGTAAAATGTTGATTGACTCTGTAAAAGCATCTAATAACTCTATGGTCGTTGGTCTTGTCTTCATCTTTACATGTATTTCTATCTTCTCACTTCTTTTAGGAGATATTTGGATGACCATTATTGACCCACGTATTAAATTGACTGAGAAAGGAGGCAAATAATGTCTACAATCGATAAAGAAAAATTTCAGTTTGTAAAACGTGACGATTTTGCCTCTGAAACTATTGATGCGCCAGCATATTCTTACTGGAAATCAGTGTTTAGACAATTTATGAAGAAAAAATCAACTGTAGTCATGTTGGGAATCTTGGTAGCCATCATTTTGATGAGTTTCATCTACCCAATGTTTTCTAAGTTTGATTTCAATGATGTCAGCAAGGTAAACGACTTTAGTGCTCGTTATATCAAGCCAAATGCGGAGCATTGGTTCGGTACAGACAGTAATGGTAAATCTCTTTTTGACGGTGTCTGGTTTGGAGCACGTAACTCTATCCTCATTTCTGTGATTGCGACAGTGATTAACTTGGTTATCGGTGTCTTTGTCGGTGGTATTTGGGGTATTTCAAAATCAGTAGACCGTGTGATGATGGAAGTTTATAATGTCATCTCAAACATCCCATCTCTTTTGATTGTCATTGTCTTGACTTACTCAATCGGAGCTGGATTCTGGAATCTGATTTTTGCCATGAGTGTAACGACATGGATTGGGATTGCCTTCATGATTCGTGTGCAAATCTTGCGTTATCGTGATTTGGAATACAACTTGGCATCACGCACTTTGGGAACACCAACCTTGAAGATTGTTGCCAAAAACATTATGCCACAATTGGTATCTGTTATTGTGACAACCATGACTCAAATGCTTCCAAGCTTTATCTCATACGAAGCCTTCTTGTCTTTCTTCGGTCTTGGATTACCAATTACAGTGCCAAGTTTGGGTCGTTTGATTTCAGATTATTCACAAAACGTAACAACCAATGCTTACTTGTTCTGGATTCCATTGACAACTCTTGTCTTGGTATCCTTGTCCCTTTTCGTAGTTGGTCAAAACTTAGCGGATGCTAGTGATCCACGTACACATAGATAGGAGTAGAAATGACAAAAGAAAAAAATGTAATTTTGACTGCTCGCGATATTGTCGTGGAATTTGACGTTCGTGACAAAGTATTGACAGCCATTCGCGGCGTTTCCCTTGAACTAGTTGAAGGAGAAGTATTAGCCTTGGTAGGTGAGTCAGGATCAGGGAAATCTGTTTTGACAAAGACTTTCACAGGTATGCTTGAAGAAAATGGTCGCATTGCCCAAGGAAGTATTGACTACCGTGGTCAGGACTTGACATCCTTGTCTTCTCATAAAGATTGGGAACAAATTCGTGGTGCTAAGATTGCGACGATCTTCCAGGACCCAATGACTAGTTTGGACCCCATTAAAACAATTGGTAGTCAGATTACAGAAGTTATTGTAAAACACCAAGGAAAAACAGCTAAAGAAGCGAAAGAATTGGCGATTGACTACATGAATAAGGTTGGGATTCCAGACGCAGATAGACGTTTTGATGAATACCCATTCCAATATTCTGGAGGAATGCGTCAACGTATCGTTATTGCGATTGCCCTTGCCTGCCGACCTGATGTCTTAATCTGTGATGAGCCAACAACAGCCTTGGATGTGACCATCCAAGCACAGATTATTGATTTGCTCAAATCATTACAAAATGAGTATCATTTCACAACAATCTTTATCACTCACGACCTTGGTGTGGTAGCAAGTATTGCGGATAAGGTAGCGGTTATGTATGCAGGAGAAATCGTTGAATATGGAACGGTTGAGGAAGTCTTCTATGACCCTCGCCATCCATATACATGGAGTCTCTTGTCTAGCTTGCCTCAGCTTGCTGATGATAAAGGGGATCTTTACTCAATCCCAGGAACACCTCCGTCACTTTATACTGACCTGAAAGGGGATGCCTTTGCCTTGCGTTCAGACTATGCAATGCAGATTGACTTTGAACAAAAAGCTCCTCAATTCTCAGTATCAGAGACGCATTGGGCTAAAACTTGGCTTCTTCATGAGGATGCTCCAAAAGTAGAAAAACCAGCTGTGATTGCAAATCTCCACGATAAAATCCGTGAAAAAATGGGATTTGCCCATCTGGAAGACTAGGAGGAAGGAAATGTCTGAAAAATTAGTAGAAATCAAAGATTTAGAAATTTCCTTCGGTGAAGGAAGTAAGAAGTTTGTCGCAGTTAAAAATGCTAACTTCTTTATCAACAAGGGAGAAACTTTCTCGCTTGTAGGTGAGTCAGGTAGTGGGAAAACAACTATTGGTCGTGCGATAATCGGTCTAAATGATACAAGTAATGGAGATATCATTTTTGAGGGTCAAAAGATTAATGGTAAGAAATCGCGTGAACAAGCTGCGGAATTGATTCGTCGAATCCAGATGATTTTCCAAGACCCTGCTGCAAGTTTGAATGAACGTGCGACTGTTGATTATATTATTTCTGAAGGTCTTTACAATCATCATCTGTTCAAAGATGAAGAGGAACGTAAAGAGAAAGTTCAAAATATTATCCGTGAAGTGGGTCTGCTTGCTGAGCACTTGACTCGTTACCCTCATGAATTCTCAGGTGGTCAACGTCAACGTATCGGTATTGCCCGTGCCTTGGTTATGCAACCAGATTTTGTTATTGCGGATGAGCCCATTTCAGCCTTGGACGTTTCTGTGCGTGCCCAAGTCTTGAACTTGCTCAAAAAATTCCAAAAAGAACTTGGTTTGACCTATCTCTTCATCGCCCATGACTTGTCGGTCGTTCGCTTTATTTCAGATCGTATCGCAGTTATTTACAAGGGTGTTATTGTAGAGGTTGCAGAGACAGAAGAATTGTTTAACAATCCAATTCACCCATATACTCAAGCCTTACTTTCAGCGGTACCAATTCCAGATCCAATCTTGGAACGCAAGAAGGCCTTGAAGGTTTACGACCCAAGTCAACACGACTATGAGACTGACAAACCTTCTATGGTTGAAATCCGTCCAGGTCATTATGTTTGGGCGAACCAAGCCGAATTGGCACGTTATCAACAAGGATTAAACTAATAATGGTTTTATAATTTCCATGTCAACTTTTATGGAAATTATAAACCTTTTTTTGTTGGACTGATTTGAAAAAACTTTGAAAGCGGCTTGAAAGAATTTTCGAAAGAAATAGAATTCTTAGAAAATCATTGAATTATAGTGAGATGAAATAAAATCTGAACAACTTTATTAGGAAAGTCAAATTCATTTCTAGAAAAGGTTTAGAAGTCGCGGCGTATTACTCTAGCTTCAATCTACTATAGTCTAATACTCTTCGAAAATCTCTTCAAACCACGTCAGCTCTATCTGCCACCTCAAAACAGTGTTTTGAGCAACCTGAGGTTAGCTTCCTAGTTTGCTTTTTGATTTTCATTGAGTCTAATATCTACAATGTAAAAAACTCTAGCTATCAGTTCATTGATAGTTAGAGTTTTTTCTATTCATATGATTTAAGGAGATTAAATAAGGCTTCTACTTCTGATGACGGTGTAGCTGATTTAAGGTAAGCGTAATAAACTGTAAAAGTTATCTTGTCCTTCGGTATAAGAGGAATTTTTATTAAATCATCATCTTCATCAGAAAGTGCGATATCAGCCAGTAAACTAAGGCCAATCCCTTTCTTTAAAAGTTCTTTAAGGATGGCAATGTCATCAGTCTTAAAGAATATTTCTGCCTTGTTTTGATACTTTTGATTAAGCGTTTCAAAAGCTTTCAGGTGAACAAAGTGTTCGTCTAAGAGTATAAAGGATTGATCTGCTAATTCTTCAAAAGCGAGTGAAGGAGCAGTGGCAAAAGGATGATTCTTAGATAAAACGACATATAGTTCTTTATGAAATAGCTCGTGTGTCTCTATTGAAGGATAGTTGAGAGGTTCAATCAAACCGAGTAGACTTGCATCAAGGTCTCCTTTGATGAGAAGGTTTAATAACTCCACTGAGCCACCACGAATAGGGCGTACCTTTTTTAAAAAATCGAATTTATCTTTTTCGTTTAAGGCAGCCAAGAGATACTGAATGATAATAGGAGGGAATCCGACAGTAGAGTATTGTGCCAAGGAGCGATTAATTTCTTTGCGAGTAGAAATGACCTCAGGTAAAATCAGTTCTGTATGCTTTAGAAGGATTTGTCCTTGAGGAGTTAGCTTGAAGGAACGATGCGAGGGGTCATGGTGAATCAATTTGCAGTTAAAGGATTCCTCTAAGCGCTTGATAGCATAAGAAATAGATGGTTGGCTGACTTTATGTTGTTTTGCTACTTCCGTATAGGATTGAAGCTGGCAGAGGTCATAAAAATATTGTAGATCTTTTAAATTCATATGGGCTCACTTTCATTAGTTGGAGAAGGAAAATAAGTGGAAAACAGCAGATAAATAATTTTTATCCGTATCCTACAATTTGACTATACGAGTATTCACCAGTTAAAATGTAAGTGAGTCAGGGATCTCAAAGATTATCTAAGATACTCTCAAAAATGACCAACATCTTTTCTCGTTTATCAATAGGGAGCTGTTTAATCTTCATGTTGATTCTTTTGAGTGAAAGATTGTCACTCTTATCAGAGGTTGATTCAAGGCTATCAAAATTGAAAAATTCCTCTGGGGTCATTTTTAGTGCGTCAATCACTTTTTCAAGACTGTGAACGGTCAGATTCACATTTTGGTTTTCAAGTTGATTGATATACTTTAGCCCGAGTCCTGCTTGTTCCGAAAGTTCTTCCTGGCTCATTTTATTCTGAGTTCGAAAATATTTCACTTTTTGGGAAATATATTGTTGTAAATAGTTTTTAGTTGTCATATAAATAGAATACAAGTTTTATATGACAAAAAACACCTTAAAAAATACAAAGTATTACACAGCATACTTATATGATATTTATTTTAATTAGGATTGTCAATTTGTATGATTGCTTTATTTTACTCGAAACTTTTAGTAAAGAGTGATCATCGAGAATTTGATGAGTTCAGAAATTTATAAAATATAATAACTTAAAATATCATCAATAATAGTGTTTTGAGTATAAAAGAGTTTATTAGAAATTGTTCTCGTAGACTCATTATAACATATGCGTATACAATTGTATTATTTAAACAACAACGTTTTACGAACAATTCGTTTCATGTGGTATAATATAAATAAAAAGGAGGTTGCACTATGACTGCACATGATATTTTAAACAATCCTTTCCTCAATAAAGGTACTGCCTTTACCTTAGAGGAGCGAAAGGAACTAGGCCTTATTGGTTTACTGCCACCGTATGTTCAAACGATTGAAGAACAAGCGGCGCAAACTTATGCACAAATGCAAACGAAAGCCAATGATTTGGAAAAACGTCTTTTCCTAATGGAAATTTTTAATACCAACAGGACTCTTTTCTATTACCTCTTTTCTCAACATTTGGAAGAATTCAATCCAATTGTATATGATCCAACCATTGCAGATACCATTGAAGGCTATAGTGATCTTTTTGTAGATCCCCAATATGCGGGATATCTTGATATAAATCATCCTGAAAATATTGAAGCCACTTTGAAAAATGCTGCCGGGGGTCGCGAGATTCGTCTCATTGTTGTAACAGATGCAGAAGGAATCCTTGGAATTGGCGACTGGGGAACAAATGGTGTCGATATTTCTGTTGGGAAATTGATGGTCTATACAGGTGCTGCTGGAATCGATCCTTCGATGGTCCTTCCTTTAGTCATTGATGCAGGGACTAACCGTGAAGAACTTCGTAACAATCCTAATTATTTAGGAAATCGTCACGAACGGGTTCGCGGAGATCGTTACTACGATTTCATTGACCAATTTGTTCAAACAGCAGAACGTCTCTTTCCTAAACTCTACCTTCACTGGGAAGATTTTGGTCGCTTGAATGCAGCCAATATTCTTGAAAAATACCGGAAACAAATTCCGACCTTTAATGATGATATTCAAGGTACAGGAATCGTTACCTTGGGTGGTATCTTTGGTTCGCTGGATATTAGTGGTGAAAAATTAACAGATCAAGTTTATCTCTGCTATGGTGGTGGTACTGCGGGTGCAGGAATTGCCTCTCGTGTTCTTCGTGAAATGGTAAGTGAAGGTCTTTCTGAAGAAGAAGCCTATAAACGTTTCTTTATGGTTGATAAACAAGGTCTTCTCTTTGATGACATGGATGACTTGACACCAGAGCAAAAACCATTTGCTAAGAAACGTACTGACTTTAGTAACACAGATAAGTTGACTGACCTGCTTGAAGTAGTGAAGACTGTGAAGCCAACCATTCTTGTAGGAACTTCAACTCAGCCTAATACCTTCACTAAAGAAATAGTAGAAGCTATGTGTGAAAACACAGAACGTCCAATGATCTTCCCTTTGTCAAACCCAACTAAATTGGCAGAAGCTAGTGCCAAAGATTTGATTGAATGGTCAGATGGCAAAGCTTTTGTCGCAACAGGAATTCCTGCTGATACGGTTTCTTATAAAGGTGTAGACTATGTGATTGGTCAAGCAAATAATGCCTTGATTTACCCAGGTCTTGGTCTAGGTATGCTGGCTTCTGAAGCAAGTCTTTTGACTGATGAAATGATTGGAGCGGTGGCGCATTCATTGAGTGGTATTGTCAATCCAGGCCAACCAGGAGCTCCTGTCTTGCCACCATTCAAGTATGTAGCAGATGTTTCTATTAAAGTAGCAGAAGCAGTCGCTAAAAAAGCACAAGAGCAAGGTCTTGCACGCGCTAAGGAAACAGATATGGCCAAAGCAGTTCGTGATTTGAAGTGGTATCCAGAGTATAAATAATTCATTTCTGCTGCTATCCTCGGGATACTTGGCTTATTTTGGATATGTTAGCAATCTACAGAGTTGATAACCGAAAAGTAAAGAGATTGTCGTATTGACTATTGGTGTTAAACAGTATAAAATAACTGTCGATTTTTTGTCCGACTGCTAATAGTCAGTTTAATACTATACTAAAATCAAAACGCATTATATAATAGTGATATGAAATCAACCAAAGAAGAAATACAAGCCATCAAAACACTTTTAAAAGACTCTAGTACAACTAAATACCATAAAAGTCTTCAAATCGTTCTATTTTGTCTAATGGGCAAATTTTTGAAATTATCCTAAAAGAATTTGAAAGCTCTCTGAAAGAATTTTCGAAAAATTTTAAAAAATTCTGAAATATTCTTGACAGGTGATGAAAAAGGTGGTAAGATAGGAAACATCAAAAAAGAAAGCAGAAAAAGAAATGAATAAGAAACAAGCTGTAACGATGAATCAAAACTTTTACTTTAGCTACTTTAGATAGTGTTTGTAGACATGTCACCATGGATGCAAACAGTTCAAGCAATTTGTTTGTATCTATGTGGCTAAGATTTTTGATTGTGGTCCATATAGATGAATATCTAAATGGACTAGCTAAGTTGTAACTTGTTAGATTATTTCAAGCATCCGTTTAGGTATTATCTAGGCGGTTTTTTGTTTTATACTCTTCGAAAATCTCTTCAAACCACGTCAACGTCGCCTTGCCGTACTCAAGTACAGCCTGCGGCTAGTTTCCTAGTTTGCTCTTTGATTTTCATTGAGTTTTATCTTTTCTGAGAAGGAGTTTCATTATGAAAGTTGTTCGAAAATTACTAGCACCCCTCTTGGTAGTGGGGATCCTCTTGACCTCTCTGATCAGTTTGCATCAGTTGAAGGCAGATAAGAAAAAAGATGTGTTTCGTATCGGGATTTCGCAGTTTATTACCCACCAGTCCCTAGACGCTACTAGAGAAGGTTTTGTGGATGAGCTGGCCAAACAAGGCTATGTGGAAGGGAAAAATATTGAGATTGATTTGCAAAATGCACAGGGAGAACAAAGAAATCTAAAAACCATTTCCCAGCAACTAGCAGAATCTAGTGATGTCGTTCTAGCCATCGCAACGCCTTCTGCTCAGAGCTTGGCTAATACAACACAAACGACTCCTGTTATCTTTTCAGCGGTAACAGATCCTGTCAGTGCCAAGTTGGTTAAGTCAAGAGAGCATCCTGGGAGCAATGTAACTGGGACAAGCGATCAGTCATCAGATGCCATTTCAACCCAAATCAATTTGATAAAGAAAGTGTTACCAAGGGCTAAAACGATTGGAATTCTCTATACTCAGAGCGAGCCAAACTCAGTTGTCCAAAAGGATGAAGCTAAGCGCCTTCTGGAGGAAAAAGGCTTTACCGTTGTTGAAAAAACAATCTTGGACAGTAACAACGTCAAGGCGGTTGCAGAAAGCTTGATGGCAGAGGTGGATATGGTTTTTGTACCAACGGATAATATCATTTCATCAACCATGGAAACAGTCAAGCAGGTTTCTATTAAACACAAGGTTCCAGTATTTGGTGGTTCAACAGAAATGGTTGCGGTTGGTGGCTTGTATAACTACGGAACAAATTATGAAGAATTGGGACGTCAGACAGCACGAATGCTGGTTCGTGTTTTAAAAGGTGAGAATCCAGAAAATATAGCAGTTGAGTTGCCTGAAAAACTGGAATTGCATACCAATCAAGAAATGGCAGACGCATTGGGAATTGATATTAGTAAGTTAGAAGGCAAGGAATAAGGAGGTTTGAGATGAATTTTGTATTATCTAGTTTATCAGAAGGTTTGTTGTGGTCGATTATGGCGATTGGGGTCTACTTGACTTTCCGTATTTTGGATATTGCGGATATGACTGCTGAGGGGGCCTTTCCACTGGGGGCGGCTGTCGTCGTATCTCAGATACAGGCAGGGACAAATTCTTGGATTGCGACTTTACTTGCTTTGTTCGCAGGTATGGTAGCAGGTCTAGTATCAGGAATGCTCCACACCAAGATGAAAATTCCAGCTCTCTTGACAGGGATTGTGACCTTGACAGGGCTTTATTCCATCAATATTAAAATCATGGGAAGTGTGCCTAATCTTTCCTTGGGAGATTCTGCAACCATCTTTAAACAATTGGCAAGCTTGGGTCTAACAAATGAAGAAGCTGTTTTCTCTTTCAGTTTAGCTTGTCTCTTCCTTGTTTGTCTAGTCTTGACCCTCTTGATGAAAACAGAGATTGGCTTGGTCTTGCGTTCGACTGGGGACAATATTCCGATGAGTGAGGCCAATGGGGTCAATGTAGACACCATGAAGATTGTTGGTTACATGATTTCAAACGGCTTGATTGCCTTATGTGGTTCCTTGTTTGCCCAAAATGATGGATTTTCAGATGTGACTTCTGGGACAGGAACCATCGTTGTTGGTTTGAGTGCAGTTATTATTGCGGAAGTTTTGATACACGATTTGACCATTGGAGGCCGCTTGTTATCCATCGGAATCGGTGCTATTGTTTACCGTTTGATTATTTTAAATATCTATGAAATTCCAAATCTAGATCAAAATTTGGTACGTCTCTTTAATGCAATTTTGTTAGCCTTGGTTTTATTTGCACCAGAATTACAAAAGAGATTAAAGATTCGTGGTCTGAAATTGAGAAATGAATAGGAGGAGAAAGTTATGGCAAGTTTGTTAACACTTGAAAATATTCACAAAACCTTTGAAGCAGGGACGGTCAATGAGAACCATGTCCTCAAAGGATTAGATTTAGAAGTTGAAGAGGGAGATTTTATCTCTGTGATTGGTGGAAATGGAGCAGGAAAATCCACTTTGATGAATATCTTGGCTGGCAATCTATCGGTGGACGAAGGGGACCTTTTATTGGCAGGGAAATCCATTAAAAATCTGAGTGTAAGAAAGAGAGCCAAGGATATCGCCCGTGTTTTTCAAGATCCTAAGATGGGAACAGCCTCTCGTTTGACGATTGAGGAGAATATGGCTATTGCCTTGAGACGTGGACAAAAAAGAGGACTTGGCTGGGGCGTGAAGGAGAAGGACAGAATCCAGTTCCAAGAGGCCTTGAAGGAGTTGAATATTGGTCTTGAAAACCGCTTGAAAGTGGATACTCAATACCTCTCAGGAGGACAAAGACAGGCCTTGACCCTAGTCATGGCAGCTCTGGTGAAACCCAAACTTTTGCTTTTGGATGAACATACTGCGGCACTTGACCCGAAAACGAGTCAAATGGTGATGGATTTGACGCAAAAGATTGTGGAACACCATCAGTTGACGACTTTGATGATTACCCACGATATGAACCATGCGATTGAGTATGGTAATCGTCTCATTATGCTCTATCAAGGCAAGATAGTGGTAGATGTCAAAGGAGAAGAGAAAAAGCATCTGACAGTTGAAGATCTCATGCATCTTTTCCAGAAAAATAGTGGCCAAAGTCTGGTCAGTGATGAATTAGTTTTGGGATAAAGAAAAAGGCTGAGATGTGGCTCAATAATTTTTATGCCACAGAAGTGGAAATCGATTTACCAGTAGCCTACCAAAATGGACAGATTTTGCTTTCAAACTATGAAGATGCAGAAGTGTCTGAAAAAATTCTACTCAAACCGTATCAAACGCTGGCTATCTATGTAAATTAAACTCAGCAAGGAACCCTCTTTCGCAGAAAAGCAGGGTTTTTTTGCTGTCTATTCCATCTATGAAAGCGTAAAACAAACTAGTCAGGGTGGCTAGTTTGTGGTATAATGAAAGAGACTCAAAAAGAAACAGGAGAAAAATGATGGATTTACTTTTAGCAATTGTATTGATTGTGCTAGCTTTTCTAGGAGGAGCTCTTGGAGGAATGTACTTGGTTCGTAAGCAAATAGAAAAAGAATTTGCTGACAACCCACGTTTGAATGCTGAAGCAGTTCGTACTCTTTTGAGTGCAAATGGTCAAAAACCAAGCGAAGCTAAGGTACAACAAGTTTACCACCAAATCATTCGCCAACAAAAAGCAGCCCTTGCCAACAATAAAAAGAAAAAATAAATAAGGAAAAGTCTGGGATGAAAGTTCCAGACTTCTCACTATGTTGGTTATGTTTAGGGATGAGACTTTTTCCTTGCATTCTATTGATATTTGATTATGATTAAGAGAGATAGTTATTGATTAGACTGTCATTCAGTTCATAAGGATAAATAATCATAATGAACTATCAATCAGAAAAAAGACTAGAAAGAAGACTGTATGGATAATCGACCAATTGGTTTTTTGGATTCGGGTGTCGGGGGCTTGACCGTTGTGCGCGAGCTCATGCGCCAGCTTCCCCATGAAGAAATCGTCTATATTGGAGATTCGGCACGGGCGCCCTATGGTCCCCGTCCTGCTGAGCAAATTCGTGAATATACTTGGCAGTTGGTCAACTTTCTCTTGACCAAGGATGTCAAGATGATTGTCATTGCTTGTAACACTGCGACTGCGGTCGTCTGGGAAGAAATCAAGGCTCAACTAGATATTCCTGTCTTGGGTGTGATTTTGCCAGGAGCTTCAGCAGCCATCAAGTCCAGCCAAGGTGGGAAAATCGGAGTGATTGGAACACCCATGACGGTCCAATCTGGCATTTATCGCCAGAAAATCCATGATCTGGATCCGGACTTACAGGTGGAGAGCTTGGCCTGTCCCAAGTTTGCTCCCTTGGTGGAGTCTGGTGCCCTGTCAACCAGTGTCACCAAGAAAGTGGTCTATGAAACCCTGCGTCCCTTGGTTGGCAAGGTGGATAGCCTGATTTTGGGTTGTACCCATTATCCACTGCTCAGACCTATTATTCAAAATGTCATGGGGCCCAAGGTTCAGCTCATCGATAGTGGAGCAGAGTGTGTACGGGACATCTCAGTCCTACTCAATTATTTTGAAATCAATCGTGGTCGCGATGCCGGACCACTCCATCACCGTTTTTACACAACAGCCAGTAGCCAAAGTTTTGCACAAATTGGTGAAGAATGGCTGGAAAAAGAGATTCATGTGGAGCATGTAGAATTATGACAAATAAAATTTATGAATATAAGGATGAACAGGACTGGTATGTCGGGTCCTATGGTATTTTTGGTGGCGTCCGGACGTTGACGGATGATGACTTGGATTTTCCTCTATTGGAGTTTGCCCAAAGATTTCGAGATGAGGATCGAGGTTTTCCTGTTTCTGTTACTGTTTTACGCTATGGTTCTCTCTACCGTTTATTGTCTTTTGTGGTAGATATCCTCAACCAAGAAATGGGACGAAATGTGGAAGTCATTCAACGTCAGGGGGTTTTTCTCTTAGTTGAAAATGGGCAACTCCTGCATGTAGAATTGCCTAAAGAAGGTGTTGATGTAGAAGCATTCTTTGAGACAAACAAGGTCAGAGAAACCTTATTGATTGCGACTCGTAACGAGGGCAAGACCAAGGAATTCCGAGCTATCTTTGACAAGCTAGGCTACGATGTGGAAAATCTTAATGATTATCCAGACCTGCCTGAAGTAGCAGAAACAGGTATGACCTTTGAAGAAAATGCCCGCCTCAAGGCAGAAACCATTTCCCAATTAACGGGCAAGATGGTTCTGGCAGATGACTCAGGTCTCAAAGTCGATGTCCTTGGTGGCTTGCCAGGTGTCTGGTCAGCTCGTTTCGCAGGAGTGGGAGCTACTGACCGTGAAAACAATGCTAAACTCTTGCACGAATTGGCCATGGTCTTTGAACTCAAGGACCGCTCGGCTCAATTCCATACAACCCTAGTCGTAGCCAGTCCCAACAAGGAAAGTTTGGTTGTTGAAGCAGACTGGCCAGGCTACATTAACTTTGAACCTAAGGGTGAAAATGGCTTCGGCTATGACCCTCTCTTCCTTGTAGGAGAGACAGGCAAGTCCTCAGCTGAATTAACCCTTGAAGAAAAAAATAGTCAATCTCACCGTGCCTTAGCCGTTAAGAAACTTTTGGAGGTATTTCCATCATGGCAAAGCAAACCATCATTGTAATGAGCGATTCCCATGGCGATAGCTTGATTGTGGAAGAAATCCGTGATCGTTATGTGGGCAAAGTTGACGCCGTTTTTCATAACGGCGATTCTGAACTGCGTCCAGATTCTCCCCTTTGGGAAGGCATACGCGTTGTTAAAGGGAACATGGACTTCTACGCCGGCTACCCAGAACGTTTGGTGACTGAGCTTGGTTCGACCAAGATTATCCAAACCCATGGTCACTTGTTTGACATCAATTTCAACTTTCAAAAGTTGGACTACTGGGCTCAGGAAGAAGAGGCCGATATCTGCCTTTATGGTCACTTGCATGTGCCAAGCGCTTGGATGGAAGGCAAGACCCTCTTTCTAAATCCAGGTTCCATCAGTCAACCACGTGGGACCATCAGAGAGTGTCTCTATGCTCGTGTGGAGATTGATGACAGTTATTTTAAAGTGGACTTTTTGACACGAGTCCATGAGGTGTATCCGGGCTTGTCCAAGGAGTTTAGCCGATGATTGCCAAGGAGTTTGAGACTTTCTTGTTGGGGCAGGAGGAAACTTTTTTGACCCCTGCTGAAAATCTAGCCGTGTTGATTGATACTCACAATGCGGATCATGCAACCCTCTTGCTCAGTCAGATGACCTATACCCGTGTTCCCGTTGTGACAGATGAAAAACAGTTTGTTGGGACGATTGGGCTCAGAGATATTATGGCTTATCAGATGGAGCATGATTTGAGTCAAGAAATCATGGCAGATACGGATATCGTTCATATGACGAGAACGGACGTAGCGGTCGTCTCGCCTGATTTTACCATTACGGAGGTCTTGCACAAGCTGGTAGATGAGTCCTTCTTGCCGGTTGTGGATGCGTCTGGTATTTTCCAAGGAATTATCACGCGCAAGTCTATCCTCAAGGCAGTCAATGCCCTCTTGCATGACTTTAGTAAGGAATATGAGATTCGATGCAAATAAAAGACAGGATTTCAGACTTTTTAGAGGAAAAGCAGGGTCTGTCTGCCAATTCCAAGCAGTCCTATAGGTATGATTTGGAGCAATTTTTAGACATTGTAGGCGAGCGGATTTCTGAGACCAGTCTCAAGATTTACCAAGCCCAGCTAGTCAATCTAAAAATCAGCGCTCAGAAGCGAAAGACTTCGACCTGTAACCAATTTCTCTACTTTCTCTATCAAAAAGGAGAAGTGGATAGCTTTTACCGCTTGGAATTAGCTAAACAAGCTGAAAAGAAGACCGAAAAGCCAGAACTGTTAGACTTAGACTCTTTTTGGCAGGAAAGCGACTATCCAGAGGGCCGCTTACTGGCTCTCCTGATTTTGGAAATGGGGCTCTTGCCCAGTGAGATTTTAGCCATCAAGGTTGCAGATATCAATCTGGATTTTCAGGTGTTGCGAATCAAGAAGGCTTCCCAACAGAGGATTGTCACCATTCCCACGACCTTGCTTTCAGAATTAGAACCCTTGATGGGGCAGACTTATCTCTTTGAAAGGGGAGGGAAAGCCTATTCTCGTCAGTGGGCCTTTCGTCAGCTAGAATCCTTTGTCAAGGAGAAAGGTTTTCCGGCCTTATCAGCCCAAGCCTTGCGGGAACAGTTCATTCTACGACAAATAGAAAACAAGGTCGATTTGTACGAAATTGCAAAAAAATTAGGATTAAAAACAGTCCTGACTTTAGAAAAATATAGATAATGGATATTAAACTAAAAGATTTTGAAGGGCCTCTAGACTTGCTCTTGCACCTGGTTTCTAAGTACCAGATGGATATCTACGATGTGCCTATCACAGAAGTCATCGAACAGTATCTAGCCTATGTCTCAACCCTGCAGGCCATGCGTCTGGAAGTGACGGGGGAGTACATGGTCATGGCCAGTCAGCTCATGCTGATCAAGAGTCGCAAACTACTTCCAAAGGTAGCAGAAGTGACAGACTTGGAGGATGACCTAGAGCAGGATCTTCTCTCTCAAATCGAAGAATACCGCAAATTCAAGCTCTTAGGGGAGCGCTTGGAAGCCAAGCACCAAGAACGGGCCCAGTACTATTCCAAAGCACCGACAGAGTTGATTTACGAAGATGCGGAGCTTGTGCATGACAAGACGACCATTGACCTCTTTTTGGCTTTTTCAAATATCCTAGCCAAGAAAAAAGAGGAGTTTACTCAGAACCACACGACCATCTTGCGGGATGAGTATAAGATTGAGGACATGATGATTATCGTGAAAGAGTCCTTGACTGGACGAGACCAGTTGCGCTTGCAGGATTTGTTTAAGGAAGCCCAGAATCTCCAAGAGGTCATTACCCTCTTTTTGGCAACCCTAGAGTTAATCAAAACCCAGGAGCTGATTCTCGTGCAAGAGGAGAGTTTCGGAGATATCTATCTCATGGAAAAGAAGGAAGAAAGTCAAGTGGCCCAAAACTAGACTTGATAGAGAGGAAAGATGAGTACTTTAGCAAAAATAGAAGCGCTCTTGTTTGTAGCGGGTGAGGATGGGATTAGAGTCCGCCAGTTAGCTGAACTCCTCTCTCTGCCACCGACAGGCATCCAACAGAGTTTAGAAAAATTAGCCCAGAAGTATGAAAAGGACCCAGATTCCAGTTTGGATCTGATTGAGACTGGGGGCGCTTATAGATTGGTGACCAAGCCTCAATTTGCAGAGATTTTGAAGGAATACTCTAAAGCACCTATCAACCAGAGTTTATCTCGGGCTGCCCTTGAGACCTTGTCCATCATTGCCTACAAACAGCCCATTACGCGGATAGAAATTGATGCCATCCGTGGGGTCAACTCGAGTGGGGCCTTGGCAAAGTTGCAGGCCTTTGACTTGATACGAGAAGACGGGAAAAAAGAAGTGTTGGGTCGCCCCAACCTCTATGTGACTACAGATTATTTCCTAGATTACATGGGAATTAACCATTTGGAAGAATTACCAGTGATTGATGAGCTTGAGATTCAAGCCCAAGAAAGCCAATTATTTGGTGAAAGGATAGAAGAAGATGAGAATCAATAAGTATATTGCCCACGCAGGTGTGGCCAGTAGGAGAAAAGCAGAAGAGCTGATCAAGCAAGGCTTGGTGACGATTAACGGCCAAGTGGTACGTGAACTAGCAACCACTATCAAGTCAGGCGACAAGGTTGAAGTTGAAGGTCAACCTATCTACAACGAAGAAAAGGTCTACTATCTGCTTAACAAACCACGTGGTGTTATTTCCAGTGTGACAGATGACAAGGGGCGCAAGACGGTTGTCGACCTCTTGCCCAATGTCAAAGAGCGCATCTATCCTGTAGGTCGTTTGGACTGGGATACATCAGGAGTCTTGATTTTGACCAATGACGGGGATTTTACAGATGAGATGATTCACCCACGTAATGAGATTGATAAGGTTTATGTTGCGCGTGTTAAAGGTGTGGCCAATAAGGATAATCTCCGCCCTTTGACCCGTGGAGTTGAGATTGATGGCAAGAAAACCAAGCCGGCTGTCTATGAGATTCTCAAAGTGGACCCAGTTAAAAACCGCTCTGTGGTACAGTTGACCATCCATGAAGGACGTAACCATCAGGTTAAAAAGATGTTTGAAGCTGTTGGTCTCCAAGTGGACAAGTTGTCTCGGACCCGTTTTGGACATCTAGACTTGACAGGACTCCGTCCAGGAGAATCTCGTCGTCTTAATAAAAAAGAAATCAGCCAACTACACACCATGGCTGTAACCAAGAAATAATGAAACGAATTTTAATAGCGCCTGTGCGCTTTTACCAACGTTTTATCTCACCAGCCTTTCCACCCTCTTGTCGCTTTGAGCCTACCTGTTCAAACTATATGATTGAGGCTATTGAAAAACATGGCTTCAAGGGTGTTTTGATGGGTTTGGTTCGGATTTTACGTTGCCATCCCTGGTCGAAAACAGGTAAGGACCCCGTCCCAGACCATTTTTCTTTAAAGAGAAATGCAAAATAATACTCAATGAAAATCAAAGAGCAAACTAGGAAACTAGCCGCAGGCTGCTCAAAACAGTGTTTTGAGGTGGTGGATAGAACTGACGAAGTCAGTAACATCTATACGGCAAGGTGACGTTGACGTGCTTTGAAGAGATTTTCGAAGAGTATAAATTGGATTCTAATGTATAAAACACAGATAGATGATACTTGGTATTTATCAAGTGCCATCTATCTGTGTTTTTATTTATGATTGATGTTTCTGCTATTTATTCTAAAATGTTTTTGCCTTCTTTAACACGCCAATGATAATCCGATAAAATAATATCTTCGAGGGAGTAGCTAGCCTTCCAATCAAGATATTTTTTAGCTTTTGATGCGTCTGCTAGGACGCTGGCTGGGTCCCCAGCACGGCGAGCAACAATTTCGTGTGGTATTTTTTGATTCAGTAGTTCTTCAGCAGTTTTAAAGATTTCTTTGACGGTATAGCCTTTTTCAGTTCCCAAGTTAAAGATTTGAGAAGAACTGTTTTCTTGAAATAGGTAGTTTATTCCTTTAACATGAGCCTGTGCAAGGTCCAAGACATGAATGTAATCCCGAATACATGATCCGTCACGTGTATCGTAGTCATCTCCAAATATTTTTAGGCTATCATTTTGTCCCAATGCGGTCTTGTTGATGTTGGGAATGATGTGAGTTGGATTTTTCACGCGCAGACCGTTTGAAGCATCCATTTCAGCCCCAGCTACATTAAAGTAACGGAAAATGACATATTTCCAATCGTAGCGATTGGCCATCCAGTAAATCATTCGTTCACCCATCAGTTTTGTTTCTGCATAAGGGTTGACAGGGTCGAGCAGGGTATCTTCAGTTGCAGGCTTGTCAATACAGTTATTACCATAGAGGGAAGCAGTCGAAGAGAACATGATTTTTTGAATGCCAACTTCAGATAAGACTTTGAGAACTTGGTTCATACCAGCAACATTGGCAGTGAAGTATTTGCTTGGATTTTCAATACTTTCGCTCACAACAATTTCACCTGCACAATGGAGAACAGCATCAATCTGATTTTCTTCTAAGTAAGCTTTTAGGGCGCTAGCATCATAAACATCCAGTTGTTTAAAGCTAGCACGACTATCTACAGCCGAACGATTTCCTGTAGAGAGATTATCGAGGACATGCACCTGATAGCCAGCATTTAAAAGAGCTTTAACGGTATGGGAGCCAATGTAGCCAGCTCCACCTGTAACAAGAATTGTTTTGGTCATGATTTTTTCCTTTTTTTATTTTTTACTAGTTGGAAAATTCTTTTTGATTTAAAAAATTAAATACTTCTAATAACGTATTTGTTCGATCTCCAATCAATACTCCATCAAATCCTAATTTAATAATTTCAGGGATGTCTTTACATTGTAGACCTCCTCCAAATACTAATTTATATTTAAAATTATATATTTGACTAGATATGAACAAATACCTTTTTAGCATAGTTAAATGATTAGAAATTTCTTCTAAACTGTAGTCCTTTTTTCCACTCAATGTTGCACTTAGAATTTCATATGCTATAATAATTTCTTTTCCTTGAAATTGAATTCCTGATAAAAGTTGATGTATCTCAGCAATATAATTTTTATTTTTGCCAAAACAAATAATAGGAGTTATATTTCCAACTATTGTCTGTTTTATTTTTGAACGAATGATATTTTTAGTTTCATTTAAGAATTTTTGTCGTTCTAGACGGCCGACAAATGCATATTTTATATTATAGTAATTGAGATGTTCACAGGTTAAATCACCAACATTTCGCCCCTTTATAGCAATATTTTGCGAAGCAATTGAAAAAGAATATTCATTGTCGTTAACAGGTATTATTGGCGAAATAATTAATTCTGTTTTAACATTTCCTTCATTGAAAAGTTTTAACAGATCTAATTGTTCATGAATACTTAATTTATTTTTAAAGTTGAATATTGTTAACATTTTCACCTTTTTAATATTAAAACTAATTATTTGTTAATTTTGTCATCAATGTATTGTTCTAGTTTTGCTTTGTATTGTTCAAAGTTAGGTTTCTTTACTACATTATGAAATGATAAAGTTTCTCTTTGTGTAAATCCGCAAAACTCCATTGCTTTATGAAATGATATTAGAATTTCGTCTACACTTTTACCATTAAAAAATTCATTGGAATCATTAAAAGTATATTCTGGTGCATTCCATGTTGAAGATATAATATATTCTTTCCCTTTCATGAGTCCACCAGTTCCATATTTATCAGCAAATGAGTAAAACTGCCCATATTCAAATACATTATCAAGATACAATTTTAATTTTCCTGGAACATTAAACCAATAAATTGGGAATTGAAAAATAATTAGGTCAGCCCATAAAAACTTATTTCTTTCATCAATAATATCATATGATTCTACTGAAGATAGCTGTACATTATGATGATGCCGTAATTTATTTAAAAAAATATTGTATAAGCTAAAGTTAAGTTCGCCTTTACAGAAATCATGTTTTTGATATCCGTTTATCAATAAGATGTTCATATTTAATTCCTCCTTGTATTAAAAATATCATTATTTAATATTTTTGTCAATATTTTTATTGAAAACAATTGAAAAACAACCGAAAATATTCTGTAAATCATGAAAATATGAACGTTTTTATTATAAATTATTTTTTTGTACGTTTATTTATAATTAGGTTTGTCTTGGAATAGTTCTTAGATTTCAGCTCACATGCAAGAAAATACAAGCTTTTTCTAAGATAGAGCAGGACTAAGATACTAATTTAGAAATCCACCTTCCCGCTATCCTTCTCCTATAAAAAGTGGTAAAATGGATGAAAGAAAGAAGGAACTGAAATGACAACATTATTTTCAAAAATCAAAGAAGTAACAGAACTTGCTGCGATCTCAGGTCATGAAGCACCTGTTCGTGCTTATCTTCGTGAAAAGTTGACACCGCACGTAGATGAAGTGGTGACAGATGGCTTGGGTGGTATTTTCGGGATTAAACATTCAGAAGCTGCAGATGCACCGCGCGTCTTGGTCGCTTCTCACATGGATGAAGTTGGTTTTATGGTCAGCGAGATTAAGCCAGATGGTACCTTCCGTGTGGTAGAAATCGGTGGCTGGAACCCTATGGTGGTTAGTAGCCAACGTTTCAAACTCCTGACTCGTGATGGTCGTGAAATTCCTGTGATTTCGGGTTCTGTCCCGCCACATTTGACTCGTGGAAAGGGTGGACCAACCATGCCAGCCATTGCAGATATTGTTTTTGATGGTGGTTTTGCGGACAAGGCTGAGGCAGAAAGTTTTGGCATCCGTCCTGGTGACACTATTGTCCCAGATAGTTCCGCTATCTTGACAGCCAATGAAAAAAATATCATCTCAAAAGCTTGGGATAACCGCTACGGTGTTCTCATGGTTAGCGAGTTGGCGGAAGCTATGTCAGGTCAAAAACTTGGCAATGAACTCTATCTTGGCTCTAACGTCCAAGAAGAAGTTGGTCTCCGCGGTGCTCATACATCTACAACCAAGTTTGACCCAGAAGTCTTCCTCGCAGTTGATTGCTCCCCAGCAGGTGATGTCTACGGTGGTCAAGGCAAGATTGGAGATGGAACCTTGATTCGTTTCTACGATCCAGGTCACTTGCTTCTCCCAGGTATGAAGGATTTCCTTTTGACAACAGCTGAAGAAGCTGGTATCAAGTACCAATACTATTGTGGTAAAGGCGGAACAGACGCTGGCGCAGCTCATCTGAAAAATGGTGGTGTCCCATCTACAACAATCGGAGTCTGTGCTCGTTATATCCATTCTCACCAAACACTTTATGCAATGGATGACTTCCTAGAAGCGCAAGCCTTCTTACAAGCCTTGGTGAAAAAATTGGATCGTTCAACGGTTGACTTGATTAAAAATTATTAAACTTAAGGAGGTGGTAGGGATGGTAGAACCAAACCTAGAAAGCCTTGTAAAAGATCTTTACAATCATGCTCGACATGATTTGAGTGAAGATTTAGTTGCTGCTCTCCTAGAGACTGCTAAAAAACTGCCTACTACAAATGAGCAATTGCTGGCAGTTCGTCTCTCAGGTCTGGTCAATCGTGAATTGCTCAAGAATCCCAGACATCCGGCACCTGAGTTGCTCAACTTGGCCCGCTTTATCAAAAGAGAAGAAGCTAAGTACAGAGGAACCGCAGCTTCTGCGCTTATGTATGGGGAGATTTTTAAAATGCTTTGATTCCATTGTGGATCAAAGCATTTTTTATAAGACCTATCTCGTGAGCGCTCAGATAGTAGTAACAAGGAATCATGAGAAGTTAGCTGAAGCAATAGTAGTGAAGAAACTTCTGTAATGGAAGTGGAGCGAAGTGAGGAATCGTCAAACGGTAGGGTATAGGCGGTTTGAAGGGTGCTATGAGAAAGATAGGGTAAGGTGAAATTAATACTCTTCGAAAATCTCTTCAAACCACGTCAGCGTCGCCTTACCGTATATATGTGACTGACNNAGCAACCTGCGGCTAGTTTGCTCTTTGATTTTCATTGAGTATAAATACGAACAAATTGATTGGGAAATTCAAATCGCTTTCTATCAATGTTTTAGAAGATACAGTGCCCTAGTCCAACTTCAATATACTATAAAAGAACAGATGGAAGCAATTATGATTTACTTCTATCTTTAAAATAAATTGTCTGATAGGAAAAACGTGTCCCCTCATAAAATATAGGATAGTACGGATGAAAGGCTTTTGTAGACTGGAGGACGAGGGAGTTTAGAAACTCTCGTTAAAAGTTAGTTGAGCCGGAGTATGGTGGTGTGAATCATTAACAAAAATTATTTCTATATCGAAATAGTTGACAGTTGAAAGAACAAGTGTTACAATTATTCTATTCATTTCGATATGGAAATAAATTGGAGGTGTTATGAAAGATAGTCATTTGCTAGCCCATCATATTCGTTTGTTGAATGGGCGGATTTTTCAAAAGTTACTGAGTCAAGACCCTGAAGCTCTTTATAGGGGTGAACAGGGCAAGATTTTAGCGGTTTTATGGAATAGTGAAACTGGCTGTGCAACTGCGACAGATATTGCGCTTGCGACTGGGCTTGCGAATAATACGCTGACGACTATGATAAAAAAGCTAGAGGAACAAAAACTTGTAATTGTTAGTCCGTGTGGAAAAGACAAGCGTAAGAAGTATTTAGTTTTAACGGAGTTGGGCAAGTCCCAGAAAGAAGTGGGACATCGTGTCAGTCAGAAATTGGATACGGTTTTTTACAAAGGTTTTTCAGAGGAAGAAATTCGGCAATTTGAATCCTTTCAAGAAAGAATTTTGGCTAATCTGAAAGAGAAGGCAAATGAGGATTAAAATAGATCAAATTAGCTGTTTATAAGTAAATGCCACTTTTGACTTTGTTTTCCAACTCTTAGGACAAGGAAACTATGTGGTTAGCTATGGTCAGACTCAGATTGATTGCCTTGCCTATGCCCAGTACGATATCTTCCGTCTAGAAAACGGGAAAATTGTGGAGCATTGGGACAATAAGGAAGTCATGCCTAAGGTAGAAGACTTGACCAATCGAGGGAAGTTTTAAATGAGGATACAGAATGATTGAATACAAAAATGTAGCTTTACGTTACACAGAAAAAGATGTTTTGAGAGATGTCAATTTACGGATTGAGAATGGGGAATTTATGGTTTTAGTTGGACCTTCTGGATCCGGTAAGACGACCATGATTAAGATGATTAACCGTCTCTTGGAACCGACTGATGGAAATATTTATATGGATGGCAAGCGCATCAAAGACTATGACGAGCGGGAGCTTCGTCTGTCTACTGGTTATGTTTTACAGGCCATTGCTCTCTTTCCCAATCTAACGGTTGCGGAAAATATTGCCTTGATTCCTGAGATGAAGGGCTGGACTAAGGAAGAAATTGCTCAGAAAACTGAAGAGCTTTTGGCTAAGGTTGGTTTACCAGTAGCCGAGTATGGGCATCGACTTCCGAGTGAATTATCTGGTGGAGAACAGCAACGGGTCGGTATTGTCCGAGCCATGATTGGTCAGCCTAAGATTCTCCTCATGGATGAACCTTTTTCAGCCTTGGATGCTATTTCGAGAAAACAGTTGCAGGTTCTGACAAAAGAATTGCATAAAGAATTTGGGATGACAACGATTTTTGTGACCCATGATACGGATGAAGCTTTGAAATTGGCGGACCGTATTGCTGTCTTGCAGGATGGAGAAATTCGCCAGGTAGCGAATCCCGAGACCATTTTAAAAGCGCCTGCCACAGACTTTGTAGCAGACTTGTTTGGAGGTGGTGTTCATGACTAATTTAATTGCAACTTTTGAGGATCGTTTTAGTGATTGGTTGACAGCTCTATCTCAACATTTGCAGTTGTCACTTTTGACCCTGTTACTAGCTATTTTTATCTCAATTCCCTTGGCTGTTTCTCTTCGCTATCATGAGAAGTTGGCCGACTGGGTCTTGCAGATTGCAGGGATTTTCCAGACCATCCCGTCTCTGGCCTTGTTGGGACTCTTCATTCCCTTGATGGGAATTGGAACTTTGCCTGCATTGACAGCTCTAGTGATTTATGCGATTTTTCCGATTTTGCAAAATACAATCACTGGGCTAAAGGGAATTGATCCGAGTCTGCAAGAGGCTGGGATTGCCTTTGGGATGACTAGGTGGGAGCGACTCAAGAAGTTTGAAATTCCGCTTGCTATGCCCGTTATCATGTCTGGGATTCGGACGGCAGCGGTCTTGATTATTGGTACGGCAACCTTGGCGGCCTTGATTGGTGCAGGGGGACTGGGTTCCTTTATCCTTTTGGGAATTGACCGTAATAATGCCAGTCTAATTTTGATTGGGGCACTTTCTTCTGCAGTGCTGGCCATTGCCTTTAACTTCCTACTAAAAGTGATGGAAAAAGCAAAATTGCGGATGATTTTTTCTGGTTTTGCCTTGGTGGCAATATTGCTCGGTCTATCTTATAGTCCAGCCCTCTTAGTTCAAAAAGAGAAAGAGAACTTGATCATTGCTGGGAAATTGGGACCGGAACCAGAAATTTTGGCCAATATGTATAAGTTGCTGATTGAAGAAAATACCAGTATGACCGCGACTGTTAAACCGAATTTTGGGAAGACAAGTTTCCTTTATGAAGCTCTGAAAAAAGGTGATATTGACATCTATCCTGAATTTACTGGTACGGTGACTGAAAGTTTACTTCAACCATCACCGAAAGTAAGTCATGAGCCAGAGCAGGTTTATAATGTGGCGCGTGATGGCATTGCCAAACAGGATCATCTAGCCTATCTCAAACCCATGTCTTATCAAAATACCTATGCTGTAGCTGTTCCGAAAAAGATTGCTCAAGAATATGGCTTGAAGACCATTTCGAACTTGAAAAAAGTGGAAGGGCAGTTGAAGGCAGGCTTTACACTTGAGTTTAATGACCGTGAAGATGGAAATAAGGGCTTGCAATCAATGTATGGTCTCAAGCTTAATGTAGCGACCATGGAGCCAGCCCTTCGCTATCAGGCAATTCAGTCAGGTGATATTCAAATCACGGATGCCTATTCGACTGATGCGGAATTGGCACGTTATGATTTACAGGTATTGGAAGATGACAAACAACTCTTCCCACCTTATCAAGGGGCTCCACTAATGAAAGAAGCTCTTCTCAAGAAACATCCAGAGTTGGAAACGGTTCTCAATAAATTGGCTGGTAAAATTACTGAAAGCCAGATGAGCCAGCTCAACTACCAAGTCGGTGTTGAAGGCAAGTCAGCAGAACAAGTAGCCAAGGAATTTCTACAAGAACAAGGTTTGTTGAAGAAATGATGGGGCAGAGACTTTAAGCATACTGAACTAAACTTCCTTAAACGACTAGATAAAAGAATGCTCAGACAATTTCGTCTGGGCTTTTTGATTATTGAAAAGATAAGAAACTCAGTAGCCTAGAAATAAGGCAACCGAGCTTTAATCTGTATTCAATTTTTAGGAATGAGAAGGTCTAGATAAAATTGGACAACTTCCTGTTCTGTGAAATCTTGCCCTTTTTTGAGCCACCAGGTCAATGTCTCGATAAAGTTGGATACGATTAAGTGTTGGAGGTAAGAAGTAGGCAGACTTGGGTGAGATTCTTTCAACTCATCAGCCAACATGGGATAGACATGGTGCTCCAGTTCTTTATGAAGTTGGCGAAGGAAGTAGTCATTTTTGGAGAATAGCAGACTGGTGATATGGTCTTGGTTTTTCTGAAAATGAAGAAAGAGATGGGCGAGATAAACCTTAGTTGAAATGGATTTTTCTCTTTCAAAGAGGTGATGGAAGAGGTAGCGGCAGAGCTCGTCCAGAAGCAGCTCCTTACTCTCATAGTGACAGTAAAAGGTGGAGCGTCCCACATCTGCAAGATCAATGATATCCTGAACAGTAGTGGTCTCGTAGCCCTTAGCATTCAAAAGTTGTAGAAAAGCTTGATAGATGGCTTTTTTTGTTTTACTGATACGGCGGTCAATGTTAGTCATATGGACACTTGGGGCAAATTGTTCAGAACTGAATAAAGCTGACCTTTTGCTTCTATCCTTTCTTTGAGTTTTAGTGGATAATGATAATGAACAAGATGTTCATAAATCTATTATAACAAAGGAATGAGAAATATGAAGGCAAAATATACTGTTTGGCTAGCTTTTTTCTTAAATTTGACTTATGCCATTGTCGAGTTTATCGCTGGTGGAGTGTTTGGGTCCAGTGCAGTTCTTGCTGATTCTGTCCATGACTTGGGAGATGCTATAGCCATTGGCATATCGGCCTTTTTAGAAACAATCTCTAATCGTGAAGAAGACAGCCACTATACCTTGGGCTACAAGCGTTTTAGCCTTTTAGGGGCTATGGTAACGGCTGTGATTCTTATGACAGGGTCCGTTTTGGTCATTTTGGAAAATATAGCGAAAATCTTTCATCCACAACCGGTCAATGATGAGGGGATTCTCTGGTTAGGAATTATTGCGATTACTATCAATGTGCTAGCGAGTCTCGTCATTCGCAAAGGACAAACCAAGAACGAATCCATTCTCAGCCTGCACTTTCTGGAAGATACCTTGGGTTGGGTGACTGTCATCCTGATGGCCATTGTTCTTCGATTTACCGATTGGTATATCTTGGATCCGCTCTTGTCTCTTGTTATTTCCTTCTTTATTCTGTCAAAAGCCCTTCCACGTTTTTGGAGCACGCTCAAGATATTCCTCGATGCAGTGCCAGAAGGAGTAGATATCCAGAAGATCAAGACGGATTTAGCAGAATTGGACCATGTCGCTAGTATCAATCAGCTTAATCTCTGGACTATGGATGGTTTGGAAAAAAATGCCATTGTCCATGTTTGTTTAAAAGAGATGGAGCATATGGAAACTTGTAAAGAATCTATTCGAATTTTCCTCAAAAATTGTGGCTTTCAAAATATTACCATTGAAGTTGATGCAGACCTAGAAAGTCACCAAGCACATAAGCGAAAGGTGTGAGTTGGAGCAGAATCATAGAGATTATTAGAGAAACAGCCTTGCTAGAGGTCGTTTTGTAATCCTAATCATTCCTTGTACTCTCTCTCAATGTCAGTCTGGTTCCCAGCATAGTCAGGCTAGGGATTTTGCGACCGTGGAGTACTTCCTTATTAAGAATATCCATGCCTGCTCTGCCCATTTCTTCGGTATAGACGGTGATGCTGGAGAGGGGAGGATAGACTTGCTTGGTCAGGCTAGTATCGTTAAAGGAAATGAGGCTGACGCGGTCTGGCAGGCTGATTCCAGCTTCTTGGAGGGCACGGAGAGCACCGATAGCTAAACTATCGCTGGCTGCAAAAAATGCTGGCGGGAGTTGGTCTCCCAAGAACTGAATGGCCTCCTTCATCAAGTCATAGCCAGACTGGGCAGTAAAGCTTCCTTGAAAGACCAGTTCATCATGATAGATTTCCTTCGCTTGACTGTAGTTTCTGAAATTTTCCAGCCGCTTATCCTGAATGATTTCTTCTTGGTCAGTTGTTTCTTCAAGGCCTGTTAGAATCCCGATACGGTCCATTCCTTGGCTGAGGAAATAATCGACAACCTGTTTCATGGCAGTATAAAAGTCCGTGATAATACAGGTGTGTCCTAGTGAAAGAGTATCACTGTCTAGAAAGACAAGGGGCTTTTGGTATTCTTCAAAGGCAGAAATCTGAGCTCGACTAAACTTTCCGATGCAGAGAATTCCAATCACTTCCTCGCTCAGGGTAAAAGGATGGTCATTAAAATAGCGCAAGATATCATAGTCCAACTCTTGGGCTCTTTTTTCGATGCCTAGGCGAATCTGGTAGTAGTAGAGGTCGTCTAGCTCCCCTTGTTCGCTGACCCATTGAATAATGGCAATCTTTTGCTTGGGCTTATGGGACTCGCCTGTTTTGAGGTGCTTGGTGTAGCCTAGCTCTTCAGCAACAGTTAAAATACGGTGTCTGGTTTCTTCTGTAACAGATAGGCTCTGGTCGCGATTGAGGACGCGGGATACGGTCGCGATAGAGACAGAGGCTAGCTGTGCAATGTCTTTTAAGGTAGCCATAAATCCTCCTTCTTTAAGGTTAGTATATCATATTTTTCTGCTTTTTACTGATAGTTTAGTAAAATTTTAGTAAAAAGGATTGACCTTAGGAAATCCCTTGGATACAATAGAAGAAAACGATTACACGTTAAGGTGACTTAACGGACAGTCAAAGGAGAAATCATATGACACAACATCTTACTGCAGAAGCTCTTCGTAAAGACTTTCTTGCTGTTTTTGGTCAAGAAGCAGACCAAACATTCTTTTCACCAGGTCGTATCAACTTGATTGGTGAGCACACAGACTATAATGGTGGACATGTATTTCCAGCAGCTATTTCCTTAGGAACTTATGGGGCTGCTCGTAAGCGTGACGACCAAGTTTTACGTTTCTACTCAGCTAACTTTGAGGACAAGGGCATTATCGAAGTGCCTCTCGCTGACCTCAAATTTGAAAAAGAGCACAACTGGACCAACTATCCAAAAGGGGTTCTTCATTTCTTGCAAGAAGCTGGGCACGTGATTGATAAAGGTTTTGATTTTTATGTTTATGGGAATATCCCAAATGGTGCTGGCCTGTCTTCTTCAGCATCCTTGGAACTTTTGACAGGGGTCGTGGCAGAGCATCTCTTTGATTTAAAACTAGAGCGTCTCGATTTGGTTAAAATCGGAAAACAAACAGAAAATAACTTTATCGGAGTAAATTCTGGCATTATGGACCAGTTTGCTATCGGTATGGGGGCTGACCAACGTGCTATTTACTTAGATACCAATACTTTAGAATACGACTTGGTGCCACTTGATTTGAAGGACAATGTCGTTGTTATCATGAACACCAATAAACGTCGTGAATTGGCGGACTCTAAATACAATGAACGTCGTGCTGAGTGTGAAAAAGCAGTGGAAGAATTGCAAGCAGCTTTGGATATTCAGACCTTGGGTGAATTGGATGAGTGGGCCTTTGACCAATACAGCTATCTGATTAAAGATGAAAATCGTTTGAAACGTGCTCGCCATGCTGTGCTTGAAAACCAACGTACCCTCAAAGCTCAAGCAACCCTTCGAGCAGGTGATTTGGAAACATTCGGTCGTTTGATGAATGCGTCACACGTTTCTCTAGAGCATGACTATGAAGTAACTGGTTTGGAATTGGATACTCTTGTTCACACAGCTTGGGCACAAGAAGGTGTTCTCGGTGCTCGCATGACAGGGGCAGGTTTTGGCGGCTGTGCCATTGCCTTGGTGCAAAAAGATACTGTTGAGGCCTTTAAGGAAGCTGTTGGCAAACACTACGAGAAAGTAGTTGGCTACGCTCCAAGCTTCTATATCGCTGAAGTTGCAGGTGGCACTCGCGTCCTTGATTAGTCAGAAGGAGGCTCTATAGTGACCTTAGTAGATAAATTTGTAACACACGTTATTGCTGAAAGTTCATTTGAGGAAATGGATCGAATCTACCTGACCAATCGTGTCTTGTCACGAGTGGGAGACGGTGTTTTGGAAGTTGAGACCAATCTGGATAAATTGATTGACCTCAAGGATCAGTTAGTTGAGGAAGCCGTTCGATTAGAGATGATTGAGGATAGTCAGACTGCGCGTGAAATCCTCGGTGCTGAACTGATGGATTTGGTGCTCCCTTGTCCAAGTCAGGTCAATCGTGACTTCTGGGAAACCTATGCCTACTCTCCTGAGCAAGCGGTAGAGGATTTTTACCAACTCAGTCAGAAGAATGACTACATCAAACTCAAGGCCATTGCTAAAAATATTGCTTATCGTGTTCCATCTGATTACGGAGAGCTTGAGATTACCATCAATCTCTCTAAGCCTGAAAAGGATCCTAAGGAGATTGCGGCAGCTAAGTTGGTGCAAGCTAGTAATTATCCTCAGTGTCAACTTTGTCTAGAGAATGAAGGCTACCATGGTCGAGTTAACCACCCAGCCCGTAGCAATCACCGGATTATCCGTTTTGAAATGGCTGGTCAGGAGTGGGGCTTCCAGTATTCGCCCTATGCTTATTTTAATGAGCATTGTATCTTTTTAGATGGCCAGCATCGTCCCATGGCCATTAGTCGTCAGAGTTTTGAACGTCTGCTGGCTATCGTAGAGCGGTTTCCAGGATATTTTGCTGGCTCTAATGCCGACCTGCCGATTGTTGGGGGCTCTATTCTAACTCATGACCACTATCAGGGAGGCCGTCACGTATTTCCTATGGAATTGGCTCCCTTGCAAAAGACCTTCCGATTTGCTGGTTTTGAGCAAGTCAAGGCTGGAATTGTCAAGTGGCCTATGTCAGTGTTGCGTCTGACTTCGGATTCCACAGAGGATTTGATCAACTTGGCTGACAAGATTTTGCAGGAATGGCGCCAGTATTCAGACCCTACAGTGCAGATTTTAGCAGAGACTGATGGAACACCGCATCACACCATCACACCTATTGCCCGTAAACGCGATGGACAGTTTGAGTTGGACTTGGTCTTGCGAGACAATCAGACTTCTGCAGAACATCCTGATGGCATCTATCATCCTCACAAGGATGTCCAACATATCAAGAAGGAAAATATCGGCTTGATTGAGGTCATGGGCTTGGCAATCTTGCCACCACGTCTGAAAGAAGAAGTGGAGCAAGTTGCTAGCTATCTTGTAGGAGAAGCTGTTACAGTTGCCGATTATCATCAGGAATGGGCAGACCAACTTAGAGCCCAATATCTAGACCTAACAGATAAAGAAAAAGCCCTTGAAATCGTCAAGGACTCTGTTGGTGCTATCTTTGCGCGTGTACTTGAGGATGCAGGAGTCTACAAGCAGACGGAACAAGGACAGGCGGCCTTTATGCGCTTTGTGGAGCAGGTCGGAATTTTGCCAGACTAAGAGCTTTCTCCTTGCACAGTCCTATAAAAAGTAGTATCATAGTGTCGTTTGAAATATCAGGAGGAAACGATGAAAGATTTTCATTTTGACGCTATATCTGCCTTTGAAAATTACGAAATTGAAAAAATGAGAGATGGTCACGTTGTGGTGACGACAAAAGTAGTGAACTCGTCGCTCAACTACTATGGCAATGCCCATGGTGGCTATCTATTCACACTATGTGACCAAATCAGTGGTTTGGTGGTTATCTCGCTAGGACTTGATGGAGTGACTCTCCAATCTTCTATCAACTACCTCAAAGCAGGAAAACTCGACGATGTGCTGACCATCAAAGGAGAATGTGTCCATCAAGGTCGCACAACCTGCGTAGTGGATGTCGATATTACCAATCAAGAAGGCAGAAATGTCTGCAAAGCAACCTTTACCATGTTTGTCACAGGCCAACGGTCAGAAGACAGACAGGTAAGGATATAGAAAAACAAAAAAGAGGCTCGCACCTCTTTTTTAGTTTCAGATAAATCAATCAATTTCTTTAATAAACTCAGCAATTTCTTTTACAATTTCAGTAACTAAAGCATTTCCCATAAAAAACATTCTCATTTTATCAGATACCTCTACAATAGAATCGTCAGATAGTTTCTTTTTAGCTGTCCAATCATCTGGGAAATCCTGAAGGCGTTCAGCTTCAATGGGTGTAATTAATCTATATTTATTGTTTACAAATAATAAATGTGTAGAACGATTAACAGTCCCTTCGGATGTAAGCATTGTTCTTCCAGGAAGGTTTAAATCATCATAAGGTGACATTCCTCCTTCTGAATAGATGTATTGATGCCCGTCAGAGGATGTTCGTTCAATTTTTTTAGGTCCTCTTAGATATTGAAATTTTTCCAATTTTGACTGATCAGTTAAAAAATATTTTTCAGGTACTTCAGACTCATCTTGAAGAATTTCTCCTAGAGTGATAGGATTACCATTGTAGTTGGGTTCTGTATCAATAGAATAGTATTTTCCATGTCTCATAATTCCTGTATTCCAAACAGTACCAGTAAAAGTATCTGAAACTTCAACTATATCATTTGGTAACTTATAAAAAACATGACGATTTTTAACTGCTATAGGTTTAATAGGAAATTGTTTTGCAAATAGACCTTGATTGAAAATATAGTCATCATACCTATTATCTTCAAAGATTTCTTCATTTTTTTCGTAAAGATTGTCAATTTTTTGGGCAAAGACTGTATCATTTCGATATACGAAAAAGAATACACGACGTCTTCGTTGGCTTCTTCCATACTCAGCAGCATTAATAACTCTCCACTCTACAGAATATCCAAGATTATTAAAAGCTGTGAGCATGATTGCAAAATCGCGTCCTCGTTGTTTTGAAGGTGCTTTTAAAAGTCTATCTACATTTTCTAGAATTAAGTATTTGGGTTTAATGATTTCTGTTGCTCTAATGATTTCCCAAAATAAAACTCCTTTTTTTCCTTCAATGCCTTTTTCATTTTTCTTGCTACGCGCAACAGAGTAATCTTGGCAAGGAAAACCACCGACAATCATATCGGCATCCATTTTGGAAAATTGTTCGTCTGTTATATCAGAGATACTAATATTGATGTTTTCGCTATTGGGGAAGTGATAATCATAGACCTCAAATGCGTCTTGAGATTTACGAGATGGTTCCCATTGGTTTGCCCATTTTGTTTTAAAGAGTTGCTTATCGGCATTTTCTAATCCTATCCGAAAACCGCCAACTCCAGCAAATAGTTCGAGAACTTTCATCTTTTCTCCTTCATTTTTTTACAGTTTAATCCATTATATACTATTTTCAATGATTGATCAAGTATTAATGTTTGCTTTAGTTTAATTTGATATAATATAAAAGATAGGAGAAGAAAATGGATCAAAACTTATTTAACTATAACGATGAAGATATCGATAGTGTTATTGAATATTCTCACAAACTATTAAATAGAAAATTTTCCGATGTTATGGAAGAGTATAATCGTTCGCTTTATAAATCATATGACGATTATAATGATAGAGTAGTCTCTGAGGTACAAGATAAAACAATTAGTATGAAGTCAAAAGGGCAGTATGGAAATTATATTGAAAAATATTTCTATGGTTACCAGCCAAATAGTGACTCGGAAGCTGACTTTGAAAAAATAGGTGTAGAATTAAAAGTTACTCCTTTTAAGATAAACAAAAATGGGACACTTAGTGCAAAAGAACGACTTGTATTAACAATACTAAACTATATGGAGGAAAATTTAGAGGATTTTTACTCCACTCATTTATGGAAAAAATGTGCAAAGATTTTGTTGTTGTTTTACAATGGCTTAATTCCTAATCAAACAATGAAGGACTATGTCATTGAAAAAATATTTTTATATGAATGGTTTGAGGAGGATATGGCAGTCATCCTTGAAGACTATCAGAAGATTACAGATAAAATCAAAAATGGAAGGGCACATGAATTATCAGAATCAGATGGAAACTATTTATCAACTTGTACAAAAGGTGCAGGTAAAGGAAAGGATTTAAGACAGCAACCATTTAGTCATGAATTAGCAAAACAAAGAGCTTGGGAATTAAAATCAAGTTATATGACCTATCTGATTAATCATAAAATCTTTAATCAATCAGATCAAGAGAGTGTTCTGGCTAATTTCAGGGGTGAGAAAAAATCATTTACTGAGGTTATTGCAGAGAAGATTCTCTCCTATAAAGGTTTCTCTGAACAAGAGTTATATGATAGATTTGAAGTGAATCCAAAAGCCAAAGGTAAGAATAGTACTCTGATTAGAAAAATTTTAGGATTAACAGGGGATTTAGATAAGACAAAAGAATTTCAAAAAGCAAACATGAATTTGAGAGTTATTCGAGTAGATAAGAATAATTTACCTAAGGAAGACTCTCCATTTAAAACTTATTGTTTTAAAGAATTAGCAGAAACAGATAGTTGGGAATCGTCACATGTTTATAATGAAATTTATAATAAACGATTCCTCTTCGTTATTTTTAAGGAAATTGAACCTAAGCTATTTGTATTAGATTCTATCAAATTTTGGGGATTTCAGGATAGACAATTAGAAGAAATCCAAAGAGTGTGGCAGGAAACTAGACAAATTATTTCTGACGGAGTTAAATTAACTCAAAATGGTAATAAAGTTTCAACTAATTTCCCTCAAAGTAAGATAAATAGAATCCTATTTACGAAATTACATGCTACCAATGCTTATTATGAAATTGAAAAAGGAAAATTTGTTGGGAAAGGCTCATTATCTGATACGGATGAGCTTCCAGATGGGCGTAGGATTACAAAACACTCCTTTTGGATGCCTAAGAAGTTTATAAAAGAAATATTAGATGGGAATTGGGATTGATTATATTTATAATCAACTTGTGATAAACAAAAAAGAGGCTCGCACCTCTTTTTCTTATTTCTTTTTATGATTCAGTACCGCATTGAGGACAATGGCGAGTAGGCTGGCTACGACGATTCCGTTTGAGAAGAACATTTGGAAGGCTGTCGGCATGCTGACAAAGAGATTACTATTGTTGAGTCCGACACCTGCAGCGATGGAGACTGCTGCGATAAGGAAGTTGTGTTCATTGTTAGCAAAGTCAACACGAGCGAGGATTTGCATCCCTTGAATGGATACAAAACCAAACATCACCAGCATAGCACCACCGAGGACAGGGCTCGGAATGATTTGGGCAAGGGCACCAAACTTAGGAAGGAGTCCAAGGAGAACCAGGAAACCAGCTGCGTAGTAGATTGGTAGGCGAGTCTTGATACCTGACAATTTAACCAAACCAACGTTTTGTGAAAATCCGGTGTAAGGGAAGGTGTTAAAGATTCCTCCGAGAAGTACGGCCAAGCCTTCTGCGCGATAACCGTTGCGCAGGCGCGTGCTGTCGATTGGGTCTTTCGTGATATCAGACAAGGCTAGGTAAACACCAGTAGACTCAACCATAGACACTGTTGCGATGATACACATCATGACAATAGATGAGATTTCAAAGGTTGGCATCCCAAAGTAGAGTGGAGTTGGGACATGGACAAGTGGTGCTGCCGCAACAGGAGAGAAATCAACCAAGCCCATAGTAGCAGCAATGGCAGTTCCAACAACTAGACCAATTAAAATGGAGATAGACTTGATAAATCCTTTGGTAAAGATGTTGATCAAGAGGATAATCAGAACAGTGATAGCAGCAAGTAGGAGACTTTGACCAGTTGGTTCTGGAACGTTATTTCCCATATTTCCAATAGCGACAGGAATCAAGGTTAAACCAATCGTGGTAATAACAGAGCCTGTTACGATAGAAGGGAAGAGATTGGCTACTTTTGAGAAAATGCCTGAAACAAGAACCACGTAAATCCCTGATGCGATAAGGGCACCAAACATAGCACCACTGCCATGACTTTGTCCAATCATAATCAAGGGAGCGACCGACTGGAAGGCAACTCCGAGAACGACTGGTAGTCCAATTCCAAAGTATTTGTTGAGTTGGAGTTGGAGGAAGGTTGCCACCCCACACATGAAGATATCTGTGGAAATCAGGTAGGTCAACTGCTCAGCTGAATAGCCAAGGGCTGTCGCAATCATGATGGGAACTAGGATAGATCCTGAGTACATGGCTAGTAAGTGCTGCAAGCCAAGAACGGCTGCTTGCGAGTGTTTTTCTTGAGTTTGCATTAGAGATCTGCCTCCTTAAATACGACCTGGCCATTTTCAAAACGATCCAAACGAGCAAGTGATAGGACAGGATAACCTGCTTTTTCAAGCAAATCACGGCCATCTTGGAAGGATTTTTCAATCACAATACCGATAGCTTCGACTGTTGCTCCAGCTTGTTCAATGATTTGAATCAAGCCTTTGGCAGCTTGGCCATTAGCAAGGAAATCGTCGATAATCAAGACCTTGTCCTCTGGTGAGAGGAATTTTCCAGCGATAGAAACGGTACTGGTCACTTGCTTGGTAAAGGAGTAAACTTCGGCAGTTAAGATTCCTTCGTTCATAGTGATGTTTTTAGCTTTTTTAGCGAAAATCATGGGAACGTTTAAGGCTTCAGCTGTAAAAATGGCTGGGGCAATACCTGACGCTTCAATGGTCACGACTTTGGTAATACCAGCAGAAGCAAATTTTTCCGCAAAAACCTTACCAATCTCTCGCATCAAGCTAAAGTCAACTTGGTGGGTTAAAAAAGAATCCACCTTGAGGATGTTATCACCCAAGATATGCCCATCCTTGAGGATGCGCTCTTCTAATAATTTCATAAGACCTCCTAAAGTCTAAAAGCCAGTTTACTTGTTGGTTAAATGTTTCTATAGTGATCCGGTTTGCTAGTACTATGTATTTGATAAAACTAGTACGAGCGAAGCGAGTTTTATCAAATATTTCCCGCCGTAGTGGTAGCATAGACAATAATCTTGTTATTGTCTATGACGGGATTTTTGAGACTTTTGGCTCAAAAATTAGGGATGAAATTCCGAAGGAAGTTGCTCCCGTCCGCACTAATTAAGGGAAATATTAAAAATATTCAAAAAGGACCTACTTAATCTCTAAGTAAGTCCCCAAAATAGGCATGGCAAAAACGACCATACCTCACTGCTAACTTACTTATTGTTAGGTGTTCCGGCACCTTGTAGAAACGTCGTGCCAATTCACGACATAAACAAGTAAAATGATATTTAATTTAAAATAGGCTTGTGCCAATGTTTTTATTTTACACTAAATAACTTTAGAAATCAACTGTTTTGTTAGTGTTTTGGTTTAAAAAGCGAACGAATATAATAAAAATGGGCAAAAGTTAACTTATTAGCTAACATTTAGAAGGTTTTTCCATAATAAAAAGGGCATATTATCAAGATTTTTAAACACCTGACAATATGCCTTTTTCTAACTTTAAAGACTTTTTCCCAATCTTTATTATTCTACTCGCTAAATCTTAAAAAATAGCCATCTGGATCCAAAACTGCAAATTCATGGGGATATATAAAGCTATCTCCTACTCGAAATTCTCTTTTTGTCAGGGGACGATGGATAGGATAGTCAGCTTCCAGCAGTTTTTGGTGGAGCTGAGGAACATCTGCAATGCCAAAGGAAATATTGACACCGCGACCAAATGGGTAGGTCAGTTCAACTAATTCATCCTTTGTTCCCTCCTCTAACATTAGCTGGCAGTCTTCAAGCGAGAGGAAGAGAAATTTCTCCTCTGGACGCTCGTATTCGACAGAGAATCCTAGCAGGTTGCAGTAGAAGTGGCGTGATTTTTCGATGTCAGATACTACAAATTCAGGAATGACAGCTTGATAGTCCATTCGTTTTCTCCTTAGAGTTCAATCTCCATGACAATGGGTGTGTGGTCTTGGCGCGCACCGGAGTCAATCATATCAGATTTAGTGACCTTGTCAGCGATACGGTTACTTGTGAGCCAGTAGTCGATTCTCCAGCCTGTATTGTTGATTTTAGAAGTCTTGCTGCGTTGTGCCCACCAAGTGTAGCGTTCGGGAACATCGCCGTGAACATGACGGAAAGTATCGGTAAATCCAGTTGCCAAGAGGTTGGTAAATCCAGCACGTTCCTCGTCTGTAAATCCTGGTGAACGGCGGTTGCTGGCAGGATTTGCAAGGTCGATTTCATTGTGGGCTACATTGTAGTCACCGGTTGCAAGGACTGGTTTTTCTTTGTCTAGTTGAGCCAAGTACTCAGCATATTTGACATCCCAGACTTGGCGTTCTTCCAAGCGTTTGAGGCCATCGCCAGCGTTTGGAGTGTAAACTTGCGTTACGAAAAAATCATCAAATTCTAGCGTGATGATACGGCCTTCCAAGTCCATGGTAGAAGGGGCACCGATTTCTGGGAAGCTGATAGTAGGCGTAAGTTCTTTCTTATAAAGGAACATGGTTCCAGCATAGCCTTTACGGGCAGGCTCTTGGGAAGAGCGCCACATGTTTTTGTAGCCTGGGAAGAGCTCTTCTAAAATTTCCAGATGTCTCTTTGTAGGACCCTTGGCAGAAAGCTTGGTTTCTTGGATAGCGATAATGTCAGCATTTTCAGCGACCAAGGTTTGTAGGACTTCTTGGGACAATTTGGCACGAGCTGAATCACTAGTTAGGGCAGCATTGAGGGAATCAATATTCCATGAGATAAGTTTCATAAAGTTACCTTTTTCATTCAGATTATAGATTTTATTATACCAAAAAAAGGACTATTTCCCCAACGTATGGTTTGAAAAATTACTCTTTAGACTTTATCCTGAGAAAATAAAAATCCCCTAAACTATTTAGAAAAAAATCTAAATAGCTCTTGTGTTTAGAATAGAAAGGTGTATAATGTTATTTAGAAAAACATCTAAATAGAAAGTGAAGTTACATATATGTCAAATAAAAGAACAATCCTTCTTTTTGTGGTCTTGGCTTATGCCCTTGCTTGGATAATATGGCTGGCACTATGGCTAAGTGGTGTTGGTCTAAATTCTCCATGGAGTCAACTTGCTAGTATTGTAGCTATGTGGATGCCTGCACTTGCAGTCTTTATTTTAGGGAAAATCACGAATCAACCTAGTGGAATCAAATCTAAATTAGTTGTGAATCTCAAGAGGAACTGGAGCTTTTACTTACTAGCTATCTGGTTACCAGCAGTCATCAGTTTTTTAGGAGCGGGACTTTATTTTCTTGTATTCCCTAGTAATTTCAGCCTTGGTTTTGAATCTATTCAAGCTATTTTACAAGAAAAAGGAGTCCTTCAATCACCGATTCCCTTATCTTTCTTGGCTTTGATTCAAATCCTATCTAGTTTGACCTACGCTCCTTTTCTTAATAGTTTCTTTGCATTGGGAGAGGAAATTGGTTGGCGTGGCTATCTTTACCCAGTGCTAAGAGAACGCTTTTCACTAGTTCAGACTCATGTCTTACTTGCTCTCATTTGGAGTCTATGGCATTTACCAATCAATTTGCAAGGATATAATTATGGCCTTACTTATTTTGCTTATCCCGTTTTGGGAGTTGTTGCTATGTTTCTATCTTGTTTTAGCCTAGGAATATTGTTGAGCTGGTTGTTGGAAAAGACAGGTTCTATCTGGGCTTCTGCCCTATTTCATGGGGCAATCAATGCAACTGCAGGTATTGGGTTACTCTTCCAATTACCAGGAGAAAAAGTTTCAAGCCTCTTGATTTTAGGCCCATCACCGACAGGAATGCTATCAGTTCTACCTTGCTTAGTCCTAGCCCTACTAATATTACAAAGGGAAAGGAGTCATTATGAGTTTTGCAAATAGTTTTAAAGCCTTATCTCATCCAGTGAGGAGAGAGATTTTAAATTTACTCAAAGCAGGTAGATTATCTGCAGGAGAAATTGCCAGTCAATTTGAGTTGACTAGTGCAACTATTTCACACCATCTCACGATTTTGAAAGCAGCGGATTTGATTCATGAAATGAAAGAAAAAAACTTTATTTATTATGAGTTAAATACATCGGTTTTAGAGGATATAATGGTTTGGTTAGCAGATCTGAAAGGAGATCATTTTGATGAAGATAAAAATCAATAAGAAATTGGTATTATTTACGAGCATTCTCATCCTACTACCTTCCCTTGTAGGTTGTGTTTTCTGGAATCAATTACCAGAGGAGATACCCACTCATTTTAATCTACTGGGTCAAGCAGATGGCTACAATCATAAAATGTCTGCTATCTTTGGATTACCGACTCTCATGCTTTTGATGCATTGGTTGCTTCTATTTTTAATGATTAAGGATCCTAAATCTAGCAATATCAGTTCAAAAATACAAGTTTTGATTTACTGGATTATTCCTTTTGTATCTTGTCTATTAATGATTTCTATCTTCGGAGAATCTTTGGGTTATTCCATGATGAGTGGGCTACTAGCTCAGATTTTTATGGGAGTCGTGATGATCGTAATTGGAAATTATCTACCAAAAACACACCGAAATTATATAATCGGTATTCGACTACCGTGGACCTTGGAAAATGATGAAAACTGGAGAAAAACGCATCGCCTAGCTGGAAAAATTTGGGTATTAGGAGGATTGTTATTGTTTCTAAATTCCTTTGTGCAACTATATGTTTACTGGGTATTCTTCTTGACACTTTTCTTTGTAGTGATAATTCCTAGTGTCTATTCTTATCAATTATCAAAATCAGAATCTTGAAATAGCTACTGGAGTCATTAGTTTGAGAAGTTGGTCTGATATGTCTATTTCCCCAACGTATGGTTTGAAAAATCACCCTCTTTCGTTTATAATGAAGAATGATTTTATGAAAAGGAGTGAAAATAAATGAAATTTTACTCATATGACTATGTGCTTAGCCAAATCAGTCAGCAAAATGGAATCATGATTGGCTTTGGGATTGTGCTCCTAGCTATCACAGGATTTTTTGCTTTTAAGGCTTATCGCGATAAAAAGGGGACTAAGTTTCGGGAATTGGTCATGATTTTGGCCTTGACTTTAGTAGCCATGCTTTTGGTGACGATTTCAAAATACCAGACCAATCAAGCCTCTAACAATCAATTTCAAACCTCCCTTCATTTTATAGAGGTCGTTTCCAAAGACTTGGGAGTGGATAAATCAGAAGTTTACGTCAATACTTCAGCTACCACTGATGGAGCGCTTGTCAAGGTAGGTCCAAATTTCTACCGCGCTATGAACGGGAGTCAACCGGACAAGTATCTTTTAGAGAAATTAGAATTGCATCAAACAGATGCTATTGAATTGGTGGAGGTAAACAAATGACACTCAACTATATGGAAATTTTAATCAAACTGGCCTTGGGTCTTTTCTCTCTTGTTTTTGTTATTAATGTGACAGGAAAGGGGAACCTAGCACCTAACTCTGCGACAGACCAAATTCAAAACTATGTTCTTGGTGGTATCATCGGTGGGGTGATTTACAATAGTTCAATTAGTATTCTGCAATACGCAGTGATTTTGATGATGTGGACGATTTTGGTCTTGACCCTCAAATGGCTCAACAATAATGTTCGTTTTGTCAAACGCTTGATTGATGGGAAACCAACTCTCCTCATCAAAAATGGGCAGATCGACCCAGAAGCCTGTCGTTCAGTTGGCTTGTCTGCGGCAGATGTTGCTCTCAAACTTCGTAGCCAAGGGATTTTCCAGATGAAGCAAGTTAAACGAGCTGTGCAAGAGCAAAATGGCCAACTCATCGTGGTCCAAATGGGGGATGAAAATCCTAAGTATCCAGTTGTGACTGACGGTGTGATCCAAGTCGATGTTTTGGAATCGATTGGTCGTAGCGAAGAGTGGTTGCTTGATAACCTCAGCAAACAAGGACATGACAATGTTGCCAATATCTTTATCGCTGAGTATGACAAGGGTGCTGTTACAGTCGTAACCTATGAATAAGAAAAACCTGGGGTCTTGGCCTCAGGTTTCCATTTGCAATCAGAAAGGGATTTTATGTCCATTATTCAAAAACTTTGGTGGTTTTTCAAGTTAGAAAAACGCCGTTATCTAGTCGGAATTGTGGCCTTGGTCTTGGTTTCCGTCCTCAATCTCATTCCACCTATGGTCATGGGGCGGGTCATTGATGCCATCACATCGGGGCAATTAACCCAGCAGGACCTCCTTCTTGACCTATTTTACTTGCTTCTTGCGGCCTTTGGGATGTACTATCTGCGCTATGTTTGGCGTATGTATATTCTTGGGACTTCCTACCGTTTGGGACAGATTATGCGCTCTCGCTTATTTGAGCATTTCACAAAAATGTCTCCAGCTTTTTATCAAACCTATCGGACGGGGGATCTGATGGCACACGCAACCAATGATATCAACGCCTTGACTCGTCTCGCAGGGGGTGGTGTTATGTCTGCCGTGGATGCCTCTATCACGGCTCTGGTGACCTTGCTGACTATGCTCTTTAGCATTTCATGGCAAATGACCCTAGTTGCCATTTTACCCTTACCTTTCATGGCTTATGCGACCAGTCGTCTAGGGAGAAAGACCCACAAGGCCTTTGGCGAATCACAGGCTGCCTTTTCTGAACTCAATAACAAGGTACAGGAGTCCGTATCAGGTATTAAAGTGACCAAGTCTTTCGGTTATCAGGCGGACGAGCTCAAGTCTTTCCAGGCAGTCAATGAATTGACCTTCCAAAAGAACCTCCAAACCATGAAATACGATAGTCTCTTTGACCCCATGGTTCTCTTATTTGTTGGTTCCTCCTATGTTTTAACCCTCTTGGTCGGCTCCTTGATGGTTCAGGAAGGGCAGATTACAGTTGGGAATTTAGTTACCTTTATCAGCTACTTGGATATGCTGGTTTGGCCTCTCATGGCCATCGGCTTCCTCTTTAATATTACCCAGCGAGGGAAGGTTTCTTACCAGCGAATTGAGGAACTTTTGTCTCAGGAACCACCTGTACAAGACCCTGAGTTTCCTCTAGATAGTATTGAAAATGGGCGCTTGCAGTATGCCATTGATAGTTTTGCCTTTGAAAATGAGGAAACACTGACAAATGTTCACTTTAGTTTGGAAAAAGGGCAAACACTGGGCTTGGTTGGGCAGACAGGTTCTGGGAAAACATCCTTGATCAAACTCCTCTTGCGTGAATACGATGTGGATAAGGGAGCTATTTATCTGAATGGCCACGATATTCGGGACTATTGTCTGACAGACCTTCGCAGTCTCATGGGCTATGTTCCTCAGGACCAGTTCCTCTTTGCGACTTCGATTTTAGATAATATCCGCTTTGGCAATCCTAATTTGCCCCTTTCAGCGGTCGAGGAAGCGACCAAGCTAGCTCAAGTTTATCAAGATATTGTAGCTATGCCTCAGGGATTTGATACGCTGATTGGTGAAAAGGGAGTCAGTCTTTCTGGTGGTCAAAAGCAGCGTCTGGCCATGAGTCGGGCGATGATTTTAGACCCTGATATCTTGATTTTGGATGATTCTTTGTCAGCTGTGGATGCCAAGACGGAGTATGCGATTATCGACAACCTCAAGGAGACGCGAAAGGACAAAACAACCATTATCACAGCCCATCGCCTCAGTGCGGTTGTTCATGCAGATTTGATTTTAGTCCTGCAAAATGGTCAGATTATCGAACGAGGCAGGCACGAAGACCTACTAGCCATGGATGGCTGGTATGCCCAAACCTACCAGTCTCAGCAGCTGGAAATGAAGGGAGAAGAAGATGCAGAATAAGAAAGAACAATGGACTGTATTGAAGCGCTTGGTGTCTTATCTCAAGCCTTATGGTCTTCTGACCTTTTTGGCACTCAGCTTGCTCCTAGCAACGACGGTCATTAAAAGTGTCATTCCCCTTGTGGCTTCCCACTTTATTGACCAGTATCTCAGCAATCTTAACCAACTCGCTGTGACCGTTTTGCTGGCCTACTATGGTCTTTATCTCCTACAAACTCTAGTTCAGTATGTCGGCAATCTTCTCTTTGCGCGGGTGTCCTACAGTATTGTCAGAGATATTCGTCGCGATGCCTTTGCCAATATGGAGAAACTAGGCATGTCTTATTTTGATAAGACGCCAGCAGGCTCCATCGTCTCTCGTTTGACAAATGATACCGAAACCATCAGTGATATGTTTTCGGGAATTTTGTCCAGCTTTATCTCAGCAGTTTTCATTTTTCTGACAACTCTTTATACTATGTTGGTGTTGGATTTTCGTTTGACAGCTTTAGTCTTGCTCTTTCTACCCTTGATTTTCCTTCTGGTCAATCTCTATCGGAAAAAGTCAGTGAAAATCATCGAAAAAACCAGAAGTCTCTTGTCGGATATCAATAGTAAGCTGGCTGAAAATATCGAGGGAATCAGGATTATCCAGGCCTTTAATCAAGAGAAGCGCCTACAGTCAGAGTTTGATGAAATCAACCAAGAACACTTGGTCTATGCCAACCGTTCTGTAGCCTTGGATGCCCTCTTTTTGAGACCTGCCATGAGTTTGCTGAAACTTCTAGGCTATGCAGTCTTAATGGCCTATTTTGGCTACCGTGGTCTTTCTATCGGGATAACGGCCGGAACCATGTATGCCTTTATCCAGTACATAAACCGCCTCTTTGATCCCTTGATTGAGGTGACGCAAAACTTTTCAACCCTTCAAACGTCCATGATTTCTGCAGGCCGTGTCTTTGCCTTAATCGATGAGAGGACCTATGAGCCTCATCAAAAAGATGGGCAAGCCAAAGTCCAAGAGGGCAATATCCGTTTTGAACATGTGTGCTTCTCATATGATGGCAAACATCCGATTCTGGATGACATTTCTTTCTCCGTTAATAAGGGTGAAACCATTGCCTTTGTGGGGCATACAGGTTCAGGGAAATCTTCGATTATCAATGTCCTCATGCGTTTTTATGAATTTCAGTCAGGCCGAGTTCTCTTGGATGGTGTGGATATTAGGGACTACAGTCAGGAAGAGCTGAGAAAGAACATCGGTCTGGTCTTGCAGGATCCCTTCCTCTATCATGGGACCATTAAGTCCAATATCGCCATGTACCAAGAAATCAGTGATGAGCAGGTAAAGGACGCAGCTAGCTTCGTGGATGCAGATTCCTTTATTCAAGAACTTCCTCAGGGATATGACGCCCCTGTTTCTGAGCGTGGCTCCAGTTTTTCAACAGGTCAGCGTCAGCTTCTTGCCTTTGCTAGAACAGTCGCCAGTCAGCCTAAAATTCTGATTTTGGATGAAGCGACAGCCAATATTGACTCTGAAACAGAAAGTTTGGTTCAAGCTTCACTGGCTAAGATGAGACAGGGACGAACAACCATTGCCATCGCCCATCGTCTTTCGACCATACAAGATGCCAACTGTATCTATGTTTTGGACAAGGGGCGCATTATCGAGAGCGGATCCCATGAGGAACTTTTGGCCTTGGGAGGAACCTATCACAAGATGTATAGCTTGCAGGCAGGGGCCATGGCCTAATACTCTTTGATTTTCATTGAGTGTAAGAAGGAAATCCTTCAAATTGCAGATTTCTTTCACCGCCTTTTCCATTTTGTGGTATAATGAAAAATGTTGACAAATAGTATAATAAAAACAAAGGAGAAACAGCATGCTGAAATGGGAAGACTTGCCCGTGGAAATGAAATCAAGCGAGGTTGAGTCTTACTACCAGCTTGTTTCTAAAAGGAAGGGTTCGCTGATTTTCAAGCGTTGTTTGGACTGGGTTCTAGCCTTGGTCTTACTGGTTCTGGCCTCTCCCATCTTTCTCATCTTGAGCATTTGGATCAAGTTGGATAGCAAGGGGCCAGTGATTTACAAACAAGAGCGCGTGACCCAGTACAATCGATCTTTCAAGATTTGGAAGTTCCGTACCATGGTGACGGATGCGGATAAAAAAGGCAGTCTGGTGACTTCTGCTAACGATAGTCGCATTACCAAGGTTGGCAATTTCATCCGCCGTGTGCGTTTGGACGAACTGCCTCAGCTGGTCAATGTCCTGAAAGGCGAAATGTCCTTTGTAGGGACGCGTCCTGAAGTGCCACGCTACACGGAGCAGTATAGCCCTGAAATGATGGCGACCTTGCTTTTACCAGCAGGGATTACCTCTCCAGCCAGCATCAACTACAAGGATGAGGACACTATCATCAGTCAAATGACGGAGAAAGGTCTGTCGGTTGACCAAGCCTATGTCGAACACGTCCTTCCTGAAAAGATGCGCTATAACCTTTCTTATCTCCGAGAATTTAGTTTCCTTGGAGACATCAAAATCATGTTTCAAACCGTGTTTGAAGTGCTAAAATAAAGTAGTCATGAGAAAATGAGTACAGATAAAAGGAGCAAATCAATGCCAAATTACAATATTCCATTTTCACCTCCCGATATTACAGAAGCAGAAATTGCTGAAGTAGCGGATACCCTTCGTTCTGGTTGGATTACAACAGGTCCTAAGACCAAAGAACTGGAGCGTCGCTTGTCCCAATACACACAGACGCCTAAGACTGTCTGCCTTAACTCTGCGACAGCCGCTCTGGAGTTAATTTTGCGTGTGCTTGAAGTTGGGCCTGGTGATGAAGTCATCGTTCCAGCCATGACCTATACAGCTTCATGTAGTGTTATCACTCACGTAGGGGCGACCCCTGTCATGGTGGATATCCAAGCAGATACGTTTGAAATGGACTATGACCTGCTGGAGCAAGCCATTACTGAAAAGACTAAGGTGATCATCCCAGTAGAGCTCGCAGGGATTGTTTGCGATTATGACCGTTTGTTCCAAGTTGTGGAGAAAAAACGTGATCTCTTTACCGCTTCAAGCAAGTGGCAAAAAGCCTTTAACCGTATCGTGATTGTTTCTGATAGTGCCCATGCTTTGGGATCTACTTATAAAGGACAACCAGCTGGTTCTATCGCTGACTTTACTTCATTCTCTTTCCATGCCGTTAAGAACTTTACAACGGCAGAAGGTGGAAGTGCGACTTGGAAGGCCAATCCAGCGATTGACGACGAAGAGATGTACAAGGAATTCCAAATCCTTTCCCTTCACGGGCAAACTAAGGATGCCCTTGCCAAGATGCAACTGGGTTCATGGGAATACGATATTGTCACACCAGCTTACAAGTGCAATATGACAGATATCATGGCTTCCCTTGGTTTGGTACAATTGGAGCGTTACTCTGGTTTGCTAGAACGTCGTAAGGACATTGTGGACCGCTATGATCGTGGTTTTGCAGGTTCTCGTATCCATCCATTGGCACACAAGACTGATACTGTTGAATCTTCACGCCACCTCTACATCACCCATGTAGAAGGTGCTACCCTAGAGGATCGCAATCTTATCATCCAAGAATTGGCCAAAGCAGGCATTGCAAGTAACGTACACTACAAACCGCTTCCGCTCTTGACAGCCTATAAGAACCTTGGCTTTGATATGGCGAATTATCCTAAGGCTTATGCCTTCTTTGAAAATGAAATTACGCTCCCTCTTCACACTAAATTAAGCGATGAAGAAGTGGACTATATCATTGAGACTTTCAAAACAGTTTCTGAAAAAGTACTAACTTCATCAAAAAAATTGTAAAAAAGTCTTGACAAAGAAAAAACAAAGTATTAAAATAAGTTCAACAAATCAGAAAAGTAACTATTTTTGATCTTCAGGGAGCCTGTGGTGATTGTGAACAGGTGATTGGAAGTAGTGAAAGTGGGCTGATTTTGAAAATGAATTTGAAACAATGAAAATTCGGTGCGCACACCTTACAGTGCAACTTGTTGTTAGACAAGGCAGAGATGTAAAGGGGATAGTCCCTTTATAATTGAGGTGGCACCGCGTTACCAACGCCCTCACACGGAAGTATATTCTGTGTGTGGGCTTTTTTCTATCCGTCATTTTGTTTATCTTTTATTAGGGCGTTAAGTCGCTTTGATGAACTTGAGTTCTATCTGCAGCTCCTTGCCTACTACTAAAAGCAAACAAAACGGCCGGACTAATATGAAAAAAGCTAGTAAAGGTGTACCGAGATGAACCTCTCATCATCAATGTCTCTGGTCGTGGAGACAAGGACGTAGCTGCGATTGCAGACTACCTTGAAGCTAAAAAATAAAAGATGGAAAAATTACAGTCTTTTCTCTCACAGAGAGCTTGTGGTCGCTGGAAACAAGCAGAGAAAGTTGTAAGGTTGGGTCCATCTGAAACGAGAGAAGAAAACATAATTCTCAAGGGAGTGCCCTTTATCGCACAGCCTGTTACAGGAGGTATCTGAGACAGGAATGAGAGATAGGAGAAATCCTATAATTGAGGTGGCACCGCGAATTTCGTCCTCACGCAAGTTATTTTGCGTGGGGATTTTTATATGTCTATTATAGGTTCAGCTGTTTAGTTTTAAATTATTGTTCATTATTAAATAGATTGCTACAAAAAATTTGCGAACGAAGTGAGCTTTTAAAAGATATTTCCCGCCATAGTGGTATCTTAGAGAAGCAAATATGTTTCTATAGGACGGAATTTTTGAGAGTAAAATAGTTCGGGGAACTATTTTAGCCTGAGCATAGAAATGAATGAGCGAGGAGCCCAAAAATTAGGTCTTTCATTTCATGGATTTCTAAAATCATCCACTGGATAATTTTACCTCCCGTCCGCACTATTTAAGGGAAATAGAAAAAGATAAAAAATTAAAAATAAGGAACTGAAAGGGAAATTACAATGGAACGAATCATTCATGGAGATGTCTTATCACCAATCTTGGCTTATATGCGTCTAAAGGGGCAACACAAGGTTATCTTAGAAAGTATTCCGAGAGACAAGGAAACCGCTCGTTTTTCTATCTTAGCCTATAATCCAGTTTTTGAGATTAAGTTTGAAAATGGAGTCCTTTATCAAAATGGTCAAATGATTGATCGGGATCCCTTGGATTTCCTTTATGAAGTGACTCATAAGAGCCAGCACCATTCAGACCTACCTTTTGGTGGGGGAGCCATTGGTTTTGTTGGTTACGATATGATTTCGCTTTATGAAGAAATTGGTCAAATTCCTGAAGATACAATTGGAACGCCAGACATGCATTTCTTCGTCTATGAGAGTTACATGGTCTTTGACCACAAGAAGGAAAAAATCCATGTCATCGAGGATGCTCTTTATAGTGAGCGTAGCCAAGAAGACTTGGAAGAAGCCTTGAACCAAGTGCTTGAGGAATTACGCATTCCTGCTCCAAATGAATTTGAAGATTTGGATCTATCTCCGTTAGACTTCAAACCGCATATCGCTCCTCAGAAGTTTGAGGAAATGGTGGAAACAGCTCGTGACTTGATTCGTAATGGCGATATGTTCCAATGTGTACTCAGTCAGCGCTTCTCAGCAGAAGTTACTGGAAATCCATTTGACTTCTACAGAAATCTCCGCGTGACCAATCCATCTAATTACCTCTATTTCTATGACTTTGGGGATTATCAAATCATCGGTGCCAGTCCAGAAAGTTTGGTTTCTGTCAAAAATGGCATCGTGACAACCAATCCGATTGCAGGGACACGACCAAGAGGAGCTATGGATGAAGAAGACAAGGCTTTGGCGACAGACCTGCTTTCGGATGAGAAGGAAACAGCAGAACATAGGATGTTGGTAGACTTGGGACGTAACGATATTGGCCGCATTTCTGAAACGGCCAGTGTCCAAGTAACCAAGTATATGGAAGTGGAGCTTTTCCGTTATGTCATGCATTTGACCAGTGTGGTCAAGGGGCGTTTGCTTCCAGAACTCACTGCTATGGATGCTTTGAAAGCAACACTTCCTGCTGGAACTGTTTCTGGAGCACCAAAGATTCGAGCGATGAGACGCATCTATGAACTGGAAACGGAAAAACGGGGCGTATACGCAGGAGCAATCGGCTACTTGTCTGCGACAGGTGATATGGATTTCGCCATCGCTATCCGAACTATGATTCTTAAAAATCAAAGAGCCTATGTGCAGGCTGGGGCAGGGATTGTCTACGATTCCATCGCCCAAAACGAATACCAAGAAACCATTAACAAAGCAAAATCTATGACTAGAATTGGAGAACTAAGACCATGATTTTATTGATTGACAACTATGATTCTTTTACCTATAACTTGGCGCAGTACATTGGGAATTTTGCAGAAGTGCAGATCTTGAGAAATGATGATCCCAAGCTGTATGAAGAAGCTGAAAAAGCAGATGGTCTGGTCTTTTCTCCTGGTCCTGGTTGGCCAGTTGATGCTGGAAAGATGGAAGATATGATTCGTGACTTTGCTGGCAAGAAGCCGATTCTTGGGATTTGTTTGGGCCACCAAGCCATTGCAGAAGTCTTTGGTGGTAAGTTAGGTTTGGCTCCAAAAGTCATGCATGGGAAACAGAGCAATATCAACTTTGAAGCGCCATCTGTTCTGTATCAAGGTATCGAGGATGGCCGTGCGGTCATGCGTTACCACAGTATTTTGATTGAGGAAATGCCAGAAGACTTTGAAGTGACAGCTCGTTCGACTGATGATCAAGCTATCATGGGAATTCAACACAAAAGCCTTCAAATTTATGGCTTCCAGTACCATCCAGAGAGCATTGGAACGCCAGATGGCTTGTCTTCTATTCGGAATTTTATCGAGAAGGTTGTAAAGTGAGGAAACTAGGATGAAAGAGATTATTGAAAAGCTAGCAAAATTTGAAAATTTATCAGGTGTGGAAATGACGGATGTCATTGAGCGTATCGTAACTGGGCGTGTAACGGAGGCGCAGATTGCTTCTCTCCTTTTAGCTCTTAAGATGAAGGGGGAAACACCTGAGGAACGCACAGCCATTGCCCAAGTCATGAGAGGACATGCCCAACATATTCCAACTGAAATTCATGATGCTATGGACAACTGTGGTACAGGTGGGGACAAGTCTTTCAGCTTTAACATCTCTACAACTGCAGCCTTTGTCTTGGCTGGTGGCGGTGTTCACATGGCCAAGCACGGTAACCGTTCGATTTCTTCTAAATCTGGTTCTGCAGATGTCCTCGAAGCCTTGGGTATCAATCTAGACCTCAAACCAGCTGAACTAGGTAAGGTCTTTGATAAAACTGGAATCGTCTTTCTCTTCGCTAAAAATATGCACCCAGCTATGAAATACATCATGCCAGCTCGTTTGGAATTGGGAATTCCAACGATTATGAACTTGACTGGTCCCCTGATTCATCCAATGGCTTTGGAAACACAGCTTCTTGGTATTAGTCGTCCAGAACTTCTAGAAAGTACAGCTCAGGTTTTGAAAAATATGGGCCGCAAACGTGCCATCGTGGTTGCTGGGCCAGAAGGATTGGATGAAGCTGGTTTGAATGGAACAACCAAAATTGCACTTCTTGAAAATGGCGAAATTACCTTATCAAGCTTTACTCCAGAGGATTTGGGAATGGAAGGCTACGCTATCGAAGATATTCGTGGAGGCAATGCTCAGGAAAATGCAGAAATTTTGCTTAGCGTTCTGAAAAACGAACCAAGTCCATTCTTGGAAACGACAGTCTTGAATGCTGGCCTTGGTTTCTATGCTAATGGTAAGGTTGATAGCATCAAGGAAGGAGTTGCCTTGGCCCGCCAAGTGATTGCTAGTGGCAAGGCTCTTGAAAAACTCAGACTGTTACAGGAGTACCAAAAATGAGTCAGGAATTTTTAGCACGAATTTTGGAGCAGAAAGCGCGTGAGGTTGAGCAGATGGAGCTGGAGCAAATCCAGCCCCTGCGCCAGACCTATCGTTTGGCAGAATTTTTGAAGAATCACCAGGATCGTTTACAGGTAATCGCTGAAGTTAAGAAGGCTAGCCCTAGTCTGGGAGATATCAATCTCGATGTGGATATTGTGCAACAGGCCCAGACTTATGAAGCGAACGGAGCAGTGATGATTTCTGTTCTGACAGATGAAGTTTTCTTTAAAGGGCATTTGGATTATCTGCGGGAGATTTCCAGTCAGGTACAGATTCCAACGCTCAACAAGGACTTTATCATCGATGAAAAGCAAATCATCCGAGCTCGTAATGCGGGTGCGACAGTTATCTTGCTCATCGTCGCGGCCTTGTCAGAAGAACGTCTCAAGGAACTTTATGACTATGCGACAGAGCTTGGTCTGGAAGTCTTGGTGGAAACCCACAATCTAGCTGAACTAGAGGTAGCTCACCTCCTTGGAGCTCAAATTATCGGGGTCAATAACCGCAACTTGACCACCTTTGAAGTTGACTTGCAGATCAGTGTGGACTTGGCTAAACATTTCAAAGATGATTGCTTGTACATTTCTGAATCGGCTATTTTCACAGGGCAGGATGCGGAACGAGTAGCACCATATTTTAACGGAATTTTAGTTGGGACAGCCCTTATGCAGGCAGAAGATGTAGCCCAGAGAATCAAGGAGTTGCAGATTGACAAAGGTTAAAATTTGCGGATTATCGACCAAAGAAGCAGTGGAAACAGCCGTTTCAGCAGGAGCCGACTACATCGGTTTTGTCTTCGCACCTAGTAAAAGACAGGTGACCTTGGATCAGGCTGCTGAGCTGGCAAAGATTATTCCTACAGATGTCAAAAAGGTTGGTGTATTTGTTTCACCAAGTCGTGCAGAACTGCTAGAAGTCATTGACAAAGTTGGCTTGGACTTGGTTCAAGTTCACGGTCAGGTGGCAGATGATTTATTTGAGAATTTGCCTTGTGCCAGCATTCAGGCGGTGCAGGTGGATGGAAATGGTCATGCGCCCAATTCTCAGGCAGACTATCTACTCTTTGATGCCCCTGTGGCTGGGAGTGGCCAGACCTTTGACTGGGCTCAACTGGATACGATTGGACTAACTCAGCCCTTCTTTATCGCAGGTGGGCTTAAGGAAGACAATGTAGTACAAGCAATTCAACACTTTACTCCCTATGCAGTAGATGTATCAAGCGGAGTGGAGACAGACGGACAAAAAGATCATGAAAAGATTAGAAGATTTATAGAGAGGGTAAAGAATGGCATATCAAGAACCAAATAAAGATGGATTTTACGGAAAATTCGGTGGACGTTTCGTCCCAGAAACATTGATGACAGCAGTTTTAGAGTTGGAGAAGGCCTACCGTGAAAGTCAGGCAGACCCAAGTTTCCAAGAGGAATTAAACCAACTCTTACGCCAGTATGTGGGGCGTGAAACTCCTCTTTACTACGCAAAAAACTTGACCCAGCATATTGGCGGAGCCAAGATTTATCTCAAACGTGAAGACCTCAACCATACAGGGGCCCACAAGATTAACAATGCCTTAGGACAAGTTTTGCTTGCCAAACGCATGGGTAAAAAGAAAATTATTGCTGAAACAGGTGCTGGTCAGCACGGTGTAGCAACTGCAACTGCTGCAGCCCTCTTTAACATGGAATGTACTATCTATATGGGTGAGGAAGATGTCAAACGCCAAGCCCTCAATGTCTTCCGTATGGAGCTTTTGGGAGCCAAGGTTGAGGCAGTGACAGACGGTTCGCGCGTGCTCAAGGATGCGGTCAATGCAGCTCTTCGTTCATGGGTAGCTAATATCGATGATACCCACTATATCCTTGGTTCTGCCTTGGGGCCTCATCCATTCCCAGAAATCGTTCGTGACTTCCAAAGTGTCATCGGTAGAGAAGCTAAACAACAGTACCGTGACTTAACAGGTCAAGATTTACCAGATGCCCTAGTAGCCTGTGTTGGTGGTGGTTCAAATGCCATCGGTCTCTTCCATCCCTTTGTAGAAGATGAGTCAGTAGCTATGTATGGGGCTGAAGCAGCAGGACTTGGTGTGGATACAGAGCATCACGCAGCGACTTTGACTAAGGGTCGTCCGGGTGTCCTTCACGGTTCCCTCATGGATGTGCTCCAAGATGCCCATGGTCAAATTCTTGAAGCCTTCTCTATCTCAGCAGGATTGGACTATCCTGGTATCGGTCCAGAACATTCTCACTACCACGATATCAAACGTGCCAGCTATGTCCCTGTGACAGACGAAGAAGCTTTGGAAGGATTCCAACTCTTGTCTCGTGTGGAAGGGATTATCCCAGCCTTGGAATCTAGCCATGCTATCGCTTTTGCAGTGAAATTGGCCAAAGAACTTGGACCAGACAAATCCATGATTGTCTGCCTATCAGGTCGTGGGGACAAGGATGTGGTTCAAGTCAAAGACCGCTTGGAAGCAGATGCAGCAAAGAAGGGAGAAGCTCATGCCTAAGACACTAACAGAAAAATTAAATGCTATTAAAGCAACTGGAAAAGGAATTTTCGTTCCCTATATCATGGCTGGAGACCATGAGAAAGGTTTGGATGGTCTAGCTGAAACAATCCACTTTTTAGAAGATTTGGGTGTTTCGGCTATTGAAGTGGGTATTCCCTTTTCAGATCCTGTCGCAGATGGACCTGTTATCGAAGAAGCTGGTTTGCGTAGTCTAGCCCACGGGACCTCGACACAAGCTTTGGTTGAAACCTTGAAAACCATTGAAACAGAGGTTCCGCTGGTCATCATGACCTACTTCAACCCCCTCTTTCAGTACGGTGTGGAGAACTTTGTCAAAGATTTGGCAGATACAGCGGTTAAGGGCTTGATTATTCCAGACCTACCTCATGAGCATGCCAACTTTGTAGAACCATTTTTGGCAGATACAGACATAGCTTTGATTCCTTTAGTAAGCTTGACCACAGGGATTGAGCGTCAGAAAGAGTTGATTAAAGGAGCAGAAGGCTTTGTCTATGCCGTTGCCATCAATGGAGTGACAGGAAAATCAGGCAATTACCGTGCAGACTTGGACAAGCACTTGGCACAATTGCATCAAGTAGCCGACATTCCAGTCTTGACAGGATTTGGCGTATCTAGTCAAGCCGATGTAGAACGCTTCAATGCGGTATCAGATGGTGTTATCGTTGGTTCGAAAATTGTAAAAGCTCTCCACCAAGGAGAGCCGATTGAGGACTTTATCAAACAAGCAGTAGCTTACCAAAAATAATCACACAAGCAGCAAGTAAGAGGAAAGGTACGAAAGGAAGTCTTTCCTTTTTCTTTTGTAGGAGAAAGGCTAGAATCCCTGTCGCAGAAGCAAACTGAATCAAGATGAGTAATTCGGTTGCACTAAAGACGAGAGCACAAGAAGCTAAAAAGAGGAAATCCCCTGCACCCATGCGGATATCGATAAAATGAGCCACAATTCCAAGGACAAGGAAGAAGACCATGACCAGATTCCAGCCAGAGCAGGCTATTAGGATTAGGTGGAAAGTCATCCAGACCAGTAGAGGATATTCCTGATGGCGAAAGTCGTAGATGCCCAAGGTTAAACCAGTAGTGATTAGGATGACTTGTCCCAAGGAAAGGAAGCCCCAAGAGTAAGATAGAAATAGGAGACCTAAGCCTAGTTCCAAAAGGGCATACCAGACAGGATAAGGAGCCTTGCAGTAGCGACAGCGAAAGAGATGAAAGACCTGCGAGAGAATTGGAATCAAATCTAAGGGATGCAAGCGAGTCTGACAGGAATCGCAGTGACTAGCAGGGCTTATAATGGATTGCTCTGGAAAACGGTCAATGACCAAACCAAGAAAGGAAGCGAGAATGCTCCCGACAAGAAAAAAATAAATATCAATCATATTTATCTATTCGTAAAAAATGGGAGAAGTAGTATAATGGAGAAAAATAGATAAGATAGTGAGGTCAAGATGACAATTCGTTTTGAAGAAAAGGTGAATACAGAAAACGCTCAGCTCGTATGCCAATGGTCCAACTCCCTTGGCAAATCCTTTCAAGAGCAATGGATGGGAACAATGATTCCTTTTCCCTTGACAATTCAAGCTTTGCAAGATTTGGAAGGAATCTTTTCTATCTTTGATGGACAAGAGTTTGTCGGTCTTATCCAGAAAATTAGGCTAGAAGACAGCAATCTTCATATTGGAAGATTTTTTATCAACCCCCAGAAACAGGGGCAAGGCTTAGGTAGGCAGGCTTTAAGGAAATTTGTTAGTTTGACCTTTGAAAATGGAGATATAGATAGTATTTCTCTAAATGTCTTCGAGGCAAATCAAAGAGCTCAAAATCTTTACCAAAAAGAAGGATTTGAAATCGTTCAAATGGTTGAAGCACCTGTACGAAAATACATCATGAAAAAGGGGAGATAGGAGCAAAAAAGCCATTTTGTCTAGTCTAATTGTTTAGTTATTTTTTTCGATGATTCATATCTAAATCTTTTAATAGTTTCCCAGTTAAGTGAAGAGTTTTATCCTGTTTACAGTTTGTTATAATATCAAAAAGTTCCTTTGATATTTCTTTAAAAATTTTGGATTCATCGGTTTGAAGTCTAGGAGATGTTTCTTTGGCTACATAGTAAGCCCGATTGTTTTCAACAGTTATTAAACTCAGAATTTTATTAGCAATATTCTCATCGAAATAGTATGGTTTGAAAGAATCTCCTTTTTCTTTCATAGGTAAAAACGACTCGGTTTCATCACCTATACAAGTATAAAGTTTCTTTTTATTATGTTCAGTCAAATTACCATCATAGCAATCTGGCAAGTGGTAATTCTTTATTTTGAGATTAAAGATTTCAGGAAGTATTTCTTTGTTTCTTTGCCCTTTTTCAGGCCACTCGTATAGTTTTTTAGCTTTTATAATTGTGTCAATTTCCAAGATTTCCTTATTATTTTCATCCTTAGCTTTAGATACAAATACAAAATAAACTTCCTCTTTTTCCTCTTTGGTTTCAATCCACTCTCTGACATCTTTACTTAGAGAAACATTTGTATGACAAAATGTATAAAGAAAATTATCATTCCAAATGAAGGGATCTTCATTGTGTTTCCCAGATTTAAATTCATCAAAACTAATTTCATATTCCTTATTTTCGATAGATAGAGTTTTCTTTTCTCGTTTAGGGTGCCCAATGATGATAATATGTTTCATATTTCCAACTCCTTTATTGGCAATAAATTAGATTTTAAGATGTTTCATTTTCATTGTGGGAAGATTTACTTCGTTTTCTCCTGAAATTGAGTTCCTGTCCAGTCTTTCTATTGTATTAAATTTTTAATCAAACTCAACATGTTTCTGTTTGAACAACTTAATTTTATCATTACAGTAATTGATTAAATCTTGAGCTTTTTCAAGTGTATATCCTTTTTCAGATACAGATTTTACTTTCTTCTCATCAAAATAGTAGCCAGTCAAACAAGTGACTTCTTCTGATAAGGTGAGGTAGTAGCCTGTTTTAATTTCCTCGTCTAAATTCTTAGAGAGTGACTTCATCAAGCGTCCGAAGAGAGACTTTTTCGTCTTTTCAACACTGGAATCATTCCCCAAATTGGTTGAAATCAAGCCAGGATGGTAAGAATTGACGGTGATGCTTGAACCACTTAAAAAGAACTCTCTGGCTAGATAGCGTGTCATCCAAATAGTGTAAAGTTTGGAATTATTGTAGGCCAATCCGGGATTATAGTTATTCTCAAATCCAAAGTCTAAATCCTTGACCTTGGCAAAATGATGCATATAGGAAGAAGTATTAATGACACGGCCGTCAGGAACTTTTTCTAACAAGGGACTTAGCTCAGTTGTTAAAATATAGGGAACCAGAACAGATAACATAAAGGTCAATTCGACATTTTTAGCACTCGCTTTTCGTTTTTTTCCAGCATATAGGCCTGCATTGTTAAACAAGACATCAATACTTTGAAAGTCTCGCTTGATTTCCTCTACAAATCGATAAACATCGTCTAATTTGGAAAAATCTGCAAGGTAGCTAGAAACTCTGCCTCTCAAGGAAACGGTCCGAACCTCTTGAAGCGCTAGTTCAAGTTTTTGAGGATTTCGACAATGGAGGATGACATGATGCCCTTCACTGGCCAATTTCTTTGCTAAATGTTTACCGATACCGTCAGTAGCACCTGTAATCAGAATCGTTTTGACCATATTAGTCCTCCAAGAAAGCCAGTAGTTCTTTTGAAAATTCGTCTGCATATTGGAAGATTGAACCGTGACCAGCATTTGGATAGATGATCAGCTTACTATTTTCGATTTTTGCATGCATATCGTAAGAATTTTCCGTTGGAACCTGCATATCCTTGTCCCCGTTGACGATTAAGGTTGGTTGGATGATAAATTTTAGGTCGTCTTGCGAATCTTTCCCCCAACGTTTAATAGCTTTGAGTTGAGTTAGGAATCCTGATAGGTTCATGTCTTTATCCGCAAATTCCTTTGTTCTCATCCCCATTCGTCCTAGGACTTTCAAAGCTTCAATCTTTCCTTGTTCATCATGATTATAGAAGATATAGCGTTTAGGATCGATGCGCTCGAGTCCCGCTTTAAACATATAGTTAAAGGTTTTCCCTGTTACCTTATCGACCTCTTTTCCACCTCGAGGTCCTGTTCCAGCCAAGATTAAACGATTGACTAGAGTAGGATTTATTCGGATGATTTCTTGGGCAATCATACCTCCCATAGAAAGGCCAAGAAGATTGATTTTATCGTAACCAAGCGCTTTTACAAAGTCAGTTGTCTGCTCAGCCATTCCAGGAATCGTCGAAGCAACTTTTCCTTGACTGGCTCCAACACCAGGAAGATCGACTACAATGACATGGTGTTTTTCAGCAATCAGGTCTAAGAGTTTAGGATCCCAGTTATCTAGAGTTGCTGCCAAATGGACTAGCATCAGAAGAGGCAGTTTTGATTTGCCTTTACTGAGTTCGCGATAGGCAATTTGGTTTCCTTGGACAGTGATGTATTGATTTTTTGTTGTAATATATGACATTGTGTTTTCCTTTTTATTTCTTAAAGCTGAGAACTGTTTTTCCACGTGAGCGACCATTAGCTACCTTTTCTAAGGCGCTATTTACCTCTTCAAATGGATAAACTCTATCGATAGAGGGTTTGACTTCTAATTTACTAAAAAGGTCAGCTACCTCTTGTAATTGAGTGCCATTGCTTTCTACAAAGATAAAATGGTAGTGGACGCCATATTTTTCTGCCATTTTATCAAATTTGTGACCTGCTAGTCCAAGTAAAATTTGTTTCCATTTTGGTAGATTCATACGTTTGGCAAAGGTACCGTTTGGCATGGCACGAAGTGAAACAAGCTGTCCACTTTTTTTCATGATAGACATTTGTTTTTCAGTTTCAGCTCCACCGAGAGTATCGAGGACATAATCCACCTGGCTAACAGTTTTTGTATAATCCTCTGTTTTGTAATCGATAAATCTATCTGCTCTTAGTTTCAAGACACGCTCAGCACTATCTCCAGCTCCATTTGTGATGACTTTCAATCCTTTGGCTTTGGCAATTGGAATGGCCATTCCACCGACACCTCCAGTACCACCAGAAATAAAGATCGTTTTCCCAGCTTGAGAGCCCATGAGGTCAAGAGCCTGCATGATAGTCAATGCAGTAAGCGGAACAGCAGCAGCTTCCTCGTCTGATAGATAGTCTGGAACCTTGGCTAAGGCTTGGCTATCGACAGCTAGGTATTCTGCAAAGGCGCCGATATGATCAAGTGGCAGACGGCCAAAGATACGGTCTCCTACCTGAAAGTTGTCAACTTGCTTGCCAATGCTTTCAACGATTCCAACCACTTCGTTACCTGCAGTTTGAGGAAGTTTGTAAGGAACAATCATCTTGACCTCACCACGAGAAATCATGTTATCGAGAGGATTAACACCAGCTGCGGTGACTTTCACCAAGACTTGTTTGTCTGTAATACTTGGTTTAGCGATTTCTGTGATGTTCAGTGTGATATTGTTTTTGTTATAAGTAGTGTGTTGTGCGGCTTTCATTGTCTTCTCTTTTCTTTTTATTTTATATACCTGTATCTAATACAGGTACATTCTGTTTCCAGTAAAAACTGACTTGCTATCAAATCAGTTTCGAACTTGTTTAGCTTGTTTATATAGATTGTCAATGACATCTTCTAAAGTTTGATTTGTTAATTCCTTCTCTAATTGAGATTCGGCACTAGCGAAAAGCGGTGAAACTGCTCCTTGGATATGTTTTCCAACGGGACAATCGGGATTACTATTTTGATGAACAGGAAATAAACTAATGTGATTGATTTCTTGAGTAGCATAGTAGATCTCTAGTAATGTCATTTTTTTTGGAGACTTACTGAGTTGATAGCCTGTTTTTCCTTGATGGGAATGAATCAAATCTGCATTTTTCAATAAGGCAATCACCTTTCGAATGTAACTAGCGTTAGTCCCAACACTAATAGCTAGTGCTTGAGAACTTAATGTATCCTTGCTTTCACTAATCATTGTTAAGATATGCAAAGCAACTGAGAATTTTATATCCATCTGAACTCCTCTTTTGACAAACTTGCATCAGGTACAAGAACAAGTATAGCATAAATTAAAAGAAAAGCAAGACTTTTGTATTAAATTTTTTAAAATTTTAAGTGCAATCAGATTAGAGCTGTCTGGAAAGGGTGTTTACAAAATTATATCTTTACTATCCATTGGTTGACCAAAAGTAGAACAGATATGCAAAAAAAGCCTTGAAATTAAGGCTTTTTCCTGTTGATTTAGATGCCCCCTACAGGGATCGAACCTGTGACCCACGGATTAAGAGTCCGCTGCTCTGCCAGCTGAGCTAAGGAGGCAAAGAAAAAAGCTGTATTGGTGCCGAAACTTCACGGTTTGTATTGAACCCGCGCAATTAAGCAGGTGGGCAACTCGCTCTAACTGAAGCTGTTTCCGTGTGAGACGGCCTACATGCTGTTAGAAGACTTTTGTTTCCCTAATAATACAAAAAATAGTCGGTCAACACTTAAGTGTGAAGTCGTACACCACAGCGTTTCTATGTTTATATGATACCACTTTTTCAAAAAAAATCAAGAGGAAAGTGCAATTTTTTGAAAAGGATTTCAGATTTTTCGTAAACGGTCGATAGCTTCCTTTCTTTGAGCCAAGGCCCGTTCATATTTACCAGTATCTTCTGCTTGGAAATAGTGATGATTGCGGATTTTTTCTGGCAGATAGTCTTGTTTAATCCAATTTCCAGGATAGTTGTGTGGATAGAGATAGTCTTGGGCATTCCCCAGTTCCTTGCTTCCGCTGTAGTGCCCATCACGCAAGTGTCGCGGAATAGGCAAGTGCCCTGATGTTTTGAGGTCAGCAAGTGCCTTATCCATAGCCACATAGGCTGAGTTGGATTTTGGAGAAAGGGCCAAATCAATCACGACATTGGCAATGAGAATGCGGGCTTCTGGGAATCCAATCCTTTGTGCAGCATCCAGAGCAGTCACGGTGTGAATCTGGGCTTCAGGATTGGCTAAGCCGATATCTTCATAGGCGATAACAGTCAAACGACGAGCGAGACTTGGCAAATCACCAGCCTCAATCAAGCGGGCAGCATAGTGAAGACTGGCATCAACATCTGAGCCACGGATAGACTTTTGCAGGGCTGAGAGAACATCATAGTGGCCATCTCCATCCTTATCCATAGTGATGTAGCTTCTCTGAAGACTATTTTCCATGATGTCTAGAGTGATATGGCGAATGCCCTTGTCATTCTCAGGGGTAGAAAGAACAGCCAAGTCCAGTGAGTTAAAGGCAGAACGCAGGTCTCCGTTTGTAGAGGTGGCAATGAAGTCCAGCGCATCCTCATCTAGTTCTACCGGGAAATCAAAACCACGCTCAGGACTACTTAGAGCTATCTGAAGAGCCTCTTTGACGTCTTGGTTAGACAGAGGTTCCAACTCAAAAATTTGAACACGGCTACGAATGGCAGGAGTGACAGAAAAGAAAGGATTTTCAGTCGTAGCCCCAATCATGATGACCAGACCACTTTCCAAGAGAGGCAAGAGGAAGTCTTGCTTGGTTTTATCTAGTCTATGAATCTCGTCTAGCAATAGGACGAGACCCCCAGAAAATTTAGCCTCTTCCGCGATTTCTTGCAGTCGTTTTTTACTGTCAACTGTCGCATTGAAGGTACGAAAGGCATACTTAGTAGTCCCAGCGATGGCAGAAGCAATACTGGTCTTGCCGATTCCAGGAGGTCCGTAGAGAATCATGGAAGACAGGCGGTTGGCTTCTACCATGCGGCGGATGATTTTTCCTTGTCCGACCAGATGTTCCTGACCGATGACCTGGTCGATGGTTTTAGGGCGCATGCGAAGCGCGAGATTGTCTGGCATAGCAGTCCTTTCTAACGTGGATTTTAGTGTCATATTTTTTGAGCAGTATAACTCACCAAATGTATCTTACTATGTCCATTCTAGCCTATTAGTTGTGATATTTCAATGTTTTTGTAATATTCAGGATGTGAGATAGAATCTTTTTGACTATTTAATTTAATGAGGAGAGGTATCAGCATGAGAGATTTGATTTTCCTTAAAACTCAAAATATGATAGTTGAGTCTAAAGAAGTGGAATTGCTGACTTGAGAAATAATATTGCTAAATGTTATTGCATGAACTATAATGAAAAGAGAGGTGATAAGCAATGGAAAGAATGGAATTACCAAGTCAGGAAATTTTGATTTTTACAAAACAAATTCGTCATTGGATTCTTAGTGATCAAGTTATCTCAGGAAAAAGACAATTTTTCTTCCGTGAAGATACTCCAAAAGAGATTTTAGATTTGTACGAAAACATTAAACCTAAACTTGATTTTGCTTACCAAGAAGTTCATTTTAATCATAATGGGTCGAAAAAATATGAAAAGTAGAATAATTGATGTTTTTAAAGTAGTAAATCGTCTCCTTGTAATAACTGTTGAAAATCCTGATTTGAAAGACTTGAGAGTTAATCAGTTTGTAAAAATTGGAGATAAAAAGTATAGGGTACGCAGTGTTCCTATGATTCATTCAACTCCGCCTCAGTCTGTCTTAAATCGAGATACTTTAACAATTGACTATACAGATGATGAATTGCTTGATAAAGAAGCAGTATTTACTACTCATTAGAAAAATAGGTATGGATAAATTGGCTTCCCTTAGAACCACATCTAGGGGCTTTTATGTATAAGAGAATAATACGTATCCCTTCTTTACAATACGTGTAGCACGTGCTATAATAGTGTTGTCAGGAGGTAAAAGCGCTATGCCTATGACACAAAAAGAGATGGTCAAACTCCTTACGGCCCATGGTTGGATAAAAACCAAAGGTGGTAAAGGCTCCCATATTAAAATGGAGAAGCAAGGGGAAAGACCTATCACAATCCCTCATGGTGAGCTAAATAAGTACACTGAAAGAGGGATAAGAAAGCAAGCTGGGTTGTAAAATTCAGCCCCTGCTTTTTGATATGGAGGTAGTGAGATGTTAGTTACGTATCCAGCTTTATTTTATTATGACGATACAGACGGAGCAAAAGCGACTTATTTTGTCCATTTCCCGGATTTTGAATACTCAGCTACACAAGGAGAGGGGATTTCTGAGGCTTTGGCTATGGGTTCGGAGTGGTTAGGCATAACTGTTGCAGATTTGATAGAGAGTGATGGAGATTTGCCCCAGCCGTCAGATATCAATAGCTTGTCTTTAATTGATAACGATCCATTTAAAGATGATGAAGATTTCGTGTCAACCTATAACCTTGATAAATCTTTTATTTCTATGGTGTCTGTTGATGTATCAGAATACCTAGGAAGTCAGGAACCAATTAAAAAGACCTTGACCATACCAAGATGGGCAGATAAGTTGGGACGAGAAATGGGACTTAACTTTTCTCAGACTTTGACAGACGCTATTGCAGATAAGAAAATACAAGCATAAGATTAAGTGTGGTATCGTGGGAATGGTCAATAAAAAAGCACATCTAATTGTGCTAGTTACTTGTCCATTGATTTTATAGATTTCTTAGCCCTTTCGAGGGCTTTTTTGTGTTGAGTTTTTAGAAAAAATAAGGAAATCAACCGTTTAAGAAAATCACTGATACCAAGGGTTTAAATGAGGTAATATGGTATAATTAGGACATAAAATAATTTTGTGGTAATATGGTAGTATCTATTTTAGCATATTTCCGAGCAATCGGGGCGATTTAAGAGTCGCATAGAAAGAGGACAAAATGGCAACATATGGATTTTTAGATATTTTAGAGGAAGAGTTGGAGAAGAACTTTCCCTTTGACTTTGAGATTAGTTGGGACAAACGCAACCACGCGGTTGAAGTGAGCTTTTTATTGGAAGCGCAAAACGCTACAGGTGTGGAGATGGTGGATGAGGACGGAGAGGTTTCATCAGATGACATTCTCTTTGAGGAAGCAGTGCTTTTTTACAATCCTGCCAAATCAACAATCAATGCAGAAGACTATTTGACTGTCATCCCTTACTTGCCTAAAAAAGGATTTTCTCGCGAATTTTTAGCTTATTTTGCGCTATTCCTTAAAGATACTGCCGAGGTTGGGCTGGATGCCCTTATGGACTTTTTGGAAGACCCAGAAGCAGAAGAATTCGTCATGGAATGGAACCAAGAAGTCTTTGAAGAAGGAAAAGTAGGCTTGGAAGAAGGAGAATTTTATCCTTATCCAAGATACTAGGAGTTGGTTGGAGATTTTATGAAGAAAATTGGGATTTATTTGGTTTATGTGCTAGCTATTGTCTTTATTATGCTAGCTTTTGCTTGTGGAACCATCGCATTTGCAGAGTTGGGCTATTCCGCAGTTTTAGTTTTTACTTTTGGTTATGCCTTCGCTCTTCTAAGCATGTACTTAATCTTTATTCTTCATGAGCTGGGACATGCTTTTTGTGGCTACTTGACAGGCTATCGTCTGGTGGCTTTTGGATTAGGGAACTTTCTTTTAACCCAAAAGTCAGGCAGGTTTCATCTTAGTAGAACAGCCATTCTGAAAAATGTTGGTGCTCAATACATTGGTTTAAAAGAGGATGAAAGTGATCAAAGAATCATCCTGATGCTTTCAGGAGGCTTGATAGTTCATCTTAGCTTGATTTTATTGGCGATATTGTATGGATTTTTGACAAGAAGCTGGTATTTTGCAGGGACTTGGATTTTTCTTAATTTGTCTTTCTTCCTAAATAACATTTTGCCAGTCGGCATCACCGATGGCGCAAAAATTTGGGAATTGCTACAACACCATGAAAATACGAAATACGCCTACCTGATGTTGAGGCATTCTGCCCAGACCTTGCTAGCTCCTCAAGAATATGATTTAAAAGACTTTATCATGTCTGTTGATGAGGATGTGAGAGGGAGTTTTGCAGAAAGTGTTCAGACTCTTCAGGGATTGGTATTCATATTGGATAATAATATAGAGCTTGCAAAGCAACAGTTTCAGTCTGTGCTAGAGAAAACAGATAATCCAATGTCTAAAACTATTTCTCAATTATACCTTCTTCAAATTGTTCTGATAGAAGGAGATAATAAGGAAGCGGAAGAATATGCAAGTATTCGAGGGGTCAAATCCTTTTTATCTCTAAAAACAGCAGATATGCAGGTCATTCAAGCTTGGTATCAATTTAAGGTAAAGAAAGATGTGGTTCAAACTCACAAGGCAATGACGATTGCTAGACATAAAATGAATAGTAGCCGGATGTTACGGGATGAGAAAAAATATTATGAAAACTGGTTAGCCGAGCTGGAAAAGGAATTAACCGAAGGAGTCTAATATGGAAATAGAGATTTCTGATTTCACAGGCTGTAAGATTGCTTTGTTTTGTGGGGATAAGCTCTTGACTATCTTACGAGATGATAAGGCAAACATTCCCTGGCCCAATATGTGGGAACTGCCAGGTGGTGGACGTGAAGGTGATGAAAGCCCTTTTGAGTGCGTGGCGCGTGAAGTTTTTGAGGAACTGGGAATTCATCTGACTGAGGATTGTCTGCTTTGGAGTAAGGTTTATCCAAGTATGCTCTATGAAGGTCGGCACTCTGTCTTTATGGTTGGTCAGCTAAGTCAAGAACAGTTTGACAATATCACCTTTGGAGATGAGGGACAGGGCTATCAGCTCATGAATGTCGAGGAATTTCTTAGCTCCAGTCAAGTTGTACCTCAGTTGCAGGATAGAGTGAGAGATTATATGGAGGAAAGTTTATGATAAGACTTGAACGAGCAGGAGCAGAGGATTTGGAGACCATCATTGCGATTCAAAGAGCTAGCTTTAAGGCTGTTTATAACAAATACCAAGATGAATACGATCCTTATCTGGAGGACAGTGAACGAATTAAGTGGAAACTAGTCGAGCGTCCCAATAGCTATTACTACTTTGTGAAAGAAAACGAAGATAAAATCGGATTTCTTCGAATTCAGACCAATGACGAGTTAACGAATGCTTGGTTGGGAACAGTGGCAATTTTACCTCTGTATCAAGGAAAAGGTTATGGCTCTGAGGGATTGCGCTTGCTAGAAGAGGAATTTCCAACCGTTAGACAGTGGGATTTGTGTACGGTATTACAGGATGAAGGTATGGTTGCTTTCTATGAGAAGAACGGCTACCATCAAACCCATATTGAATCTGAAAAAGAAGGCATGGATATGGTATACATGAAAAAATGCATAGAGAAATAGAAAGGATGGTTCAGTTACATTTCTAAACTGAACTCGCCCTAAACACGGTGCCAAAAAGATAAACTTCTCTTAGACACAAGCGTCTTCAGAGAATTTCCTATTTTGGTTTTGTGTTTTACGGGCTTGGTATCTTAATGATGGAAACATGGCAAGAGTTAAAAGTTACAGTTAAGCGTGAGGGAGAAGAGCTAGTCTCTAACCTCCTGATCGAGCTAGGAGCGCAAGGTGTTGCGATTGAAGACAGTATGGATTATGTGAGAAATGTGGATCGCTTCGGTGAAATTTTCCCAGAGGTCGAACAACAAGAAGAAATCGTAGTGACAGCCTACTACCCTGATACGGTTGATATAGCAACGGTTGAGGCAAATTTGCAGGCTCGCTTAGCAGAATTGACAGATTTTATGGATTTGGGAGAGGTCAAAATGGGGACGACTGCCTTGGCTGAGGAAGACTGGGCAGACAACTGGAAGAAATACTATGAGCCAGCTCGTATTACACATGACTTGACCATCGTGCCGTCTTGGACAGACTATGAGGCGACTGCGGGAGAAAAAATTATCAAGCTAGACCCTGGTATGGCCTTTGGAACGGGAACCCATCCAACCACTAAGATGAGCCTCTTTGCCTTGGAGCAGGTCCTTCGTGGTGGCGAAACGGTGCTGGATGTGGGTACTGGATCAGGCGTCCTCTCCATTGCTAGCTCGCTACTTGGAGCTAAGGAAATTTTCGCCTATGACCTAGATGATGTGGCGGTTCGTGTTGCTCAGGAAAATATTGAGCTCAACCCTGGTATGGAAAATATCCATGTTGCTGCTGGAGACTTGCTTAAGGGAGTTGAGATTGAGGCAGATGTGATTGTGGCTAATATCTTGGCGGATATTCTCATTCATCTGACGGATGATGCTTATCGCTTGGTCAAGGATGAAGGCTACCTCATCATGAGTGGCATTATCAAGGACAAGTGGGATATGGTGCGCGAGTCGGCTGAGTCAGCTGGATTTTTCCTCGAAACTCACATGGTTCAAGGGGAATGGAATGCCTGTGTCTTTAAGAAAACCAAGGATATTTCCGGTGTGATTGGAGGCTAGCATGCAACAGTATTTTGTCAAAGGCAGTGCTATCTCTCCTGTCACCATCGAGGACAAGGAAACCAGCAAGCATATGTTTCAGGTTATGCGCTTGAAAGAAGATGATGAGGTGACCTTGGTCTTTGATGATGGAATTAAGCGCTTGGCGCGTGTGCTGGATGTGGAAGCCCGTCAGTTTGAGTTGGTTCAAGAATTAACTGACAATGTGGAATTACCAATCCAAGTGACCATCGCATCCGGCTTTCCCAAAGGGGACAAGCTGGAGTTTATTACTCAAAAAGTAACCGAGCTCGGAGCCAGCCAAATCTGGGCCTTTCCTGCTGATTGGTCGGTCGCCAAATGGGATGGCAAGAAATTGGGTAAAAAGGTTGAAAAACTAGAAAAAATCGCCCTTGGAGCAGCAGAGCAAAGCAAGCGTAATATGGTTCCAAGTATCAAGCTTTTCGAGAAAAAATCAGACTTTCTAGCCCAACTTGACCAATTTGACCGCGTCGTAGTGGCTTATGAAGAGTCGGCCAAAGAAGGAGAAAGCGCTGCGCTTTTACAAGCAGTCACTGGACTCGAGAAGGGAGCCAAATTGCTCTTTATATTTGGTCCAGAAGGTGGTCTTTCACCTGCAGAAATCGAAAGTTTTGAAGCTAAAGGAGCAATCTTGGCAGGGCTTGGCCCTCGTATTTTACGAGCAGAAACAGCACCACTTTACGCCTTATCAGCCCTTAGTGTTTTATTAGAATTAGAGAAATAAGAGGAAGAAAATGGAACAAAAACACCGTTCAGAATTTCCAGAGAAGGAACTTTGGGATTTAACAGCCCTATACCAAGACCGTGAGGATTTCTTGCGTGCAATCGAGAAGGCTCGCGAAGACATCAACCAGTTTAGCCGTGATTACAAGGGCAATCTTCATACTTTTGAGGATTTTGAAAAAGCCTTTGCGGAATTGGAACAAATCTACATTCAGATGAGCCATATTGGCAACTATGGCTTTATGCCTCAGACGACAGACTATAGCAATGACGAATTTGCCAATATTGCCCAAGCTGGGATGGAATTCGAAACAGATGCCAGTGTAGCCTTGACCTTCTTTGACGATGCCTTGGTGGAAGCTGATGAGGAAGTCTTAGACCGTTTGGGTAAATTGCCACATTTAACAGCTGCCATTCGTCAGGCTAAAATCAAAAAAGTCCATTATCTAGGGGCTGATGTGGAGAAGGCCTTGACCAATCTCGGTGAAGTTTTCTACAGTCCGCAGGACATTTATACTAAGATGCGAGCTGGGGATTTCGAAATGGCTGACTTTGAAGCTCATGGTAAGACCTACAAAAACAGCTTTGTGACTTATGAGAATTTCTACCAAAACCATGAGGACGCTGAGGTTCGTGAGAAATCATTCCGTTCCTTTTCAGAAGGACTGCGTAAGCACCAAAATACGGCTGCAGCAGCCTATTTAGCCCAAGTCAAGTCTGAAAAACTCTTGGCAGATATGAAGGGATACGACTCTGTCTTTGATTATCTTCTGGCTGAGCAAGAAGTGGACCGTGCCATGTTTGACCGACAGATTGACCTCATCATGAAGGATTTTGCACCCGTTGCTCAGAGATACCTCAAGCACGTTGCCAAGGTCAATGGTCTTGAAAAGATGAGCTTTGCAGACTGGAAATTGGACTTGGATAGTGCCCTCAATCCTCAAGTGACTATTGACGACGCCTATGATTTGGTCATGAAGTCAGTAGAACCTTTGGGGCAAGAATATTGTCAGGAAGTTGCTCGCTATCAAGAAGAGCGCTGGGTGGACTTTGCTGCTAACAGTGACAAGGATTCTGGCGGATATGCGGCGGACCCATATCGCGTGCACCCATATGTCCTCATGAGCTGGACAGGTCGTTTGAGCGATGTCTATACCTTGATTCATGAAATCGGGCATTCTGGTCAATTCATCTTTTCAGATAATCATCAGAGTTACTTCAATGCTCACATGTCGACCTACTATGTCGAAGCACCGTCAACTTTCAATGAATTGCTTCTCAGTGACTACTTGGAGCACCAATCTGACGACCCACGTCAAAAACGCTTCGCTCTGGCTCACCGCTTGACAGACACCTACTTCCATAACTTTATTACCCACCTCTTGGAAGCAGCCTTCCAGCGTAAAGTGTATACATTGATTGAAGAAGGAGAAACTTTCGGAGCAAGTAAGCTCAACAGTATTATGAAGGAAGTTTTGACGGATTTCTGGGGAGATGCCATTGAAATCGATGATGATGCGGCTTTGACTTGGATGCGCCAAGCTCACTACTACATGGGCTTGTATAGCTATACTTATTCTGCAGGTCTTGTAATCTCGACTGCTGGTTACCTTCATCTGAAACATTCTGAAACTGGAGCTGAAGATTGGTTCAATCTTCTCAAATCAGGTGGTAGCAAGACACCACTTGAGTCAGCTATGATTATCGGTGCTGATATTTCAACAGACAAACCACTCCGTGATACGATTCAGTTCTTGTCTGACACAGTTGACCAGATTATCGCCTACAGTGCCCAGTTGGGAGAATAAATTAAAAGAGTCTGGGACAAAAGTTTAACCTTAAATATAAAAAGCGAACAAAACGAGTTATCTGAAACTCAGAATTCTGTCTTGTTCGCTTTTTTTCTAATCTATTGCTTTAAAAAACTTATAATAAAGAATTCCTAAAATCAGAATTTTTTGTCCTGGCCTCTTAAATTATCCCCAAAAGCTATCTTCTTCAGCTTGATCTGAAGAGAAGAGCCAAACTTCTTTGATTTTTCCGTCTTCAATGCGGAAGAGGTCAATCCCGTTCATATTGAGTTCAGTACCATCAGCCCGTGTTCCAAGAAAAGTAACATTGGCTGCGATTAAATCCTCATTGTCAGAAACCCAATTTGTTACCACCTTAAAGGTTCCATTAGTTTTCTCAGCAAATGTAGCCAAGTGAGGTCCTAGCTTGTCCCTACCAACAACTGTACCAGATATACTATGAGTACCAGGTTGATGCCAGACAATATCGTCTGCCATCGTTTCAAAGACACCAGGAAAGTCACCAGCAATTAAAGCTTGGTTATAAGCATTGAAAATTTCTAAGTTTGTTGACATATCTATTCTCCATTTCTTTTTTATGATATAATTGTAACAGTTACAAACAACAAAACAAGTAGACACTTTTTTGATAGCTAGTATCAAAAGTAGTACTATTATTGATATTAAAAGATAAATTTTTTTAAAAAATAGAAAGAAGATATTTTATGACAAATAAAGTGAGTGAGTATGGTATTTGTCCATTTGCGACAACGCAGAGGGTTTTAACGGGGAAATGGGCACTGGTAATCATTTATCAGTTGAGTACGGGGACCAAACGATTTAAAGAATTGCAGAGATTATTGCCTGGGATTACTCAAACTATTTTGACCCGTCATCTCCGTCAATTAGAAAAGGATAAGATTGTTCAACGAAAGGTCTATGCCGAAGTTCCCCCACGAGTTGAGTACAGCTTAACCGAAATGGGGCAGGAATTCAGAGTTGTTTTAGATGCTGTCGAGAAATGGGGTCTAGATTATATCAAGCTGCTAGAAATGTAGAGGTATTGACCATGTATCAAGAGTTACTTAGAAAAATAGCAGATGAAAAACCAAGTTATGACCAGGAAGAAATCCAATGGTTGCTTGATCATTTGGGAGATTCTTCTCCAGAAATTCGCGATGACCTTGTTTTTACAAGCTTTGCTAGGGGGATTCAGGAAGAGTTGTTTTCACAGGAGCAATTTCATTTCATTGCTGAGGTTGTCTTAGCTGATGGAGGACTAGATAAAGAAATTGATAAGGTAGGTCTGCCAACCCTTGAACGTTCTTTTAGGGCGCTTATTTATGCAAATCTCTTGTCTGCTGATGCCAACCAGCAATCGATTTTTTATCAGGAATTAAATGCAGGAATTCGTAATGTCCTTTTAAATCAAGGTTTGTATTATCTTTCAAAAGAAAAGGATACAAGGGGTTTTTCAAGTCAGTATGGTTGGGTTCATGCTTTTGCACATGGAGCCGATTTACTGACAGAGGTGGTTTGTCATCCAGACTTTCCTAAAAACAGAGTTCATGAAGTATTTGAGATACTTGGCCAACTATTTAAAAGAATTTCCATTCGTTTTACAGATGATGAGGATTGGCGTTTAGCAAGAGTGATCTATGAACCTATTTTACAAGGGAAGTTGGAGCAAGAGCAAGTAGCTTCTTGGATAAAAGCTGTTGATTTTCCGATAGAAGAAAGGGAGGATTTTTACAAATTTTCCAACTTCAGATCCTGTCTGTTGGAAGTCTATGTCCAACTTGACCAGAGAAATAGTTTACAAGATGACTTGAAAGAAGCTATCCAGTCTTTTCAATACTAGGGATAAGCTAATAGTTCTATGATTTTCAAAAAATTTCCAATCAATTTTCTTGAAACCCTTTCCCTCTTTTGATAGACTAGTATCTAGTTTTTGAAAAAAGGAGAAAGAAAATGAAAAAATTTGTTGCTGAGTTAATCGGTACGTTCATGCTTGTGTTCATCGGAACAGGAGCTGCTGTTTTTGGAAATGCTCTTGATGGCCTAGGTCACCTTGGAATCGCCTTTGCCTTTGGTCTGGCAATCGTAGTTGCAGCTTACTCAATCGGAACTGTTTCAGGTGCTCACTTGAATCCAGCTGTTTCGATTGCTATGTTTGTCAATAAACGTTTGTCATCGTCAGAGCTTGTAAACTACATCCTTGGACAAGTAGTTGGTGCTTTTATTGCTTCTGGAGCTGTCTTCTTCCTCTTGGCTAACTCAGGTATGTCAACTGCTAGTCTTGGTGAAAATGCTTTGGCAAACGGTGTCACTGTCTTTGGTGGTTTCTTGTTTGAAGTTATCGCAACTTTCTTGTTTGTATTAGTTATCATGACTGTGACATCAGCAAGCAAGGGCAATGGAGCAATTGCTGGTTTGGTAATCGGTTTGTCCTTGATGGCGATGATTCTTGTGGGCTTGAACATTACTGGACTATCAGTAAACCCAGCTCGTAGCTTGGCACCAGCTGTTTTGGTAGGTGGTGCAGCCCTTCAACAAGTATGGATTTTCATCCTTGCACCAATTGTTGGTGGAGTTCTTGCAGCTCTTGTTGCGAAAAACTTCCTTGGAACAGAAGAATAATTGAAACTCAAAAAGCCTTGCTCCTCATCTCGAGGAACAGGGCTTTTTCGTATGATACTCTTCGAAAATCTCTTCAAACCACGTCAGCTTCCATCTGCAATCTCAAAGCAGTGCTTTGAGCAACTTGCGGCTAGCTTCCTAGTTTGCTATTTGATTTTCATTGAGTATGAGTTTAACGGTTGTCAACTTTTTCTGGATAAAGGTCGTGTTGGAAGAGGCGTTGTTCTGCCAAGCCTTCATACTTAGTTCCAGGCTTACCGTAGTTGTAGTAGGGGTCAATTGAGATGCCACCGCGCGGAGTGAATTTTCCCCAAACCTCTAAATAGCGAGGGTCTAGCAAGTTGACCAAGTCTTTACCGATGGTGTTGATACAGTTTTCGTGAAAATCTCCATGATTTCGGTAGCTAAAGAGGTAGAGTTTGAGGGATTTTGACTCAACACAGAGCTTGTCAGGAATGTAGGAAATATAAATAGTTGCAAAGTCTGGTTGAGCAGTGATTGGACACAGTGAGGTAAATTCAGGGCAGTTAAATTTGATAAAATAGTCATTTTCCACATGACGATTGTCAAAGGATTCGAGGACTTCTGGTTGGTACTCGAAAATGTAGTTGGTTTCTTTGTTGCCTAGTAGGCTGAGGTTTTTCATTTCTTCTTGTTGTGACATGATTTTTTCTTTCTAATCTTAAACACCACGTTGGTTATCGTAGAGGAGGGTATGGAGTTGAGGAAGGACGCGGACATTGCCCCAGCTATCGTCGGCAGCGATGCGTTCCCAAAGTTCTTTGAGTCGGTCTAGTTGGTCTTGGACGATATTGCCTGTAGCCTTGGGCTCAGGGTTTCCAGTCGATAAGAAAAGGACATCTGGTTGGTAGCGCTCTTGAATCCCTTTGGCAAAGGCCAAATCTGCATCGTCAAAGACAGGGATTTTAAAGGTGACCCTGTCTGGATCCAGTTGGGAAACGATAAAGTCCAAGGTCTCAAAGTTGACTTCCATCTTGGATGAAGGAGGTTTTGGACTCAGAGTGACCTGGTCGATATCTTTTAACCAGTTTTGCCAGCGAGAACCTTGGGTCTCAACAGCTAGAGTGACACCACGTTCCTTGAGTTTGGTGACCAATTCGGCCATGTTGGCTGCTAGGATAGCAGGATTTCCCCCAGATAGGGTTACATAGTCGTAGCTCCCCAATTTATCCAAGGCAGCAATGACCTCGTCAGCTGTCATACGAGTCGGTTTTTCAGAGCCATCCCATGTAAAGGCAGAATCGCACCAGTCGCAGTGGTAGTCGCAACCTGCAGTGCGGACAAACATGGTTTTCTGTCCAATAGCACGGCCTTCGCCTTGAAAGGTTGGGCCAAAAATTTCTAGAACTGGTAGTTTGAGGACACGTTCCCTAGTCATCTAACCACTCCCGTCTAAACTCTGCAAAGGCAGTCGGAGTTTCATAGAGGCGAACATATTCCAAACGGAGACCACGCTCATCTGGTAACTTTTGGTTCATGGTTTGGAAAATCCAGTAAACCATATTTTCAGCAGTCGTGTTCATATAGGGAAGAGTTTCATTGAGATAGCGATGATCCAAGTGGGGCTCTAAGTAGTTCTTGTAGATCGCTTTGATATCTCCGAAATCGTAGGTCATGCCACGTTCATCTAAAAATCCACTGACAGCAATCTGCAGATGATAGGTGTGACCATGAAGGGATTTGCATTTTCCCTCATAGTGAAAGAGGTGGTGGGCAGCATCAAAGGTAAATTCTTTTGATACCAAGGTTCTGTGAGGATTGTAGACAAGAGACTCTCCAGTTTCCTGTTTGATTTCTTTGGGTGCAAAAAACATTAGGCCTCTCCTTTCTGTGAGAGATAAACATCTAGACCATGCTGACGTAGGTGGCAGGCTGGGCAATCTCCACAGCCACTTCCGATAATCCCGTTGTAGCAGGTTAGAGTTTTTTCACGAACATAGTCAAAGGCATCGAGTTGATCAGCCAACTCCCAAGTTTCAGCCTTGTCCAGCCACATAAGAGGTGTTTGGATAACGAAGTCGTAATCCATGGCCAGGTTGAGGGTAACATTAAGAGATTTGACAAAGACATCCCGACAATCGGGGTAGCCTGAGAAGTCTGTTTCGCAGACACCTGTCACGATATCTTTAATGCCTCGTTGCTTAGCAAGAACTGCCGCAAAGGACAGAAAGAGGTGGTTGCGACCGTCAACGAAGGTATTGGGCACCTCTCCCTCTTTTTGCTCAATCTCTAGATCAGAAGTCAAGGCATTTTCAGTGATTTGCCCCAGCAGAGACATATCTAGGATATGATGACGAATCCCCTGTTCCTTAGCGATTTCTCTAGCGACTTGAATTTCGAGATGATGGCGTTGGCCGTAGGCAAAGGTGACGGCTTCGACCGTTTCATAGTGTTCTTTAGCCCAAAAGAGGCAGGTTGTAGAATCTTGACCGCCACTAAAGACGACCAAGGCTGATTGACGTTTCATAGTACTCCTTCCAAAATGGGAAATGTTCAGAGCACGCAAAAAGCTCCCATGAGGGAGCTAAAAAATACCAAGTCAAGGTTTTTTTTAGCGATGGCATGTCCCAAACATCGTAATATTCTACATACAGTCTAGCATATTTTTTGAAAAATGGCAAAGGGCAAGAAAAAAGAGACCAAAGCAAGTACTTGGTCTCTAATGTGATTAGCTCAATTCAGCAACGATGGCCTTGATTTGTTCTGCAGTATGAACACCTGCAACTTGTTTCACCACTTGGCCGTCTTTTTTGAAGAGAAGAGTTGGGATAGACATGATTCCAAAAGCACGAGCTGTGTTTGGATTTTCATCAACGTCCATTTTAACGATTTTCAAGACATCTTCTGAGAGTTCTTCAGACAATTTATCCAAGATTGGACCTTGCATACGACATGGACCACACCAAGTTGCCCAGAAGTCTACCAAGACCAAACCGTCTTTTGTTTCTTGTTCGAATGTTGCATCTGTAATTGCTTTTGCCATTGTATTTCTCCTTTTTTAGTTATATTGGCTTAAATCTTGTTTCATGAGATAGAAGAAGACATCTCCATAAGTCCCATGGTAGTCCAAATCATGACCCTTGTAAGTTAATTTTTGGACAGGGTAGTAGTCTGCGACGCCGATAAGACAAGCTTGTTGTGAACGATCAAAGTCTTCATAAGACTCGAAAGTCACAGTTCTTTCATTCTTGCTGGCATCTAGATAGGTAATTTCAATCATGTTTAAAACTCCTTTGTTTGATGATGATTTTATTTTACTCCTTGTAAAAGAGAATGTCAAGAAAAATGATTGCGCACGCAACTTTTTTCTAAAATCATCTTAAACCCAGAAATCCAAACCAGTTTCCAAGCTTGCTTCGACAGCCTTTTGTAGCGAGGCCAGTGTTTTTTGCCCATCACTTGTCAGGCAGATAAAACTAGAGCGTCTATCTTGATGGCAACACATGCGACTGAGTAGACCGCAATTTTTAGCTTCCAAGCGAGCCACCATCCTAGAAACTGCGCTCGGGCTCAGATGAAGTTTATCTGGCAGGTCAATCTGGCGTAGAGATTTTTCTTCAGCCAAGTCCAGATAGTAGAGCAGGTAGAACTCTTTCAAGGTCAGACTTTGCTCGCTCTGTTGGGCAACGGTCTCTTCCAAGAGACTTTCAATTTCTTTCTGACGCCGATTGAAGTCAAACCATTTTTCCAAATAGGTCATAGTGTCTCCTTTCTTTTTAGAGTTTTAAATAGAAGAAAGTCCATTAACGGGCAGTCTCTGCGTCACAAGATGATTGCGCATGCAATAATTATACTACTTTTCAAAAGAGCTGGCAAGTTCTGTTTTTTAGTGGTTTTATTTTTTACTGTCCATATTTTTGGTAAAAGTCAACTTTTACTTGGATGAAAGTTTTGGCTTCACGTAGGAGTTGAAGAAGAGTGGCACGGGTTTCAAATTCTTCTCTTGTCTTGGGCAGACTGCGGTTCCGAAAGACTTCTAGATAGCGTTCTATTTCATCTAGCAAATCAGAAGCAGGATTGGTCTGGCTCAGTTGACCTGCAATTTTTGAAAAGAGCTGCGCTAAGATCAGGCTTTCACTGGCAGCTAGGTGACAGGTGTTGATTTGCTGAGCCATATTTCGCAGGATACGACTTTGTCGCTGTCTCATCTCAAAGTAGTGAATATGGTAATCAGTCTGGTGAAAGAGGTGGTCTGAGTGATCCAAATAGACCAGTCTGAGGGCTTCTTCCAAAAGAGTGTCTAATTCTTCCACCAGCTGTGCTCGGTTACGTCCATCCCCTCTGGATAAATAATATTTGAAGCGCTGGAGAATATCTTTTAACTTTTCTTCTACCAATGTGTGGTAGTGCTGGATTTCCTCTTCTCGTGAAGGCATATAGAGATTAACAAGCAAGGCAAATCCTGTACCGATAGCAAAGAGAAAGAGTTCATTGACTAGAAGATCTGGAGAGGTTGACTCTTGCACCAAGAGATGGCTAACCAAAACGCTACTTGGTGTGATGCCAATTTCCCAGCCCATCTTGTAGGCCAGAGGAACGTATAGGGCTAGATAGAGGCCGAGGCTCCAGATATGAAATCCGCTCAAGTGAAAAGTCAAAACACCAATAGTTAGAGCTAGAAGCATGGAAAAGAGGCGATTGCGGGCCAGTTTTAAGGTACTTCTACGCGTATCAGATAGGCTCAAGAGGGCGATGATTCCAGCCGAGACAGCTGAGGAGAGATTGAGAAAATAAGCAAGAAGGCAGGCAAGACAGGTAGCTAAGATGAGCTTGGTCGTACGTTGACTAATAGACATAAGAATTTCCTGGTAAGTTAGAATAAAAGCGTAAAAGACAAGACCTGAGCAGGCTTGTCTTTATGCGCTATTTTTTACGGGCTGCTGCGTATTCGGCAACGGCAGTAAAGAGGACGTCTGTAGAAGAGTTAAGGGCTGTTTCACATGAGTCTTGGATGACACCAATCACAAAACCAACTCCGACAACTTGCATGGCAATATCGTTAGAAATACCGAAAAGGCTACAAGCAACTGGGATAAGAAGGAGGGAACCTCCCGCAATACCAGAAGCACCACAGGCTGAGATAGCTGCCACTACACTGAGGACAAAGGCTGTGGCGAAGTCAACGGGGATTCCAAGAGTATTTACTGCAGCAAGGGTCAAAACGTTAATGGTAATCGCTGCTCCGGCCATGTTGATAGTAGAACCAAGTGGGATAGAAACAGAATAGGTATCTGGATCCAGACCGAGGTCGTGGCAAAGTTTCATATTGACAGGGATATTAGCCGCAGAACTACGAGTAAAGAAGGCTGTCACACCGCTGACACGCAAACATTTCCAAACGAGGGGATAAGGGTTTCTCTTCATAAAGAGGAAGGCAATTAGCGGATTGACTACCAGAGCCACAAAGAACATGGTTGTCACCAAGAGGGCAAGCAAGATTCCGTAGTTGGCTAGGCTTCCGATTCCCTTATCAGAAATAGTTTTGAAGACAAGGCCAAGGATTCCAAATGGAGCCAGGTTGATAATCCATTCGACAATTTTAGAAGTCACATCAGCCATAGTTTTCAGTAATTCTTTACTATTTTTGCTGGCTTCTCTCATAGCAATCCCGAAAACAACTGCCCAAGATAGGATACCGATGTAGTTGGCAGTAATGAGGGCATTAACTGGATTGTCAACTAGTTTGAGCAAGAGGTTGCTGAGGACTTGTCCAATCCCATCTGGTGGAGCAATATCGGTATTAGCGCTATTTAGGGTAATTTCAACAGGTACGATGAAACTTGCTAGTACAGCGATAAGGGCAGCCGCAAAGGTTCCCACCAAGTAAAGGAAGATAACGGTTTTCATATTGCTATCTTGTCCCTTTTGATGTTGGGAAAGGGCATTGGCAACGAGGGCAAAGACCAGAATCGGTGCGATGGCTTTGAGGCCACCAACAAAGAGATCTCCTAGCAGGCCAATTCCTGAAATATTAGGAAATGTCAGTCCTAGGGTTCCTCCAATAAGCATGCCAATCAAAATTCGTTTGATTAGGCTTGCCTTATTCCAAGCATGAATGAATTTTTTCATAACAATCTCCTTTGTTGTGTAATGTTTATGATTATAGTATAAATATGAACTAAAATCAAGAATTTTCTGTCTATTTTTGAAATTATTTTTGAATATTTATGGAGAATGACACTTTATGAAAGTATGGTATAATAAATGAAAGGAGTTTTCTATGCAAGAATTTATTCAAACCTATCTCAATAAGCTTGATGTTACAGCGATTATCGAGAATATCTTAACCAAGTTACTTTCTCTTTTATTCTTATTTTTACTCTTTTATATAGCTAAGAAATTGCTCCATGCCATGGTGCAGAGAATTGTTAAACCTTCTCTAAAAATGTCTCGTCACGATGTCGGGCGTCAGAAAACCATCTCACGTCTGTTAGAAAATGTGTTTAATTATACCCTTTATTTCTTTTTGCTTTACTGCATTTTGTCGATTTTAGGTTTGCCAGTTTCTAGTTTGCTGGCAGGTGCTGGAATCGCTGGGGTGGCTATTGGGATGGGAGCCCAAGGTTTTCTGTCTGATGTTATCAATGGCTTTTTCATCCTCTTCGAACGTCAACTGGATGTGGGGGATGAGGTTGTTCTGACAAATGGGCCTATTACTGTCTCGGGCAAGGTCGTCAGCGTTGGTATTCGAACAACACAACTCAGAGGAGAAGATCAGGTTCTGCACTTCGTCCCCAATCGGAATATTACCGTTGTCAGCAATTTCTCTCGTACAGACCAGGCCTGAAATTTTAGCAGATTTATGGTACAATAGAAAGAGTTTAATAAAGGAGAAAAGATGGTTTTAGAAAAGCAGTTGGGCAATGGTTGTACCTGGATAGACCTTGATGTGGATAAGATTAAAAATATGGAAGATCTTTCTGACATCTATGGATTGGACAAGGAAACCATTGAGTATGCTCTGGATAGAAATGAACGAGCTCATATGGATTATAACCGTGAAACGGAGACGGTAACCTTTATTTATAATGTTCTTGATTTAGAAAAAGACAAAGAATATTATGAAGCGATTCCGATGACCTTTATCGTCGAAAGACAACGAATGATTACCATCAGCAACCATAAGAATGCTTATGTCATTGATCAGATGTCAGCTTATCTGGATAGCCATGAGTCGCTTTCTATTTACAAGTTTCTCTTTGCTGGTTTAGAGATTATCAGTAACGCTTATTATCCTGTCATTGAAGAGATGGATAAAAGTAAGGACGAAATTAGTGCCTTGCTACGTCAAACTACAACAAAGAAAAATCTCTTCGCCCTCTCTGACTTGGAGACAGGTATGGTTTACTTGACAGCAGCAGCAAAACAAAATCGACTCCTCTTGGAACATATCCAGGGCCATGCTCTTTATCGGAGATTTAATGATGTCGAACGAGAGCAGTTTGATGATGCCATGATTGAAGCCCATCAGTTGGTGTCTATGACAGACTTGATTTCTCAAGTCTTGCAACAACTCTCAGCTTCTTACAACAACATCCTAAACAATAACTTGAATGATAGTTTGTCAATTTTGACTATTATCTCCGTCTTACTAGCAGTACTTGCGGTTATTACAGGTTTCTTCGGAATGAATGTTCCTCTACCATTTACAGAAGAGCCAAATGCTTGGATTTATATCTTAATGGCTAGCTTGATTTTATGGGCAGCCTTATCTCAATGGATGAAGAAAATTACTAGAAAATAAAAGAGAAGGAGCCAGAATGGCGATTGAAAATTACATGCCAGATTTTGCTGTGGAAGCAGTTTATGATCTGACAGTCCCAAGCCTGCAGGCGCAGGGAATCAAGGCTGTTTTGGTCGATTTGGATAATACCCTCATTGCTTGGAACAACCCTGATGGGACGCCAGAGATGAAGCAATGGCTACATGATCTTCGGGACGCGGGCATTCGCATTATCGTAGTCTCAAATAACACTAAGAAACGCGTCCAAAGAGCAGTTGAGAAGTTTGGAATTGATTACGTCTATTGGGCTCTGAAACCCTTCACATTTGGGATTGACCGTGCCATGAAGGAATTCCACTATGAGAAAAGCGAAGTGGTCATGGTTGGCGACCAGCTCATGACAGATATACGAGCAGCCCACCGTGCTGGCATTCGCTCGATTTTAGTCAAACCCTTGGTCCAACATGACTCGATTAAAACACAGATTAACCGAGCTCGTGAGCGTCGTGTCATGCGAAAAATCACTGAAAAGTACGGGCCGATTACATATAAAAAAGGAATTTAACTATGGAAGAAATTCTCTGTATTGGTTGTGGAGCAACCATTCAGACGACAGACAAGGCTGGACTTGGATTTACTCCCCAGTCGGCACTTGAAAAAGGTTTGGAGACTGGCGAAGTCTATTGCCAACGCTGTTTCCGTCTCCGTCACTACAATGAAATCACGGATGTCCAGTTGACGGACGATGATTTCCTCAAACTCTTGCACGAGGTGGGAGATAGTGATGCCTTGGTGGTAAATGTCATTGACATCTTTGACTTTAATGGCTCTGTTATCCCAGGTTTGCCACGCTTTGTATCGGGCAATGATGTCCTCTTGGTAGGAAATAAAAAAGATATCCTGCCCAAGTCTGTTAAAACGGGCAAGATTAGCCAGTGGCTCATGGAGCGTGCCCACGAAGAAGGGCTTCGTCCAGTTGATGTCGTCCTAACTTCAGCCCAAAACAAACATGCTATTAAGGAAGTCATTGACAAGATTGAGCACTACCGTAAGAGCCGCGATGTCTATGTGGTCGGTGTAACCAACGTTGGAAAATCAACTCTTATCAATGCTATTATCCAAGAAATCACGGGTGACCAAAATGTCATCACGACTTCGCGCTTCCCAGGGACAACCTTGGACAAGATCGAGATTCCGCTTGATGATGGTTCTTATATCTACGATACGCCGGGAATCATCCACCGTCACCAAATGGCCCATTACTTGACGGCTAAAAATCTCAAGTATGTCAGCCCTAAAAAGGAAATCAAGCCAAAAACCTATCAGCTCAATCCTGAACAAACCCTGTTTTTGGGTGGTCTCGGACGATTTGATTTCATTGCAGGTGACAAGCAAGGATTCACAGCCTTCTTTGATAATGAACTCAAACTACACCGTACCAAACTAGAAGGCGCTAGTGCTTTCTATGACAAGCATCTTGGAAGCCTTCTGACACCACCAAATAGCAAGGAAAAAGAAGATTTTCCTAAACTGGTTGAGCATGTATTTAACATCAAGGATAAGACAGACCTAGTTATCTCAGGCCTAGGCTGGATTCGCGTAACAGGCACAGCAAAAGTCGCTGTCTGGGCACCAGAAGGCGTCGCCGTCGTCACACGAAAAGCAATTATTTAAACACAGAAAGGAAAGGGTTGTCTTTATTGAGGCGAGCGTTGCGAGCTCGTAGAGAATACTTTTCGCCGTGGTGTCAGTTGGTACAAGTGATTGTACCAACTGCAGAAAATTTGAGACCTTAGGCTCAAATTTTAGTCATGAAAGTCCAAAGGACTTTGCTGACGTCCGTCACCACTTCAGAAAAGTATAAAAAGAAACTCTTTTAAGAAATTATGTCATTAACATCAAAACAACGTGCCTTCCTCAACAGCCAGGCACATACCCTCAAACCCATCATCCAAATCGGGAAAAATGGACTTAACGACCAAATCAAAACCAGCGTTCGTCAGGCACTTGACGCTCGTGAATTGATCAAGGTTACTCTTTTGCAAAACACCGATGAAAATATCCATGAAGTAGCTGAAATTTTGGAAGAAGAAATCGGTGTGGACACAGTCCAAAAAATCGGACGCATCTTGATTTTGTTTAAACAATCTAGCAAGAAAGAAAATCGCAAGATTTCTAAAAAAGTCAAAGAAATCTAAAAACCTACTCCAAATAACTGTTTTTACAGAGAAATAAAGGAGACTAGCCTATGGCAATCGAACTATTGACTCCCTTTACCAAGGTAGAGTTGGAGCCAGAAATCAAGGAGAAAAAACGCAAACAAGTCGGGATTTTAGGGGGGAATTTTAACCCTGTTCACAATGCCCATCTCATTGTTGCGGACCAAGTGCGGCAACAGTTGGGACTGGACCAAGTTCTGCTCATGCCTGAGTACCAACCTCCTCATGTAGATAAAAAGGAAACAATCCCTGAATACCATCGTCTCAAGATGCTTGAGTTGGCTATTGAGGGGATTGAAGGACTAGCCATTGAAACCATTGAGTTGGAGCGCAAGGGCATTTCTTACACCTATGACACCATGAAGATTTTGACAGAGCAACATCCAGATACGGATTATTACTTTATCATCGGTGCCGATATGGTGGACTATCTGCCTAAGTGGTACCGAATTGATGAGCTAGTCGACATGGTTCAGTTTGTGGGAGTTCAGCGCCCACGCTACAAGGCAGGGACTTCCTATCCAGTTATCTGGGTGGATGTGCCTCTCATGGATATCTCGTCCAGCATGGTGCGTGCCTTCCTTGCCCAAGGTCGGAAACCCAACTTTCTCCTACCTCAGCCGGTGATAGACTACATCGAGAAGGAGGGGCTTTACTGATGTCCTATCAAGACTATATCAACTGTTCCCGTGAGGCTTTGTTGGAAAAAATGGCAGAGCTTCTACCCGAGAAACGGTTAATCCATTGCTTGGGTGTGGAGCGTGCAGCCATAGAACTAGCAGAGAGATTTGGAGTAGATGTCGAGAAGGCAGGTCTAGCAGGCCTTCTTCATGACTATGCTAAAAAGTTGTCAGATCAGGAATTTTTAGACTTGATTGACCGTTATCAGCTAGATTCCGACCTCAAAAACTGGGGCAATAATGTCTGGCATGGCATGGTTGGTATCTACAAGATTCAGGAAGATTTGAATTTACATGATTCTGAAATTCTACGAGCCATTGAAATCCATACAGTCGGTGCTGGTCAGATGACAGATCTTGATAAGATAATCTACGTCGCAGACTATATCGAGCACAATCGTGTCTTTCCAGGAGTGGATGTAGCACGTGAGATTGCAAGTCTATCACTTAATAAGGCAGTAGCTTATGAGACAGCTCGCACTGTGGAGCATCTAGCTCATCAGGGATTCCCCATCTATCCCCAAACCCTTGAAACCTATAACGCCTTTGTGCACTATTTGAAAGAGGACTAAATGAACGAAAAAGAATTACTAGAACTAGTCGTGAAAGCGGCTGATGAGAAACGCGCGGAGGATATCCTCGCACTTGACGTACAAGATTTGACTAGCGTGACGGACTATTTTGTTATCACTAGCTCAATGAATAGCCGTCAGTTGGACGCTATCGCTGACAATATCCGTGAAAAAGTAGCGGAAGCTGGTTTTAAAGGCAGCCATATCGAAGGCGATGCAGCTGGAGGGTGGGTTTTATTGGACCTCGGTGCTGTTGTCGTGCATATCTTTTCAGAAGAAATGCGTGCCCACTATAATCTGGAAAAACTATGGCATGAGGCGGATTCTGTAGATATTTCAGAAGCTCTTGCTTAGAAGATGAACTCAGTTGTAGTCAACTGGGTTTCTTTGCTTATTTTAGAAAAAAATTGATAGAAAGGTGAGGGCGAGTGGTGTTTGCCATGGAGGCTCTTGGTATCATGATTATGGCAACTTATGAAACCTTTGCGGCTGTTTACGATGCTGTGATGGATGATAGTTTATATGACAAATGGACTGATTTTTCTCTGCGTCATTTGCCAAAAACTAAGGAGAGAAAGAAACTCTTGGAATTGGCTTGTGGTACAGGAATTCAATCAGTGCGCTTCTCTCAGGCTGGTTTTGATGTGACTGGACTGGACTTGAGCGCGGATATGTTGAAGATTGCGGAGAAGAGAGCGACTTCAGCCAAGCAAAAGATTGCTTTTATAGAAGGCAATATGCTGAATTTATCCAAGGCAGGTAAATATGACTTTGTCACGTGTTACTCGGACTCAATCTGCTACATGCAGGATGAGGTAGAAGTAGGGGACGTTTTTAAGGAAGTCTATAATGCCCTCAACGAAGATGGTGTCTTCATCTTTGATGTGCATTCGACTTACCAGACGGATGAGGTTTTTCCAGGCTATTCCTACCATGAAAATGCGGAAGATTTCGCCATGCTTTGGGATACCTATGAGGATGCGGCGCCTCACTCCATCGTGCATGAGCTGACTTTCTTTGTCAAGGAAGCGGATGGCTCCTTTAGTCGTCACGATGAAGTGCATGAGGAGCGGACTTATGAGGTCTTGACCTATGATATTTTGCTGGAGCAGGCTGGATTTAAGTCTTTCAAACTCTATGCAGACTTTGAGGACAAGGAGCCGACAGAGACAAGTACCCGTTGGTTTTTTGTCGCGCAGAAGTAGGAGATTATCATGACCATCACAGGTATTATCGCGGAGTTTAATCCTTTTCATAATGGGCATAAATACCTGCTAAATCAAGCTGAGGGGCTGAAAATCGTGGCTATGTCAGGGAATTTCATGCAGCGTGGAGAACCTGCTATCGTAGACAAGTGGACAAGGGCCCAGATGGCTCTGGAAAATGGCGCAGATTTGGTAGTAGAATTGCCTTTTTTAGTCAGTGTTCAGGCAGCGGACTTTTTTGGTCAAGGGGCAGTGAATATTCTGGCTCGGTTGGGCATTGATAGCCTCGCATTTGGGACGGAGGAAGTTCTGGATTATCAAAAAATCGTTGACTTATACACAGAGCAAGCTACTGAGATGGAGAAATTTGTGGAAAAACTGCCTGATTCTCTCTCCTATCCTCAGAAAACTCAGGCCATGTGGAAGGAATTTGCAGGTCTTGATTTTTCAGGAAATACCCCCAATCATGTCCTTGCTCTCGCCTATGCCAAGGCAGTTGCAGGACGAAACATCAAGCTTGAGCCAATTCAGCGTCAGGGGGCGGGTTACCATTCTGTGGACAAGGATGTGGACTTTGCCTCGGCGACAGCCCTGCGTCAGCACCAGAAGGACCAAGATTTCTTGGAACGCTTTATGCCTTCTGTTACCCTTTTTGAGCAGAGCAGTAAGGTGAGCTGGGAAGACTATTTTCCTATGCTACGCTATCAAATCTTGTCCAATCCAGACCTAACCACTATCTATCAGGTCAATCAAGAAATGGCAGTGCGCATCAAGGATGCCATCAAGACAGCCCAGTCTGTGGAAGACTTGGTTGAGGCGGTTGCCACCAAACGCTACACCAAGGCGCGTGTCAGACGTCTTTTGACCTATATTTTGGTGCAAACTAGAGAAAGTGACTTGCCAGAAGGAATTCATGTCCTTGGATTTACTGAAAAAGGCAGACAACACCTTAAGTCTCTGAAAGAACAGGTCAATCTAGTCAGCCGAATTGGCAGAGAACCTTGGGATGCTATAACCCAAAAGGCAGACCAGATTTACCAACTGAGAAATCCAAGTATAGCAGAACAGAATTTTGGAAGAGTGCCGATAAGAATAGAAACAAACTAAGTCTACTGCGAAGTAGGCTTTTTCTCAAGTCTCTCCTAAACAACTATTTCTAAGTAACAATTTTATTTTAGCAAACGCGTTCCAATTTCCCCAAAACATATTCTATTTTAGGTTTGTGAAAATCACTTTTTTATGGTAGAATGTAAAAGAATGTATGTCATTCGGAATAACAATAAAATGAGGTAAAAACATGGAAATCATGTCGCTTGCGATTGCTGTTTTTGCCGTCATCATTGGTTTAGTCATTGGATATGTCAGCATCTCAGCTAAGATGAAATCATCTCAGGAAGCTGCAGAGTTGATGCTTTTAAATGCTGAACAAGAAGCAACTAATTTACGTGGACAAGCTGAGCGTGAAGCAGATTTACTTGTTAATGAAGCCAAGCGTGAAAGCAAGTCTCTTAAAAAAGAAGCACTATTGGAGGCCAAAGAAGAAGCCAGAAAATACCGTGAAGAAGTGGACGTTGAATTCAAATCAGAACGTCAAGAACTCAAACAAATCGAAAGTCGTTTGACTGAGAGAGCTACTAGCCTCGACCGTAAGGACGACAATTTGACGAGTAAAGAACAAACACTTGAACAAAAAGAACAAAGTATTTCTGATAGAGCGAAAAACCTTGATGCGCGTGAAGAGCAATTAGAGGAAGTCGAAAGACAAAAAGAAGCAGAGCTAGAGCGTATTGGTGCCCTGTCTCAGGCAGAAGCACGAGATATTATCTTGGCTCAGACAGAGGAAAACTTGACCAAGGAGATTGCCAGCCGTATTCGTGAAGCTGAGCAAGAGGTTAAGGAACGTTCTGACAAAATGGCCAAGGACATCTTAGTTCAAGCTATGCAACGTATCGCTGGTGAATATGTAGCGGAGTCAACAAACTCAACGGTTCATCTACCAGACGATACTATGAAGGGACGCATTATTGGTCGTGAAGGTCGTAACATTCGTACCTTTGAAAGTTTGACAGGGGTTGATGTGATTATCGACGATACGCCAGAAGTGGTGACCTTGTCAGGATTTGATCCAATTCGTCGTGAGATTGCCCGTATGACTATGGAAATGTTGCTCAAAGATGGTCGTATCCACCCAGCTCGTATCGAAGAGTTGGTTGAGAAAAACCGTCAAGAGATCGACAATAAAATCCGTGAATACGGTGAGGCCGCTGCCTATGAGATTGGTGCGCCAAACCTTCATCCAGACTTGATGAAGATTATGGGTCGTTTGCAATTCCGCACTTCTTATGGACAAAATGTTTTGCGCCATTCGATTGAGGTTGCTAAATTGGCTGGTATTATGGCTAGTGAGCTTGGTGAAAATGCGGCTCTTGCCCGTCGTGCTGGATTCCTTCACGATATTGGAAAAGCCATTGACCGCGAAGTTGAAGGTAGCCACGTTGAAATCGGTATGGAATTGGCTCGTAAATATAAGGAACACCCAGTTGTGGTGAATACGATCGCTAGCCACCACGGCGATGTTGAAGCTGAGAGCGTGATTGCAGTTATCGTCGCTGCAGCAGATGCCTTGAGCGCGGCACGTCCAGGTGCTCGTAGTGAGTCTCTTGAAAGCTACATCAAGCGTCTCCATGATTTGGAAGAAATTGCTAACGGCTTTGAAGGGGTACAAAATAGCTTTGCCCTTCAAGCAGGACGTGAAATCCGCATCATGGTCAATCCAGGACAAATCAAGGACGACAAAGTCACAATCTTGGCTCACAAAGTTCGTGAGAAAATTGAAAACAATCTCGATTATCCAGGAAATATCAAGGTAACCGTGATTCGCGAGCTTCGTGCAGTAGATTATGCTAAATAAATAAGAAAGAGCAGTTGAAAAATTACTGCTTTTTTGTTACACTAGATAGAAAGACTGTAAAGGATAATCTGGCTTTTTGCCATTATTCTAGAGAAATGTTATTTCACAGACTGACTAAAAGGAGACACAATGGCAGACCGAGGCTTACTAATCGTTTTTTCTGGTCCTTCAGGGGTTGGCAAAGGAACGGTTAGAAGAGAGATTTTTGAGAGTTCTGAAAATCAATTTCAATACTCTGTATCGATGACGACACGCGCACAACGTCCTGGAGAAGTGGACGGTGTTGACTATTTCTTCCGTACTCGTGAAGAGTTTGAAGAGCTGATTCGTCAAGGACAGATGTTGGAATACGCAGAATATGTCGACAACTACTATGGAACTCCTCTGACCTACGTCAATGAAACCTTGGACAAGGGAATCGATGTTTTCCTTGAAATTGAAGTTCAGGGCGCTCTTCAGGTCAAGAAAAAGGTTCCAGATGCTGTCTTTATCTTCCTGACACCACCAGATTTGGATGAATTGCAAGATCGTTTGGTAGGACGTGGAACAGACAGTGCAGAAGTGATTGCCCAACGAATCGAAAAAGCCAAGGAAGAAATTGCCCTTATGCGTGAGTATGATTATGCGATTGTCAACGATCAGGTGCCCCTAGCTGCTGAGCGTGTCAAACGTGTGATCGAAGCAGAGCACTTCCGTGTGGATCGTGTCATTGGTCACTATCAGGAGATGTTACCAAAATCTCCAACTAGCCGATAAAATTTAGAAAATAGGTACAAGCAAATGATGTTAAAACCCTCTATTGATACCTTGCTCGACAAGGTTCCATCAAAATATTCACTCGTAATCTTGGAAGCAAAACGTGCCCACGAATTGGAAGCAGGTGCGCCAGCAACTCAAGGTTTCAAATCTGAAAAATCAACTCTTCGCGCTTTAGAAGAAATCGAATCAGGAAACGTTACAATTCACCCAGATCCAGAAGGAAAACGTGAAGCAGTGCGTCGCCGTATCGAAGAAGAAAAACGCCGCAAAGAAGAAGAAGAAAAGAAAATCAAAGAGCAAATCGCTAAAGAAAAAGAAGATGGTGAAAAAATTTAAGGTTGGGGGGACTCAATCTTATTTTTTCTATTGCAAGAATGTACTGACAAGGAGGAGGTGAGAAGATGGCTATAGCTAAGATTATTGTAGATGTTCCCTTGATGCAGACGGACCAGCCCTATAGTTACAGGATTCCTGAGGAGTTTGAGGGAATGTTGGAAGTTGGGATGCGGGTCCACGTACCTTTTGGTAAGGGCAATCGCCTGATTCAAGGGATTGTTCTTGATTTGGATTCTCAATCAGCTGAAGAAGAGGCAAATAAAGATTTAAAAGATATTGCAGAGGTGCTGGATTTTTCTCCTGTTCTCACGCAAGAACAACTCTGGCTGGCTGAGGAGCTCCGCAAATCTGTATTTTCTTACAAAATCTCTATTCTCAAGGCTATGCTACCGGGATTTCTGAACTCCAGTTATGATAAGATTCTCTATCCTCTGGAAGGCTTGAGTCAGGAAGACCGAGAGCGCTTGTTTGGTTCAGAAGATTCGCTAGCCTTTTCTTCTCTAGATTTAGGTAAGCAAGCTCAAATGATGCGTTTGACTAGAAAAGGCTTGCTTGGTCTAGAATATCAGGCTATTGATCAAAAGAAGGTCAAGACTCAGTCTTGGTATGAGGTAGACCTTGTTCAGTTAGAAGGTGTAGAGATTTCTGCGCGCGCCAAGAAAAAGTTGGAATTGAGAGACTATTTACTGTCTCATCCTGAGAGTGCTTCCTTGGCTAGTTTGTTAGAGTCTTACTCGCGAGAGCAAGTCAACTTCTTTGTCGAACAAGGTGCTGTGACCATAGTCCAAAAGGAAGTTCAACGCTCGGCTGCTTATTTTGAAGGGATTGAGGCAAGTAGACCTTTGGAACTGAATCCAGAACAAAGACAGGCGCGTGATGCGGTTGTGAGTGCGATTGGCAGTCATCAGCCTCCCTTCCTCCTTCAAGGGATTACAGGAAGTGGGAAGACCGAGGTTTATTTGCAGATTATCCAAGGAGCCTTGGACAAGGGCAAGACAGCTATTTTGCTGGTGCCTGAGATTTCCTTGACTCCTCAGATGACGGAGCGTTTTATTGCTCGATTTGGTGAGAAAGTGGCCATTCTTCACTCAGGCTTGTCTAATGGTGAAAAGTATGATGAATGGCGCAAGGTTGAGCGTGGAGACGCTCAAGTTGTTGTTGGTGCTAGATCGGCCATCTTTGCTCCGCTGAAAAATCTGGGTGTCATGATTATCGATGAAGAGCATGAAGCGACTTATAAGCAGGACAGCAATCCCCGTTATCATGCTAGAGAGGTAGCCATTTTACGGGCTCAGTATAATCAAGCGGCTCTGGTGCTTGGGTCTGCAACGCCGAGCTTAGAGAGCCGGGCGCGTGCTGGCAAAGGCGTCTATCAACACTTACGTCTAACCCAGCGTGCCAATCCTTTGGCTACAATCCCTGAGGTTCAAGTGATTGATTTTCGGGATTATATCGGACAGAATGAGACGTCAAACTTTACGCCACCTTTGCTAGAGGCGATCCAAGACCGTCTGGCTAAAAAAGAGCAGGTAGTTCTTATGCTCAATCGTCGTGGTTATTCTAGCTTTGTTATGTGTCGGGAGTGTGGGACAGTGGATACTTGTCCTAACTGTGACATTTCCCTGACCTTGCACATGGATACCAAGACCATGAACTGCCATTATTGTGGTTTCTCGAAGGATATTCCTCAGGTCTGTCCTAACTGTAAGAGCCGCAGTATTCGTTACTATGGGACGGGAACTCAGAAGGCTTATGACGAGCTGGCAGAACTCTTTCCCCATGCACGCATTCTGCGCATGGATGTGGATACGACTCGTAAAAAAGGTAGTCACCAAGCTCTACTTGACCAGTTTGGGCGAGGGGAAGCGGATATTTTACTTGGTACTCAGATGATTGCAAAGGGTTTGGATTTTCCCAATGTTACCCTAGTCGGAGTTCTAAATGCGGATACGGCCTTGAATCTGCCTGATTTCCGTTCTTCTGAGAGAACCTTCCAGCTCTTGACTCAGGTGGCAGGTCGATCAGGTCGGGCTGAAAAAGCAGGTCAAGTCTTGATCCAGTCCTACAATCCGCAGCACTATGCTATTCGATTTGCCAAGGATCAAGATTACGAAGGCTTTTATGCCTATGAAATGGGAATCAGACGACAACTCGGCTATCCACCTTACTATTTCACGATTGGCATTACCCTTTCTCATAAGAAAGAAGAAGAGGTGGTCAAACGTGCCTATGAAGTGATGAACATTTTGCGGTCAGGTTTGTCTGAAACCAGTAACATTCTTGGGCCGACGCCCAAACCCATCGCCCGTACCCACAACCTTTATCATTACCAGATTTTAATTAAATACCGTTTAGAAGATGAGCTGGAGCCGACTCTAAATCAGGTTCTGGCCTTGACTCAAGAACGGGAAAATAGTGAGCTCCGTCTCAGTATTGACCATGAGCCACAGCAATTTTTATAAGAAGGAGAAGATATGACAAAATTAATCTTTATGGGAACCCCCGACTTTTCAGCAACAGTTTTAAAAGGGCTTTTGACAGATGACCGTTACGAAATTCTAGCCGTTGTGACCCAGCCAGACCGTGCTGTTGGTCGTAAAAAAGTGATCCAAGAAACCCCGGTCAAGCAGGCTGCTAAAGAAGCGGGTCTTCCAATCTACCAACCTGAAAAACTATCTGGAAGTCCAGAGATGGAAACTATTATGCAACTAGGAGCAGATGGAATTGTGACTGCTGCTTTTGGGCAGTTTCTTCCAACTAAACTCCTTGATAGCATGGACTTTGCTGTCAATGTTCACGCCTCCCTTCTTCCAAAACACCGTGGTGGAGCCCCTATCCATTATGCCTTGATTCAAGGGGATGAGGAAGCTGGTGTGACCATTATGGAAATGGTTAAGGAAATGGATGCAGGAGATATGATTTCTCGTCGTAGTATTCCAATCACAGATGAGGACAATGTTGGCACCTTGTTTGAGAAATTAGCTCTTGTTGGTCGTGATTTGCTTTTGGACACTTTGCCTGCCTATATTGCTGGTGACATCAAACCTGAACCACAAGATCCAAGTCAGGTCACCTTCTCGCCAAATATCAAGCCAGAGGAAGAAAAACTGGACTGGCACAAAACCAATCGTCAACTCTTTAACCAAATCCGAGGCATGAACCCCTGGCCTGTTGCCTATACTTTCCTTAAGGGTGACCGCTTTAAGATTTATGAAGCCCTACCAGTAGAAGGTCAGGGAAATCCAGGAGAGATTCTCTCTATCGGCAAGAAAGAATTGATTGTCGCAACGGCTCAAGGAGCTCTATCCCTCAAACAAGTTCAGCCTGCTGGTAAACCTAAGATGGACATCGCTTCCTTCCTCAACGGAGTTGGACGGACATTGACTGTAGGAGAACGATTTGGTGACTAAAGTAGAAACGGCTAGAAGTCTAGCCTTAGCAGTATTAGAGGATGTTTTTATCAATCAAGCATACTCAAATATCGCCTTAAATAAGCATCTCAAGGGAAGTCAACTTTCGGAAGCAGACAAGGGCTTGGTGACCGAGCTGGTCTATGGAACGGTAGCCCGTAAACTGACTCTGGAATGGTACCTATCCCACTTTATCGAAGACAGAGACCAGTTAGACAGTTGGCTTTATGTCCTTCTTCTCATGAGTGCCTACCAACTCCGTTATCTGGATAAGATTCCAGACCATGCTGTGGTTAATGAAGCAGTAGAATTAGCCAAAGTCTGTAAAAAAGGCAGTGAAAAATTGGTCAACGCTGTCCTTCGCCGTATCTTGCGTGAAGGCTGGCCAGATATTGCCAGCATCAAGCGAAAAAACAAGCGTGATTCCATTGCCTATTCTCTCCCGGTTTGGCTAGTTGCCAAGCTCAAGGAAGAATACGGAGAAGAGCGAGCACAAGCTATCTTTGAAAGTCTTTTGGTGCGAAACAAGGCCAGCATCCGAGTGACTGACTTAAGCCGAAAAGAGGAAATCCAAACCTTGTTAGAGGCTAGTGATTCATCCTTATCTCCTTCTGGTCTGGTTAAGGAGCAAGGACATTTTGCAGGTCATGATTTGTTTGCGGAGGGAGCCATTACCATCCAAGATGAGTCTAGTCAGCTGGTTGCTCCGACGCTTGATTTACAAGGTGATGAACGAGTGCTTGATGCCTGTGCGGCTCCGGGTGGGAAAACAGCCCATATAGCCTCTTATCTCACGACAGGTCAGGTTACTGCTCTGGACCTTTACGATCACAAGTTGGACTTAATCCAAGAAAATGCCCAACGTCTGGGAGTTGCAGATCGGGTTCAAAGGCAAAAATTGGATGCCAGAAAGGTGCATGAGTTTTTTGGGCAGGATTCATTTGATAAGATTTTGGTGGATGCTCCCTGTTCAGGAATCGGTCTTTTGCGCCGAAAACCAGATATCAAATACAATAAAGAAACGGCAGATTTCGCGTCCTTACAGGAAATTCAGCTAGAAATATTAGGTAGTGTTTGTCAAACACTAGGCAAAGGTGGTATAATAACTTATAGTACCTGTACTATTGTCTCAGAGGAGAATTTTCAAGTCGTTGAGGCGTTTTTAGAAAGTCATCCTGAGTTCGAGCAGGTAAGACTAGAACATGAATGTAAGGATATCATGAAAGACGGCTGTATCCTCATTACACCTGAATTGTATGGAAGTGATGGATTCTTCATCAGTCAATTTCGCAAGATATCGGATTAGGAAGGAACTGACACATGGAAATTTCATTATTAACAGATGTTGGTCAGAAACGGACAAATAACCAAGACTATGTCAACCACTATGTCAATAGAGCTGGACGTACCATGATTATTTTAGCTGATGGGATGGGAGGTCATCGCGCAGGGAATATCGCTAGTGAAATGGCGGTAACAGACCTAGGTATAGCTTGGGTCGATACCCAAATCGATACAGTCAATGAAGTGCGTGAATGGTTCGCCCATTACCTAGAAATTGAAAATCAAAAGATTCACCAGCTTGGTCAGGATGAAGCTTACAGAGGCATGGGAACTACTTTGGAAGTCCTTGCTATTATTGATAATCAGGCTATCTATGCTCATATTGGTGATTCGCGTATCGGCTTGATTCGTGGAGAAGAATACCATCAGTTGACGAGCGACCATTCTTTGGTCAATGAATTGCTCAAGGCTGGTCAATTGACACCAGAAGAGGCAGAAGCTCATCCGCAAAAAAATATTATCACCCAGTCTATTGGTCAAAAAGATGAAATTCAGCCTGATTTTGGGACAGTTATCCTTGAGTCAGGCGACTATCTCTTGCTCAATAGTGACGGCTTGACTAACATGATTTCAGGCAGTGAGATTCGTGATATTGTAACCAGCGATATTCCTTTAGCAGATAAGACGGAGACACTTGTTCGTTTTGCTAACAATGCAGGAGGTTTAGATAACATTACGGTTGCCCTTGTTTCTATGAACGAGGAGGATGCAGAATGATCCAAATCGGCAAGATTTTTGCCGGACGCTATCGGATTGTCAAACAGATTGGTCGAGGAGGCATGGCGGATGTCTACCTAGCCAAAGACTTAATCTTAGATGGGGAAGAAGTGGCAGTGAAGGTTCTGAGAACCAACTACCAGACAGACCCGATAGCTGTGGCTCGTTTTCAGCGTGAAGCGAGAGCTATGGCAGATTTAGACCATCCTCATATCGTTCGGATAACAGATATTGGCGAGGAAGACGGTCAACAGTACCTAGCTATGGAGTATGTGGCTGGACTTGACCTTAAACGCTATATCAAGGAACATTATCCTCTTTCTAATGAAGAAGCCGTCCGTATCATGGGACAAATCCTCCTAGCCATGCGTTTGGCCCATACCAGAGGAATTGTTCACAGGGACTTGAAACCTCAAAACATCCTCTTGACACCAGATGGGACTGTCAAGGTTACAGACTTTGGGATTGCAGTAGCCTTTGCTGAGACGAGTCTGACTCAGACTAACTCGATGCTGGGTTCAGTTCATTACTTGTCACCAGAGCAGGCGCGTGGTTCGAAGGCGACTGTACAAAGTGATATCTATGCAATGGGGATTATTTTCTATGAGATGCTGACAGGCCATATCCCTTATGATGGGGATAGTGCAGTGACCATCGCCCTCCAGCATTTCCAAAAACCACTGCCGTCCGTTATTGCTGAGAATCCATCTGTGCCCCAGGCTTTGGAGAATGTTGTTATCAAGGCAACTGCTAAAAAATTGACAGATCGCTATAAATCAGTTGCTGAAATGTATGTAGATTTGTCTAGTAGTTTGTCTTATAATCGTCGTAATGAACCAAAACTGGTCTTTGACGATGCGACTAAGGCGGACACCAAGACTCTACCAAAAGTATCCCAGAGCACCTTGACTTCGATTCCTAAGGTTCAAGCGCAGACAGAACACAAACCAATCAAAAAAACAAGCCAGGCTGTGACAGAGGAAACTTACCAACCACAAGCACCGAAAAAACGTAGATTTAAGATGCGTTACCTGATTTTTTTGGCTAGCCTTGTATTGGTGGCAGCCTCTCTGATTTGGATCTTATCCAGAACTGCTGCAACCATTGCCATTCCAAATGTGGCAGGTCAGACAGTTGCGGAGGCCAAGGAAACCCTCAAGAAAGCCAATTTTGAGATTGGCGAGGAGAAGACAGAGGCTAGTGAAAAGGTGGAAGAGGGGCGGATTATCCGTACAGATCCTGGCGCTGGAACTGGTCGAAAAGAAGGAACGAAAATCAATTTGGTTGTCTCATCAGGCAAGCAATCTTTCCAATTGAGTAACTATATCGGCCGTAAATCGACAGATGTTATTGCAGAATTAAAAGATAAAAAAGTTCCAGATAATTTGATTAAAATTGAGGAAGAAGAGTCGAATGAGAGTGAGGCTGGAACGGTCATGAAGCAAAGTCTACCAGAAGGTACGACCTATGACTTGAGCAAGGCAACTCAAATCGTCTTGACAGTAGCTAAAAAAGCTACGACGATTCAATTAGGGAACTATATTGGACGGAACTCTACAGAAGTCATCTCAGAACTCAAGCAGAAGAAGGTTCCTGAGAATTTGATTAAGATAGAGGAAGAAGAGTCCAGCGAAAGCGAACCAGGAACGATTATGAAACAAAGTCCAGGTGCAGGTGTTCCTTATGATTTGAGTAAACCTACTCAAATTGTCTTGACAGTAGCTAAAAAAGTTACAAGTGTTGCCATGCCGAGTTACATTGGTTCCAGCTTGGAGTTTACTAAGAATAATTTGATTCAAATTGTTGGGATTAAGGAAGCTAATATAGAAGTGGTAGAAGTGACGACAGCGCCTGCAGGTAGTGCAGAAGGCATGGTTGTTGAACAAAGTCCTAGAGCAGGTGAAAAGGTAGACCTCAATAAGACTAGAGTCAAGATTTCAATCTACAAACCTAAAACAAGTTCAGCTACTCCTTAAGAGTAGATGGATAATCAAAATGAGTAATCAATCTTTGTCATGATTTCATGGCAAAGATTTTTTTTGAGTCCTAATTTGTGATAGAATAGAGGAAGTTGATAAAAGGAGGTAAGCATGGAAGAATCAAAAGAATTAAATGCCGTCATCGATGTGATTATGCTAGCGGGGACTATTCTCCTCAAAAGTGGTTCAGAGATTCATCGTGTAGAAGATACCATGATCCGGATTGCGCATTCGCAGGGGATTGTGGATTGCAATGTTCTTGCCATGCCTGCAGCCATCTTTTTCTCCATTGAAAATACCAATATTTCGCGCATGAAGCGTGTGACCTCCTCTTCTTATAATATTGAAAAAGTCTGCGATGTCAACCAGATTTCTCGCCAGCTGGTTGGGGGGCAGATTGATTTAGAAACAGCCTTTAAGCAATTGACGACCTTGCAAGCCCAACCTCTTCCTTATACCAAGTTGCAGGTGACTTTGGCTGCGACCTTAAGTGCTCCTTTCTTTTCAATTATGTTTAGTGGAAATATCTATGACGCACTTGGGGCAGGAGTGGCGACCTTATTTGGTTTTGCCTTTTCCCTCTATGTGGAGAAGTTTATCCGAATTCCCTTTGTGACAGCCTTTGCTGGGGCCTTCGTCTTTGGAATGATTGCCCAGTTTTGGGCTCGCTACACAGGTTTTCCTTCAACAGCAGATTTGATTATAGCTGGTGCAGTCATGCCTTTTGTACCAGGTATTGCCTTGACCAATGCGGTTCGTGATATTATGACCAACCACATAAACTCTGGTATGAGCAAGATGTTTGAATCCCTACTCATTACCCTTGCTTTAGGGGCAGGAACTTCTGTCGCCTTGGTATTGATGAACTAATATGACACTAACAACCTTTTTATTACAAGCAGTGGCAAGTCTTCTTGCCATTATCACTTTTCTAATCGTACTCAATGTGCAGCGGTCCATGCTCTTACCTGGAGGAATTTTGGGCATGGCTGTCTGGCTAATCTATCTTTTGCTTAAGGAACCGACCAATGTTATTGTTGCTACCTTTATTGCGGCTATTATCGGTTCTTGTGTCAGCCAGATTTTAAGTATTCTTTATAAAACACCTGCTGTGGTCTTTATCTTGGCCATCTTGGCACCACTGGTTCCGGGATACCTTTCTTATCGGACAACTGCTTTTTTTGTGACAGGGGACTATAATAAAGCGCTGGCAAGTGCGACCTTGGTTGTCATGCTGGCTCTGGTCATTTCCATTGGAATGGCTAGCGGAACAGTGATTCTCAGACTTTATTCTTACTTACGAAAACAGCATAAAAGTTAGATTCATAAGAGGCTTGATTTGGTGAATCAAGTCTTTTTTCTCTCTTTTACTGCCATTTGTGATAAAATAGTACTGAACGATTTTTTACATGAATGATAAAACAGAGGTAAATATGACAATCGGTATTGATAAGATTGGTTTTGCGACCAGTCAATATGTCTTGAAGTTACAAGACTTAGCAGAAGCGAGGGGCATTGACCCTGAAAAATTAAGCAAAGGACTCTTACTCGAGGAATTGAGTATTGCGCCCCTAACTGAGGATATCGTGACCTTGGCGGCTAGTGCAAGTGACTCTATTTTAACTGAGCAAGAAAGAGCAGAAATTGACATGGTCATTGTGGCTACCGAGTCAGGAATTGACCAAAGTAAAGCTGCAGCCGTCTTTGTACATGGTTTGCTGGGCATCCAGCCCTTTGCTCGTAGTTTCGAGATTAAAGAAGCTTGCTATGGAGCGACAGCGGCCCTTCATTATGCCAAATTACATGTGGAAAATTCTCCAGAGTCCAAGGTCTTGGTCATTGCCAGTGATATTGCCAAATACGGTATTGAAACTCCAGGAGAACCCACTCAGGGTGCCGGAAGTGTGGCTATGTTGATTACACAAAATCCACGCATGATGGCCTTTAATAATGACAATGTAGCTCAGACCCGTGACATCATGGATTTCTGGCGTCCAAATTACTCGACAACTCCTTATGTAAATGGTGTCTATTCTACCCAACAATACTTGGATAGTTTGAAAACGACTTGGCTTGAATACCAAAAACGCTACCAGCTTACTTTGGATGATTTTGCGGCTGTTTGTTTCCATTTGCCATATCCTAAATTAGCACTAAAAGGCTTGAAAAAAATCATGGATAAGAGCCTGCCTCAAGAGAAAAAAGACCTCTTGCAAAACCATTTTGACCAGTCTATTCTCTACAGTCAAAAGGTGGGGAATATCTACACAGGTTCACTTTTCCTTGGACTTTTGTCTCTCTTGGAAAATACAGATAGCTTGAAGGCTGGGGATAAAATCGCCCTTTATAGTTACGGAAGTGGGGCCGTAGCTGAGTTCTTTAGTGGTGAATTGGTTGAAGGATATGAAGCTTATCTGGATAAAGACCGTTTGAACAAACTCAACCAACGAACTGCCTTGTCTGTTGCTGACTATGAAAAAGTCTTCTTTGAGGAAGTAGACTTGGATGGAACAAACTCTGCCCAGTTTGCTGGATATGAAAATCAAGATTTTGCCTTGGTTGAAATTGTTGACCACCAACGCCGTTATAGCAAGGTTGAAAAATAATGAAGATAAGTTGGAATGGATTTTCTAAAAAATCATACCAAGAGCGCCTCGAGCTGTTACAAGCTCAGGCGCTCCTTAGTCCTGAGAGACAAGAGAGTCTGGAGCAGGATGAACAGATGAGTGTGACTGTGGCAGACAAGCTGAGTGAGAATGTAGTTGGAACTTTTTCTCTGCCTTATTCGCTGGTCCCAGAGGTTCTCGTTAACGGTCAGGAATACACAGTTCCCTATGTGACAGAAGAACCGTCCGTGGTTGCTGCAGCCAGCTATGCAAGTAAAATCATCAAGCGAGCAGGTGGCTTTACTGCTCAAGTGCATGAGCGTCAGATGATTGGTCAGGTAGCTCTTTATCAAGTTGATGATCCAGAGCTAGCGCAAGAGAAGATTGCCAGCAAGAAAGCAGAACTCTTGGAACTTGCCAATCAAGCCTATCCTTCTATCGTTAAACGTGGAGGTGGGGCGCGTGATTTGCATGTAGAACAGATAAAAGGCGAAACAGACTTCCTTGTTGTTTATCTCCATGTTGATACCCAAGAAGCCATGGGAGCCAATATGCTCAATACCATGCTGGAAGCCTTGAAACCAGTCTTAGAAGAACTCAGTCAGGGACAAAGTCTCATGGGAATCCTGTCTAATTACGCGACCGATTCTCTGGTGACTGCAAGCTGTCGTATCGCCTTTCGCTACTTGAGCCGTCAAAAGGATCACGGACGAGAAATTGCAGAGAAAATTGCGTTGGCTAGTCAGTTTGCGCAGGCTGATCCTTATCGAGCAGCTACCCACAATAAAGGAATTTTTAACGGTATTGATGCCATTTTGATTGCCACTGGTAATGACTGGCGTGCCATCGAAGCAGGGGCTCATGCTTTTGCCAGTCGAGATGGATGCTACCAAGGTCTTAGTCGCTGGATGCTGGACCTTGAAAGAGAAGAATTGGTCGGTGAGATGACCCTGCCCATGCCTGTAGCGACCAAGGGTGGCTCTATCGGTCTCAACCCTCGTGTAGCCCTCAGTCATGAGCTACTGGGAAATCCTTCTGCCAAAGAATTAGCCCAGCTTATCGTGTCTATCGGTCTTGCCCAAAACTTTGCAGCCCTCAAAGCCTTGGTGAGTACAGGTATTCAGCAAGGCCACATGAAATTGCAGGCCAAATCCTTAGCTCTCCTAGCAGGTGCCAGTGAATCTGAGGTTGCTCCCCTAGTTGAGCGCCTTATAGCAGAGAAAACCTTTAACTTAGAGACTGCCCAGCGTTATCTAGAAAACTTAAGATCATAAAAAAACTCAGACGAATTGGTCTGAGTTTTCTTGTGTTTAAATACTTTTTCCAGGTAATAGAGTAACTGGTAAGAAGTAGCCTGTTGTGGCAACTTCCTTGCCTTCGATTTTTTGCAAGAGTAGGTCAACAGTGAGGCAGGCAATCTCTTCCAAAGGTTGTTTGATGGTCGCGAGTTGAGGATAGTAATTTTCGATAAAGTAAGTCCCATCATAGCCGATGACCTTGAGCTCTTCTGGGACAGAAATGCCCAGTTCTTGAGCGATTTTAATGACCAGAATGGCAGTCAAATCATCCGAAGTAAAGATGGCATCTGGTTTTTGTCGGGTCAAGATATTCTTGATTTCCATTTCTTTTCTGACGGGAGAAAAGTCACTGGAAACATTGATAATAGGTGCTTTGGGGAGTACGGATGCAAAACCAGCGTGGCGCAGTCCGGTTGGTGAGTTAGAATTGTCATTCCCTGTAATCATGATGATAGACTGGGCACCTGTCTTAACCAAGGTCTGGGCGGCTAGGACTCCACCAGCATAGTTGTCAGAGGAGACGACAGGGATGTCTGGCGATAGGTTTCGGTCAAAGGAAATAATCGGTGCTGTCACACGATTGTAGTCTTCGATTCCCAAGTTGTGACTACCAGAAATGATGCCGTCCACCTGATTGGCTTCGAGCATTTCGATGTACTCGCGTTCCTTTTCAGAGTCATGTTCACTGTTGCAGATGATGGTCTTATAACCATTTTTGAAGAGTTGGTGTTCCAGCTTATCAATTAATTCTGCATAGAAAACGTTGGAAATATTTGGGAAAATCAAGCCGATTAACTTAGCTGATTTTCCTTGCAGACTGCGAGCTAGGTTGTTGGGTTTATAGCCCAATTCTCGCATAGCTTCATTAACCTTTTGAATGGTTTTTTCAGAGAGATACCCTTTTTTATTGATAACCCGAGAAACGGTAGTAGGGCTGATGCCTGCAAGTTTGGCGACATCAGTTAGTTTTGCGACCATAATCTAATTCATAGTAAGTTCCAGTTGGGTTTCCAGATTTGATGAGGATCCCATTTTGGTCCGCATGTGGGAAGACACGACCAGAAAATACTTTTTCTCCTTTATTGATGAAAATTTCAAAGACAGAGTTATCGATGAAAATCGTAGCAGTAGCAGCCTGGTTATCGATAGGGCAAGAACGAGTAGTTCCAAATTCTTGGGCGTACTGTTCACCAGCCTGGCTACGATCTACTGTCACTTGACCATTTGCAAGGTCAAAGTTGATGGAGAGTCCCTTGCCTTCTTTATCAGCAAGTAAGACAATCTCGCTCTGGCTATTAGCTTCCAAGTTGAGTTCGAGTTCATAAGTGTTTTTGGTTTGGGCACGGTTTGAGAAAGGTTCTTCAGAAGCACGAAGGTCCTTGATAGCTGCGACTGGGTATTGGTAGAGTTTGCCGTCTTTGATAGTGAGTTCCTTGACCAAAGAGAAGGTTCCTTGGTGATCAAAACGGTCAGATGGATAAGAAACATCAGGCAATCCAAGCCAGCTAACAGCTAGAGCACGTCCATCAGGAGCGTTGAAGGCTTGAGTTGCATAGGCTTCGAAACCATAGTCCATGTTTTGAAGTTGAGACACATCTACCATTTTGGCATTTTCAGGGTCAAAGGAAGCCCCAATCTTATACATATTTGGAAAGATATTATCGTAGTCTAGAACGTTCTTATCCAATCCTTGTGGGCAGTAGAGAAGGACAGGTTGTTCCCCTACAAAGACCAGATTTGGACATTCCATCATGTAGGCAGTACGGTCGTTAGCAAAGTCAAGGTTGCCAACGGCTTGCCAGTTTGTATAGTCATTATCGACAGCCTTGTAGAGACGGACGAAGCCTTTTTTCTCCAAGTCCTGTCCACCGACGATAGCATAGTATTGGCCCTTGAAGTTAAAAATTTGCGGATCACGGAAGTGGTCAGTAGAGTCTGCTGGCTGGTCAATCAAGATCTTGTCAATCTTGGTAATCTTGCCATCCTTGTCCATCAAAGCCCCGATCTGGTATGGGTGACGAATCCAGTTTTCATCCCGAACATTTCCTGTATAAAATAGGAACAAGTTATCGCCAAACTGCATGGCAGAACCAGAGTAGGCACCGTGGCTATCTAATGGAGTATCAGGCAAAACTTTGACTCCAGTTTCCGTGAAGTGAACCAAATCATCACTTTCTAGCTGTGCCCAAGATTTTAAACCGTGGGCTGCACCAAAAGGAAAGTTTTGATAAAATAGGATCCACTTGCCATCAAAGTAAGAAAAGCCATTTGGGTCGTTGAGAAGTCCTGTTTTTGGCTCAACATGGTAATGAGTATGCCATGGAGATTGTGCCATATTTTCCTTTATATGTTGAATTTCTTCTTGCGTCCAATCTTGATAAAGTCTGTAACGACGCTTAGTTGTCCATTCCATTCATTCATTCCTCCAAAAATCTTATCACTTTTAATAGTAACCGTTTTCGATAAAAAATGCAAGCCTTTTATGTTAAAAAAGAGAAAAAACTGTCAAACGCTTATCATAAAATAGAAGCAGAAAATCAATCAACTATCTACAGAGAATTGAAATAAAGTGAAACAAAACCCTTTTGAACTCAGATTTCAAACTTATTTTTTCAAGTAATACCTGATAAAACAGTCAAAAACAATCAATCTAAAGCGTGTCCACTAAGTGGATAGAATATTTTTTCTGCAAAACGCTTGACATATTGCTAAAACATGATAAAATAATAGTCGTAAGGGCGGATAAAATCGCTTTCAAACAAGAACAAAATTTTATATAAGGAGATTTTTGCAAATGAACAATCAGGAAATTGCAAAAAAAGTCATCGATGCCTTGGGCGGACGTGAAAATGTCAACAGTGTTGCCCACTGTGCGACTCGTCTACGTGTCATGGTCAAAGATGAAGGAAAAATCAATAAAGAAGTGATTGAGAACTTGGAAAAAGTTCAAGGTGCTTTCTTTAACTCAGGTCAATACCAAATCATCTTTGGTACAGGTACAGTTAACAAAATGTACGATGAAGTTGTTGCACTTGGTTTGCCAACATCATCTAAAGATGATATGAAAGCAGAAGCTGCCAAACAAGGGAACTGGTTCCAACGTGCTATCCGTACTTTCGGTGACGTTTTCGTACCAATCATCCCAGTTATCGTAGCGACAGGTCTCTTCATGGGTGTGCGTGGTCTTTTCAACGCTCTTGAAATGCCACTTCCAGGCGACTTTGCAACTTACACACAAATCTTGACAGATACAGCCTTCATCATCTTGCCAGGTTTGGTTGTGTGGTCAACCTTCCGTGTATTTGGTGGAAATCCTGCCGTTGGTATCGTTCTTGGTATGATGCTTGTTTCTGGCTCACTTCCAAACGCTTGGGCAGTTGCTTCAGGTGGTGAAGTATCGGCTATGAACTTCTTTGGTTTCATCCCTGTTGTTGGTTTGCAAGGTTCCGTTCTTCCAGCCTTCATCATCGGGGTTGTCGGAGCTAAATTTGAAAAAGCTGTCCGCAAGGTTGTTCCAGATGTCATTGACCTTTTGGTAACACCATTCGTGACACTTTTGGTCATGTCTATCCTTGGACTCTTTGTCATCGGACCAGTCTTCCACGTCGTTGAAAGCTACATCCTTATCGCTACAAAAGCGATCCTTAGCTTGCCATTTGGTCTTGGTGGTTTCTTGATTGGTGGGGTTCACCAATTGATCGTCGTGTCAGGTGTGCACCACATCTTCAACTTGCTTGAAGTTCAATTGCTTGCTGCTGACCATGCTAACCCATTCAACGCAATCATCACAGCTGCTATGACAGCTCAAGGTGCTGCGACTGTTGCGGTTGGTGTCAAAACTAAAAATTCAAAACTAAAAACACTTGCTTTCCCAGCTGCTCTTTCTGCCTTCCTAGGTATTACAGAGCCTGCTATCTTCGGGGTGAACTTGCGCTTCCGTAAACCATTCTTCCTTTCATTGATTGCTGGTGCAATCGGTGGTGGATTGGCTTCTATCCTTGGACTTGCAGGTACTGGTAATGGTATCACCATCATCCCTGGTACAATGCTTTATGTTGGTAACGGACAACTTGTACAATACCTTCTTATGGTAGCTGTATCATTTGCACTTGGATTTGCCCTCACTTACATGTTTGGTTACGAGGACGAAGAAGAAGTTGCTACTGAAGCGACGACAGAACGTTTGGTTCAAGAAGAAACAACTGGCAACATTCCAGCAGCCCTTCAAAATGAAACACTTGTAACTCCTATCGTTGGTGATGTTGTCGCTCTTGCTGATGTCAATGACCCAGTCTTCTCAAGTGGAGCTATGGGGCAAGGTATCGCTGTGAAGCCAAGTCAAGGTGTAGTATATGCACCAGCTGATGCTGAAGTTTCAATTGCCTTTCCAACAGGACACGCTTTTGGTTTGAAAACAACTGATGGTGCTGAAGTTTTGATTCACGTTGGTATTGACACTGTATCTATGAACGGTGACGGTTTTGAAGCAAAAGTTGCTCAAGGTGACAAGGTGAAAGCAGGCGATGTTCTTGGAACATTTGACTCAAACAAAATCGCTGCAGCTGGACTTGATGATACAACAATGGTTATCGTTACAAACACAGCTGACTACGCTTCAGTAGCTCCAGTCGCAACAGGTTCAGTTGCGAAGGGGGATGCTGTGATCGAAGTGAAAATCTAATCAATCCTATCTAATGTGAAAACGAACAAATGACATGTTTGTTCGTTTTTGCTTGAATGGTAAGATTTACAGAGGAAAATCTAAAAAATAGAGAAATTTAGACTTTCGAAATATGCTATAATAAAGAAAATAAAAACAAGAGGTTTATCATGACAAAATTATATGGAAGCTTGGAAGCGGGCGGTACAAAGTTTGTCTGTGCTGTCGGTGATGAAAACTTTAACGTTGTAGAAAAAACACAATTTCCAACAACAACTCCAATCGAAACAATCGATAAAACCATTGAGTTCTTCTCGAAATTCGATAATCTTGCTGGTCTTGCAGTTGGTTCATTTGGTCCGATTGATATTGATAAAAACTCAAAAACTTATGGCTTTATCACGACGACTCCAAAACCAAACTGGGCAAATGTGGACTTGCTTGGTGCCCTTCGTCGTGCCCTCAACGTGCCAATGTACTTCACTACAGACGTAAACAGCTCTGCCTATGGTGAAGTGGTTGCCCGTAACAATGCTGGTGGTCGTATCGAAAACTTGGTTTACTACACAATCGGTACAGGTATCGGTGCAGGTGTCATCCAACGTGGCGAGTTTATCGGTGGTGTGGGTCACCCTGAAATGGGTCATTATTATGTTGCTAGACACCCAATGGATATTGAAAAAGAGTTTAAGGGTGTTTGTTCTTTCCATAAGGGATGTCTGGAAGGCTATGCAGCTGGTCCAAGTTTGGAAGCTCGTACAGGTGTTCGTGGGGAAAATATTGAACTCAACAACCCTGTTTGGGATGTTCAAGCCTACTATATCGCTCAAGCTGCGGTCAATGCGACAGTGACTTTCCGCCCAGACGTGATTGTCTTTGGTGGAGGGGTCATGGCTCAACAACACATGCTGGACCGTGTCCGTGAGAAATTTACATCTCTTCTCAATGGTTACCTACCAGTACCTGATGTGCGTGATTACATCGTGACGCCAGCAGTAGCAGGAAATGGTTCTGCCACACTTGGGAACTTCGTCCTTGCAAAAGAAGTTTCAAAATAAAGCATAAAATCCGCTTGGGAAACCAAACGGATTTTGTGGTTGAAAACAATATTTTTGAGCCTTTCCTTAAGTGATTACGGACGGTAGCGACTTTCTTCGAAATTCCATACCTAAACTTTGAGCCTAATGTCTCAAAGTTTCCGAACACCTGAAACCATTAGATTTCAGGTGTTTCTATCACGGTGGAAAGGCTAGGTAAGTCCTCACTTCACTATCGAAAAATAGGTATGATTTCCATACCAAAGTATATTTAGCATCAAGCTATAATCAATCTACTCTCTAAAAATCCGCTTGGGAAACCAAACGGATTTTTTATGTGTCAAAGCATTTGCCAGAAGAAGTCGATAATATAGGTCAGACCGTAGGTATAAACCACGAGGGTAAAGGGTTTGGTCAGAATGATGATGGTCATATAGCGCTTGAAGCTCATCTTGGTCAGGGCAGCCAGCATACAGAGAAAGTCAGCTGGACTAATGGGCCAAATCATCATAAAGATAAAGAAACGGTCAAAACGATTGCCCTTATCCAACCAGCCGATATACTTGTCGTAGGTACGCTTGCTGACGACAGACTGGACAAAGGCAGCCCCATAGAGGCGCACCAGATAAAATATAATGGCACAGCCAATCACGATGCCGATATAGTTGTAGATAGTCCCGATGATGTGCCCGTAGATAAAGACCCCAGCCACCGAGGTCAAGGCCCCGGGGATGATAGGGACGACCGTTTGTAAAATCTGTAAAAAGATAAAGAGGGGTGGCCCCCAGATACCTGCCTGCTGGATAAAGGCAGAGAGGGTTTCCTTAGACTGTAAAATCCCAGCCTGATAAGCCCAAATACAGAAAATCAAACTCCCAACCCCACCGACAATCGATGAGATATTGATAACTTGCTGTAAAAGGGGAGAAACAGCTTTCATTTGTTTATCCTGTGACATGTAAACTCCTCATAGATAGTATAACTCTACTATACCATATTTTGGGGGAGAAAGGGGGAATGAGTCTTTTTTGATAAGGAATAGAAAGTAAATAGCCCTTCGAGACTTAGAATAGGTCTCTTTCCTAAAGTTTACATGTATTCTAACTTTAGAACAATCGTCATTCCATAAATTTAAAAGTATTTTGAGTTTCGAATAGCTTATCTGAGATAATTTTGATGCATTCGAGCTTTCGAATAGTCATCTTCTCTAAAGTTTAGATGTATTCTGAAGCTAGAAAAGCTAAAATCTAAAAATAATAAGAGTCTCTATCTGATGGATATAATTTATGTTTAGTATGAATCCTTTGAATCGTTAGTTAATTTTAATATTAATCAGTTCTGAAATAATTACTAAATATAGTTAGATGGTGAATGAATTATTGCTAAATTTCAAGTTCAAGTTAGCCATTCAGAAGTCTTCTCTGGGGGACTTGTAGTTCAAGCATTTTTTAGGATAGTTGTTCATCCACTTTTCGATGAAGGCGACTTCTTTGGGAGTCGTTTTTTAGTTCCCTTAGGTAACCATCTACGAATGAGCCTGCTATGATTCTCATTAGTTCCCCTTTTCCAAGAGGCATAGGGATGTGCATAGTAGATATGTTCCTTAGAAAACACATTAGACAAGCGATTGAATTCCGCTCCGTCCATTAGTGGATAAAGGATTACTCCTTCTTGAAATGACAGATGAACTTGTTTCTTATAAAAAATGTTGTCAAGAAATTATCCGTTTTTTTCCAGAAGTTTTAGAGGAAGAAAATTTTATGAGGAAAAAGGAGCTACTCAAATAACAATTCAGGATCAAAAATAGACAGTTGAGGAGCAGAGTGGATAAATTAAGTTTACTACTGTATAATGGATTTATCACTAAAAACGCTCCATGCCATATTTTACATAGCATTAGTCTTCTAAAAATGGACAGAAATCATTGTAAAGGCTATCAAAAAAGAGTATAATGAGTGAAAGAAATTTCGGAGGTTAAAGATGCTAGAAGTAAGAAGTCTAGAGAAAAGTTTTGGATCCAAGCAAGTTTTGTTTGGTATTGACTTTCAAGCGCGACCAGGTCGTATTTTGGGATTAGTCGGGAAAAACGGTGCTGGGAAGACAACAATTTTCCACAGTATTTTGAAGTTTTTAGAATATCAAGGAGAAATCAGTCTGGATGGTCAGGATATTCGTCAGGAAACCTACGCTCGGATTGGCTATCTGCCTGAAGAACGCAGTCTCATGCCTAAATTGACAGTCCTTGAACAAGTTCGCTACTTGGCGACTCTAAAAGGCATGGATGCCAAGGAGGTCAAGGAAAAACTCCCTCAATGGATGAAGAGGTTGGAAGTGAAAGGGAAGCTGACTGATAAAATTAAGAGTCTGTCAAAAGGAAATCAACAGAAGATTCAGCTCATCATTACTCTGATTCATGAACCAGACTTGATTATCTTGGATGAGCCTTTCAGTGGATTAGACCCGGTCAATACAGAATTACTCAAGCAAGTCATTTTTCAGGAAAAAGAGCGCGGAGCAACCATTATCTTTTCTGACCATGTCATGACCAACGTCGAGGAGCTTTGTGATGATATTCTGATGATTAGAGATGGCCGTGTGGTCTTGCATGGACCAGTCCAGGATGTTCGCAATCAATACGGGAAAACGCGTCTCTTTGTTTCAAGTGAACGAAGCAAGGAAGAATTGGAAAATCTTCCTCATGTCAAACAGGTGAGTTTGACCAAACAAGGCAGTTGGAAATTGATCTTGGAGGATGAGAGCGCTGGAAGGGAACTCTTCCCAATCTTGACTCAGGGGCAATATATCGCAACCTTTGACCAGCAAGCGCCAACAATCGATGAAATCTTTAAACTAGAATCAGGGGTGGAAGTATGAGAAATATGTGGGTTGTAATCAAGGAAACCTATCTTCGACATGTCAAATCGTGGAGTTTCTTCTTTATGGTGATTTCGCCGTTCTTGTTTATCGGTCTCTCTGGAGGAATTGGCTATCTCCAAGGCTCTTCAATGGCTAAAAATGATAAAGTGGCAGTAGTGACAACAGTGCCGTCTGTAGCAGAAGGACTGAAGAATGTAAATGGTGTTAACTTTGACTATAAAGACGAAGCAAGTGCCAAAGAAGCGATTAAAGATGAAAAATTAAAAGGCTATCTGACTATTGATCAAGAAGATAGTGTTCTAAAGGCAGTTTATCATGGCGAAACATCGCTTGAAAATGGAATTAAATTTGAGGTTACAGGTACACTCAATGAACTACAAAATCAGCTTAATCGTTCAACGGCCTCCTTGTCTCAAGAGCAGGAAAAACGCTTAGCGCAGACAGTTCAATTCACAGAAAAGATTGATGAAGCCAAGGAAAATAAAAAAATGATTCAAACCTTTGCGGCCGCAGGGCTTGGTCTCATCCTTTATATGATTTTGATTACCTATGCTAGTGTCACTGCTCAGGAAGTGGCTAGCGAGAAAGGAACCAAAATTATGGAGGTGGTCTTCTCTAGTATCCGAGCTAGTCATTATTTCTACGCTCGCATGCTGGCTCTGCTTCTTGTGATTTTGACCCATATTGGCATTTACGTCGTGGGTGGACTTGCTGCCATTCTTCTCTTTAAAGACCTACCAATCTTGGCACAATCTGGTATTTTAAACCATATAGGAGAGGCTTTCTCGCTCAACACCTTATTGTTTGTCTTGGTTAGCCTCTTTATGTACGTTGTTTTAGCAGCCTTCCTAGGTTCTATGGTTTCTCGTCCTGAGGACGCAGGGAAAGCCCTGTCGCCTTTGATGATTTTGATTATGGGTGGTTTTTTTGGAGTGACAGCTCTAGGTGCAGCTGGTGACAATCTCATTTTGAAGATTGGTTCTTATATTCCCTTTATTTCGACCTTCTTTATGCCATTTAGAACCATTAATGGCTATGCAGGGGGAGTAGAAGCATGGATTTCACTTGCTATTACAGTGATTTTTGCGGTGCTAGCAACCGGATTTATCGGACGCATGTATGCTAGTCTAGTCCTTCAAACAGATGATTTAGGGATATGGAAAACCTTTAAACGTGCCTTAGCTTATAAATAGAAGAGCCTCGCGAAAGCGAGGTTTTTTAGAGATAAAAAGAGTGGAATCACGAACCTAATTATGCACACATTATGTAAACAGGTTGCTTGAAAACTCAATTGTATAGTGAACTGAATCTGGACTAGGATAATATTGCTTCTAAAACATTCTTATGAATTGATTTGAATTCCAAAATCTCATCGTTCCGTTCTTATTTCATTTTGCGATATAGTGAAAGGAAATAAGTCAGCTCATAAAAAACGCATACTACCAGGATTTTTTAAGACCTGATAGTATGCATTTTTTGATTGTGAAGACTTTTCATCCAGCCTCTTTATGTGATAAAGTATCGTTAATAGTCAATGAAAATCAGACTGGGAAGTTAGCGGAAGGCTCCTCGAAACATAGTTTTGAGGTTGAGGAACTGACCAAGTCAGTAACATATACACACTAAGGACAAGCTGATGTGGTTTGAAGAGTATAAAAATCTGTTTCGTAAGCATCCAATAATAGGGTGTTTTGATAGTGTCATCATTTGGATAAGCATTATAGTATAGTGATATGAAATCAACTAAAATAAATAAGAAATATAGATTATCAAAACTTTTTGAAAAGATTGCATTAAATCTAAATAACATAGACGTCTTCAGCGTGTGCTGTCTCATCTTATGCGAAAATCTTATAAGGAGAGTATAGAAAATCTCGATTGTAATCAACTAACTGATTGGAGAAACGTATAAATATGAGAAGTTAGACCCCCATGTCACTACCATAATGAGATTGCTCGAATTCCTTGCTTTTTAACTCAATATCAAACTGGCTACGATAGGGCTGACAAAGACATAGAGAATACCGGTGACACCGATAGCCAAACCACCCATGGCTCCTGCTACAGAGCCGTATCGGAAGGCTGTTCCTGTTCCAACTGCATGGCCTGTTCCTCCAAGGGAAAGACCAACAGCTACTGGGTCGTCAATTTTCAACCACTTCAAAAGGGTTGGGCCGACGACACTGGTTAAAATCCCAGTTGCCACTACTACCACCAAGGTCACAGTGGTCAGACCTTGCAATTTTTCTGTGATTCCCACTGCCATGGCGGTTGTCACTGACTTGGGAAAGAGAGAAATAGCTAGGAAAAAGTCCATGCCAAATATTTTCGCTACAAGAGCTGTGAAAGAGGTATTGACAACTACCGCTAGCAGACTACCAAAGAGAATACTCCGAGCGTGGTGCTTCATCAAGTGAAAACTCCTGTAAAGCGGAATCCCTAGAGCAACAGTCGATGGGACAATCAAGTTGTTCAAATAAACCCCACCTTGGTAGTAATCTTGGTAAGAAATACCTGTCACCTTTAGAAAGATGATAATGAAAACAGCTGACAAAAGCAAGGGCGTTGTCAAAGGATGGGGAAAACGTCTGTAAATCAACATTCCCACTAGATAAGCTAGGATAGATAGGGCAAGCCCAAATAGGGGATTGGAAACAAATTCACTCATTTGGCATCTCCTTTCTCATAATCTCCCTCAAATCGTCTCTTGATAAACTGAACGACCAAGGCAATAAGGATAATATTGATAACAGCTGCAAAAAAGACAATCAAAACAATGGGCAAAAGATAGGGAGCAATCACATCAAACTTTTCCATGATTCCCACTGCTGGTGGCAAAAAGAGAATGGTCATATTGGCCAGCAAGAAATTCCCCACCATGTTGACATGCCTGGTTCTCAGCCACTTGAATTGTAGGGCTAGAAAGAGAATAATCAAACCGATAATACTGCCTGGGATAGGCAAATGAAAGAAACTGGAAATCCCCTCTCCGATTAGAGAAATCACAAAGAGAATCATTAATTGAACATATAATTTCATCCTAAACTCCACGAAATAGATTTCTGCATACCAGTTTACTCTTTTTTCAGAAAATTTCAAGCAAATGCATAAGGGATAATGAAAATTAAAGAACAAACTAGGAAGTCAGCTGCATGTTGCTCAAAACAAAGTATTGGGGTTGTAGGTCAAACTGACATAGTTTGAAGCGATTTTCGAAGAATATTACTTTTCTTTGCTTAAGTGAATGACTTGGTCGTAGTGTTTTAAGTCTTCTTCCGTGTAGTGGTGAATGACTTCAATGACTGTTTGAGGTAGGGAGAAGAGCAAGTCGCTAATTTTTCTGCTATTTTCCGAGTCAAGATTGGCCTTAATCTCATCTGCTAAGATGAGTTGGCTATCATGGTAGAGGGCGCGAGCGATTTCTAGGCGTTGTTTCTCGCCACCAGATAGACTATCATTGCTGAGGGGTCGATTTTTCAAATGTTCTAATCCTGTTTTTTTGAGGATATGATTTAAAGTCTCTGGATTTTTATCCAGTCCTAGAAGGATATTGTCTTCCAGAGATAGCGTGTCAAAGCAATGGCTATCTTGGAGAATATAGGAACTAATACTTGTGATTTCTTGACGTGACAGGTTCTGACCAGCAAAGCTAATCTGACCACTTGTTGGTGTCTCTTCTCCATGAATGATATTGAGCAGGGTTGTTTTACCAGAGCCACTTTCCCCGATAATGGCAATTTTTTCTCCTTGCTTGATGTGTATGGAAATCGGAGACAAGAGGCTATTCCCCTCTTTTTCAAGGAAGATGGTGTCAAGTTGGATAGGGAAAATATTTTCTATGCTTCTAGGCGAGATGGGATCAGACTGGTTCAAAAGTTTTTGGTATTTGTTGAGAAGAGTTCGAGTCGCTTTTCGGGTGTTGGTAAAGTAAGCCAACTCTTGGAATTGATAGCCGATATTATGGGAAACTAGATAGATAGCCACAAAACTCGCCGCATCTAAATAATTATAGTAGGTCATAAAGCCACCGATGACGATTGGTGTGACAGAACAAAAGGCATCGATGCTATTGATCAAGAGACTGTTTAAAGTGCGTTGTTTTTCATAGTTGATTTCGGCATCTAGACTGGTTTGTAATTGTTTTTGGTAGCGAGTAAAAAAGTAGTCTTGTCCCTGATAATGGCGAATTTGTTGGCTACCACCAATAAAATTTGTCAAGCTTGCTAAGTAGCTCTGGTTAACAGTGGACCGCTTTTCAGAAAGTGAGTCCAAACGCTTTGATCCGATAGCACTGCAGAGTACAGGAAAGGAGTAGAAGAGGATGAAAATCAAGCCTAGGTAAAAATTAGTCCATAGGGCATAGAGAATGGACACAGTTGTGAAGCCAAGAGAAGAAATGATGATGACCGTTGGCTCAATATAGCTTTCTTCTAGTTGCTTGACGTCATTTTCTAGGTCGGACAAAATATCCTTTTCATCAATCTCATAACTGTTTAAAAATCGCTTGAAAATAGCACTCTTGATTCCATATTTGAAGTCAGTAATCAAACGAGCGTAGTAATAGCGTTTCCCAGCTAAGCCTAGTAAGAGGATGAGGTTTCCAAGGATTCCCAAAATCAAAACTTTCCAAAGAAGGCCTAGCTCTTGATTGGTAAAACTGGTAACAATATTCTGAACAAGGGCTGGTGTGATAATTGCTTCCAGCCAAGTAATCGCAATAGAAAAGAAGTAAAGTATGAGGTGTTTCTTAGTAACAAATCTTCTCAGCATAAAGAGTTGACCTCCCTATCGATATACATGTAATTAGTTTTAAAGTCATTATACTCCTTTTTATTAAATACTTCATATAAAAATGTAAATTTTTTGGGGATATACAATTAAATGAAAATATCGTAATGACACAGATTGAAACAAAAAGCGAACAAAACAGAGTTCATTGTTTCGATTCGCTTTTTGTATTATTATCTAGATTTTTCTTGCATATCTGATAACATTTAGTCTGAGTATGTACACTAATAGCTGATGGAATAAAATGTGTACTTTAGATTATTTCCAAGCGCCACTGGCATCTACATAGTAGCCATCTGGTGTGTAGGTATTGTGAAGCATCTTACCTGATGAAGCGAGGTAGTACCAAGATCCACTATCTTTTACCCAGCCTGTTGCCATAGCACCTGAGTCTTTTAGGTAGTACCAAGAGCCGCTATCTTTCACCCAGCCTGTTGCCATAGAACCTGAGTTGTTTAGATAATACCAAGATCCACTATCTTTGATCCAACCTGTCGCCATAGAACCTGAGTCTTTTAGGTAATACCAAGAGTGATTATCATATAGCCAGTCACTAGCAATCATAGCTCCTGATGATTTAAAGGCATACCAGTTGCCACCCTGATAGAGCCAAGTTTGATTGAACATGACTCCGTTATCATTCATAAAGTACCAAGTTCCCTTGTCCTTAACCCAAGCATTTTGAACCAATTGACCTTGTTTTTGATAGTACCACTTTTCACCTTGATTATTTTTTAGATTTAGCCAGCTTTCTGATTTTACAATCGGATAAAGTTCTCTGAAGACTCCTCCATCATCATATTTATGACTGATAGCACCTGGTTTTACAAGTTTAATACTACCATACTCCTCTGCCCAAGCATAGACTTTTTGACCATTGAGAGTCTCTGGTAAGGTAGCAGTGTAGGTCTTGGTTTGATAGTCCCATTTAGTATCAAGGTAGGTGTATTGATCATTTGATTCTTTAATCTGGTAGTAGCCACTCTTTCCACCATTATATACGTCATCTACCACTTTAGTGGACCAGGTCTTTACTTCATTTCCGCTCTTGGCTTCTACCTTGATATCTCCTCTATAGCCATAAGGTACATAGAAATTCAGGTAACGGCCCTCTGTACCGACCATAGATTTGTCCTTTTCTTGACCTAGGAAATTGATAGTCTGATCTTGACCATTGAGACTAACCGTCCACTCGATTTTCTCAGTTTTTGGCAAATCCAAGACTTTGATATCCACTTCATGGCCATTGTTAAATCGAAGAATTTTGCCATCTTGATACTTAACCCCACCCTTGATAACCCATTCTTCTTCCAACTCGAAGGCCTTTCCTGAATGAGGGAAAGCCAGTAAGGCTAGACCAGCTAAAGACAAACCAAATAATGTGATTTTTTTTGATACTTTCATTTTCTTAACTCCTTATTTTTGAAATAAAACAAATTGACTGTTTTCTGGATAAATTGATACATGTTGCTCCTTGTTACTGCTGGATGCAGCTTCAAGGACTAGAGGATAAGAGTATTGATACAGTTCCTCTAAAGTGATTTTTCCGTTAGTATTGGTGTTTGCCATAGGCGAAATAATTCCATTTTGAAGTGAATCCCAACCTGTAAATACCGTTTTATCGCTACCAATAGATATCGTACAGTTTTTTCCTCCATGACAAGTAAAGATAGTTCACATCGCTTTCGCTAGAAGATTTAAATAGTTCTTGCATATTTGCAATAATCTCAGCTTTTGTTTTATCTGGGAAACGAACAACTTTACTAAAGTTTTGGTTACTAAAAAACTTTTACATAGTATTAACATCTTCAATAGGTACTGCTCTTGTTGATGTTTCACTTGTTTTTAGTGTTTTATACCACCAACGACCATTCGATTGAATCCAACTGTCATTAGAGTGACTATAAGACTTGGGAGAAATAGATTCTTGAGCAGAAACTGGACTATTTACTGATAGTGATGTCACTAGGCTCAGTAAAGCAACTGATTACAATAAAATTTTTTTCATAATCATATTGTCCTTTCTGTTTTATTTTTGTATAATCATAATCATATCACAAATAAAAAAACAGGTTTTATTTTTTGCAGAAATGGAAGAGGAATAGTATGGAAAATTTTGGAGCAGTTTTAAAGGATATTCGTATTTCAAAAAATTTTCGTCTTAAAGATTTGGCTTGTGATAAGATTAGTGAGTCAACTATTTCTCGTTTCGAAAATGGGATTACAAAATTATCTATTGATCATTTTTACATGTTGTTAAATCGCCTGGGGATATCATTTTCGGAATTTGAAGAATTAGTTCATTGCTATTATTCCAAAAAAGAATGCTTTTTTGAAGAACTAGAACATGCTGTAAACTCTTCAGATATCATTTTGTTACAAGAATTAATAAAGAAAATAGAACTAAAACAAAAGCAGGAAAAAAGTCTATGCAATTGTCACATAAAATTGATTGCTGAACAACAGATTAATCGCCTTGCAAACCTTCCTTACAATGCATCTAAATGCAATGAGTTAATAAAGTACTTGCTTTCTGTAGATAATTGGATGGAGTATGAACTGAAAATTTTCTATAATTCGGTGTTTTTTATGAATACTAAGACCATAAGCTTACTATATAGAGCGGTAATCAAGAAAACACGACATTTTTTAAAAACAGATATGGGAACACATAGAGTAATTCCTTTATATTTATTTAATTTAGAATTATTATTAAAAAATAATTTGTTAGATAGCGCTCAATTTTTTATAGATGATTTAGAAAATTTACTGACCAGACAAGGATATTATTTTGAAAAGAATTATTTGCTTTTTTTAAAAGGTATTTATCTCATAAAAACGAATCAAGTAGAGTTAGGTAAAAAAGAATGTCCCAAAGCTATGAGAATATGTAAGGAATATAATGATAGTGATACAATAGAGAAATTAAACAAGACCTTTAAATCAGATTTTGTCATTTAATTGGTTAGAAGGATTCGTTTGTAAAATAAAGTTAGACAGAAAATGAGATAAAAGAAAAAGGATAGCCTCTCTGCGATGAGATGTTATCCTTTTTGATTATGAAACTATTGCAAATTAACCTTGTTTCTCAAAATATAGTAGGTTCCGAGGTAAAAGATAGCTATGAAAATGAGTTCTTCAACAATACTTATACTTGCTCCCATATAGAAATGGTCATTAAGTCCTACAAGTGAATTGACATAGAAATTAGAACTAAGATTGAAGAAAAGTTCAATAAATCCAATGACGATTTGGATACCAATGTAGGCTGCAACAGCGAGTGCTGTACGGTATTCATTGAAAAGCTGTCCAATGGAAATAGCCAAGTAGATGCAGAGGATGCTGGAAATGGTATTTAGTAGGAAGGATATACCTGTAAGAAAGATCTGAGGGAGATGTGTTTCTACAAATGTAATCACATAAGAAAGAGGGATCCATTCTGGAACCGTTATGGTCACAATAATAACAGCACTTAGAACTAGGATAGCAGTGCTAATCATCGACCAGATAAAGGCACCGACTAGTTTGGCTGTGATGATATGGTGTTCAGATACTGGAAGGGTCAAAGTCAGATAGCCTTGTCGGTCATAGACACTGCCTTTAAAGCGTTTAATGATTAAGAAAAGAGTTGAAATTCCAAGTGTAATCATCAAGCCACCAAAGACGAGGGCTAGAAAAGTAAGTAAAACAGGTTGGCTTTCTTTGACAGGCAGATTGTTATAGGTCTGTGCTTGTATCCCGATAAGGGCAGAAAGGACTAGCACAGCAGCGTAGAGGGCTAAATACCACTTGTTAACATTTTTAAATTCGTAGCGAACTAAATTCCAAAACATAAATAATCTCCTTTGCTTAAGCCTTAAATTCCTGACGGAAGAGTTGGTCAATGGATTCCCCCGACTCATAGCGAATATCATCTACATTGCCTTGACGGACGACTTTACCGTCTTTGAGGAAGACAATTTCATCCAAGATTGGCTCGATATCTGAAATCAAGTGGGTAGAAATCAAAACGGTAGAAGTTGGGGAGTAGTTGTTGATAATGGTATTGAGGATATAATCACGGGCTGCTGGGTCCACCCCACCAATGGGTTCGTCCAAAACGTAGAGACGAGCATCACGGCTCATAACCAAAATCAGTTGTACCTTTTCTTTGTTCCCTTTTGATAGTTTCTTGAGACGGCTATTTTCATCAATACCTAGGTCTGCAAGTAGATGATGGGCGCGTTCCAGATTGAAATCTTTATAGAAGGTCTTGAAGTAGGTTAGGGCTTCTTTGACCTTCATTTGCTCATTGAGATAGGTGGTATCAGGCAAATAAGCTACGATAGCCTTGGTTGCTGGGCTTGGGTCCATATCGTTGATAAGGACACGTCCTTGATCTGGTTGCAAGAGGCCATTGATTAGTTTAATCAGGGTTGTTTTTCCTGAGCCATTTGGCCCAAGGAGACCGACAATTTTTCCAGCTGGAATGTCAAGGGAAACATTTTCAAGGGCTGGGGTTGCTCCATATGATTTGGATACATTTTCAAATGCTAGTAGTGACATAGGTTTAAACTCCTTTAATATAATCGCCGACTACGCCTGGTAGTTCTTCTTTTTCATAGCCAAAATGGGTCATGGAGGAAACGAAGTGTTCCAATTCTTCTTCCGATAATTGTTTGCGCGATTGGGCGATTAGCTCCTTATCCTCAGTCACAAATCGTCCAGTTGTTCGCTTGCTGTAGACAAAGCCTTCTCGTTCGAGGTCTGATAAGGCTCTTTGGATGGTGTTTGGATTGACACCAGCCTCGCTAGCTAGCTCTCTCACGGTTGGAAGTTGTTGATTGGGTTCCAGTGTATGGGAAACAATCTGAAGCTTGATTTTCTCCATAATCTGTAAATAGATGGGTTTTTTGTTGTCAAATGTCCAGGACATCTTGGTCTCCTTTCTTTTACCTCTTTGTCTTAATTAAATAATACAACAAAACAAAAAACTTGTCAAGCAAAAAGAAGAATTGTTTTGGGAATCGTTTAAAAAATGGTATAATGAAAAGAAAACGATAAGGAGGGAAAGGATGCGTTGTCCAAAATGTGGGGCTACCAAGTCAAGTGTTATCGATAGTCGCCAAGCAGAAGAAGGGAACACTATTCGTAGAAGACGTGAGTGCGATGAATGCCAGCACCGTTTTACAACCTACGAACGAGTAGAAGAAAGAACCTTAGTAGTTGTTAAAAAAGATGGCACACGGGAACAATTCTCCAGAGATAAAATCTTTAATGGGATTATCCGCTCAGCCCAGAAACGTCCTGTGTCAAGTGATGAAATCAACATGGTAGTCAATCGTATCGAACAGAAACTCCGTGGTCGAAATGAAAATGAAATTCAAAGTGAGGACATTGGTTCACTCGTCATGGAGGAGTTGGCTGAACTGGACGAGATTACCTATGTACGTTTTGCCAGTGTCTATCGTAGTTTTAAGGATGTCAGTGAGCTAGAGAGCTTGCTCCAACAAATCACCCAGTCCTCTAAAAAGAAAAAGGAAAGATAAATGAAGCCAATTGACCGTTTTTCTTATCTAAAGAATAATCGGGTGTCGCAAGATACCTCATCTCTGGTACAGTGCTACCTCCCGATTATCGGTCAGGAGGCACTGAGCCTTTATCTTTATACGATTAGTTTTTGGGATAATGGCAGAAAGGAATATCTTTTTTCAAGCATTCTCAACCATCTTAACTTCGGAATGGATAGATTGATAAAATCCTTGAAAATCCTATCTGCTTTCAATCTCTTGACTCTCTATCAAAAGGGGGACGTTTATCAGTTAGTCCTCCATACTCCTCTATCTAGTCAGGACTTCTTGGAGCATTCTGTTTATCGCAGACTTTTGGAGAAGAAGATTGGCGATGCAGCTGTGGAGGATTTGAAAGTTGAGAGTGCTGAGGGAGAAGAAATACCTGTCTCACTCAATCAAGTCTTTCCAGACTTGGCAGAACTGGGAAGTCAAGAAGACCTTAGTCTCAAGAAGAAAGTGGCCAACGATTTTGACTTGGACCATTTTCGTCAGCTGATGGCTCGAGATGGGCTTCGTTTTGCGGATGAGCAGTCCGATGTCTTGAACCTCTTTGCCATTGCCGAGGAGAAGAAATGGACTTGGTTTGAAACCTATCAATTGGCTAAGTCAACAGCTGTTTCCCAGGTCATTTCAACCAATCGTATGCGGGAAAAAATTGCTCAAAAACCTATTTCCTCTGACTTTAGTCCTAAGGAAATGATCATTATCAAAGAAGCCAAAAGTAAAACGGCCTTGCAGTTCTTGGCAGAAATCAAGCAAACTCGTAAGGGAAACATTATCCAAACAGAAAGAGAACTCTTGCAACAGATGGCTGGCTTGGGCTTGCTGGACGAAGTCATCAATATCATTCTCTTGTTGACCTTTAATAAGGTCGATTCGGCAAACATCAATGAGAAATATGCCATGAAAGTGGCCAATGACTATGCCTATCAAAAGATTCATTCGGCAGAAGAGGCAGTCTTGCGCATCCGTGAGCGTGGGCAAAAGAGCCAGGCTCAAAAGGCTAGTAAACCGAGTCCTACCAAGTCCAATGTACCCAAGTGGAGCAATCCAGATTATAAGAATGAAACCAGCGAGGAAACTCGTCTGGAACTAGAACGTAAGAAACAAGAACTATTAGCTCGATTAGAAAAAGGAGGAGATTAGATGGAAAGTGTCGGAGACGTACTCAATCGTCAACCTAGCCGTTTTCATTATCAAGATTTGGTCCAGAAAATCATGAAGGACCCTGATGTTGCGGCCTTTATCCAGCAAGAATCCCTTACTCCAGAGGAATTAAATCGCAGTATCTCCAAGTTTAATCAGTACATCACCGAGCGTGACAAGTTTCTCCGTGGTGATACGGATTATATCGCCAAAGGCTATAAGCCGATTTTAGTTATGAATCATGGCTATGCGGATGTTTCTTATGAAGAAACTCCTGAACTAATCGCGGCGGAAAAAGAAGCGGCTATTAAGAACCGTCTCAAGTTAATCAATCTGCCAGCCAGTCTCAAGAAAGCTAGTTTAGCTCAAGTAGACTTGGATGATTTGGGGCGCTTGCCAGTTTTTGAAAAGCTATTAGCCTTCGTGGAGCAATATCCAGCTATTCGAAAAGGTCTTTACTTATATGGAGACTTTGGTGTGGGCAAAAGTTTCATGGTGGCTGCCTTAGCCCATGATTTATCAGAAAAACGTGGTGTTTCATCAACTCTCCTCCACTATCCTAGCTTTGTCATAGATGTCAAAAATGCTATCGGTGATGGTAATGTGAAGACCTTGGTGGATGAGATTAAGCTTTCTGAAGTCCTGATTTTAGATGATATTGGTGCCGAGCAATCAACAGCTTGGGTGCGTGACGAAATCCTGCAGGTCATTCTCCAATATCGGATGCAGGAAAATTTACCGACCTTTTTCACCTCCAACTTCAACTTTGAAGAATTGGAGCAGCATTTCGCTAAAGGGAAACATGGAAATGACGAAACCTGGGAAGCCAGACGGGTCATGGAACGCATCCGTTATTTGGCCGAGGAGACTCGTTTAGAAGGAGTGAATCGTCGATGACAGAAACAATCAAATTGATGAAGGCTCACACTTCAGTGCGCAGATTTAAGGAGCAAGCCCTTCCTCAGGAAGATTTGACTGAAATCCTGACAGCGGCCCAAATGGCCTCGTCTTGGAAGAATTTTCAATCCTACTCTGTGATTGTGGTACGAAGTCAAGAGAAGAAAGATGCCTTGTATGAATTGGTGCCTCAAGAAGCCATTCGCCAGTCAGCTGTTTTCCTTCTCTTTGTCGGAGATTTGAACCGAGCAGAAAAGGGAGCCCGACTTCATACGGACACCTTCCAACCACAAGGTGTAGAAAGTCTCTTGATTAGTTCGGTCGATGCGGCTCTTGCTGGTCAAAATGCCCTGCTGGCAGCTGAAAGTTTGGGCTATGGTGGTGTGATTATCGGTTTAGTCCGATACAAGTCAGAAGAAGTGGCAGAGCTTTTTAACCTGCCTGACTACACCTATCCTGTCTTTGGGATGGCACTAGGTGTGCCAAATGAGGAACATGAAGTCAAACCTCGCTTGCCATTGAATCAGGTGGTGTTTGAGGAAGAATATCAGGAACAAACAGTTGATGTGATTGAGGCTTATGACCGTGTGCAGGCTGACTATGCTGGGGCGCGTGCGACCACAAGCTGGAGTCAGCGCCTAGCAGAACAGTTTGGTCAAGCTGAACCAAGCTCAACTAGAAAAAATCTTGAACAGAAGAAGTTATTGTAGAAAGTGAGAAATTATGGCCCTACCAACTATTGCCATTGTAGGACGTCCCAATGTTGGGAAATCAACCCTATTTAATCGGATCGCTGGTGAGCGAATCTCCATTGTAGAAGATGTCGAAGGAGTGACACGTGACCGTATCTATGCGACGGGTGAGTGGCTCAATCGTTCCTTTAGCATGATTGATACAGGAGGAATCGATGATGTCGATGCTCCTTTCATGGAACAAATCAAGCATCAGGCAGAAATTGCCATGGAAGAAGCAGATGTTATCGTCTTTGTCGTGTCTGGTAAGGAAGGAATTACTGATGCAGACGAATACGTAGCTCGTAAGCTTTATAAGACCCACAAACCAGTTATCCTCGCAGTTAACAAGGTGGACAACCCTGAGATGCGAAATGATATCTATGATTTCTATGCCCTCGGTTTGGGTGAACCCCTGCCAATCTCATCTGTCCATGGTATCGGTACAGGGGATGTGCTAGACGCGATCGTAGAAAATCTTCCAAATGAATATGAAGAAGAAAATCCAGATGTGATTAAGTTTAGCCTAATTGGACGTCCCAATGTTGGAAAATCAAGCTTGATTAACGCTATTTTGGGCGAAGACCGTGTCATTGCTAGTCCTGTTGCTGGAACAACTCGTGACGCTATTGATACCCACTTTACAGATACAGATGGCCAAGAGTTTACCATGATTGATACGGCTGGTATGCGTAAATCTGGTAAGGTTTATGAAAATACCGAGAAATATTCTGTCATGCGTGCCATGCGAGCTATTGACCGGTCAGATGTGGTCTTGATGGTTATCAATGCGGAAGAAGGCATTCGTGAATACGACAAGCGTATCGCAGGATTTGCCCATGAAGCTGGTAAAGGGATGATTATCGTGGTCAACAAGTGGGATACACTTGAAAAAGACAACCACACTATGAAAAACTGGGAAGAAGATATCCGTGAGCAGTTCCAATACTTGCCTTACGCACCGATTATCTTTGTATCAGCTTTGACCAAGCAACGCCTCCACAAACTTCCTGAGATGATTAAGCAAATCAGCGAAAGTCAAAACACACGTATTCCATCAGCTGTCTTGAACGATGTCATTATGGATGCTATTGCCATCAACCCAACACCGACAGACAAAGGGAAACGTCTCAAGATTTTTTATGCGACCCAAGTGGCAACCAAACCACCAACCTTTGTCATCTTTGTTAACGAAGAAGAACTTATGCACTTTTCTTACCTGCGTTTCTTGGAAAATCAAATCCGCAAGGCCTTTGTCTTTGAGGGGACTCCAATCCATCTCATCGCAAGAAAGCGTAAATAAAAAAGTAGAATCTGGAATGACATTTCCAGATTTTTTTGATATAATAAGATAATAGAAAACGCTATCAAAAAGGAGGTGTCGATGAAACATTTGTTCAAATTTATAATCTTATTTCCCTGGTTTTACTTTTTCAGCTGGATTGAAAAGGATAATAGAGAAAGTAAATTTTTCCCAATTTTTTACTATTTTTACTGGTTTTACATTCCCCTCTATGCTCTTTTTAGCCTTGCTTGGACAGTTGTTTCAGTTCTGTTTTTCAATATCGTCTTGAGAAATTTGACATATATCAAGTTATGGGGCATTTGGTTTCTTTTTATTCTGCTAGCTATTGGTCTGAATAGGTTAACTTATTTCTGTTTCAAAAAAATGCTTAGATTAAGAAAGGAGTTAGGAAAGTCTAAGGGCGTGAATTAAGAAAAGGGTAGGAACTAAAAAATGACTGTATCTATGATTTGTTTATGGAGCTATAGATACAGTCGTTTTTATTTTGATTATGAAACTTGAGAGAAATATTCATCTTGTATAGTGGATTGAATATGGAATAATACAATACAACTTATAAAACATTGGTATAAAATGCTTTAGATCCCCTAATTGATTCGTTCACATTCTATTCCAATCTACTACAATAAAACGATAAGAATTATTACAAATTACAGGTTTGAAAAATCATAAATTTCTTTTTCGAGTATTTTAACTAATGACTCTTCTTTGGTTAGTCGTAATAAGGTTATTCCTTTATCAATCAAATCGGAGTTATGTTGTAGTATTCCCAAGCGTACTTGAGAAAATCCAAGAATATCGTATATTTTTAATTCTTCTGCTAATACCAAAAGTTGTAGGGTGATTGTTTCACATTCTTTGAATAAATGATGTTGAAAATATACAGTGGAGAGATTGGCTAAAAAAGATGATAAAAATACTTTTGTTTCTCGGAAGTATTTATATTTCTCGATGGTTTTCATAATTCTATCAATAAGAAGGGGAAGATTTTCAGAAGGAAAGAAAAAGAGAATGGTTCCAAGCAATTTCAAATCACTAATGTACCATGTATCCATAGGTTCAAGATAGTCCCAAATTTCTTCAGACAAATCTTTCAAGACGTGGTTGTTTTTGAAGCCTTTAGTTCGTAACTCTGTGACAATTTTTGTATGACGATAGATATTTTGAATAGGAACATCGTGATGTGTCTTAAGATATTTTTGACACTTCTCAGTGAGTTCAACCATTTTTTTAGTATCTTGAAAAGTAGACGGATTTTGGCTCTCTACAATAATGTCTCGTCTTTCACTAGGATGGTATTCGTTGCATATATATTTGAATTCTGCTAAGCTCATATCAATTTGTTCAAGAAGAAATACCATGTTTTCAAAACTGGGAATAACTTTACCGTGTTCAATATTTGTTAGAGTTGTCCGATGTATGACTTGTCCACATACATCTTGTTGGGTCAATCCTTTTGACTTTCGAATTTCTTTAAAAATCTGTCCATAATCCCATCTCATATTGTTCCTCCTAGGTAAATGTGAATATTTTCTACATTTATAAAAAACGTAGAAAAAGGTGGTATTATTATATCAAAAAGGAGGGAAAAAGTCATGGAAATAGAAGATTTACTTAATTTTGTTATATATTGTAATGTTTGGGAGCCTTTAATACCATGGTTTGATATATGGTTTTGGGAGTGACTAATTGATGTGTTATTTATATTCTTTAGTTAAGTTTGACATACTTATTTTTTGTAGTTTTATTATAGCCAAACTTAAATATTTTATAGCTTATAGGTAAGGAGGAGAACATATGAAATATCATCTGTTAGAATAATATAAAACATGTATTTCTTAAACTCATTTGACAAGCTTTAAGTTTATGTGTATTTAGTACATTTACCAAAAATTAACTTTCTTTTGGTAAAAATATAGTTTGCGTATTTAGCTTATAACTTATGTTTATTAGGAGGAGTAGTCATGAAAACTATCGTTAAAATTTGTTTAGTTGCTTTATCTGCCTTTTTACTTTTATTTGCTGGAAAAAATGTTTTTGCAGACTCTAATTCACATGATAACTTAAACTCTTTGGAAGTTAGCGATAGAAGTTTTCGTAACGGAGAATTGTTGAAGAGTTATCTTGTAAAAGATAAAGATAGGATTTATTTTGATTATGATAAAGCGGTTCAAGATAAACAAGCGAAAGATGTAATTGACATGGGTTTATTGGTAGAGACAATAAGCGAAGACTATAGTTCAAATACGTTTACACCTGCTAAATATTTTAAGGCAGGATTGCCTGTTCACGGGAATTACTGTGGTCCTGGTTACGACGGGGAAGGATTTACTTTACCTGTGGTAGACGTTTTGGATCAAGGTTGCCAAAATCATGATAGATGTTACAAGTGGGGAGCTGGTATTGGAGCTAATTGTGAGTGTAATCGTCAGTTAGTCGATTTTATAAAAGTTAACAGACGTTGGATACCAGAAAGTACCTTATGGGTTGCGGATGCTATCAGAGTTTATTTTGAAACGATTGGAGCTATAGGATGTTGAATCTAAAATCATTTATTACACGCTATTCCAAGGTTTATATTGGTTTAGTTCTGTTGATCTGGATTGCTTTCTTCTTTCTTCCTTGGGGCAGTCCGATTCTGGGGGGGAAGATTGACCTCTTCAGCATACAGAAAGTCTTGCTAGTTTTTGGAATTCTGTCGATTTTGATGGCCTTGCTGTCCAAGAAAGTCAGTCTCTTTGTTTTTGGATTGATCTGCTGTTTTTCTCTTTGGATAAATCTATTTATCCTATTTGCGATTTTGCCGATTTTTGTTGGCAATTAAAGCATCATAAAAGTCAGAGAGGTTAGCTTGGAAACTAGCCTCTTTTTCCTTTTCAAAATGGGGATTCTTCCTTGAAAATAATCAGTAATTGTGCTAAAATTAAAAGAACATTCTAAAATATTCGGAATTTAAAGTAAGGAAAAACATGGCTAATATTTTAAAAACAATTATCGAAAATGATAAAGGAGAAATCCGTCGTCTGGAAAAGATGGCTGACAAGGTTTTCAAATACGAAGACCAAATGGCTGCTTTGACAGATGACCAACTAAAAGCAAAAACAGTTGAATTTAAAGAACGTTATCAAAATGGAGAATCGCTGGATTCATTGCTTTATGAAGCATTTGCGGTTGTCCGTGAGGGTGCCAAACGTGTCCTAGGTCTCTTCCCATATAAGGTTCAGGTCATGGGGGGAATCGTTCTTCACCATGGTGACGTGCCAGAAATGCGTACAGGGGAAGGGAAAACCTTGACTGCGACCATGCCGGTATACCTCAATGCCCTTTCAGGTAAAGGGGTTCACGTAGTTACGGTCAATGAATACCTATCAGAACGTGACGCGACTGAGATGGGTGAATTGTACTCATGGCTTGGTTTGTCAGTAGGGATTAACTTGGCTGCCAAATCTCCAATGGAGAAAAAAGAAGCCTATGAGTGTGATATTACTTACTCAACCAACTCAGAAATCGGATTTGACTACCTTCGTGACAACATGGTCGTTCGTGCTGAAAACATGGTACAACGTCCGCTTAACTATGCCTTGGTCGATGAGGTTGACTCAATCTTGATTGATGAGGCCCGTACACCTTTGATCGTATCAGGTGCTAACGCAGTTGAAACCAGTCAGCTCTACCACATGGCAGACCACTATGTGAAATCTTTGGACAAAGACGACTACATCATCGATGTGCAGTCTAAGACTATTGGTTTGTCTGATTCAGGGATTGACAAGGCTGAAAGTTACTTCAAGCTTGAAAACCTTTATGACATTGAAAACGTAGCTCTGACTCACTTTATCGATAACGCCCTTCGTGCCAACTACATCATGCTTCTCGATATTGACTATGTGGTCAGCGAAGAGCAAGAAATCTTGATTGTCGACCAATTTACAGGTCGTACCATGGAAGGTCGTCGTTATTCTGATGGCTTGCACCAAGCTATTGAAGCCAAAGAAGGTGTGCCAATTCAGGATGAAACCAAGACATCTGCCTCAATCACTTACCAAAACCTTTTCCGTATGTACAAGAAATTGTCTGGTATGACAGGTACAGGTAAGACTGAGGAAGAAGAATTCCGTGAAATCTACAACATTCGTGTTATTCCAATCCCAACCAACCGTCCTGTTCAACGTATTGACCACTCAGACCTTCTTTATGCAAGTATCGAGGCTAAGTTTAAGGCGGTTGTCGAAGATGTTAAGGCTCGTTACCAAAAAGGTCAGCCTGTCTTGGTTGGTACAGTAGCGGTTGAAACTAGTGATTACATTTCTAAGAAATTGGTTGCAGCTGGCGTTCCTCACGAAGTCTTGAATGCCAAAAACCACTATAGAGAAGCCCAAATCATCATGAATGCTGGGCAACGTGGTGCCGTTACCATCGCGACTAACATGGCCGGTCGTGGTACCGACATCAAGCTTGGTGAAGGGGTTCGCGAATTGGGAGGACTTTGTGTGATTGGTACAGAACGCCATGAAAGCCGTCGTATCGATAACCAGCTTCGTGGACGTTCAGGTCGTCAAGGAGACCCAGGTGAGTCACAATTCTACCTCTCTCTTGAAGATGACTTGATGAAACGTTTTGGTTCTGAACGCTTGAAAGGCATCTTTGAACGCTTGAATATGTCTGAAGAGGCGATTGAGTCTCGTATGTTGACGCGTCAGGTTGAGGCAGCGCAAAAGCGTGTTGAAGGAAATAACTATGATACCCGTAAACAAGTCCTTCAATACGACGATGTCATGCGTGAACAACGTGAGATTATCTATGCTCAACGTTATGATGTCATCACTGCAGACCGTGACTTGGCACCTGAAATTCAGTCAATGATCAAGCGCACGATTGAACGTGTCGTTGATGGTCATGCGCGTGCCAAACAAGATGAAAAACTAGAGGCAATTTTGAACTTTGCTAAGTACAACTTGCTTCCAGAAGATTCTATTACGATGGAAGACTTGTCAGGCTTGTCTGATAAGGCCATTAAGGAAGAACTCTTCCAACGTGCCTTGCAAGTTTACGATAGTCAGGTTTCAAAACTACGCGATGAAGAAGCAGTCAAAGAATTCCAAAAAGTCTTGATTCTACGAGTGGTAGATAACAAGTGGACAGATCATATCGATGCCCTTGATCAATTGCGTAATGCGGTTGGACTTCGTGGCTATGCTCAGAATAACCCTGTTGTTGAGTATCAGGCAGAAGGTTTCCGTATGTTTAATGACATGATTGGTTCGATTGAGTTTGATGTGACACGCTTGATGATGAAAGCACAAATTCATGAACAAGAAAGACCACAGGCAGAACGCCATATCAGTACAACAGCGACTCGTAATATTGCTGCCCACCAAGCAAATATGCCAGAAGATTTGGATTTGAGCCAGATTGGACGCAATGAACTTTGCCCATGTGGTTCTGGTAAGAAGTTTAAAAACTGTCACGGTAAAAGACAATAAAATGAGATAGTTTAGAGGCGGATACCTTGTGAAAAGTAAATTTTTACTTGGTATCTGTTTGCTTTATAAGGAGATGAGTTATGGTATTTACAGCAAAAAGTCCTAAAATCAATATTGAAGAAGTTCGTGCCTTATCAAAATTAGAAGGTCAAGCTTTGGAGAGAAAATCTCAGCGCGATCAAGAGCTAGAAGCCATTATACGTGGAAAAGACCAGCGAATTCTCTTGGTAATCGGGCCATGCTCATCTGACAATGAAGAAGCTGTTCTTGAATACGCTAAGCGTTTGGCAGCTTTGCAAGAAGAAGTGGCAGACCGTATCTTTATGGTTATGCGTGTTTACACTGCCAAACCCCGTACCAACGGAGATGGCTATAAGGGCTTGATTCACCAGCCTAATGCGACAGAAGCCCCTAGCCTCATCAACGGAATCAAAGCCGTTCGACATCTTCATTATCGTGTCATCACGGAAACAGGTATGACTACTGCTGATGAAATGCTTTATCCTGAAAATCTACCGCTTGTAGATGATTTGATTTCTTACATGGCAGTTGGTGCACGTTCGGTTGAAGACCAGCAACACCGCTTTGTGGCAAGTGGAGCAGATTTCGCGACTGGGTTTAAAAATCCAACCTCTGGAAATCTCAATGTTATGTTTAATGGGATTTATGCTGCTCAAAACAAACAAAGTTTCCTTTTCCTAGGAAAAGAAGTGGAAACAACTGGTAACCCGCTTTCACATGCCATTCTTCGTGGTGCTCTTAATGAATATGGAAAAAATATTCCCAACTACTATTATGACAATTTAATTGACACCATTGCCCAGTATGAGAAAATGGGCTTGGAAAATCCTTTTATCATCATTGATACCAATCATGACAATTCTGGTAAGCAGTATATGGAACAGATCCGAATTGTCCGCCAGACCTTGATTAACCGTGCTTGGAATGAAAAAATCAAGCAGTTCGTTCGTGGTTTTATGATTGAGTCTTATCTGGAAGATGGTCGACAAAATGAGCCAGAAGTATTTGGCAAATCTATCACAGACCCTTGCCTGGGTTGGGAAAATACGGAAGCCCTTGTCAGAGAAATTTACAAAACGTTAGGAGAATAAGATGGCATTTATTGAAAAAGGTCAAGAAATCGATATGGAAGTCATCAAGGCTGAAACCCAATTGTCTGCGGAAGCCTTGAGACTCAAGGAAAGCCGTGACAGGGAATTGGCAGACATTATTTCAGGGGAAGATGACCGTATCCTCTTGGTGATTGGTCCTTGCTCTTCTGATAATGAAGAGGCGGTCTTGGAATATGCCCGCCGTTTGTCAGCTTTGCAAAAGAAGGTGGCGGACAAGATTTTCATGGTTATGCGCGTGTATACTGCTAAACCTCGTACCAATGGAGACGGCTATAAAGGGTTGGTGCACCAGCCAGATACTTCTAAGGCTCCAAGCCTGATTAACGGTTTGCAGGCTGTGCGCCAGTTGCACTACCGCGTGATTACAGAGACTGGCTTGACAACGGCAGATGAGATGCTTTATCCGTCAAATCTGATTTTGGTGGATGACTTGGTCAGCTACCATGCCGTTGGAGCTCGTTCTGTGGAAGACCAAGAGCACCGCTTTGTGGCTTCTGGGATTGATGCACCAGTAGGGATGAAAAATCCAACCTCAGGAAATTTGGGTGTTATGTTTAACGCCATCTATGCTGCTCAAAACAAGCAAACTTTCCTTTATCATGGGCAAGAGGTTGAGACTTCAGGTAATCCTTTATCCCATGTCATCCTCCGTGGAGCAGTTAACGAGTATGGCAATTATATGCCGAATTACTACTATGAAAACCTACTCCAAGCCATTGAACGCTATGAAACTATGGGACTTGAAAATCCTTTTATCCTCATCGACACCAACCATGATAACTCCGGCAAGCAGTATATGGAGCAGATTCGAATTGTTCGTCAGACCTTGCAAAATCGTGATTGGAATGAGAAAATCAAAAAGACGGTTCGAGGCTTTATGATTGAATCTTACCTAGCAGATGGTCGTCAAAACCAACCAGAGGTCTTTGGTTGCTCTATTACCGATCCTTGCTTGGGTTGGGAAAATACAGAGGCCTTGGTAGAAGAGATTTATGCTACCTTGACAAAATAAGTGAAAAGGATGGAGTTGGGGAATCTCAACTCCTTTTGATGAGAATGATAGTTGGACACGGAATTGACATCGAAGAATTGGCTTCGATAGAAAGTGCAGTTACACGCCATGAAGGATTTGCTAAGCGCGTGCTGACCGCTAAGGAAATGGAGCGGTTTAACAGTCTTAAAGGGCGCAGGCAGATTGAATATTTGGCTGGTCGCTGGTCGGCTAAGGAGGCCTTTTCCAAGGCTATGGGAACGGGTATTGGAAAACTAGGTTTTCAGGATTTGGAAGTCTTGAACAATGAACGCGGGGCGCCTTATTTTAGTCAGGCACCATTTTCAGGAAAAATTTGGCTCTCTATCAGCCACACCGATCAGTTTGTGACAGCCAGTGTCATTTTGGAGGAAAATCATGAAAGCTAGTCCGCATAGACCAACCAAGGCTCTGATTCATCTGGGAGCTATTCGACAAAATATTCAGCAAATGGGGGCTCATATTCCTCAAGGAACGCTCAAGTGGGCAGTGGTCAAGGCTAATGCCTATGGGCATGGGGCTGTTGCTGTTGCGACGGCTATTCAAGATGATGTAGATGGTTTTTGCGTTTCGAATATTGATGAAGCCCTTGAACTCAGACAGGCTGGACTCAGCAAGAAAATCCTTATTTTAGGAGTTTCTGAGCTAGAAGCTGTTGCTCTAGCTAAAGAATACGACATCACCTTGACGGTGGCTGGGCTGGAGTGGGTTCAAGCCCTCTTAGATAGGGAAGAAGACCTAACTGGATTGACAGTCCATCTCAAGATTGACTCAGGAATGGGACGGATTGGTTTTCGAGAGGCTCGTGAGGCTGAGCAGGCTCAAGATTTGCTCCAACAACACGGTGTTCGTGTTGAAGGAATCTTTACCCACTTTGCTACTGCAGACGAGGAATCAGATGACTACTTTAATGCCCAGTTAGAGAGATTTAAAACTATTTTGGCCAGTATGAAGGAAGTGCCAGAGCTAGTTCATGCTAGTAACTCTGCAACGACTCTTTGGCATGCAGAGACTATTTTCAATGCAGTTCGTATGGGAGATGCCATGTATGGTCTCAATCCTAGCGGAGAGGTTTTGGACTTACCCTATGACTTGAGACCAGCCTTGACCTTGGAATCTGCCCTGGTTCATGTCAAGACAGTCCCAGCTGGATCTTGCATGGGTTACGGGGCGACCTATCAGGCAGATAGCGAGCAAGTCATCGCGACCGTGCCAATCGGCTATGCAGATGGATGGACACGAGATATGCAAAATTTCGCTGTCTTGGTAGATGGCCAAGCTTGCCCAATTGTCGGCAGGGTTTCGATGGACCAAATCACTATTCGATTGCCTAAGCCTTACCCACTCGGAACCAAGGTAACCTTGATTGGCTCCAATGGGGATAAGGAAATCACTGCAACTCAGGCAGCGACCTACCGCGGAACCATTAACTATGAGGTGGTTTGTCTTCTCAGCGACCGCATTCCGAGAGAATATGATTAGAAAAGAAAGGAGTGGAGCATGAATCTACATCAACCCTTGCATGTCTTACCTGGTGTGGGACCAAAGTCAGCAGAAAAATACGCCAAACTAGGAATTGAAAATTTGCAAGACCTCTTGCTCTACTTTCCTTTCCGTTATGAAGATTTCAAGACCAAGCAAGTATTGGAACTAGAAGACGGTGAAAAGGCGGTTCTGTCTGGTCAAGTCGTGACTCCTGCCAGTGTCCAGTATTATGGTTTCAAGCGCAATCGTCTGCGCTTTAGTCTTAAGCAGGGAGAAGTTGTTTTTGCCGTGAACTTCTTTAACCAACCCTACCTAGCTGATAAGATAGAGTTGGGAGCAACTCTTGCTGTCTTTGGAAAATGGGACCGTGCCAAGGCTAGTCTGACTGGGATGAAGGTCCTAGCTCAGGTGGAAGATGACCTCCAACCTGTCTATCGTCTGGCTCAGGGAATCAGTCAGGCCAGTCTGGTCAAGGTCATCAAAACGGCCTTTGATCAGGGACTGGACCTCTTGATTGAGGAAAATCTGCCCCAGTCTTTGCTGGACAAATACAAACTCATGTCCCGTTGTCAGGCAGTCCGAGCCATGCATTTCCCCAAGGATTTGGCAGAATATAAGCAGGCTCTTCGCCGTATCAAGTTTGAGGAACTCTTTTACTTTCAAATGCAGTTACAGACGCTCAAGTCTGAAAATAGAGTTCAGGGAAGCGGTCTGGTTCTGAATTGGTCTCAGGAAAAGGTGACAGCAGTCAAGGAAAGGCTGCCTTTTGCCCTGACCCCAGCTCAAGAAAAGAGTTTGCAGGAAATTTTAACCGATATGAAGTCGGACCATCACATGAATCGTCTCCTGCAAGGGGATGTGGGGAGCGGAAAAACAGTGGTCGCTGGTTTGGCTATGTTTGCGGCAGTGACAGCTGGTTATCAGGCTGCCCTCATGGTACCAACAGAAATCCTCGCAGAGCAACATTTTGAGAGTTTGAAGAGTCTCTTCCCAGACCTAAAACTCGCTCTCTTGACAGGTTCCTTGAAAGCTGCAGAAAAGAGAGAAGTCTTGGAGACCATTGCCAAGGGTGAGGCTGATTTGATTATCGGAACCCATGCTCTGATTCAGGATGGGGTAGATTATGCTCGTTTGGGCTTGATTATCATCGATGAGCAGCACCGTTTTGGTGTGGGGCAAAGGCGTATTTTACGGGAAAAAGGGGACAATCCTGACGTTCTCATGATGACGGCGACTCCCATTCCTCGAACGCTGGCTATCACAGCCTTTGGTGATATGGATGTTTCCATTATCGACCAGATGCCAGCAGGGCGGAAGCCTATTGTGACGCGCTGGATCAAGCATGAGCAACTACCTCAGGTCTTGAATTGGTTAGAGGGAGAAATCCAAAAAGGTTCTCAAGCCTATGTCATCTCTCCCTTGATTGAAGAATCAGAAGCTCTGGATTTGAAAAATGCCATTGCCTTATCAGAAGAGCTGACAGCTCATTTTGCAGGTAGGGCAGAAGTGGCTCTTCTACATGGTAAGATGAAGAGTGATGAAAAAGACCAGATTATGCAGGAGTTCAAAGAGAGAAAGACGGATATTCTGGTTTCGACGACGGTTATCGAGGTAGGGGTCAATGTTCCTAATGCGACTGTCATGATCATCATGGATGCCGATCGTTTCGGTCTCAGCCAGCTTCATCAGCTTAGAGGTCGTGTCGGTCGAGGAGACAAGCAGTCCTATGCTGTTCTCGTTGCTAATCCCAAGACGGATTCTGGGAAAGACCGCATGCGCATCATGACAGAAACAACCAATGGATTTGTCCTTGCGGAGGAAGATTTGAAAATGCGTGGTTCAGGTGAGATTTTTGGAACCAGACAGTCAGGTCTTCCAGAGTTCCAAGTGGCTGATATTATCGAAGATTTTCCGATTTTAGAAGAAGCCAGAAAAGTTGCTAGCTACATTAGTTCTATAGAAGGCTGGCAAGAGGATCCGGAGTGGCGCATGATTGCCCTTCATCTGGAAAAGAAAGAACATCTGGATTAAGCTTTCTCTAAGGAAAACTTAAGTTAGCTTTCAGGTTTGGCCCTTATACTAGAGTCATCAAAAAGAAACGAGGACTCTCACATGACAGTAACGATTAAAGTAAATTACCAAACTACTTTCCAAAAGAAGGAAGCAAAAAACTAGTGTAAACAGAAGAAAGAGCGAAAATGCTCTTTTTTCGTTACACAGAAGCTTGGCAAGAGGATCCAGAGTGGCGCATGATTGCCCTTCATCTGGAAAAGAAAGAACATCTGGATTAAGCTTTCTCTAAGGAAAACTTAAGCTAGCTTTCAGATTTGACCCTTATACTAGAGTCATCAAAAAGAAACGAGGACTCTCACATGACAGTAACGATTAAAGTAAATTACCCAAGCACTTTTCAAAAGAAGGAAGCAAAAAACTAGTATAAACAGAAGAAAGAGCGAAAATGCTCTTTTTTCGTTTCTGAAACTACTTTCAGTCAATAGGCTTGAAGGAAGAAAAGCTAAATTCACTTTCTATTTACCCTTCTTTCTTGCATTGCTTCCCTAGATGTGCTACAGTGGTGCTAGCGATTACAAAACAAAAGGAGCATGCTATGAAAAATCCAACTTTGTTAGAAGAGATTAAGACCTATCTAGGAAGGGATGAGGTTCCAGAGGACTTTGACGCTTTCTGGGATGAGGAAGTGAAAAAAGTTTCCACGCTTCCAGCCTACCACTTGGAGGAAAGAAATTTCCACATTACGCAAGTCAAGTGCTATGAGTTAACCTTTGAAGGAACTAATGAAGGCAAGGTCTATGCACGCGTTGTTCTTCCAAAGAGTGAGGAGAAGGTTCCACTAATCTTCCATTTCCATGGTTATATGGGACGTGGTTGGGATTGGGCAGACATGCTGGCCTTCACCGTGGCTGGTTACGGTGTTGTTTCAATGGATGTGCGGGGGCAGTCAGGTTATTCGCAAGACGGTTTGCGTTCTCCTCTAGGAAATACGGTTAAGGGGCATATCATCCGTGGTGCTGTGGAGGGTCGGGAGCACCTCTTTTATAAGGATGTTTATCTGGATATTTACCAGTTGGTTGAAATTATTGCTAGTCTGCCTCAGGTAGATGAGAAGCGTCTTTCTAGCTATGGTGCCTCACAAGGAGGAGCCTTAGCTCTGGTTGCGGCAGCGCTCAATCCTCGGATTCAGAAAACAGTTGCCATCTATCCCTTCTTGTCAGACTTTAGACGAGTTCTTGAGATTGGGAATACTAGCGAGGCTTACGACGAACTTTTCCGTTATTTCAAGTTTCACGATCCTTTTCATGAAACAGAGGAGGAAATCATGGCTACCCTTGCCTATATCGATGTGAAAAATCTTGCCCATCGTATCAAGGGTGAGGTTAAGATGATTACGGGCTTGGACGACGATGTTTGCTATCCTATTACCCAGTTTGCGATTTACAATCGTTTGACCTGTGATAAGGCTTATCGCATCATGCCCGAGTATGCTCATGAAGCCATGAATGTTTTTGTCAACGACCAAGTCTACAACTGGCTCTGTGGGAGTGAGATTTCTTTTAAATATCTAAAATAAGGAGTCGACTCTAAGCACAAAACCTTAAAAAACACAAACACGCATAGTATCAGGTGTTGAACAAGCTTGATACTATGCGTTTTATAGTGCATTGAATCTATATTAGGACATTACAATTCTTAAATCATTGTTAGAAATTAATTTTACTTTCCCAATCGATTTATTCTCATTTTATTTCAATCTGCTATATTTCCTTCATTTTCTCCTAAAATTGACTTTCTTGTTTCTTATCTTGTCCACTCGAAACAGGTCTTGCAAGAAACCTACTTATTTTTGAAAGTACTTTTAATGTAGTTGATATAGTTAAAAAGATTTGAAACTAAATTCCAAATTAGAAAAAGACTTGAAATGCTAAAAAAAAAAGTATACTCTAATTGAAAACGGTAACAAAACTAATTTAGAGTATTTCTCTCTTAAAAGTTTTTGGTGAAACGAGATGTAGAAAGGAGATTTAGCCAAAGAGTCTATTAGTGCTAGAATAATAGATTAGAATTATTTTAGAAAAACGAAGTAAGCAGCTTATAAATTCAACTCCCCAAATAGATTCATACTAGTGTCTTTTGAAAAAAATGAAGGGCGACTTCCTTCATGAATATCAATTTCATCTATAAGGAAGGTAGCTCATTGAACTAACTTATTTATTCTGTTTGTCGCTAGAAAAATCAGACCTCCTTGTGAAGATTGAGGAGATACTGAATGAAAATCAAAGAAGAAACTAGCAAGCTAGCAGTAGATTGCCCAAAACACCGCTTTGAGGTTGTAGATAAGACTGACCTATATAATTCAAGGTGAAGCGACTGTGGTTTGAAGAGATTTTCAAAGAGTATAGGCTAGAGAGTGTAGTGTTTTTATGTCCTTCTAGTAGAAAATGCTAGACAGAAGAATGGGGAACTTGGATAGGAAAAATAGATTGAGAAAGGAGGATAGGGTATGATTATTACAAAAATTAGCCGTTTAGGAACTTATGTGGGAGTAAATCCACATTTTGCAACATTAATAGATTTTCTAGAAAAAACAGGACTAGAAAATTTAACAGAAGGTTCGATTGCTATCGATGGTAATCGATTGTTTGGGAATTGCTTTACTTATCTAGCAGATGGTCAAGCAGGGGCTTTCTTTGAAACACACCAAAAATATTTGGATATTCATTTAGTTTTGGAAAACGAAGAAGCCATGGCTGTTACGTCGCCGGAAAATGTAAGCGTTACCCAAGAGTATGATGAAGAGAAGGATATTGAATTATACACAGGGAAAGTGGAACAGTTGGTTCATTTGAGAGCTGGCGAATGCCTCATCACTTTTCCAGAAGATTTACATCAACCCAAGGTTCGTATAAATGATGAACCTGTGAAAAAAGTTGTCTTTAAAGTTGCGATTTCTTAATGTAGAAAGGGAAGAACGATGAAAAAAATGAGAAAGTTTTTATGTCTAGCTGGAGTTGCGCTAGCAGCCGTTGCCTTGGTAGCTTGTTCAGGAAAAAAAGAAGCAACAACTAGTACTGAACCACCGACAGAATTATCTGGTGAGATTACAATGTGGCACTCCTTTACTCAAGGACCACGTTTAGAAAGTATTCAAAAATCAGCAGATGCTTTCATGCAAAAGCATCCAAAAACGAAAATCAAGATTGAAACATTCTCTTGGAATGACTTCTATACTAAATGGACTACAGGTTTAGCAAATGGGAATGTGCCAGATATCAGTACAGCTCTTCCTAACCAAGTAATGGAAATGGTAAACTCAGATGCTTTGGTTCCGTTAAACGATTCTATCAAGCGTATTGGACAGGATAAATTTAACGAAACTGCCTTAAATGAAGCAAAAATCGGAGATGATTACTACTCTGTTCCTCTTTATTCACATGCACAAGTTATGTGGGTTAGAACTGATTTGTTAAAAGAACATAATATTGAGGTTCCTAAAACTTGGGATCAACTCTATGAAGCTTCTAAAAAATTGAAAGAAGCTGGAGTTTATGGCTTGTCTGTTCCGTTCGGAACAAATGACTTAATGGCAACACGTTTCTTGAACTTCTACGTACGTAGTGGTGGAGGAAGCCTCTTAACAAAAGATCTTAAAGCAGATTTGACAAGCCAACTTGCTCAAGATGGTATTAAATACTGGGTTAAAATGTATAAAGAAATCTCACCTCAAGATTCTTTGAACTTTAATGTCCTTCAACAAGCTACCTTGTTCTATCAAGGAAAAACAGCATTTGACTTTAACTCTGGCTTCCATATCGGAGGAATTAATGCCAACAGTCCTCAATTGATTGATTCGATTGATGCTTATCCTATTCCAAAAATCAAAGAGTCTGATAAAGATCAAGGAATTGAAACCTCAAACATTCCAATGGTTGTTTGGAAAAATTCAAAACATCCAGAAGTTGCTAAAGCATTCTTAGAATCACTTTATAATGAAGAAGACTACGTTAAATTCCTTGATTCAACTCCAGTAGGTATGTTGCCAACTATTAAGGGGATTAGCGATTCTGCAGCCTATAAAGAAAATGAAACTCGTAAGAAATTTAAACATGCTGAAGAAGTGATTACTGAAGCTGTTAAAAAAGGTACTGCTATTGGTTATGAAAATGGACCAAGTGTACAAGCTGGTATGTTGACTAACCAACACATTATTGAACAAATGTTCCAAGATATCATTACAAATGGAACAGACCCTATGAAAGCAGCAAAAGAAGCAGAAAAACAATTAAACGATTTATTTGAGGCTGTTCAGTAGATGTAAAAGACTAGAAAATAGGTGGGCTAGTGAGCTGAAAAGCCCTAGCCCAATCTTGTAAAAGAAGGGAGAAGGAGAATGGTTAAAGAACGTAATTTAACTCGCTGGATATTTGTTTTGCCAGCTATGATTATCGTAGGATTACTCTTTGTTTATCCGTTTTTCTCGAGTATTTTTTATAGCTTTACCAATAAGCATTTGATTATGCCTAATTATAAATTTGTTGGTTTAGCTAACTATAAAGCTGTGCTATCAGATCCCAACTTCTTTAATGCGTTCTTTAATTCAATTAAGTGGACCATTTTCTCATTAGTTGGTCAAGTTTTAGTAGGGTTTGTATTGGCTTTAGCTCTTCACAGAGTACGCCACTTTAAGAAATTATATAGAACCTTATTGATTGTTCCTTGGGCATTTCCTACAATCGTTATTGCCTTTTCTTGGCAGTGGATTCTAAACGGGGTTTATGGCTACTTACCTAATCTAATCGTAAAATTAGGTTTAATGGAACATACACCTGCATTTTTGACAGATAGTACATGGGCCTTCCTATGTTTGGTGTTTATCAACATTTGGTTTGGAGCACCGATGATTATGGTTAATGTACTTTCAGCTTTGCAAACAGTACCCGAAGAACAATTTGAGGCTGCTAAGATAGATGGTGCTTCAAGTTGGCAAGTGTTCAAATTTATCGTCTTTCCACATATTAAAGTGGTTGTAGGGCTTCTAGTTGTTTTGAGAACTGTATGGATCTTTAACAACTTTGACATTATCTACCTCATTACTGGTGGTGGACCAGCCAATGCTACAACGACGCTTCCAATTTTTGCTTACAACCTAGGTTGGGGAACTAAATTGTTGGGTCGTGCTTCAGCAGTTACGGTATTGCTCTTTATCTTCTTGGTGGCGATTTGCTTTATCTACTTTGCTATCATCAGTAAGTGGGAAAAGGAGGGTAGAAAATAATGAAGAAGAAATCCGGTATTTATTTAGATATTCTCTCACATGTACTCTTGATTGGTGCGACCATTGTTGCAATTTTCCCATTGGTATGGATTATCATATCTTCTGTCAAGGGGAAAGGGGAATTAACTCAGTATCCAACACGATTTTGGCCTGAACAGTTTACATTAGATTATTTTACTCATGTTATCAACGATTTGCACTTTATTGATAACATTCGAAACAGTTTAATCATTGCCTTAGCTACAACTGTTATTGCGATTATTATTTCTGCTATGGCAGCCTATGGTATTGTTCGATTCTTCCCTAAATTGGGAGCAATCATGTCAAGACTACTCGTCATTACCTACATTTTCCCACCAATTTTGTTAGCAATTCCCTATTCAATTGCCATTGCTAAAGTTGGATTAACAAATAGTTTATTTGGCTTAATGATGGTTTATCTATCTTTTAGTGTTCCATATGCGGTTTGGCTTTTAGTTGGATTTTTCCAAACAGTTCCAATTGGAATTGAAGAAGCAGCTCGAATTGATGGTGCGAATAAATTTGTTACGTTTTATAAAGTTGTGCTACCGATTGTAGCACCAGGTATTGTAGCAACAGCTATTTATACATTTATCAATGCTTGGAATGAATTCTTGTATGCCTTGATTTTGATTAACAATACAGGAAAGATGACAGTAGCAGTAGCCCTTCGATCACTTAATGGTTCAGAAATCTTAGACTGGGGAGATATGATGGCAGCATCTGTTATTGTAGTTCTTCCATCAATCATTTTCTTCTCTATCATCCAAAATAAAATTGCAAGTGGATTATCAGAAGGATCTGTGAAGTAATACTCAATGAAAATCAAAGAGCAAACTAGGAAACTAGCCGCAGGCTGCTCAAAGTACAGCTTTGAGGTTGCAGATAAAACCGACGAAGTCAGCTCAAAACACGTTTTTGAGGTTGTAGATGAAACTGACGAAGTCAGTAACCATACGCACAGCAAGGCGACGTTGACGCGGTTTGAAGAGAAGTATAAGTTAAAATTAGAAAGTTTATTCAATAATAAAGGAGAAAAAACATGGTTAAATACGGTGTTGTTGGAACAGGGTATTTTGGAGCTGAATTGGCTCGCTATATGCAAAAGAATGATGGAGCAGAGATTACTCTTCTCTATGACCCAGATAATGCAGAGGCGATTGCAGAAGAATTGGGAGCAAAAGTAGCAAGTTCCCTAGATGAGTTGGTTTCTAGCGATGAAGTAGATTGTGTTATCGTCGCAACTCCAAATAATCTTCATAAGGAACCGGTTATTAAGGCTGCACAACATGGTAAAAATGTTTTCTGTGAAAAACCAATTGCGCTTTCTTATCAAGATTGTCGCGAGATGGTAGATGCATGTAAAGAAAACAATGTAACCTTTATGGCAGGACATATTATGAACTTCTTCAATGGTGTCCATCATGCAAAAGAACTAATTAATCAAGGAGTTATCGGAGACGTTCTATATTGTCACACAGCTCGTAATGGTTGGGAAGAACAACAGCCGTCAGTATCATGGAAAAAAATTCGTGAAAAATCAGGTGGTCACTTGTATCACCATATTCATGAATTGGATTGTGTCCAATTCCTTATGGGTGGCATGCCTGAAACTGTAACCATGACGGGTGGAAATGTAGCCCATGAAGGTGAACATTTCGGTGATGAAGATGATATGATTTTTGTCAATATGGAATTTTCTAATAAGCGTTTTGCCTTGTTAGAATGGGGGTCAGCTTATCGTTGGGGTGAACATTATGTCTTAATCCAAGGAACGAAAGGCGCTATCCGCCTAGACTTATTCAACTGTAAAGGAACTCTTAAGCTAGATGGGCAAGAAAGCTATTTCTTGATTCATGAATCGCAAGAAGAAGATGATGATCGTACTCGTATCTATCATAGTACAGAGATGGACGGAGCAATTGCTTATGGTAAACCAGGTAAACGTACTCCATTATGGTTATCATCTGTGATTGACAAAGAAATGCGATATCTGCATGAGATTATGCAAGGAGCTCCAGTATCAGAAGAATTTGCAAAACTATTGACTGGTGAAGCTGCTCTAGAAGCAATTGCTACTGCAGATGCTTGTACCCAATCTATATTTGAAGATCGCAAAGTAAAATTGTCAGAAATTGTAAACTAAATTTTGGTATTCTCCTATTATAGGTCGACTTGCTCCTCTGAAAGTACTTTTAGAGGAGCTGTTTGACTTGGCTAGTTTTTGAAACTGAAATCTATTGTACTACAAACTCTTGAAAGCGTTTTATTTTTAAGGTATAATAATCTTATAGAAACAAAGAAAAAGGAAAAGGAGGTAAGAGGATGCCACATATTAGCAAAGAAGCCTTGATTGAGCAAATCAAAGATGGAATCATCGTTTCTTGTCAGGCTCTTCCTCATGAACCGCTTTATACAGAAGCGGGAGGGGTGATTCCCTTGCTGGTCAAAGCGGCTGAGCAAGGTGGAGCAGTCGGTATCCGAGCCAATAGTGTTCGCGATATCAAGGAAATCAAGGAAGTCACCAAACTTCCGATTATTGGAATAATCAAACGAGATTATCCGCCACAAGAACCCTTCATCACGGCTACAATGAAAGAAGTTGATGAATTGGCAGAACTGGACATCGAGGTGATTGCTCTGGATTGTACCAAGCGTGAACGATACGATGGCTTGGAAATTCAAGAGTTCATTCGTCAGGTTAAGGAGAAATATCCTAAACAGCTCTTGATGGCAGACACCAGTACTTTTGAAGAAGGATTGGCAGCGGTCGAAGCAGGAATTGACTTTGTCGGAACAACCTTATCAGGCTACACATCCTACAGTCCAAAAGTAGACGGCCCAGATTTTGAACTCATCAAAAAACTCTGCGATGCCGGTGTAGATGTCATTGCAGAAGGGAAAATTCATACACCAGAACAAGCCAAACAAATCCTTGAATATGGAGTGCGAGGTATCGTTGTTGGTGGCGCTATTACTAGACCAAAAGAGATTACAGAACGCTTTGTTGCTGGTCTCAAATAACACAATCTTAAAACAGAGGAGAGTGGTGGATGAGTAGGATGGAATGAAATCGCATACAAGAAATAAAGAACTCATTATCCAAGTTGGATACGCTTATTACATAGGAGAATACAGATGAAATTTAGAAAATTAGCTTGTACAGTACTTGCGAGTGCTGCGGTTCTTGGTCTTGCTGCTTGTGGCAATTCTGGCGGAAGTAAAGATGCTGGCAAATCAGGTGGTGACAGTGCCAAAACAGAAATCACTTGGTGGGCATTCCCAGTATTTACCCAAGAAAAAACTGGTGACGGTGTTGGAACTTATGAAAAATCAATCATCGAAGCTTTTGAAAAAGCCAATCCAGATGTAAAAGTGAAATTGGAAACCATCGACTTCAAGTCAGGTCCTGAAAAAATCACAACAGCTATCGAAGCTGGAACAGCTCCAGACGTACTCTTTGATGCACCAGGACGTATCATCCAATACGGTAAAAACGGTAAATTGGCTGAGTTGAACGATCTTTTCACAGATGAATTTGTTAAAGATGTCAACAATGAAAACATCGTACAAGCAAGTAAAGCTGGAGACAAGGCTTACATGTATCCAATTAGTTCTGCTCCATTCTACATGGCAATGAACAAGAAAATGTTAGAAGATGCTGGAGTGGCAAACCTTGTAAAAGAAGGTTGGACAACTGATGATTTTGAAAAAGTTTTGAAAGCGCTTAAAGACAAAGGCTACACACCAGGTTCATTGTTCAGTTCTGGTCAAGGGGGAGACCAAGGAACACGTGCCTTCATCTCAAACCTTTACGGCGGTTCTGTAACAGATAAAGATGTAACAAAATATACAACTGATGATCCTAAATTCGTCAAAGGTCTTGAAAAAGCAACTGGCTGGATTAAAGACAATTTGCTCAATAATGGTTCACAATTTGACGGTGGAGCAGATATCCAAAACTTTGCCAACGGTCAAACATCTTACACAATCCTTTGGGCACCAGCTCAAAACGGTATCCAAGCTAAACTCTTGGAAGCAAGTAAAGTAGAAGTGGTAGAAGTACCATTCCCATCAGATTCAGGCAAACCAGCTCTTGAATACCTTGTAAACGGATTTGCAGTATTCAACAACAAAGACGACAAGAAAGTTGCAGCATCTAAGAAATTCATCCAATTTATTGCGGATGACAAAGAATGGGGTCCAAAAGACGTTGTTCGTACAGGTGCCTTCCCAGTTCGTACATCATTTGGCAAACTTTATGATGACAAACGTATGGAAACAATCAGTGGTTGGACTAAATACTACTCACCATACTACAACACTATCAATGGTTTTGCTGAAATGAGAACACTTTGGTTCCCAATGTTGCAATCTGTATCAAATGGTGACGAAAAACCAGCGGACGCTTTGAAAGCCTTCACTGAAAAAGCGAACGAAACAATTAAAAAAGCTACAAAACAATAAGCACTAAATCAGATTGACTCCTCCCTTTTCCCTGTGCATAGCCTATGTAAGAAAAGGGAGGATTTTATTTGAAATGTAAGGAACTGTCACGAAATTAAAATGAAGTTCTTACATAAGCTAATCTTAAAAAATTTCATTTTGATTTTAAAACAGTTCAAGAAAATCCAAAATATTCTATTTGTGAAAGAGAGGTGCCGACTGTGAAAGTCAATAAAATTCGTATGCGGGAAACAGTGATTTCCTACGCTTTCCTAGCACCAGTATTATTCTTCTTTGTCATCTTTGTATTGGCTCCTATGATTATGGGATTCATTACAAGTTTCTTTAATTACTCTATGACAAACTTTGAGTTTGTAGGCTTAAACAACTATATCCGTATGTTTAAAGACCCTGTCTTTATGAAGTCTTTGATCAACACGGTTATCCTGGTTATTGGATCTGTACCAGTTGTTGTTCTATTCTCGCTCTTTGTAGCATCGCAGACCTATCATCAAAATGCCATTGCCAGATCTTTCTACCGTTTCGTCTTCTTCCTTCCTGTTGTAACAGGTAGTGTTGCCGTAACAGTTGTATGGAAATGGATCTATGACCCACTATCAGGGATTCTAAACTTTGTCCTTAAGTCAAGTCATATCATCAGCCAGAACATTTCTTGGCTGGGAGACAAACACTGGGCTTTGATGGCGATTATGATTATCCTTTTGACAACTTCAGTTGGTCAGCCGATTATCCTTTATATCGCTGCTATGGGGAATATTGACAATTCATTGGTTGAAGCGGCGCGTGTCGACGGTGCAACTGAGTTTCAAGTCTTCTGGAAGATTAAATGGCCAAGCCTTCTTCCAACAACTCTTTATATTGCAATCATTACAACAATTAACTCATTCCAGTGTTTTGCCTTGATTCAGCTTTTGACATCTGGTGGTCCAAACTACTCAACAAGTACACTTATGTATTACCTTTACGAAAAAGCCTTCCAATTGACAGAGTATGGCTATGCCAACACCATCGGTGTCTTCTTGGCAGTCATGATTGCTATCGTAAGTTTTGTTCAATTTAAAGTACTCGGAAACGACGTAGAATACTAAAGAAAGGAGACAGCTATGCAATCTACAGAAAAAAAACCATTAACAGCCTTTACTGTTATTTCAACAATCATTTTGCTCTTGTTGACTGTGCTGTTCATCTTTCCATTCTACTGGATTTTGACAGGGGCATTTAAATCACAACCTGATACAATCGTTATTCCTCCTCAGTGGTTCCCTAAAATGCCAACCATGGAAAACTTCCAACAACTCATGGTGCAAAACCCTGCTATGCAATGGATGTGGAACTCAGTATTTATCTCATTGGTAACTATGTTCTTAGTCTGTGCAACTTCATCTCTAGCAGGTTATGTATTGGCTAAAAAACGTTTCTATGGTCAACGTATCCTCTTTGCAATCTTTATTGCTGCTATGGCTCTTCCAAAACAAGTTGTCCTTGTACCATTGGTACGTATCGTCAACTTCATGGGAATTCATGACACTCTTTGGGCAGTTATCTTGCCTTTGATTGGATGGCCATTTGGTGTCTTCCTCATGAAACAATTTAGCGAAAACATCCCAACAGAGTTGCTTGAATCAGCTAAAATCGATGGTTGTGGTGAGATTCGTACTTTCTGGAGCGTAGCCTTCCCAATTGTAAAACCAGGGTTTGCGGCTCTTGCAATCTTTACCTTCATCAATACTTGGAACGACTACTTCATGCAGTTGGTTATGTTGACTTCACGTAACAATTTGACCATCTCACTTGGGGTTGCGACCATGCAGGCTGAAATGGCAACCAACTATGGTTTGATTATGGCAGGAGCTGCCCTTGCTGCTGTGCCAATCGTAACAGTCTTCCTTGTCTTCCAAAAATCCTTCACACAAGGGATTACTATGGGAGCGGTCAAAGGATAAGAAACGATTTCTTTTACAGTATCAATTGGCTATTGCTAGCACTATCTAAAAGCCTCCGACAGTAAATGACACTGTTGGAGGTGTTAGTTTTAATCGCTTAATGACGATTTTTAAAGGAGAAAATAATGATTTTTGACGATTTGAAAAATATTAGCTTCTATAAAGGGATTCATCCCAATCTTGACAAGGCAATTGATTATCTTTATGAACATCGTAAAGATTCATTCGAGTTAGGAAAATATGATATTGATGGTGATAAGGTCTTTCTAGTTGTTCAAGAAAATGTCCTAAATAAAGCTGAAAATGACCAGTTTGAACATCACAAGAACTATGCAGACTTGCATTTGTTGGTAGAAGGGCATGAATATTCGAGCTACGGTTCACGTATCAAAGACGAGGCAGTAGCATTTGACGAAGCAAGTGACATTGGTTTTGTCCATTGTCATGAACACTACCCACTCTTGTTGGGTTATCACAATTTTGCGATTTTCTTCCCAGGAGAGCCACATCAACCAAATGGTTATGCAGGTATGGAAGATCAAGTTCGCAAGTATTTGTTTAAAATTTTAATTGATTAGAATGATCAGCAGAGATAGCTGATGACTATCTTACTAAGCACTTTTGAAAATTGAGTTTAAGAGTTGAATCTTATCAATTGATAAATCGGAATGATTTAGCAAGTGATATAAATTAAATTATAGGGGGAGCAAACATGTCACAAAAAGGAAGAAGTCTCATCAAGGCTGCATTTGATACAGATAATTTTCTCATGCGAATTAGTGAGAAGGTTTTAGATATTGTAACAGTCAATCTTCTCTTTGTAGTAACTTGTTTGCCAATCGTAACGATTGGAGTGGCTAAAATCAGCCTCTACGAGACCATGTTCGAAGTTAAGAAGAGCAGACGTGTTCCAGTTTTTAGAACCTATCTAAGAGTTTTCAGGCAAAATTTGAACCTAGGTTTTCAGTTGGGGATGTTAGAATTAGGAATTGTATTTCTAACCCTTTCAGATCTCTATCTTTTCTGGGGTCAAACAGCTTTGCCCTTCCAATTGGTTAAAGCTATTTGTCTAGGTATTCTGATTTTCCTTACCATTGTGATGTTGGCTAGCTATCCTATCGCTGCGCGCTATGACCTATCTTGGAAAGAAATTCTTCAAAAAGGATTGATGTTGGCTAGTTTTAACGCTCCTTGGTTTATCTTGATGATTGCAATTATCTTTTTGATTTTGATGATTCTATATCTATCAGCCTTTACCCTTCTATTGGGAGGATCAGCTTTTATTCTCTTTGGTTTTGGATTTCTTGCTTTTTTACAAGTGGGAGTGATGGAAAAGCTATTTGCTAAGTATGAGTAAGGGGTGCAATTATTTCTGAAACTACTTTCAAACGCTCCAAACGCTATTCTATAAGCGAGAAACTAAAATCTAAGTGTCTATAAGATATTGAAAGCCTTTTTGGTAAAGTGTATACTAAAGAAGTAAAGAAAGAATCTGCTTTAGCAGAAAATAGAAATAATAGGAGAAAATCTATGTCAGATTTAAAAAAATACGAAGGTGTCATTCCGGCCTTCTACGCATGTTATGATGATCAAGGAGAAGTAAGCCCAGAGCGCACACGTGCCTTGGTTCAATACTTCATTGATAAAGGTGTTCAAGGTCTTTACGTCAATGGTTCTTCTGGTGAATGTATCTACCAAAGCGTTGAAGACCGCAAGTTAATTTTGGAAGAAGTCATGGCAGTTGCCAAAGGTAAATTGACCATCATTGCTCATGTTGCCTGCAACAATACTAAAGATAGTATGGAACTGGCTCGCCACGCAGAAAGCTTGGGTGTAGATGCCATTGCAACGATTCCGCCGATTTATTTCCGCTTGCCAGAATACTCAGTTGCTAAATATTGGAACGATATCAGTTCTGCAGCTCCAAACACAGACTACGTGATTTACAACATTCCTCAATTGGCAGGGGTTGCTTTGACTCCAAGCCTTTACACAGAAATGTTGAAGAATCCTCGTGTTATCGGTGTGAAGAACTCTTCAATGCCAGTTCAAGATATCCAAACCTTTGTAAGCCTTGGTGGGGAAGACCATATCGTCTTTAACGGTCCAGATGAACAGTTCCTAGGTGGTCGCCTCATGGGTGCCAAAGCTGGTATCGGTGGTACATATGGTGCTATGCCAGAACTATTCTTGAAACTCAATCAGTTGATTGCAGATAAAGATTTGGAAACAGCGCGTGAATTGCAGTATGCTATCAACGCTATCATTGGTAAATTGACTGCTGCACATGGTAATATGTATGGTGTCATTAAAGAAGTCTTGAAGATCAATGAAGGCTTGAATATTGGTTCTGTACGTTCACCATTGACGCCAGTAACGGAAGAAGATCGTCCAGTTGTAGAAGCAGCTGCAGCCTTGATTCGCGAAACCAAGGAGCGCTTCCTCTAATCCATAAGGAGGTATTTATGACACACTATGTTGCAATTGATATCGGTGGAACTAACATCAAGTATGGTTTGGTTGATCAAGAGGGGCAACTTCTTGAATCGCATGAAATGCCAACAGAGGCGCATAAAGGTGGACCACATATTTTACAAAAGACAAAAGATATCGTAGCCAGCTATTTAGAACAAGGACCAGTAGCAGGTGTTGCCATTTCTTCTGCAGGAATGGTGGATCCGGATAAGGGAGAAATTTTCTATGCTGGGCCTCAGATTCCAAATTATGCAGGAACCCAGTTCAAGAAGGAAATCGAGACTAGCTTTACTATTCCTTGTGAAATTGAAAATGATGTCAACTGTGCAGGTCTTGCTGAGGCAGTATCTGGTTCAGGCAAGGGAGCGAGTGTCACCCTTTGCTTGACCATTGGAACAGGTATCGGTGGTTGCTTGATTATGGATGGGAAGGTTTTCCATGGATTTAGCAATTCGGCCTGTGAAGTCGGGTATATGCATATGCAGGATGGGGCTTTCCAAGATTTGGCTTCTACAACAGCTTTAGTGAAATATGTAGCTGAAGCACATGGAGATCCAGTCGACCAGTGGAATGGCCGACGCATCTTTAAGGAAGCCACTGAAGGCAACAAAATCTGCATGGCTGGTATTGACCGTATGGTAGACTATCTAGGAAAAGGTCTGGCAAATATTTGCTACGTTGCTAATCCAGAAGTAGTCATTCTCGGGGGTGGTATCATGGGGCAAGAGGCTATCCTCAAACCCAAAATCCGTACAGCCTTGAAGGCGGCCTTGGTGCCAAGCCTAGCTGAGAAAACACGATTAGAATTTGCCCATCACCAAAATACAGCAGGTATGCTTGGTGCATATTATCATTTTAAGACAAAACAATCCTAGTTTGGCCCAGCCAAACTAGGATTTTCTGACACGTTTTTGTCTACGATAGCCGTTGAGTTTTTTATTTTCCCAGTAGCTATTAAAGATTTTTTCCTTGCTTTCGCGATTGATTTCTAAAAAATAGGCATAAATCAAATCGATAAAGAAGAGCATAGGAAGTTGAGCGGATATTCGTTGGATATAGGAAGACTGGCTGTGGGTGGCTACAAGAACAGTCTCTGTGTAGGCCTGACTATCTTTATTGGGAACACTTGAAAAGAGTACAGTCTTTGCCCCCATCTCCTTAGCGTCTAATAAACTGTCTAAAATAGAGGGAGTTGTGCCAGAAAGTGAGAAACCAAGTACGAGACAATTTTCGTCCATAATACTGGTTGTCCAGGCAAAGCCGTCTTGATCGGTCAAAGCCTCGCAGACCACACCCAGACGCATGAAGCGCAATTTCATTTCACGAGCAACAAGACCAGAACTCCCTGTTCCGAAGAAGTAGACACGCTCAGCATCTTCGATTAATTGGGCAATTCGTTCTAGTTGGACTTCGTCAATCAAGTCTTGTGTTTGTTCCCGCATATTGCTATAACTTCTGAGGACTCGTTTGGTCAGTGGACTGTGCTTGAAGACTTGGTTGGCTTGATTTTCTGCCTCATGTTGGTATTGGAAAATAAATTCTCGGTAGCCAGTAAAGCCACACTTTTTAGCAAAGCGAGTTAGTGCAGCCTGAGAGATATGTAATTTTTGAGTGACCTGTTGGGAGGAAAGGTCATCTTGAATGGTTTCTGCTTGTAAAAAATAGCGAGCGATTTCTTGCTCTAGGTCTGTCATTTCTTCAAAATGTGAATCAATGACAGTTGCGATATCTGGTTTGTCCATAGGGAAGGCTCCTTTAAATGAGTCGTGTTGGAAAAAGACTAGATTATTGAACTTTTACATTCATTATAACATATAATATAGGGATGGATAAATAAAAACGTATCTTACTGTAAAAACGAAAAAAAGCTTCTTTCTTTTCCATAATTTTCTGCTCAAATTGTGGTACAATTAAGAGTAAGATTTTAAGTTAGAAATGAGACTGATTTGTATGAGAAAATTTAACAGCCATTCGATTCCGATTCGGCTTAATTTATTGTTTTCAATCGTCATTTTACTCTTTATGACCATTATTGGTCGTTTGTTGTATATGCAGGTTTTGAACAAGGATTTTTACGAAAAAAAGCTAGCCTCAGCTAGTCAGACCAAGGTCACAACCAGTTCTGCCCGTGGGGAAATCTATGATGCTAGTGGAAAACCTTTGGTAGAAAATACGTTAAAACAGGTTGTTTCCTTTACGCGTAGCAATAAAATGACGGCTACAGACTTAAAAGAAATAGCTAAAAAGTTACTGACTTATGTGAGCATCAGTTCGCCAAATTTGACAGAACGCCAGCTGGCTGATTACTATTTGGCTGATCCTGAAATCTATAAAAAAACGGTGGAAGCTCTCCCAAGTGAGAAACGATTGGATTCAGATGGCAATCGCCTATCCGAATCAGAACTGTATAACAATGCGGTCGATAGTGTCCCAACAAGTCAACTAAACTATACAGAGGATGAAAAGAAAGAAATCTATCTTTTTAGTCAGTTAAATGCTGTTGGAAACTTTGCGACAGGAACCATTGTGACAGATCCTCTAAATGATTCTCAGGTGGCTGTTATTGCCTCTATTTCAAAGGAGATGCCTGGCATTAGTATTTCTACTTCTTGGGATCGAAAGATTTTGGAAACTTCCCTTTCTTCTATAGTAGGGAGTGTATCCAGTGAAAAAGCTGGTCTCCCAGCGGAAGAAGCAGAAGCCTATCTTAAAAAAGGCTATTCTCTAAATGACCGTGTTGGAACCTCCTATTTGGAAAAGCAATATGAAGAGACCTTACAAGGAAAACGCTCGGTAAAAGAAATCCATCTGGATAAATATGGCAATATGGAAAGCGTGGATACAATTGAGGAAGGTAGTAAGGGAAACAATATCAAGCTGACCATTGATTTGGCCTTCCAAGATAGTGTGGATGCTTTGCTGAAAAGTTATTTCAATTCCGAGCTAGGAAATGGTGGAGCCAAGTATTCTGAGGGTGTGTATGCAGTCGCCCTTAATCCAAAAACAGGTGCTGTGTTATCCATGTCAGGGATCAAACATGACCTGAAAACGGGAGAGTTGACGCCAGATTCCTTGGGAACGGTAACCAATGTCTTTGTCCCAGGTTCGGTTGTCAAGGCGGCGACCATCAGCTCTGGTTGGGAAAATGGAGTCTTGTCAGGAAACCAGACCTTGACAGACCAGTCCATTGTCTTTCAAGGTTCAGCTCCAATTAATTCTTGGTATACTGCCTTTTCTGTGCCAATGCCGATTACGGCAGTTCAGGCTCTAGAGTATTCATCAAATGCTTATATGGTCCAAACAGCCTTAGGTCTTATGGGGCAAACCTATCAACCCAATATGTTTGTCGGTACCAGCAATCTAGAGTCTGCTATGGGGAAACTGCGTTCAACCTTTGGCGAATATGGCTTGGGATCTGCGACTGGGATTGACCTACCAGATGAATCCACTGGATTTATTCCCAAAGACTATAGCTTTGCTAATTACATTACTAATGCCTTTGGGCAGTTTGATAACTATACGCCCATGCAGTTGGCTCAGTATGTAGCAACTATTGCAAATGATGGTGTTCGTGTGGCTCCTCGTATTGTTGAAGGCATTTATGGTAATAATGATAAGGGAGGCCTAGGCGACTTGATTCAGCAACTGCAACCGACAGAGGTGAATAAGGTCAATATATCCGACTCCGATATGAGTATCTTGCACCAAGGTTTTTATCAGGTTGCTCATGGGACTAGTGGCTTGACAACTGGACGTGCCTTTTCAAATGGTGCCTTGGTATCTATTAGCGGAAAAACGGGTACAGCCGAAAGCTATGTGGCAGATGGTCAGCAAGCAACCAATACCAATGCGGTGGCCTATGCTCCATCTGATAATCCCCAAATCGCTGTTGCAGTGGTCTTTCCTCATAATACCAATCTAACAAATGGTGTAGGACCTTCCATTGCGCGTGATATTATCAATCTGTATCAAAAATACCATCCAATGAATTAGAAAGGAAATTATGCTTTATCCAACACCCATTGCCAAGCTGATTGACAGTTATTCCAAGTTACCAGGTATCGGGATTAAGACGGCTACGCGTCTGGCCTTTTATACGATTGGGATGTCTGATGATGATGTCAATGAATTTGCAAAAAATCTCCTTTCTGCTAAGAGAGAATTGACCTACTGTTCCATTTGTGGACGTTTGACAGACGACGACCCTTGCTCTATCTGTACCGATCCGACTCGTGACCAGACAACGATTTTGGTGCTAGAGGATAGTCGGGATGTGGCAGCCATGGAAAACATCCAAGAATACCATGGCCTCTATCATGTCCTGCATGGCCTTATTTCTCCTATGAATGGTATCAGTCCAGATGATATCAATCTCAAGAGTCTCATGACTCGTCTGATGGATAGTGAGGTTTCAGAAGTAATCGTAGCAACCAATGCCACAGCAGATGGGGAAGCGACTTCCATGTATCTTTCCCGCTTACTCAAGCCAGCTGGGATTAAGGTCACTCGCCTGGCACGAGGCCTTGCTGTGGGAGCAGATATCGAGTATGCGGACGAAGTGACCCTCTTACGGGCTATTGAAAATCGAACAGAGTTGTAAGTGTAGACAAATTTACGAACTCCATTCATTTATAAAAAATCAAGGAGGCTGAAAATCGTTCCTATCGGCCTTTTTTGTATAGTGTGATGAGTAGTGTCAGGTTCAAGTTTTAAAAAAACAAGCAAATATGATATACTAAAGAGCGAGTATTCTAGTAGAATTAGGACAAATAATATGAAACAAACGATTATTCTTTTATATGGTGGACGGAGTGCAGAGCGTGAAGTCTCTGTCCTTTCAGCTGAGAGTGTCATGCGTGCGGTCAATTACAACCGTTTCACAGTTAAGACTTTCTTTATCAGTCAGTCAGGTGACTTTATCAAAACTCAAGAGTTTAGTCAGACTCCAGGTCAAGAGGACCGTCTCATGACCAATGCGACCATTGATTGGGATAAGAAAGTTGCACCAAGTGCCATCTACGAAGAAGGGGCAGTGGTCTTTCCAGTCCTTCACGGTCCGATGGGAGAAGATGGCTCTGTTCAAGGATTCTTAGAAGTTTTGAAAATGCCCTACGTTGGTTGCAACATCTTGTCATCAAGCCTTGCCATGGATAAAATCACTACTAAGCGTGTGTTGGAATCTGCTGGCATTGCCCAAGTTCCTTATGTGGCCATCGTTGAAGGCGATGATGTGACTGCTAAAATCGCTGAAGTGGAAGAAAAATTGACTTATCCAGTCTTCACTAAGCCGTCAAACATGGGTTCTAGTGTCGGTATTTCTAAATCTGAAAATCAAGAAGAACTCCGCCAAGCTTTGGAACTTGCCTTCCAATATGACAGCCGTGTCTTGGTTGAGCAAGGAGTGAATGCTCGTGAAATCGAGGTTGGTCTACTGGGCAACTACGATGTCAAAAGCACCCTACCAGGAGAAGTAGTCAAGGATGTTGCCTTCTACGACTACGATGCCAAGTATATTGACAACAAGATTACCATGGATATCCCAGCTAAAATCAGTGATGATGTGGTAGCTGTCATGCGTCGAAATGCGGAAACAGCCTTCCGTGCCATTGGTGGCCTCGGTCTCTCTCGTTGCGATTTCTTCTATACAGATAAGGAAGAGATTTTCCTAAACGAGCTCAATACCATGCCAGGTTTTACCCAGTGGTCAATGTACCCACTGCTTTGGGACAATATGGGAATCAGCTATCCAGAACTAATCGAGCGTTTGGTTGACCTTGCCAAGGAAAGTTTTGACAAGCGCGAAGCGCATTTGCTATAAGAATGAAAAGAGAGGGTAGAAGCCAGAACCATCACTGTAAGGTGATTAGAGTTCTTGGACTTCAACCCTTTTTAAAGGAGTAGAAATGAAATTAACAATTCATGAAGTGGCTCAAGTTGTAGGAGTCAAAAATGATGTCAGTATCTTTGAGGACATCCAGTTAGAAAAAGCTGAGTTTGATAGTCGTTTGATTGGAACTGGAGATTTATTTGTGCCACTTAAAGGTGCGCGTGATGGCCATGACTTTATTGAAACAGCCTTTGAAAATGGTGCAGCAGTAACCTTGTCTGAGAAAGAGGTCTCAAATCATCCTTACATTCTAGTAGATGATGTGCTGACTGCCTTTCAGCAACTAGCAGCCTATTATCTTGGAAAAACGGCTGTTGATGTCTTTGCAGTTACAGGTTCGAACGGTAAGACAACGACCAAGGATATGTTAGCGCATTTACTGTCAACGACCTACAAGACCTACAAAACACAAGGAAACTACAATAACGAGATTGGACTTCCCTACACAGTTCTCCATATGCCTGAAGGGACAGAAAAGTTGGTCTTGGAGATGGGGCAGGATCACTTGGGAGATATTCATCTCTTGTCTGAATTAGCTCGTCCAAAAACAGCCATTGTGACCTTAGTTGGAGAAGCCCATTTGGCCTTTTTCAAAGACCGTTCGGAAATCGCTAAAGGGAAAATGCAAATTGCAGACGGTATGGCTTCGGGTTCTTTGCTTTTGGCACCAGCTGACTCCATTGTAGAGGACTACTTGCCAGCTGATAAAAAGGTGGTTCGTTTTGGGCAAGGAGCAGAGCTGGAAATTACCGACTTGGTTGAGCGCAAGGATAGTCTGACCTTTAAGGCTAACTTCTTGGAACAAGCCCTCGATTTGCCAGTGACTGGTAAGTACAATGCCACTAATGCCATGATTGCGTCTTATGTTGCCCTACAAGAAGGAGTTTCAGAGGAGCAAATTCGTCAGGCCTTCCAACATCTTGAATTAACACGTAACCGTACCGAGTGGAAGAAAGCAGCCAATGGAGCAGATATCCTATCAGATGTTTACAATGCCAATCCAACTGCTATGAAGTTGATTTTGGAGACATTCTCTGCCATTCCAACCAATGAAGGAGGCAAGAAAATCGCTGTTCTAGCAGACATGAAGGAACTCGGCGATCAGTCTATTCAACTCCATAATCAGATGATTTTGAGCCTTTCACCAGATGTACTGGATACCGTGATTTTCTATGGAGAAGATATTGCTGAATTAGCCCAATTGGCTAGTCAAATGTTCCCAATTGGCCATGTTTACTACTTCAAGAAAACAGAAGACCAGGACCAATTTGAAGATCTAGTTAAGCAGGTTAAGGAAAGCCTCAGTGCCAATGATCAAATCTTGCTCAAAGGCTCTAACTCCATGAACCTAGCTAAGCTGGTAGAAAGTTTAGAACATGAAGACAAGTGATTTTGTCAAACATTTACGTATTTTTAAATCCATTTTTGACAAATAGCATGGTATAATAATATGCAGGAAAATTTTGAATCATGAGGAAGACTAGATGAATTTATGGGATATTTTCTTTACGACCCAAGCAACAGAACCACCCAAATTTGACCTTTTTTGGTACGTGAGTATATTTACACTATTAGCCTTGACCTTTTATACAGCCTATCGTTATCGTGAAAAGAAGGTTTACCAACGATTTTTCCAAATCTTGCAGGCAGTTCAGTTGATCCTCCTTTATGGCTGGTATTGGGTCAATCATATGCCACTGTCAGAAAGTTTACCCTTTTACCATTGCCGTATGGCTATGTTTGTGGTGCTCTTGCTTCCTGGTCAGTCTAAATATAGGCAGTATTTTGCATTGCTAGGAACATTTGGGACATTAGCAGCCTTTGTTTATCCAGTGCCAGATGCCTATCCTTTCCCCCATATTGCGATTTTGTCCTTTATCTTTGGGCATTTAGCACTCTTGGGGAACTCTCTAGTTTATCTATTGAGACAGTATAATGCGCGATTGCTGGATGTGAAGGGAATTTTTCTCATGACCTTTGGACTAAATGCCTTGATTTTTGTGGTCAATTTAGTAACAGGTGGAGATTACGGATTTCTGACAAAACCACCATTGGTTGGAGACCATGGCTTAGTAGCTAATTATTTAATCGTTTCTCTGGCCTTGTCAGCGGCGATTACGTTGACAAAGAAAATCTTGGAACTATTTTTAGAACAAGAAGCAGAAAAAATGATTGCAAAGAAAGCTTAGAAATGAGCTTTCTTTTTTCATAAATCTGATTTTTTATAATTTGTTTGGAAAATAAACAAAGTTGATGAGCAAAAGTGAAAAAATAGCAAGTAAATTTAGGAAAAAACTAAGCACAATTAGATTTTTTGTGTTATAATATTCTGTGAATAGCTATGCCTAGGTTTAGCTATGGAATAATACGAAGTGCGAAACTTGGAAGATAGAGAGGATGCGATGTAATGGCTAGAGAAGGCTTTTTTACAGGTCTAGATATTGGAACAAGCTCTGTCAAGGTGCTTGTAGCCGAGCAGAGAAATGGTGAATTAAATGTAATTGGCGTGAGTAATGCCAAAAGTAAAGGTGTAAAGGATGGAATTATTGTTGATATTGATGCAGCAGCAACTGCTATCAAGTCAGCTATTTCCCAAGCAGAAGAAAAGGCAGGCATTTCGATTAAATCAGTGAATGTCGGCTTGCCTGGTAATCTTTTGCAGGTAGAACCAACTCAAGGGATGATTCCAGTAACATCTGATACCAAGGAAATTACGGATCAAGATGTTGAAAATGTTGTCAAATCAGCTTTGACAAAGAGTATGACACCTGACCGTGAAGTCATTACCTTTATTCCTGAAGAATTTATTGTGGATGGTTTCCAAGGGATTCGTGACCCACGTGGCATGATGGGGGTTCGCCTTGAAATGCGTGGCTTGCTTTATACAGGTCCTCGTACTATCTTGCACAATTTGCGTAAGACGGTTGAGCGTGCAGGTGTTCAGGTTGAAAATATTATTATTTCGCCACTAGCAATGGTTCAATCAGTTTTGAACGAAGGTGAACGTGAATTTGGTGCTACAGTGATTGATATGGGGGCAGGTCAAACGACTGTCGCTACAATCCGTAACCAAGAACTTCAGTTCACCAATATTCTCCAAGAAGGTGGAGATTATGTAACTAAGGATATCTCTAAAGTCTTGAAAACTTCTCAGAAGTTGGCTGAAGGTTTGAAATTAAACTATGGAGAGGCTTACCCTCCTCTTGCAAGTAAAGAAACCTTCCAAGTAGAAGTTATTGGAGAAGTAGAAGCAGTCGAAGTGACGGAAGCCTACCTGTCAGAAATTATTTCTGCACGAATCAAGCACATCCTTGAACAAATCAAGCAAGAATTAGATAGAAGACGTCTATTGGAGCTCCCTGGTGGTATTGTCTTAATCGGTGGGAATGCCATTTTACCAGGTATGGTTGAACTTGCTCAGGAAGTATTTGGCGTCCGTGTCAAGCTTTATGTTCCAAATCAAGTTGGTATCCGTAATCCAGCCTTTGCGCATGTGATTAGTTTATCAGAATTTGCTGGACAATTGACAGAAGTCAATCTTTTGGCTCAAAGAGCGGTCAAGGGTGAAGTTGCTCTGACTCATCAGCCAATTAGTTTTGGGGGAATGATACAGAAAACAGCTCAGTTTGTACAATCAACGCCTGTTCAACCAGCTCCTGCTCCAGAAGTAGAGCCGGTGGCGCCTACAGAACCAATGGCGGATTTCCAACAAGCTTCACAAAATAAACCGAAATTAGCAGATCGTTTCCGTGGCTTGATCGGAAGCATGTTTGACGAATAAAGAGGAAAAATAAATTATGACATTTTCATTTGATACAGCTGCTGCTCAAGGTGCAGTGATTAAAGTAATTGGTGTCGGTGGAGGCGGTGGCAATGCCATCAACCGTATGGTCGACGAAGGTGTTACAGGCGTAGAATTTATCGCAGCAAACACAGATGTACAAGCATTGAGTAGTACAAAAGCTGAGACTGTTATTCAGTTGGGACCTAAATTGACTCGCGGTTTGGGTGCAGGAGGTCAACCTGAGGTTGGTCGTAAAGCTGCTGAAGAAAGCGAAGAAACACTGACAGAAGCTATCAGTGGCGCAGATATGGTCTTCATCACTGCTGGTATGGGAGGAGGCTCTGGAACTGGAGCTGCCCCTGTTATTGCTCGTATCGCCAAAGATTTAGGTGCTCTTACAGTTGGTGTTGTAACACGTCCTTTCGGTTTTGAAGGAAGCAAACGTGGACAATTTGCTGTAGAAGGAATCAATCAACTACGTGAGCATGTAGATACTCTATTGATTATTTCAAACAACAACTTGCTTGAAATTGTTGATAAGAAAACACCGCTCTTGGAGGCTCTTAGCGAAGCGGATAACGTTCTTCGTCAAGGTGTTCAAGGAATTACCGATTTGATTACCAATCCAGGATTGATTAACCTTGACTTTGCCGATGTGAAAACAGTTATGGCAAACAAAGGGAATGCTCTTATGGGGATTGGTATCGGTAGTGGAGAAGAACGTGTTGTTGAAGCAGCGCGTAAGGCAATTTACTCTCCACTTCTTGAAACAACAATTGATGGAGCAGAAGATGTGATTGTCAACGTAACTGGTGGTCTTGACTTAACCTTGATTGAGGCAGAAGAGGCTTCACAAATTGTGAACCAAGCAGCAGGTCAAGGAGTGAACATCTGGCTCGGTACTTCAATTGATGAAAGTATGCGTGATGAAATTCGTGTAACAGTTGTTGCAACAGGTGTTCGTCAAGACCGCGTAGAAAAGGTTGTGGCTCCACAAGCTAGACCTACTACTAACTACCGTGAGACAGTGAAACCAGCTCATTCACATGGCTTTGATCGTCATTTTGATATGGCAGAAACAGCTGAATTGCCAAAACAAAATCCACGTCGTTTGGAACCAACTCAGGCATCTGCTTTTGGTGATTGGGATCTTCGCCGTGAATCGATTGTTCGTACAACAGATTCAGTCGTTTCTCCAGTTGAACGCTTTGAAGCCCCAACATCACAAGATGAAGATGAATTGGATACACCTCCATTTTTCAAAAATCGTTAAGTAAATGAATGTAAAAGAAAATACAGAACTTGTTTTTCGAGAAGTCGCAGAGGCGAGTCTGAATGCTCATCGAGAGAGTGGTTCAGTCTCTGTCATTGCAGTTACCAAGTATGTAGATGTACCGACAGCGGGAGCCTTGCTTCCGCTAGGTGTTCATCATATCGGTGAAAATCGTGTCGATAAGTTTCTGGAGAAATATGAAGCTTTAAAAGATCGAGATGTGACTTGGCATTTGATTGGTACCTTGCAAAGACGTAAGGTGAAAGATGTCATTCAATACGTTGATTATTTCCATGCCTTGGATTCCGTCAAGCTAGCAGAGGAAATACAAAAAAGAAGTGACCGAGTCATCAAGTGTTTCCTTCAAGTAAATATTTCTAAAGAAGAAAGCAAACACGGTTTTTCGAGAGAGGAACTGCTGGAAATCTTGCCAGAGTTAGCCAGACTAGATAAGATTGAATATGTTGGTTTAATGACGATGGCCCCCTTTGAAGCTAGCAGTGAGCAGTTGAAAGAAATTTTCAAGGCGACCCAAGATTTGCAAAGAGAAATCCAAGAAAAACAAATTCCAAATATGCCTATGACTGAGTTAAGTATGGGAATGAGTCGTGATTATAAAGAAGCGATTCAATTCGGTTCCACCTTTGTTCGTATAGGTACAGCATTTTTTAAGTAGGAGAGGACCATGTCTTTAAAAGATAGATTCGATAGATTTATAGATTATTTTACGGAGGATGAGGATTCAACGATTCCTTATGAAAAAGGAAATGAACCTGTGTTTACTCCAGTAAATTCTTCACAGGAAACGGCTCTCCCAATGAATCAACCTTCACAGTCTGCTGGTGCAAAAGATAGCAATATCACCAGACTGCATGCACGACAACAGGAATTGGCAAACCAGAGCCAGCGTGCAACGGAGAAGGTAATTATAGATGTTCGTTATCCTAGAAAATATGAAGATGCAACAGAAATTGTTGATTTATTGACAGGAAACGAAAGTATTTTGATTGATTTTCAATATATGACAGAAGTGCAGGCCCGTCGTTGTTTGGACTATTTGGATGGAGCTTGTCATGTTTTAGCTGGTAATCTGAAAAAGGTAGCATCTACCATGTATTTGTTAACACCAGTGAATGTCATTGTGAATGTAGAAGATATTCGTTTACCAGATGAAGAACAAAATGGTGAGTTTGGCTTTGATATGAAGCGAAATAGAGTACGATAATGATTTTTTTAATTCGTATGATTTATAATGCAGTGGATATTTACTCCCTGATTTTGGTAGCCTTCGCTGTCATGTCTTGGTTTCCAGGTGCCTACGAATCAAGTTTAGGTCGTTGGATTGTAGCATTGGTAAAACCAGTGCTTGCTCCTTTGCAACGCCTGCCTTTACAGATAGCAGGTCTTGATTTATCTGTTTTGGTTGCGATTGTTTTGGTTCGATTTTTAGGAGAAAACCTAGTCCGTTTTCTGGCGATGATAGGATGAATAAAGGGATTTACCAGCATTTCTCCATAGAAGATCATCCATTTCTTGACAAGGGAATGGAATGGATAAAGAAGGTAGAAGATAGCTATGCTCCTTTTTTAACTCCTTTTATCAATCCTCATCAGGAGAAGCTATTAAAGATTTTGGCCAAAACCTATGGTCTTGCTTGTAGCAGTAGTGGGGAATTCGTCTCGAGTGAGTATGTTCGAGTTTTATTATACCCAGATTATTTCCAGCCAGAGTTTTCAGATTTTGAAATATCTCTCCAGGAAATAGTGTATTCCAATAAATTTGAACACTTAACGCATGCTAAGATTTTAGGGACAGTCATCAATCAATTAGGGATTGAACGGAAACTTTTTGGAGATATCCTAGTAGATGAAGAACGGGCGCAGATTATGATTAATCAGCAGTTTCTTCTTCTCTTTCAAGATGGATTAAAGAAAGTTGGCCGTATACCTGTTTCGCTGGAGGAACGTCCTTTCACCGAGAAAATAGATAAGCTAGAACAGTATCGAGAGCTGGATTTATGTGTGTCTAGTTTTCGATTAGATGTTCTTTTATCAAATGTTTTAAAACTATCTAGGAATCAAGCAAACCAGTTGATTGAAAAGAAACTTGTCCAAGTAAATTACCATGTGGTAGACAAATCAGATTATACTGTTCAAGTTGGAGACTTGATTAGTGTGAGAAAATTTGGACGCTTGAGATTGCTTCAAGATAAGGGACAAACAAAAAAAGAGAAGAAAAAAATAACCGTCCAGTTATTATTAAGTAAGTGAGGAATAGAATGCCAATTACATCATTAGAAATAAAGGACAAGACCTTTGGAACTCGATTCAGAGGTTTTGATCCAGAAGAAGTCGATGAATTTTTAGATATTGTAGTTCGTGATTACGAAGATCTTGTTCGTGCGAATCATGATAAAGATTTGCGTATTAAGAGTTTAGAAGAGCGTTTGTCTTACTTTGATGAAATGAAAGATTCATTGAGCCAGTCTGTATTGATTGCCCAGGATACAGCTGAGCGAGTGAAACAAGCGGCACATGAACGTTCAAACAATATCATTCATCAAGCAGAGCAAGATGCGCAACGCTTGTTGGAAGAAGCTAAATATAAGGCAAACGAGATTCTTCGTCAAGCAACAGACAATGCTAAGAAAGTTGCTGTTGAAACCGAAGAATTGAAGAACAAGAGCCGTGTCTTCCACCAACGTCTTAAATCTACAATTGAGAGCCAGTTAGCTATTGTTGAATCTTCAGATTGGGAAGATATTCTCCGTCCAACAGCTACTTATCTTCAAACCAGTGATGAAGCCTTTAAAGAAGTGGTTAGTGAAGTACTTGGAGAACCGATTCCAGCTCCAATTGAGGAAGAACCAATTGATATGACACGTCAGTTCTCTCAAGCAGAAATGGCAGAGTTACAAGCTCGTATTGAGGCAGCCAATAAAGAATTGGCTGAATTTGAAGCTCAGGCTAAACAGGAAGTGGAAAATCCAACTCCTGTAGTGAGTCCTCAAATGGAAGAAGAGCCTGCTCATCCAGTTGGTCCAATGTACGAAGAACCAGAAGTAGCTCCAGTACATCCTTCGGCTCCAACACCAGCTACAGAAACGTTTGATTCAGCACCAGGATTTGAAGCACCGCAAGAATCTGTTACAATTTTATAAGAAATGATATGAGAACAATATCTTATCTTTATATTTCCAGCGAGCAGGAGATGGTGTGAGTCCTGTAATCCCTATTGATAAGGTTATCCTCTCAAAAACTCAAGTCTGAATGGAGTAAGATTTGACGTTCCCCACGTTACGGGATAAGAGGGAGAAAGACTAGATCTTTTTCCGAATAAAGGTGGTACCACGATTTTCGTCCTTTTTGGCAGTCGTGGTTTTTAATTTGTTATTATTTATAAAGGAGATACCATGAAACTCAAAGATACCCTTAATCTTGGGAAAACAGCTTTCCCAATGCGTGCAGGCCTTCCGACCAAAGAGCCAGTTTGGCAAAAGGAATGGGAAGATGCAAAACTTTACCAACGTCGTCAAGAATTGAACCAAGGAAAACCTCATTTCACCTTGCATGATGGCCCTCCATACGCGAACGGAAATATTCACGTTGGACACGCTATGAATAAGATTTCAAAAGATATCATTGTTCGTTCAAAATCAATGTCAGGTTTTTACGCACCATTTATCCCAGGTTGGGATACTCATGGTCTGCCAATCGAGCAAGTTTTGGCAAAACAAGGTGTTAAACGTAAAGAAATGGACTTGGTTGAGTACTTGAAACTTTGCCGTGAATACGCTCTTTCTCAAGTAGATAAACAACGCGAAGACTTCAAACGTTTGGGTGTTTCTGGTGACTGGGAAAATCCATATGTGACTTTGACTCCTGACTATGAAGCAGCCCAAATCCGTGTATTTGGTGAGATGGCTAATAAAGGTTATATCTACCGTGGTGCCAAGCCAGTTTACTGGTCTTGGTCATCTGAGTCTGCCCTTGCTGAAGCAGAGATTGAATACCATGACTTGGTTTCAACTTCCCTTTACTATGCCAACAAGGTTAAGGACGGAAAAGGTATCCTAGATACAGATACTTATATCGTTGTTTGGACAACTACTCCATTTACTATCACAGCTTCTCGTGGTTTGACTGTTGGAGCGGATATTGATTATGTCTTGGTTCAACCTGCTGGTGAAGCTCGTAAGTTTGTCGTTGCTGCAGAATTATTGACTAGCTTGTCTGAAAAATTTGGCTGGGTTGATGTTCAAGTCTTGGCAACTTACAGTGGTCAAGAACTCAACCACATCGTAACAGAACACCCATGGGATACAGCTGTAGATGAGCTCGTTATCCTTGGTGACCACGTTACAACTGACTCTGGTACAGGTATTGTCCATACAGCCCCTGGTTTTGGTGAGGACGACTACAATGTCGGTATTGCTAATGGTCTTGAAGTCGCAGTGACTGTTGACGAACGTGGTATCATGATGAAGAATGCTGGTCCTGAGTTTGAAGGTCAATTCTATGAAAAGGTAGTTCCAACTGTTATCGAGAAACTTGGTAACCTCCTTCTTGCCCAAGAAGAAATCTCTCACTCATACCCATTTGACTGGCGTACTAAGAAACCAATCATCTGGCGTGCAGTACCACAATGGTTTGCTTCAGTTTCTAAATTCCGCCAAGAAATCTTGGATGAAATTGAAAAAGTGAAATTCCACTCAGAATGGGGTAAAGTTCGTCTTTACAACATGATTCGTGACCGTGGTGACTGGGTTATCTCTCGTCAACGTGCTTGGGGTGTTCCACTTCCTATCTTCTATGCTGAAGATGGTACAGCAATCATGACTGCTGAAACGATTGAGCATGTAGCTCAACTCTTTGAGGAACATGGTTCAAGCATTTGGTGGGAACGTGATGCCAAAGACCTCTTACCAGAAGGATTTACTCATCCAGGTTCACCAAATGGCGAGTTCAAAAAAGAAACTGATATCATGGACGTTTGGTTTGACTCAGGTTCATCATGGAATGGAGTTGTGGTAAACCGTCCTGAGTTGACTTACCCAGCAGACCTTTACCTAGAAGGTTCTGACCAGTACCGTGGTTGGTTCAACTCATCACTCATCACATCTGTTGCTAACCATGGCGTAGCACCTTACAAGCAAATCTTGTCACAAGGTTTTGCTCTTGACGGTAAAGGTGAGAAGATGTCTAAATCTCTTGGAAATACCATTGCTCCAAGCGATGTTGAAAAACAATTTGGTGCAGAAATCTTGCGTCTCTGGGTAACAAGCGTAGACTCAAGCAACGACGTGCGTATCTCTATGGATATCTTGAGCCAAGTTTCTGAAACTTACCGCAAGATCCGTAACACTCTTCGTTTCTTGATTGCCAATACATCTGACTTTAACCCAGCTGAGGATGCAGTAGCTTACGAAGAACTTCGTTCAGTTGATAAGTACATGACCATCCGCTTTAACCAGCTTGTTAAGACAATTCGTGATGCTTATGCTGACTTTGAATTCTTGACAATCTATAAAGCACTAGTGAACTTTATCAACGTTGACTTGTCAGCCTTCTACCTTGATTTTGCCAAAGATGTTGTCTACATCGAAGGTGCTAAATCACTTGAACGCCGTCAAATGCAGACTGTTTTCTATGACATTCTTGTGAAAATCACGAAACTCTTGACACCAATCCTTCCTCACACTGCGGAAGAAATCTGGTCATACCTTGAGTTTGAAGCCGAAGACTTCGTTCAATTGTCAGAATTACCAGAAGCAGAAACTTTTGCTAATCAAGAAGAAATCTTGGATACATGGGCTGCCTTCATGGACTTCCGTGGACAAGCTCAAAAAGCCTTGGAAGAAGCGCGTAATGCAAAAGTTATCGGTAAATCACTTGAAGCACACTTGATAGTTTATCCAAACGAAGTTGTGAAAACTCTACTTGAAGCAGTAAACAGCAATGTGGCTCAACTCTTGATCGTGTCAGACTTGACCATTGCAGAAGGACCAGCTCCAGAAGCTGCTGTTAGCTTCGAAGATGTAGCCTTTACAGTTGAACGCGCTGCAGGCCAAGTATGTGACCGTTGCCGTCGTATCGACCCAACAACAGCAGAACGCAGCTACCAGGCAGTCATCTGTGACCACTGTGCAAGTATCGTAGAAGAAAACTTTGCGGACGCAGTCGCAGAAGGATTTGAAGAGAAATAAGGTTGAAAAGTTTCTATGCGTCTAGTATATAAAAATCAGTTATTCCAAGTTTATAATCTCTCTTGTGAGATGCTAAAGTTTGATGAGAATTGGTTTTGCTAATACTAGGAGAAAGTAAGTATGCTAAAATCGCAAGATTGTTTTTCTTGCGATTTCTTAAACTAGTGAGGAAAAATAAACATTATGAGACAAACAAATGTTAGAGGAAGCTTGTCCCTCCGTGGCTTTAGAAAATTGAGAACTGGTGCAATTGTTGCGACAGGTGTCATTTTATTGGGTCTGGGCTTTTTAGCTCCAACTGTGTCAGCCAGTGAACAAGATGGTATCTGGGTAGCCAGAACAGTTGAGGAAGTGAAAGCTGACCTTCAAAAAGAAGGTGATTTATTTAAGTATGTCATTAAGTGGGGAGATACATTAAGTGTTATCAGCGAAGCAAGCAATATCCCGGTAGATGTACTCCAAGAAATGAATCAAGCTTCAGGTAAGAATTTATTCTTACCACACAATGAATTGTATTTTACTGAATCTGAAACGGTTTCAGATACAGTCACAAAACACAAGATTGTCATCAAAGAAAGTGGTGCAAGTGGCGAAGTTCGCACTTACGAAGTCTTGCTCAAGAAAGACCAAGAGACAAAAGCTGTTACCTTTGAATTAACAGATGTCACTGAGAAAGTTGAAAAAATGGCTGTGAACTATAGCTCAGTCTATCAGCCTGTATCAGCACCAGTAGTGGAAAGAGCGGAAGAATCGGGTGAAGAACCTGCTTCAGAAGCACCAGCAGAGACAAGCCCAGAAGTTAAAGAAGAAACAGAAGCTCCAGTAGCACAAAAAGCAGAAGAGCCAACTGTAACAACGCCAAAAGCAGAAAAACCAGTGTCTCCAGCACCAACAGAATCAGCGCCAGAGGTAGAAAAACCAGCTGAGCCTAAAGAAGCAGAATCAACACCTGAAGGAACATTTACAGGAACAGCAGAATCAGCACCAGATTCAACAGAATTAGTGGCAAATGGAGCTTCAGGAAGAACAGAAGGGGCTTCAGAAGTAACTCCAGGAGTAACAGGAAAAGAAACTGAAGAATCAGGAACAGAAGCACCTACAACTCCAAAAGAAGATACACCTGAAGGAACAGTTTCAGAAGGAGAAACAGGAACAGAGTCAGCAGAATTGGCTGAACCAAAAACAGAAGCACCTACAACTCCAGAAAATAAAGAAGAACAACCAGGTGCAACAGAAGCACCGGAACCACAAGTAACAGAGTCCGAGGCAGCGAAACCAGCTCCAAAAGAAGCAGGAACAACAGCAGGAAATGAAGTAAAAGAAACTGAAGAAGCAGGAACAGGTTCAGAAGTAGCTACAACAGGTGCACCAGCAGCGGAAGGAAGTTCAGAAGCGACTCTAGGTTCAACAGAAGAAGCTTCAGGAACAACACCAAAAGCAGAAGTTTCAGAAGCACCAGTGGCAGAGGCTACAACTTCAGGAGAACAAAGTCAACCAGCAGAAGAAACTCCAGCACCATCAAAACCAGAAACCCCAGCTTCAACAGAAGCAGCTACAGAGGCTACAACTTCAAGTGAAGTAGGCAATGCAGAAGAAACCTCTGTTGAGGAGACAGGAAAACAAGATAGCGCAACAAATACACCGTCAGCTGAGTCTAAAGAAGAAGCGGTAACAACACCAGAAGCAACAGAAAAAGAAGCAAAAGCAGAAGAGTCAGCAGAACCAGGAACATCTGCAACTGTGGAATCAACACCAGCAGGAGAAGAAGGTAAAGCCGAAGCAACGGAAGAAGCTGAAGAACCAGGAATAATAGCAGAAGCAACTCCAGCACCAAAAGAATCAGGAGAAGAAGGTAAAGCGGAGGATTCAGTTTCTTCAACTGAATCTTCATCAACTGCTTCTGAAGGGGAGTCAACAGCTACGCAGCCAGCTGTAGAAGCAGAAACAGATTCAACATCGGAAGCTGAAGAACTTGCAACTACGGAAACAGCAACAGCACCAAAAGCGGAAGAGCCAGAGGCGGCAACCCCAGCTTCAGAAGTACCATCAGAATCAGAGTCGAAAGAAGAAGATTCATCTGCAGGGGATACAACAGTTACAGAAGAACAGCCGGCTTCAGAAACTGTCTCTGAAGGTGGGGCACCAGCTACACAACCAGCTGGAGAAGAAAATAAATCCGAACCAACGTCAGAAACTTCAACTATTCCATCTGTAGATGCTACAAATGATTCAGGTAATTCAGAGTCATCACCTTCAGTAACAGAAGGCAATAAAGAAGAAACAAATTCACAAAATACTGAAGCTTCGACTGTGAACGAAAACTCAGAATCATCTAATTCAGATTCAGAAAAACCACAGGGTGATGAACCAGCTGTACAAGTAGGATCAGACCCAACAGCGTCAACAGAAGGAACATCTACAGGAAAAGAAGAATCAGCACCAAAAGCAGAAGAAAAACAAGTCGACAAGAAACTAGAACTTAGAAATATTTCAAATGTGGAATTGTTTACAGTAGAAAATAATAAATATCGACATGTAACTTCACTTGCGAGTGTTCCAACTACTCCAACTGATTACTTTATGAAAATAAAATCAGAGAACTTTAAAGATGTTATGTTGCCAGTTAAGAGTATTGAGAGTGTTAGAAAAGATAATCAAGATGTTTACAAAATTGTAGGACAAGCTAACGATTTAATTCAACACGAAAACAATAGTACTTTAGACAATTACACTTACTACCTACCTAAGATGGTGAGAAGTGAAAATGGAGTTTATACATCGTTTAAAAATCTAGTAGATGCTATGAATAGTAATCCTTCTGGAGAGTTTCGTTTAGGGGCAACTATGGATGCTCGTGAAGTAGAACTTCAAGATGGTCAAGAAAGTTATATTGATAAAGAGTTTAGTGGTAATTTAATAGGTGAAAACAAAGGTAAGTATTATGCTATATATAACTTGAAAAAACCATTATTTAGAACTTTAAACCGTGCTACAGTAAAAGATATTTCAATAAAAGATGTAAATATTTCTGCAAAAGATCACTCTGCTACAATAGCTAAAGAAGCGAAAAATGGTACTAACATTACTAATGTTCACTCATCTGGTGTAATTGCTGGTGAACGTAGCATTGGTGGATTAGCTTCACAAGTAACTAACTCTACAATTTCTAATAGTAGTTTTACTGGAAGAATAACTAATACTTATGATACAAGAGCTACTTATCAAATAGGTGGTTTAGTAGGAAAACTTTCAGGAGCTAGTGCTTCAATAGATAAATCAATTTCTTCTATTGATATGGCGACAAATGCTAATACAGGAGACCAGGTTGTTGGTGGTATAGCGGGAGCTGTAGATAAAAAAGCAACAATTAGAAATAGTTATGCTGAAGGAAATCTTAATAATGTAAAACATTTCGGTTATGTTGGAGGAATAGCTGGGTATCTTTGGGATAGGGATACTTCAGAACTAAGTAACTCTGGTAATCTTACAAACGTATTAAGTGACGTTAATGTTACGAACGGTAATGCTATTACGGGGTATGATTTTACAGGTATAAAAGCAATAGACACATACAGTAATAAAAATAATAAGGTAGTTAATGTAGAGCAAGTAGATGATGAAGTATTAAGTAGAGATTCAGAAAAACAAAGAGGTACTATATTAGAAAATAATAAAGTTCTTGAGAAAAAAGCTGCACTTGTTACTAAGAAAAATACTAAGATTGAAGAATTCAACTTCTCATCTAGATATGTAACTGACTATAGAAATCTTGAAAATGCTGATTCATCAAAAGAACAAGTTTATAAAAATATAGAAAAACTATTACCATTCTATAATAGAGAAACAATAGTTAAGTACGGGAATTTAGTAGATACTAATAGTAATCTTTACAATAAACAATTATTGTCAGTAGTGCCTATGAAAGATAAAGAAGTAATTAGTGATATTAATGGAAATAAATCTAGTATAAATAAACTATTACTATATTACGCAGATAATACATCTGAAACGGTAAATGTACAATACCAAAGTGATTTTTCAAATGTAGCAGAGTATGGTGTGAACGGTACAAAATTAATTTACACACCTAATACATTACTTCGTAATAATAAAAATATTTTAGATGAAGTATTACCAGAATTAAATAAAGTAGAATATAAATCAGATGCAATTAGAAAAGTATTAGATATTTCTAAGGATATCAGTTTAACAGAATTATATCTAGATGAACAATTTGAAAAAACAAAAGAAGCTATAGGTGATAGTTTAGCGAAACTTCTGTCAGCAGATGCAGCAATCGCTGAGAATAGTAATTCGATAATTGATAATTATGTAATCGAGAAAATCAAGAAAAATAAAGAGGCGTTACTTCTAGGTTTAACATATCTTGAACGCTGGTATAATTTTAAATATGATAATGCAAGTGCAAAAGATTTAGTATTATATCATTTAGATTTCTTTGGTAAATCAAATAGTTCAGCTCTAGATAATGTTATTGAATTAGGTAAATCTGGCTTTAACAATTTACTAGCGAAAAATAATGTAATTACTTACAATGTATTATTATCTAAAAATTATGGAACTGAAAGTTTATTTAAAGCATTAGAAGGATATAGAAAAGTATTCTTACCAAAAACTTCTAACAATGAGTGGTTTAAAACTCAAACTAAAGCACATATTGTAGAAGAAAAATCTACAATTGAAGAGGTAAGTAAAAAACAATCAGAACAAGGAACTAAGTATTCTATAGGTGTCTATGATAGATTAACTAGTCCATCATGGAAATATCAAAGTATGGTCTTACCGTTATTAACTTTACCAGAAGAAAAAATGATATTTATGATTGCCAATATTTCAACTATAGGATTTGGTGCTTATGATAGATATAGAAGTTCTGAATATCCTGAGGGAGAAAAATTAAACAAATTTGTAGAAGATAATGCACAAGAAGCGGCTAAACGATTTAGAGATCATTATGATTATTGGTACAAAATACTAGATACGAAAGAAAAAGATAAATTGTTTAGAAGTATTTTGGTATATGATTCTTTTAGATTTGGTAATGATAAAGATAAAAATACTAGTCAAGCAGATTTTGAAACTGATCATCCAGCAATAAAACATTTCTTCGGTCCTGCGGGGAATAATGTTGTTCATAATGGACACGGAGCATATGCTACGGGAGATGCGTTCTACTATATGGCTTATCGTATGCTTGATAAATCTGGTGCGGTAACATATACTCATGAAATGACACATAATTCTGATAGAGAGATTTATCTTGGAGGATATGGAAGAAGAAATGGGCTTGGACCAGAGTTTTATGCAAAAGGATTATTGCAAGCTCCTGATCATCCAAATGATGCAACAATCACGATAAACTCTGTGTTGAAATATAATGAAGCGGAAAATGCTGATAGACTACAAGTAAAAGATCCAACTCAACGATTTAATAATGCAGAAGATTTACGTAAATATATGCACAATTTATTTGATTTAGTTTATACACTTGAGATGTTAGAAGGAGAAGCAGTAGCTAAGTTAGATAGCAATCAAAAATATGATCTGTTGAGAAAAGTTGAGAATAAATTTAAACCTGATCCTGATGGAAATGAGGTTTACGCAACAAATGTTGTTCGTAGATTAAAACTAGATGAGCTTAATAAATTAACTTCTTTCAATAGTTTAATAGAAAACGATATAATCACAAGAAGAGGGTATATTGATGAAGGTGAGTATAAACGAAATGGATACTACACAATCAATCTTTTCTCGCCAATATATTCTGCCTTAAGTAGTGATAAAGGGACTCCGGGTGATTTAATGGCTCGTCGTATGGCATTTGAACTATTAGCTGCAAAAGGATATAAAGAAGGTATGGTACCATATATTTCTAACCAATATGAAAATGAAGCGAAAGCTAATGGAAGTAAAATTAATTCATACGGTAAAGAAGTAGGATTGGTAACTGATAAATTAGTGCTTAATAAGATATTTAATAACCAGTATTCATCTTGGGCTGATTTTAAAAAAGCAATGTATAAAGAACGAGAAAGTAAATTTAATAAATTAACAAATATTAACTTTATAGATCCAACTAATTGGAGACGTCAAGAGACGGTAACTATTGATAATATTAGTAAGTTAAAAACATTGATTGAAAAAGCGGTGCAAGAAGATGCTACTAATTATGCTTCAATATTATATCCAAAAGAAAGTAGTAAAGTTTACAAACTTAAAAAAGCTATTTTCAAAGCTTATCTAGATCAAACTGATGATTTTAGAACTTCAATATTTGATGAGGAAAATAAATTTACTAATTAGGGTAGCACATGAAGATAGGTTTCGTTTCTTCATGTGTGAAACTCTTTCCTTTTTGGTTATGACTAGCTTTTTTGTGAAAAATTGTGTAAAATAGAATAGATAAACGAGGGGAAACCTCGGAAAATTTAAAGGAGAATCCATCTAATGGTAAAATTGGTTTTTGCTCGCCACGGTGAGTCTGAATGGAACAAAGCTAACCTTTTCACTGGTTGGGCTGATGTTGATTTGTCTGAAAAAGGTACACAACAAGCGATTGACGCTGGTAAATTGATCAAAGAAGCTGGTATCGAATTTGACCAAGCTTACACTTCAGTATTGAAACGTGCGATCAAAACAACTAACTTGGCTCTTGAAGCTTCTGACCAATTGTGGGTTCCAGTTGAAAAATCATGGCGCTTGAACGAACGTCACTACGGTGGTTTGACTGGTAAAAACAAAGCTGAAGCTGCTGAACAATTTGGTGATGAGCAAGTTCACATCTGGCGTCGTTCATACGATGTATTGCCTCCAAACATGGACCGTGATGATGAGCACTCAGCTCACACTGACCGTCGTTACGCTTCACTTGACGACTCAGTTATCCCAGATGCTGAAAACTTGAAAGTGACTTTGGAACGTGCCCTTCCATTCTGGGAAGATAAAATCGCTCCAGCTCTTAAAGATGGTAAAAACGTATTCGTAGGAGCTCACGGTAACTCAATCCGTGCCCTTGTAAAACATATCAAAGGTTTGTCAGATGACGAAATCATGGACGTGGAAATCCCTAACTTCCCACCATTGGTATTCGAATTTGACGAAAAATTGAACGTAGTTTCTGAATACTACCTTGGAAAATAAAAAATTGTAAGTCTAGAATTGATTTCTAGGCTTTTTATGTTAGTATGGTAGTATGATAAGGAATAAAAAACAAGATTATGTACTGGCCTACAAGCAACCAGCGTCAACAACATATAAGGGCTGGGAAGAAGAGGCCTTACCGATAGGAAATGGTTCTTTAGGGGCAAAAGTATTTGGGCTTATAGGGGCTGAGCGGATTCAATTCAATGAAAAAAGTCTCTGGTCTGGAGGTCCACTTCCTGATAGTTCAGATTATCAGGGTGGAAATCTTCAAGAACAGCATAACTTTTTAGCTGAGATTCGGCAGGCTTTGGAAAAGAGAGATTACAATCGGGCTAAGGAACTGGCTGAACAGCACCTGGTCGGGCCCAAAACGAGTCAATATGGGACCTATCTGTCCTTTGGGGATATTTTCATTGAGTTCAGCCAGCAAGGTACGACTTTGTCTCAGGTGACGAACTATCAGAGACAGCTGAATATTAGTAAGGCACTTGCGACGACTTCTTATGTCTATAAGGGAACGAAATTTGAACGTGAAGCCTTTGCCAGTTTTCCAGATGATCTCTTGGTTCAGCGCTTTACTAAGGAAGGGTTGGAAACTCTAGATTTTACTATAGAACTGTCGCTAAGTCGTGATTTGGCTTCTGATGGAAAGTATGAGCAGGAAAAATCTGATTACAAGGAATGTCAGCTGGATATCACTGATTCTCATATCTTGATGAAGGGGCGAGTTAAGGATAATGACCTGCAGTTTGCTAGTTATCTAGCTTGGCAAACGGATGGAGACATTAGAGTCAGGTCAGATAAGGTTCAGATATCAGGAGCCAGTTATGCCAATCTTTTCTTGGTAGCTAAGACGGATTTTGCCCAAAATCCTGCTAGCAATTATCGCAAGAAACTAGATTTAGAGCAACAGGTGATAGACTTGGTGGACACAGCTAAAGAAAAGGGCTATGCCCAATTGAAATCAAGGCATATTGAGGACTACCAAGCCTTATTCCAACGTGTTCAATTGGATTTGGGGTCTGATGTTGACGCATCCACTACAGATGATTTGTTAAAAAATTATAAGCCACAAGAGGGGCAGGCTTTGGAGGAGCTGTTCTTCCAGTATGGACGGTATTTATTGATTAGTTCTTCCAGAGACTGCCCAGATGCTCTACCAGCTAACCTACAAGGGGTCTGGAATGCGGTCGATAATCCTCCTTGGAATTCGGACTATCACTTAAATGTCAATCTGCAGATGAATTATTGGCCAGCCTATGTTACCAATCTCCTAGAGACGGCCTTTCCGGTCATCAACTATGTAGATGATTTGCGTGTCTATGGTCGCATATCGGCTGCAAGGTATGCAGGAATCGTCTCTCAGGAAGGGGAGGAAAATGGTTGGTTGGTTCATACTCAAGCGACTCCCTTTGGTTGGACAGCACCTGGTTGGGATTACTATTGGGGTTGGTCACCAGCTGCCAATGCGTGGATGATGCAAACCGTTTATGAAGCCTATTCATTTTACAGGGACCAAGACTATCTCAGGGAGAAAATTTATCCCATGTTGAGGGAAACGGTTCGTTTTTGGAATGCCTTTTTACATAAGGATCAGCAGGCGCAGCGTTGGGTCTCTTCTCCATCTTATTCGCCAGAACATGGGCCGATTTCGATTGGCAATACCTATGACCAATCTCTGATTTGGCAGTTATTTCATGATTTTATTCAGGCTGCTCAAGAATTGGGACTGGATGAGGCTTTGTTGACTGAGGTTAAGGAGAAGTTTGACTTGCTTAATCCTCTTCAAATCACTCAATCTGGTCGAATCAGAGAGTGGTATGAGGAGGAAGAACAGTATTTTCAAAATGAGAAAGTGGAGGCCCAGCATCGGCACGCTTCCCATCTGGTGGGACTCTATCCTGGAACTCTCTTTAGCTATAAGGGAAAAGAGTATCTTGAAGCCGCGCGTGCTAGTCTTAATGATCGTGGAGATGGGGGCACAGGTTGGTCCAAGGCAAATAAGCTCAATCTCTGGGCGCGTTTGGGAGATGGCAATCGAGCCCATAAATTATTAGCAGAGCAGTTAAAATCATCGACCTTGCCAAATCTTTGGTGTAGCCATCCTCCTTTTCAGATAGATGGTAATTTTGGTGCTACTAGTGGCATGGCAGAAATGTTGCTCCAGTCTCACACGGCTTATCTGGTGCCTCTAGCCGCCCTACCTGATGCATGGTCAACAGGTTCCGTTTCAGGCTTAATGGCACGTGGACATTTTGAAATTAGCATGAGGTGGGCGGATAAAAAACTCTTACAGATGACCATTTTATCAAGAAGCGCGGGAGATTTGCGAGTTTCTTATCCAGATATTGAGAAGAGTGTGGTTGAAGTGAATCAAGAAAAAGCAGAGGTGAAATGCATGGGGAAAGATTGTATTTCGGTAGCAACAGCAGAAGGCGATCTGGTTCAATTTTATTTTTAAGAAGATGTTAGAAGGCAGTAGTTTGAGACTGCCTTTTAATAAGGATTTGAGAATGTAAGCAGTTTCCAACTAGTTGAAAAAGCGTTATAATGGTAGTAGGAAGTAATTTGTTTGAGAGAGGGTGGGTCTGATGGCTTATATTGAGATGAAACACTGTTACAAGCGTTATCAGGTTGGGGACACGGAGATTGTGGCCAATCGTGATGTGAATTTTGAGATTGAGAAGGGTGAATTGGTTATTATTCTAGGTGCGTCTGGTGCAGGCAAGTCAACGGTTCTTAACCTTCTTGGGGGAATGGATACCAATGATGAAGGGGAAATCTGGATTGATGGTGCCAATATTGCAGACTATAGTTCCCACCAGAGAACCAATTACCGTAGAAATGATGTCGGGTTTGTTTTTCAGTTTTATAATCTAGTTTCCAATCTAACCGCTAAGGAAAATGTGGAGTTGGCTTCAGAAATCGTGACGGATGCCTTGGATCCTGAGCAGGTCTTGACAGATGTAGGTCTGACTCATCGTCTCAATAATTTTCCAGCCCAGCTTTCTGGAGGGGAGCAACAGCGAGTCTCCATTGCACGCGCAGTAGCTAAAAATCCTAAAATTCTCCTTTGTGATGAACCGACAGGCGCTTTGGATTATCAGACGGGCAAGCAGGTTTTGAAAATTCTGCAAGACATGTCTCGTCAAAAGGGAGCGACGGTAATCATCGTGACTCACAATGGAGCTTTGGCGCCCATTGCGGATCGCGTGATTCATATGCACGATGCCAGTGTCAAGGATGTGGTGCTCAACCAGCATCCTCAGGATATCGACAGTTTGGAGTACTAGTATGATCAAGCGAAAGACTTATTGGAAGGACTTAATTCAGTCCTTCACAGGCTCCAAGGGACGTTTTTTATCCATCTTGACCTTGATGATGTTGGGGTCTCTAGCCCTAGTAGGTCTCAAAGTAACCAGTCCCAATATGGAGGCGACAGCTAATGCTTATTTAATAAATGCTCAAACCTTGGATTTAGCAGTTATGTCTAATTATGGTTTGGATCAAGCAGATCAAGAAGAACTAGAACAGACTCAGGGTGCAGAGGTCGAGTTTGGCTATTTGACAGATGTGACTATGGAGAATGGGCAGGATGCCATTCGGCTGTACTCCAAACCAGAGCGAATTTCAACCTTTCAGCTAAGAGAGGGACGACTTCCTCAGTCAGACAAGGAAATCGCTTTGGCCACTCATTTGCAAGGCCAATACAGCGTGGGACAGGAGATTAGTTTTAAAGAAAAAGAAGAGGGTCATTCCCCTTTAAAAGACCATACTTATACCATTACTGGTTTTGTGGATTCAGCTGAAATCCTCTCCCAGCGAGATATGGGCTACGCAGGAAGTGGAAGTGGGACTCTGACAGCCTATGGGGTGATTTTACCTAGTCAGTTTGATCAGAAAGTCTACAATATAGCTCGTTTGAAATATCAAGATTTAGCAGGATTAAATGCTTTTTCAGCAGCTTATGAACAGAAATCCAAGCAACATCAGGAAGAACTTGAACAAGTTCTATCTGATAATGGCAAGGCACGTCTACAACTCTTGAGAAAAGAAGGACAAGAGTCTCTAGACAAAGGCAAAGAAACCCTTGATAAGGCTGAGACTAATCTGCAGGAAGGCCAGCGTCGTTTAGCAGCTGCTCAAGCTCGTTTACAGGCTCAGGAAAGTCAACTAGCCTTGCTTCCTCAAGCTCAGAGAGAGCTGGCTAGTGCTCAACTTACCCAAGCTAAGCAGGAATTGGGTAAAGAAGAGGATAGACTAAAGCAGGCTGAACAAAATCTAGCCCAAGAAAAGGAAAAACTAGAAAAACATCAGCAAGCCTTGGATGATTTGGCTGAGCCCAAGTATCAAGTCTATAATCGTCAGACCATGCCTGGAGGTCAAGGCTACCTCATGTATAGTAATGCTTCAGCCAGTATTCGGGCAGTGGGCAATATCTTTCCTGTAGTGCTTTATGCCGTAGCAGCTATGGTGACCTTTACCACCATGACTCGTTTTGTGGATGAAGAGCGAACTCATGCAGGGATTTTTAAGGCCTTGGGCTATCGTAGCAAGGATATTATTGCCAAGTTTCTCCTTTACGGTCTAGTAGCTGGGACTGTCGGAACGGCTCTAGGCAGTATCCTTGGCCATTATTTACTAGCCGGTGTGATTTCAAGTGTCATTACAAAAGGCATGGTGGTGGGAGAAACCCAGATTCAGATCTATTGGACCTATAGCTTACTGGCTCTTGTCTTGAGTTGGTTGGCAAGTGTGTTACCAGCCTACTTGGTAGCTAGTAGAGAACTTCATGACGAAGCAGCCCAGCTTTTATTGCCTAAACCTCCTGTTAAAGGAGCTAAAATCTTACTGGAGCGCATCGGTTTTATTTGGCGTCGTCTCAGTTTTACTCATAAGGTGACAGCCCGCAATATCTTTCGTTATAAGCAGCGGATGTTGATGACGATCTTTGGTGTGGCAGGTTCTGTAGCTCTGCTTTTTGCAGGTTTGGGAATCCAATCCTCTGTAGCAGGAGTTCCTTCTAAACAGTTTCAACAAATCCAACAGTATCAAATGATTGTCTCTGAAAATCCTAGTGCGACCAATCAAGACAAGGCAGAGTTGGAAGAAGTGTTGAAAGAGCAAGATATCCAAGCTTATCAGAAAATCTATTCTAAAACGCTAGACAAGGATTTCAAAGGTAAGGCTGGTCTTCAAACCATTACTCTTATGATGACAGATAAGGAGGATTTGACTCCCTTTATCCATCTGCAAGACCATCAGCAAGAGTTGACATTAAAAGATGGAGTTGTTATTACAGCTAAACTCGCCCAGTTGGCAGGTGTCAAGGTTGGACAGACTCTAGAAATTGAAGGTAAGAAGCTAAAGGTCGCTGCTATTGCTGAGAACTATGTTGGTCATTTTATTTATATGAGTCATACTGACTATGAGCAACTTTACGGACAGCTACCCCAAGCCAACACTTATCTGGTTTCGCTAAAGGATTCTAGTGCGCCTAGTATTGAAAGGCAGGCAGGCTTGCTTATGAATCAAGCTGCGGTGTCCAGCGTTGTCCAAAATGCTTCAGCCATTCGACTCTTTGACTCGGTCGCTAGCTCACTCAATCAGACTATGACTATCTTAGTTATCGTGTCGGTTCTGTTGGCTATTGTTATCCTCTACAATCTGACCAATATCAACGTGGCTGAGAGAATCCGTGAACTCTCCACTATCAAGGTGCTCGGTTTTCATAATAATGAAGTCACCCTCTACATTTATCGTGAGACGATTGTGCTGTCCCTTGTGGGAATCGTACTTGGTTTGGTATCTGGTTTCTATTTACATCAATTTTTGATTCAAATGATTTCGCCTGCGACTATTCTCTTTTATCCGCAGGTAGGCTGGGAAGTCTACGTAATCCCAGTGGCAGCAGTAAGCATCATTTTGACCTTGCTTGGTTTCTTTGTCAATTATCATCTGAGAAAGGTTGATATGCTTGAAGCCTTGAAATCTGTAGAGTAAGGCAGTTGGTTTTAGCTGATTGAAATTATATTTACTCGTAAGCAAAAATCCTCCGTTTCAAAGAGTAGGGAACTCTTTGTGACAGAGGATTTTTTCTATAGGGCTTTAGCAGCTGCAATTGCGGCTTCGAAGTTTGGCTCAGAATTGATATTGTCCACGTATTCAACGTAGCGAATCGTATTGTCAGTATCGAGGACAAAGACTGCGCGTGCCAATAGGTGCCACTCATTGATTAAGAGGGCATAATCACGTCCAAAAGAATGGTCAAAGTAGTCTGAGAGCATGATGGCATTTTCAATACCTTCAGCACCGCACCAACGTTTTTGGGCAAAAGGCAGGTCCATTGAAACAGTCAAGACAACCGTATTATCCAGTCCAGCCAGTTCTTCATTAAAACGACGCGTTTGAGTTGAGCAGATGCCTGTATCGATAGAAGGCACGACACTCAAGACTTTTTTCTTGCCATCAAAATCAGCCAGAGATTTTTTAGAAAGGTCTGTTGTAGTGAGAGAAAAATCAAGCGCCTTGTCGCCGACTTGTAGTTGTTTACCTGTAAAGCTCACAGGATTTCCGAGAAAAGTTACCATAAGATACTCCAATCTTTTTTCTTCCATTGTAGCTGAAACGGTCAGAATTTTCCAATGATTTGACCGGAAATGTGTGCATAGAAAAAACGTCAGCTCATGTGAGAATGACGTTTTTAAGAGGCTTATTTTGCCAATCCTTCAGCAATCTTGTCAAGGTTGTATTTCATCATGCTGTAGTAGCTGTCGCCTTCTTTACCTTGTTCTGCGATAGAGTCAGTAAAGATTTGTGCGTAGATTGGGATGTTTGTGTCTTGAGAAACAGTTTTCATTGGACGGTCATCCACACTTGATTCTACAAAGAGTGATGGAACTTTTGTTTGGCGAAGTTTTTCAACCAAGGTCTTGATTTGTTCAGGTGTTCCTTCTTCTTCAGTGTTGATTTCCCAGATGTAAGCACTTGGGACACCATAGGCTTTAGAGAAGTATTTGAATGCTCCTTCGCTGGTTACAATGAGTTTCTTTTCAGCAGGGATGTTATTAAATTTATCCTTACTTTCTTTATCAAGTTTGTCTAACTTATCAGTATATTCTTTGAGATTTTTTTCATAGAATTCCTTGTTGTTAGGATCTTTGGCGCTCAATTGTTTAGCGATATTTTTAGCAAAGATAATCCCATTTTCAAGGTTGAGCCAAGCGTGTGGGTCTTCTTTACCTTTTTCATTTTTTCCTTCAAGGTAGATGACATCAACGCCTTCGCTGACTGCAAAGTAGTCTTTGTTTTCAGTTTTCTTAGCATTTTCTACCAATTTGGTAAACCAAGCATTGCCACCTGTTTCAAGGTTGATACCGTTATAGAAAATGAGGTCAGCCTCAGAAGTTTTCTTAACATCTTCAGGAAGTGGTTCGTATTCGTGTGGGTCTTGCCCAATCGGAACGATACTATGAAGATCAATCTTGTCACCAGCAATATTTTTAGTAATATCAGCGATGATTGAGTTTGTAGCAACAACTTTTAGTTTTTGACCAGAAGCTGCATCTTTTTTTCCGCTAGCACATGCTACAAGAACAATAACGGAAAGAAAGAGAACGAGTAATGTACCTAATTTTTTCATTAGATCCTCCAATTTATTATTGGGGCTTTGCCCCTTATTTTAACAAATGTTTATTTTTTAGTTTCAAATATCGTTGTTTTGGAGCGATAAAGAAGCTAATGAGAAAGAAACTAGCAGCTGTAAGCACGATACTAGAACCTGCCGCAACGTTAAAGCTATAACCGATAAAGAGTCCCAAAACTGAAGCAGTAGCTCCAAAGGTTGAGGAAAGGAAAATCATGCTTTTCAGGCTATTAGCATACAGATAAGCAGTTGCAGCTGGGGTAATCAGCATGGCTACAATCAGGATAGTTCCGACACTTTGCATGGCTGTCACAGACACGAGAGTCAAGAGTACCATGAGAAGGTAGTGATAGAAATTGACAGGCATTCCCATGGCTTTAGCCAAGAGTTCATCAAAGGAAGTTATCAAGAGTTGCTTGAAGAAAATCCAGATTAACAAGAGAATGACTGCCCCAACACCCATAGTAATAAACATATCCGTATCTTGGACGGCTAGGATATTACCAAAAAGGATATGGAAAAGGTCAGTTGAACTTTTAGCGACACTAATCAAGATGATACCGAGGGCTAAGAAAGAAGAAAAGGTAATGCCGATGGCGGTATCGCTTTTGATAATCGAGTTCCCCTTGATGTAGGTAATGATGATGGCAGCTAGCAATCCAAAGACAATGGCTCCGATAAAGAAGTCAAGGCCCAAGATAAAGGAGAGGGCTACACCTGGTAAGACAGCATGTGAAATGGCATCTCCCATGAGTGACATCCCGCGTAGAATGATGAAACATCCCACAGCTCCAGCTACGACCCCGACGACAATAGCTGTTATCAAGGCATTTTGTAGGAAATGGAATTTTTGCAATCCATCGATAAATTCTGCAATCATAGGTCACCTCCATTGAAAAAGAGTCGATTACCGTAAGCTTCTTTTAGATTGGTTTCGGTAAAGGTTTCTTTGGTTGGACCAAAGGCAATCACTTCTCGATTAACAAGCAAGACTTGATCGAAGTAGTGGGGAACCTTGCTGAGGTCGTGGTGGACGATGAGAACCGTCTTCCCAGCTTTTTTCAGATCTCTCAGCGTATTCATGATGATTTCCTCACTGACAGAGTCAATCCCAACAAAGGGTTCATCCAAGAGGATATAGTCGGCTTCCTGTACCAAACATCTGGCAATCAAGACCCGCTGGAATTGACCTCCAGACAGTTGACTGATTTGCCGTTCAGCGTAGTCAGCTAGACCGACGATTTCAAGGGCTTCTTTCACTTTCTTCCAATGTTTAGCCTTTAAACTTCGAAAGAGAGGGATAGAGGGAAAGAGTCCTAACGAGACGCATTCCTTGACCTTGATGGGAAAGTTGTAGTCGATATTGATTTTTTGTTCGACATAGGCAATTCGGTGTAAGGATTTTTTAACTTCCTTGTCATCGAGAAATGCCTGACCTTGATGTGGGATAATTCCCAGCATCCCTTTTAATAATGTTGATTTTCCAGCACCGTTTGGGCCAATGATACCTGTAATTGTCGGTCCATGGAGCACTAGTGAAATATCCTTAAGTGCCAACGTTTCTTTGTAGGAGACACTGAGGTTTTCGATACGTATCATAAACTTATATTCCTCCTGTCTCTTAATATACATTAAAAAAAAAATTAAGTCAAGTTAATTTTTGAAAAAATTAAAATAATAACTGAAAAATAATGGGAAACATCTATTCATTTTTAATTGCATTCCCAAGCAATTTTTGTTAAGCTAAAAACAAGTACAAATGAAAGCGAGAACACGATGACACGTTATCAAGATGATTTTTATGATGCAATCAATGGAGAATGGCAACAGACAGCTGAAATCCCAGCAGATAAGTCTCAAACGGGAGGTTTTGTTGATTTAGACCAGGAAATTGAAGACCTGATGTTGGCGACAACAGACAAGTGGTTGGCAGGAGAAGAGGTGCCTGAGGATGCTATTTTAGAAAATTTTGTCAAATACCACCGCCTAGTTCGTGATTTTGACAAGAGAGAGGCTGACGGTATCACACCTGTTTTACCTCTTCTTAAAGAATTCCAAGAATTGGAGACTTTTGCAGATTTTACAGCTAGACTAGCAGAGTTTGAGCTTGCAGGAAAACCAAACTTCCTTCCTTTTGGTGTATCACCAGACTTTATGGATGCCAGAATCAACGTTTTGTGGGCTAGCGCTCCAAGCACGATCCTTCCAGACACGACCTACTATGCAGAAGACCATCCTCAGCGCGAAGAGCTCTTAACTCTTTGGAAAGAAACTAGCGCAAATCTTCTCAAGGCTTATGATTTCTCTGATACAGAAATTGAAGATTTGCTAGAGAAAAGACTAGAATTGGACCGCCGAATTGCAGCAGTAGTTCTTTCTAATGAAGAAAGTTCAGAGTATGCTAAACTCTACCATCCATATTCATATGAAGATTTCAAGAAATTTGCGCCTGCCCTACCTCTGGATGATTTCTTCCAAGCCGTTCTTGGACAAGTACCAGACAAGGTTATCGTAGATGAGGAACGCTTCTGGCAAGCAGCAGACCAATTCTATAGTGAAGAAGCTTGGCCTCTCCTCAAGGCAACCTTGATTTTGAGTGTTGTCAATCTCTCAACCAGCTATTTAACAGAAGAAATCCGTGTCTTGTCAGGTGCCTATAGCCGTGCGCTTTCAGGAGTTCCAGAAGCCAAAGACAAGGTCAAGGCAGCTTATCAACTAGCACAAGGTCCTTTCAAACAAGCCTTGGGTCTCTGGTATGCCCATGAAAAATTCTCTCCAGAAGCTAAGGCAGATGTAGAGAAAAAAGTGGCAACCATGATTGATGTCTATAAGGAACGCTTGGCTAAAAATGACTGGCTGACTCCTGAAACTCGTGATAAGGCCATCGTCAAACTCAATGTCATCAAGCCTTATATCGGTTACCCTGAAGAATTGCCAGAACGCTACAAGGACAAGGTAGTGGATGAAAATGCTAGTCTTTTTGATAATGCTCTAGCCTTTGCGCGTGTGGAAATCAAGCACAGTTGGAGCAAGTGGAACCAGCCTGTAGACTACAAGGAATGGGGCATGCCTGCTCATATGGTCAATGCCTACTACAATCCACAGAAGAACCTGATTGTCTTTCCAGCGGCTATTTTACAAGCACCTTTCTATGATTTGCATCAGTCATCTTCTGCTAACTACGGTGGTATTGGTGCAGTTATTGCCCATGAAATTTCTCACGCCTTTGATACCAATGGAGCTTCCTTTGATGAAAATGGTAGCCTCAAGGATTGGTGGACAGAGAGCGACTATGCTGCCTTCAAGGAGAAAACACAAAAAGTCATTGACCAATTTGATGGACAAGATTCTTATGGAGCAACCATCAACGGTAAATTGACTGTATCAGAAAACGTGGCTGACTTGGGAGGAATCGCAGCAGCGCTTGAAGCAGCTAAGCGAGAACCAGACTTCTCAGCAGAAGAATTCTTCTACAACTTCGGTCGCATTTGGCGCATGAAAGGTCGCCCAGAATTTATGAAACTTTTGGCTAGCGTCGATGTACATGCACCAGCTAAACTCCGTGTCAATGTACAAGTACCAAACTTCGATGATTTCTTTACAACCTATGATGTCAAAGAAGGCGACGGAATGTGGCGTTCACCAGAAGACCGCGTCATTATTTGGTAATGCAAAAAATCTAGTCATCAGAAAAAAGGCATCCAATCAGGTGTGAAAAACTTGATAGGATGCCTTTTATAATGGAAAGATTTGCTGGATAGTGTACTTAAAATGCGATAGACATTGTCATCATTTTACTAGAAAAAAGGATTGAAAGTTTTTTCGTGAGCGATAGTAGTAGCTGGACCATGCCCTGGATAGACGTCGTAGTTTGGTAGGGTCAAAAGTTGAGTCTGGATACTATGGAGGAGTTGTTCCATGCTACCAGTTGGAAGATCCGTCCGTCCGATTGTTTCACGGAACAGAGCATCACCTGTCAAGACCAAATGAGCTTGCGGAAAGACGATAGAAACACCACCGATAGAATGCCCTGGTGTTGGCAAGACAGTGAAACGAAATTCCTCTAGTTGGTATTCTTCGTGAAAGACAAAGGTGTGTTCAGCTGGTTTTGCGACCACATCTGCCATATCATCGTGGCGAGGTAGTCCAGAGAGATTATCGACAGGAGTATAGAGCCAGCTGGCTTCGCTATCTGCGATATAGACAGGAGGATTGCCAAAAGTTTCACGAACCAAGTCCAAGCTCATGATATGGTCATAATGGGCATGGGTCAATAGAATGGCACAGATCGGTTTGTTGATCTTCTCGATTGTCTGACGAATGGCTTCCCAATGGCTGCCAGGATCGACGACGATGAGGTGTTTTTCGCCTTCCAAGTAATAGGTATTTTCATAGGCAACAGGATTCACGGTTTTATGGATTTTCATACTAGCTCCAATCTCAAAGAATGTACTAAGATAAGTATAGCACAGTTAGGGAGAATAGGTAAGAAAGAGGTAGATTTTTGATTTTAAGGAAATGTATAAAACTTATGATATAAATGTTGTTGGATGGATATAAAAAATCAATGAAAATTGTAATATAAAATACTTGACAAGGATTTAAAGTGGAAGGTAGAATTGAAATGTAAACATTCTAATTAGAGTGTTTTAAAAATGTTAAAAGAGGTAGTATAGATGGATAAGAAAAGACTAATATTAGCTAGTACTGTGGTGTTAGGATTAGTATTTACGGTAGATCAATCATTAGTGGTACAAGCTACTGAAGAAACTGGAAAACATTTAAAAGAGATTGTAAAAACAGAAAAAGAACAATTAGATTTTGAGTTGAAAAATACTCAAAAAGAATTGGAAAAAATTAATAATGAAATTCATGTTTTAAATAAGTAGGTCGAAGAGATTAGAAACGAAAGAGATACGAAAGAGAATGAAGTTTTCAAAATTGAACTAGAGATAGAGGATAAAAATAATATTGAAAAAGTTTTGAAAACAAGAGAAAAAGAAAAGGAATTATTAAAAGAAAAAATTCAAAAAGATAAAGCAATACTTCCCGAAAAAAAACAAAGTTATCAAAATGCTTATCAAAAAAATGAAGAAGCACTTCAAAAATTGTTGGATGAATCAAAAAAGCTTCAATATTTAAACCATCCGGAAGATTTAAAAAGAAAAATGAGGGAGAAACAAGATAAGATAAAAGAATTTGAAAAAAATATAAAGGAACATGAGGAAATTCTTGAGATTGATATAGCTAATAAAAAACAAAGTGAAAAGGAAAATTTATCAGAAATTAATAATGCTAAAGATATTATTATGCAATTAAAAAAAGAGTTTGAAATTTTGCAAAAAGAATATGAAAAGAATATTGAGCTATTTAAGGATTATTATAAACTTGCTGAAGAATTGGAAGTTTCTGAGAGAGAATTGATAGATTTTCAAAAAGAAGTGGCTAGAATAAACTCTGATATTTACTCAATGACAGGAGAAGTTGAAAATATAGAAAAATATGTTGCTAACGATAAGAAAAAAATTGAAAATTTAAAAGAATTACAAATTAAATTAGAGGAAGCACGTAGAGTGTTACAGGCTTTAAGGGATGACTATACTATAAAACAAAAAGAGTTAGGAGAAAAACAGGATATATCTAAAGATATATTTTTTAAAATGCATGATTTGTTAATAAAGATAGAAGATTTAAAACAAGCTGATAATAATATTAATCAATCAGATAATTATGTTAACACAAAGCAAGAAAATGATGCTAAAGAAAAATATTCAAATCAGGATCGAGAAAATGATAGTAGAAACGAAATTATAAAAATAGCAGGGAAAACTCCTGATTGGAAGCAATTTGAAAGTAGGTGGAATTACCTTAGTCAAAATCAAACAAAAACAGGAGTGCTTTATCAAGAAGTTCGATACTCTTTTAATAACTCAAATGTGCAAACAAGATGGGTGAAAAGAGGTGATTCATGGTATTATCTTGATAGCTCAGGCGCTATACAAACAGGATGGGTAAAAAGTAGTGGTTTATGGTATTATCTTGATAGTTCAGGTGCTATGCAAACAGGATGGGTAAAAAGTAGTGGTTTATGGTATTATCTTGATAGTTCAGGTGCTATGCAAACAGGATGGGCAAAAAGTAGTGGTTTATGGTATTATCTTGATAATAACTCAGGTGTTATGAAAAGAGGTTGGTTACAAGACAATGGAACTTGGTACTATCTAAATCAATCTGGTATCATGCAAACAAGTTGGTTTGAAGTAAATGGGAAATGGTACTATGCAGACAATTCAGGAGCTATATTAACTAACACAACAACACCAGATGGTTACCGAGTGAACGATAATGGTGAATGGATTTAATGTAATCTGAGCAAGAGGTAAAGAATTACCTACTACGATAGGACTTGCGTTTCAAAAGTTAAATAGTTAGGTTATTTGTTAACGGTAGTGCGTATATTGTTAAGAATTAGTATTAGATTATTAAGAAGTCTAGCTTATAACTAGAAAAGCGAACAGATTTAGTTTTTCAAAACAATGTATATTAATTTATTGATTTGTTCTACAGATAAAAATTAAAAGAGTATAAATTTATATACATAATGATTTTCTTTGAGAACTATACCATGGATTCTTTAGACTATAGTAGTCTTTATAAGAACTGTTGAATTTCAAAGTATATTGTTGAACTAAGAGATTTCTTGAGTGTTATCCTCCTTCCTAACAAACTGAATAAGCTTTAGAATCCTCTTTTTCTAGTTTTCATATTCTTAAAAAAGTGATAAAATGGTAGGAAGAATTGGAGAGTAGAGATGCCAAAAGAAGTGAATTTAACAGGCGAAGAAGTTGTCGCCTTAACCAAAGAATATTTAACAGAAGAGGATGTCCATTTTGTCCATAAGGCCTTGATCTATGCGGTGGAATGCCATAGTGGTCAATATCGCAAATCAGGTGAGCCTTATATCATTCATCCTATCCAAGTGGCAGGTATTTTAGCCAAACTCAAACTAGATGCTGTAACAGTAGCTTGTGGTTTCTTGCATGATGTGGTAGAAGATACTGATGCGACCTTGGACGATTTGGAAAGAGAGTTTGGTCCTGATGTGCGGGTAATCGTCGATGGGGTTACCAAGCTTGGTAAGGTCGAGTACAAATCTATCGAGGAGCAATTAGCGGAAAATCATCGTAAGATGCTCATGGCCATGTCTGAGGACATCCGTGTTATCTTGGTCAAACTGTCTGACCGCTTGCACAATATGCGGACCCTGAAACATCTTCGAAAAGACAAGCAGGAGCGCATTTCCAAAGAAACCATGGAAATCTATGCTCCACTTGCCCATCGTTTGGGAATTTCCAGTGTCAAATGGGAGTTGGAAGACCTATCTTTCCGTTATCTCAATCCAACGGAGTTTTACAAGATTACCCATATGATGAAGGAAAAGCGCAGGGAGCGTGAAGCCTTGGTGGATGAGGTGGTCACAAAATTAGAGGAATATACGACAGATCGTCACCTAAAAGGGAAAATCTATGGTCGTCCCAAGCATATTTACTCGATTTTCCGCAAAATGCAGGATAAGAGAAAACGGTTTGAGGAAATCTATGACCTGATTGCCATTCGTTGTATTTTGGATACCCAAAGTGATGTTTATGCCATGCTTGGTTATGTGCATGAGCTTTGGAAACCCATGCCTGGTCGTTTCAAAGACTATATTGCTAACCGCAAGGCCAATGGTTACCAGTCTATCCATACGACAGTTTATGGGCCAAAAGGGCCCATTGAGTTCCAGATTCGAACTAAAGCCATGCACGAGGTTGCTGAGTACGGGGTTGCGGCTCACTGGGCTTATAAGAAAGGCGTTAAGGGGCAGGTTAACAGCAAGGAATCGGCTATTGGGATGAACTGGATCAAGGAGATGATGGAGCTTCAAGATCAAGCTGATGATGCCAAGGAATTTGTGGACTCTGTTAAGGAAAACTATCTGGCTGAGGAGATTTACGTCTTTACACCAGATGGAGCTGTCCGTTCTCTTCCCAAAGATTCAGGACCGATTGACTTTGCCTACGAAATTCATACCAAAGTCGGTGAAAAAGCGACGGGTGCCAAGGTCAATGGCCGTATGGTTCCACTGACAACCAAGCTCAAGACAGGGGATCAGGTTGAAATTGTCACCAACCCTAACTCCTTTGGACCGAGCCGTGATTGGCTCAATATGGTCAAGACCAGCAAGGCTCGTAACAAGATTCGTCAGTTCTTTAAAAATCAAGATAAGGAATTGTCTGTCAACAAGGGTCGTGAAATGCTGATGGCTCAGTTCCAAGAAAATGGCTATGTGGCCAATAAATTCATGGACAAGCGTCATATGGACCAAGTTCTTCAAAAGACCAGCTACAAGACAGAAGAATCACTCTTTGCGGCCATTGGTTTTGGGGAAATCGGTGCTATTACCGTCTTTAACCGTCTGACTGAAAAGGAACGCCGTGAAGAAGAACGTGCCAAGGCCAAGGCGGAGGCAGAAGAACTTGTCAAAGGTGGCGAGGTCAAGGTTGAGAACAAAGAAACCCTCAAGGTTAAGCATGAGGGTGGAGTGGTCATTGAAGGTGCCTCAGGTCTCCTGGTGCGGATTGCCAAGTGTTGTAATCCAGTGCCTGGTGACGATATTGTCGGCTATATCACCAAGGGGCGTGGTGTAGCTATTCACCGTGTGGACTGTATGAACCTGCGTGCCCAAGAAAACTACGAGCAACGTCTCCTTGATGTGGAGTGGGAAGACCAGTACTCTAGCTCAAATAAGGAGTATATGGCCCATATCGATATCTACGGTCTCAACCGTACAGGACTGTTGAACGATGTACTGCAAGTTCTTTCAAACACAACTAAGAATATCTCAACAGTCAACGCCCAACCAACCAAGGATATGAAGTTTGCTAATATCCATGTGTCCTTCGGTATTGCCAACCTCTCTACATTGACCACGGTCGTGGACAAGATTAAGAGTGTGCCAGAAGTTTACTCTGTCAAACGAACTAACGGTTAATTGCCCTAGCTCTTACTAGAAAGGCTATTATGAAAATCATTATCCAACGGGTTAAAAAAGCCCAAGTGAGTATCGAAGGTCAGGTTCAGGGCAAAATCAATCAGGGACTCTTATTGCTGGTTGGTGTTGGACCAGAGGACCAAGAGGAAGATTTGGACTATGCTGTGAGAAAGCTTGTCAATATGCGGATTTTTTCAGACGCAGAAGGTAAGATGAACCTGTCTGTCAAAGATATTGAAGGAGAAATCCTTTCTATTTCTCAGTTTACCCTCTTTGCGGATACCAAGAAAGGCAATCGTCCAGCCTTCACAGGAGCAGCCAAACCTGATATGGCATCAGACTTCTATGATGCTTTCAATCAAAAATTAGCGCAAGAAGTACCCGTTCAGACAGGCATCTTTGGAGCGGATATGCAGGTTGAGCTGGTCAATGATGGGCCAGTTACCATTATCCTAGATACTAAAAATAGATAAGAAAGACCAAGCCCAGATGGCTTGGTTTTTCTTATCTATCACAAAATACTCCAAAAAGACATCGGTTCTTGATAGGCCTTGGGGAAATCTTGTTTCAGGATTTGGCTTATGCGATAGGAAGGGATGAGATGACCTAGGATGAGGAGAGTTCCCTGAAGAAAAAGTGGAATACCGCTTAAAAAGATCAAGGAGAGAATTATTAGGCTATCCCATAGAAGGATTTGTAAGGCAAAGCGCCAGAATCTCGGTCTAATCTGAGAATAGAGTTGACTGAAGTGATCACAAAGTTGGTTAGAAAGATAGGTCAATAGCACAGGATGAAAGAAAATGAGCCAACCACTATAAATCAAAATCCAATCCCAAGTAAGTCCCTCTTTAAATGTCAAAAATGCCAGCATGATTCCATCAATGACAAGGAGTTGAGTGGTTTTGATGAAGATGATTTTTTTCATGCTAAAACCTCCTTTTTTCATCTGTTAGTGACGTAATATTGTATATAATTATTATATAATATTTAGTCGGAGTATGAAAGCGTTTGCTATTATTTTTGATATAAAAAATAGATAAGAAAAACCCTGAAAATAAAACTTTCAGGGTTGGTTGGGGTACTTGAGAAATTAGTCGATTTTTTCGACATAGAGTTGTTTGGCAATGTCCATATTTACTTGTAAATCTTCATTTTTACTGAGGATAGTGAAGGTGTTGCTGAAGCCATCAAACTGCTGGACTTGGAGCGAATCACCGATGTGAAGCGAGTGCTTGTCCAGATAATGGAGAATGTCAAAACTATCATGCACCCGAGTTAGGCGATAGGAGCCAGCTTCCTTGATGTCAGCTAGTGGTAGGTTATTGATTTCAACCAGGAGTTCTCCCTTGGCAGGAATAGTTCCTCCGTGGGGGCAGGTCTTGGGGAAACCTAGCAGTTTATCCAGTCTTTCCACGAATAAGTCAGAGACAGTATGTTCCAAGACCTCAGCTTCCTCGTGAATCTGGTCACTTGTATAGTCTAAATGATGGACTAGAAAAACTTCAATCAAGCGGTGTTTGCGATAGAGTTCAGAGACCAAATTGAGTCCGATGTCAGTCAGTAGATAGCCACATTCCTTGTCCTTGAGGATGAGATTTTCGCTCTTCATCCGTTTAATCATTTCAGTTACTGCAGGGGGAGAGACTTGCATGCGAGCCGCAATTTCCTTGTTGGTGATTTTATGCAGGTCTGTGCCAATTTCATAAATACATTTTAGATAGTCTTCTTTATTCGGGGTCATTCGTTTCCTCTTGTCTAATATCTTTATCTAGTATATCAAAAAAAGCTAGATTTCTCTAGCTGTGACTTTTTATGTTATACTTATTGCAAGAGAAAAAACGAGGAGATGGATATGACGAAAATAGCTCTTCTTTCAGATATTCATGGAAATACCACCGCCTTGGAGGCTGTTTTGGCAGATGCTCGGCAGCTAGGAGTGGATGAATACTGGCTTTTGGGAGATATTCTCATGCCAGGGACAGGGCGTAGAAGGATTTTGGACTTGTTGGATCAACTACCGATTACAGCTAGAGTTTTGGGAAACTGGGAAGATAGTCTGTGGCATGGTGTCCGCAAGGAATTGGATAGTACTCGTCCCAGTCAACGCTATCTCTTGCGCCAGTGCCAGTATGTTTTAGAGGAAATTTCCCTAGAAGAAATCGAAATGCTCCACAATCAACCTCTCCAGATTCATCGTCAGTTTGGTGATTTGACGGTAGGAATTAGCCATCATCTGCCTGATAAGAACTGGGGGCGTGAGTTGATTCATACTGGAGCACAAGAGGACTTTGACCGCTTGGTGACCAATCCGCCTTGTGATATTGCTGTTTATGGTCATATTCACCAGCAGTTACTTCGTTACGGGACTGGTGGGCAATTGATTGTAAATCCGGGTTCGATTGGCCAACCTTTCTTTATAGATGCCCAGCTACGGAAGGACTTGCGAGCGCAGTATATGATTTTGGAGTTTGATGACAAGGGCTTGGTAGATATGGACTTCCGACGGGTAGACTACGATGTGGTAGCTGAATTGCAGCTAGCTAAAGATCTTAAACTTCCCTATTTTGAGGTTTACTATGAAAGTCTGGTCAATGGTATCCATCATACTCACAATCAGGAATTTCTGAGAGAATTAGCCCAGAAAGAGGGTTATGATAGGGAATTAGATGCTTGGTTGAAAAGTGGTAACGATTGACATTACAACTAAAAAGGGTATAATAAAAGAAAAAGAAGAGTAGAGGCAGGGGAGCCTCGTAAAAAGGAGAAGAGGATGCAAATTCCAAGTAGATTTACCATTGCGACTCATATGCTGATAATCATTGCCCTCAAGGGGAAGGAAAGCAAGGTGACCAGTGATTTTCTGGCTGCTAGTGTTGGGGTCAATCCTGTCATTATCAGAAAGACCTTGTCCCAGTTGAAGAAGGCAGAGCTGATTTCAGTCGCGCGCGGAACAGGGGGAACAGAGATTGTCAAGGACCTCAAAGACATTAGTCTATTAGATGTTTATCAAGCGGTTGAGTGTCTTGGTAAGACTGGTCAACTCTTTAGTTTCCATGACAATCCAAATCCAAATTGCCCAGTTGGAGCTCATATTCATGATGTTTTGGATCAAAAATTGGAGAGAATTCAGTTGGCTATGGAGGCAGAGCTTGGTCAGACCAGTTTAGAACAAGTCGTGGCCGATGCAGAGAGTCAAATGAAGGAGTGAATTCTTCTTTAAAACAAGAAAAGCTTATGAAAAGTTTTTTACCTTTTCATAAGTTTTTTTATCTATTTTTCCAGGCTTGGTAACGGGTATCAATCAATAACTGGGTAAGGCGTCCCAAGGTTTCTCTTTCTTCTGGAGTGAGGGATTGCGCTTGGACAAAGAGATGATGAATGTGTTCAAGCGCCTTGAAGGAAGCCAAGTCATTGATAGAAGTAATACCAGAATCAAGAATGGTGCCAAAGAAAAGGTCGAAGTAAAGTTGAAGTTCCTCGTCAGGGACTGTGGCCACCCACTCCTTGAAGGTTGTGTCGACTTGTTGGCTATCACTGTTGGTCTTATCCAGTTGGACGAAGCGCTTGTCCTCAATCTGCCAACTAAAGGTATCGTGCTGGGCGATACCACCCAAGGCAGTACTGTACACGATGATTTGGTGGTTAGGGATTTCCATCATCATACCGATAATAGATCCTTGTGGGATGAAGACCTTGGTTCTATCCATTATCCCTTGATAGCCTGCAGCTTGTGTCAGTTCTTTGTGGAGACCAGGCGCATCAAAGGTATAAACTGTTGTGATTTGATTTTGTAAACTTTGCTCAATTTGGCTAGCAGCATAGATAGCTAGATTTCCTCCCTTGGAATGCCCAGCCAGAATGACCTTTTGCTTAGGATGGTAGGCAAAAAAGTTCTTTAAATAGCGAAGGGCGTGCTTTTGAGCAGGAATTTCCTTCATATAGGTCAGGTGGAAATCTTCCTTCCAGCCAATGATACTGTCATCAGTTCCACGAAAGACAATCAGATAGGTATCGAGAGTGAGGCGGTAGGTCATAGCAGCAAATTGCTTTTGCAGTTCAGGGTCGATGTCGTTGATAAAATGGGAGAGTTTGCAATTTTTGAAGCGCTTGTGTTGAGCTAATTCATCTAATAATTGAAGGCGATTTTTGCTAGTAAGCATGGTGGGCTCTCTTGGAACCTGAGGAGCCAGTTCTAAAAGTCGCTGAGGAGTTGTGGAGACCAGATTATCAAAGGAGAGGTAGGTGGTTTCTGTTGAGGCTAAAATATCTAATTCATTTAAAGGAAGGTCGTAAAAGGAATCGTATGCGACATTTTTCAGATAGTCAAAAATATTGGCCATAAGAGCTCCTTTCTTTTTATTTATCTTATCAAATTTCCCTCAAATTAGCTAGTCGGCTTGCCTATATCTGCTGGTTAAAAACAAGCTCTTTCAAATTCAGTTTTAGACCTTCTAGCATAGAAAAATCTGTTATAATAATAGAAAAGGAGGAGCGCATGCACAAGGTTTTACTAGTAGAAGATGATCAGGTTATTCGTCAACAGGTCGGGAAAATGCTCTCTGAATGGGGATTTGAAGTGGTGCTGGTAGAAGACTTTATGGAAGTTTTGAGTCTATTTGTTCAGTCGGAGCCTCATCTGGTCCTCATGGATATTGGTTTGCCCTTGTTTAATGGTTATCACTGGTGTCAGGAGATTCGCAAGATTTCCAAGGTACCTATCATGTTTCTGTCTTCGAGAGATCAGGCTATGGATATCGTCATGGCAATAAATATGGGGGCGGATGACTTTGTGACCAAGCCTTTTGACCAACAGGTTCTTTTAGCCAAGGTTCAGGGCTTGCTGCGCCGTTCCTATGAGTTTGGACGTGACGAGAGTTTGCTAGAATATGCTGGTGTTATCCTCAATACCAAATCCATGGATGTACATTATCAAGGGCAAGTCTTGAATTTGACCAAGAATGAGTTTCAGATTTTACGCGTTTTGTTTGAGCATGCGGGCAATATTGTAGCGCGTGATGACCTGATGCGGGAACTTTGGAATAGTGACTTTTTTATTGATGATAATACCCTCTCTGTCAATGTGGCTCGTTTGCGTAAAAAGTTGGAAGAGCAGGGCTTGGTAGGATTTATCGAGACCAAGAAAGGGATAGGGTACGGACTGAAGCATGCTTGATTGGAAACCATTTTTTCTAGCCTATCTGCGCTCCCGTAGTCGTCTTTTTGTCTATCTGCTTTCTTTAACATTTCTGATTTTGCTCTTTCAGTTTTTATTTGCCAGTTTGGGAATTTACTTTCTCTACTTTTTCCTGCTGTGTTGCTTTGTAACCATCTTATTTTTCACTTGGGACATATTGGTGGAAATGCAGGTCTATCGCCAGGAACTTCTCTATGGTGAGAGGGAAGCCAAATCTCCATTGGAAAGAGTTTTGGCTGAAAAATTAGAAGCGCGTGAGATGGAACTCTATCAGCAGAGGTCTGACGCAGAAAGAAAACTGACGGATTTGTTGGATTACTATACCTTGTGGGTCCATCAGATTAAGACCCCCATTGCAGCCAGTCAACTCTTAGTTGCAGAAGTAGATGATCGCCAATTAAAGCAGCAGTTAGAACAGGAAATTTTTAAAATCGACTCCTATACCAATCTAGTCTTACAGTACCTGCGTTTAGAAAGTTTTCATGATGATTTGGTCTTGAAGCAGGTGCAAATCGAGGACTTGGTCAAGGAAATAATTCGTAAATATGCTCTTTTCTTTATTCAAAAAGGCCTAAATGTCAATCTACATGACCTTGATAAAGAAATCGTGACGGATAAAAAGTGGCTGCTAGTGGTTATTGAGCAAATTATCTCAAACAGTCTCAAGTACACTAAGGAAGGTGGTCTGGAGATTTATATGGACGGGCAAGAGCTTTGTATCAAGGATACAGGAATCGGGATAAAAAATAGTGATGTCCTCCGAGTCTTTGAACGTGGATTTTCAGGATATAATGGGCGCCTAACCCAGCAGTCATCTGGACTTGGACTTTACCTATCTAAGAAAATTTCTGAAGAACTAGGTCACCAGATTCGTATCGAGTCTGAGGTTGGAAAAGGAACGATAGTGCGGATTCAGTTTGCTCAAGTGAACTTAGTCCTTGAGTGAGAAGAGATAATGAGTTTTTACCCAATCTCTTTTTGCTATATTTCAGGATATTTGAAGACTGTTTTTTACAAAACCAATAATAGGATTTTTAATACGGAATATAGTATAAATACTGGTTCAAAGTGAAGTTTTGTATGCTTTATACTTTTGTTGAGTATAAAATCTATAAACTAAGGGTGAATTACAAAAATTAATTTGAGATGAAGTGAATTGTAGACTTGGGAAATGTCTCCTATTCGATTTCAGAATGAATCGTTGATACAGGATTAAAAGAACTGCAGCCTTCTTTTTATTTTGAATGAGATAGGTGTATATAGATTTGTGTAACTGGTGTAGAACTGTTTCCAAGAATTTATTGAATGTATCGAATACACACATTCTATTGATTTTGAACCAGTTTTTAATTTCTAAATGTTATAATAGTTTTATCAAGTAAAAGGAGACTGCCATGATTGGAGACAATATAAAATTCTTACGAAAATCACATAATCTGATATAACCAGAATTTTCACGGATTGTGGGTGTGTCATGAAATAGCCTAAATCGTTAGAAAAACTGAAAAAGCTTACTTTCAATAGAAGTATTGGAAATATTCATTTTACATCTATCAAAGAAACATGGGATAGACCTATATTTTACAAAATAGCAAATTATATTTTGAATGATAGTAAAAACGGCAGTACTTGTGTGATTTACAATTATTGCACTCAATGTCCGAGTATCGCACTATCTGAAATAGGGAATAGTAGAGATTGTTCTGCGATATGTAAAAAAACGCATTAGCAAGGAGTATCGTATATGCTACCATATCTTAAAACTATTAGATGGTATCTCTTCTTTAATTTTCTTTTTGGTGTAGTATCGAATATCTGCACAGCTTTGTTACCGTATTTCACGCAGGCATTAATCAAAGGTGAATATCAAGTAGCTCTATATGGTTACTCTATGTCAGTGGCAGGCTATTTGAGTTGTAACTATATCCAAATGATACTTGATTGGAAGCAGGGGATTATCTTTTCGACTACTTTGAAAAATGAGTGGTTTCGTTCACTTCTGGGACTCAGTCACCACGATTTCAAGCAGAAAACAGTAGCAGAGTATATTTCCTATCAATCTAATGACCTAGATTCGTTGGAAAAGGATTACCTTCCTCCATTGATGAGTTTTATCAAACAAATTTTACGTATCCTCATTTACGCTTTCATTATTAGCAGAACAATTAATCCTATTGTATCACTGATTTTAATCTTTTCCACTGGAATTAGTATTCAAATTCCTAAAATCGTTGGGAAGTTGACCGCTAATCGTAGACAGGTTTACTTGAAAAAACAAGGAGATTACTATCGAACTTTGGAGGATTTGCTCATGGGACATCATTTGGTAAATAAACTAACTATGTCGCATTTTTTGAATCAACAAAAGAGTTCTCTAAAGAATTTGCAGGATAAGTATTTTAAGTATGGTTTGACAAAAATTACTGGCATCTTATTGACAGGTGTTTCTTTTGAATTCATTAGTCTTGTTCTGTTTATTTATTTAGCCTACTCTCTATCTCACCAGCAACTCGGTATTCCTGAGGTGGTGGCGAGTTTCGGATATATTAATGCTTTTTCTGAACCAATACAGGAAATTCTTTATGATTTACAAATGTTAGAGTCCGTAAAGCCTGTAATCAAGAGTTTTCAAAACATTGTTGGGAGACCCGTTTCAGTTCAAGCACCTCAACATTCTTTTGATACGATTACTTTGAAAAACATTTCCAAACAACTGGGAGAATCAAAATTGATAATTACTTCCGCTACGATTCAAAAAGGGGATAAAATTGCGCTTATTGGTAAGAATGGGTCTGGAAAAAGTAGTCTTCTCAACATTTTAAATGGAACAGATGAAGATTTTGAAGGACAAATTGTGCTAGATGGGCTTGTTTTGGACCATCTTTGGGGAAGATTCGGTATGATTCTGCAACAAGAACATACATTTATTTCGAGTTATGAAAATAATGTAACGCTATTCAATAGTTTCAATGAAAAATTCAGAGAAGAAGATTTTGAAAAAATTCCACCACAATCCCTGTCAGGTGGTCAGCAACAACGAATGTATTTAAATCGTGAGAAAAATCGTAAAAATCCATTGCTTATTCTAGACGAACCTTTCTCTGCCTTGGATACTAATCAGTTTAAAATGGAATTGGAAAGAGTTCTGGAACTACCAAGTGCCGTCATTGTTACTTTACATCGCCAAAACGAATTATTAAGTAAGTTTGACCAAGTTTGGGAAATTAAGAATGGAGAACTTGTAATTTTGAAATAGCTAAATTATAAAGAATAAAACGCATAGTAACAAGGTCATTCTGAACCTGATATTATGCGTTTTTCTGATTTTAAGGACTTTTTACTAGGCTCTTATTTCTCAACGCGTGATTTGTTGGCGATATCAGCTAGGATAGCTTGAACAAAATCATCTACTGAGACAGTTTGTGTTTCTTTTTGGCCGTAGCGACGAACGTTAACAGTTCCGTCTTCCATTTCCTTGTCCCCAACGATCAATTGGTAAGGAATCTTGCTGGTTTGTGACGCACGGATCTTGAACTGCATTTTTTCATTGCGCTCATCTACATCTGCACGGACACCACGGTCACGGAGTTTCTTTGCTACTTCCCAAGCGTAGTCCACGTGTTTTTCGTTAGATACTGGGATGAGGGTTACTTGGTGTGGTGCAAGCCATGTTGGGAAGGCACCCTTGTAGTTCTCAATCAAAATAGCTGTGAAGCGTTCCATAGTTGAAATAACTCCACGGTGGATCATAACTGGACGGTGCTCTTCGCCATCAGCTCCGATGTATTTAAGGTCGAAGCGTTCTGGAAGCAAGAAGTCAAGTTGGATAGTAGAAAGAGTTTCTTCTTTTCCAAGAGCGGTCTTAACTTGAATATCCAATTTTGGTCCGTAGAAGGCTGCTTCACCTTCGGCTTCAAAGTAGTCCACGCCCATTTCATCAAGAGCTGCACGAAGCATAGTTTGGGCATTCTCCCACATCTCATCGTTATCAAAGTACTTATGAGTATCTTGAGGGTCACGAAGAGAGAGGCGGAAGCGGTATTCAGTCAAGTTGAAGTCTTCATAAACATCGATAATCAACTGAAGGGCACGTTGGAATTCTTCTTGGATTTGTTCTGGAGTAACGAAGAGGTGACCGTCGTTGAGTGACATTTCACGTACACGTTGAAGACCAGTGAGGGCACCAGATTTTTCATAACGGTGCATCATACCGATTTCAGCGATACGGATTGGCAACTCACGGTATGAGTGAACATGGTGTTTGAAGACTTGAATGTGGTGTGGACAGTTCATTGGACGAAGGACAAATTCTTCCCCGTCACCCATGTCCATAGTTGGGAACATGTCTTCTTGGTAATGATCCCAGTGACCAGAAGTCTTATAAAGCTCAACAGAAGCAAGTGGTGGAGTGTAGACGTGTTGGTAGCCTGAAGCTAGCTCTTTGTCTACGATGTAGCGTTCCAACTCACGACGAATAGTCGCACCATTTGGCAACCAGAATGGAAGTCCTTGACCAACCTCTTGAGAAATCATGAAGAGGTCAAGCTCTTTACCAAGTTTACGGTGGTCACGTTCCTTAGCTTCTTCACGCATTTGAAGGTAGTTTTTCAAGTCTTTCTTGTCAAACCAAGCTGTACCATAGATACGTTGCATCATAGCGTTGTCGCTATTTCCACGCCAGTAAGCACCTGCTACATGGAGAAGGTGGAAGATTTGGATATGACCTGTTGAAGGGACGTGTGGGCCACGGCAAAGGTCTACATATTCACCCTGACGATAGATAGTCAAACCACCTTCGTCTTCTGAGTGTTCTTCAATCAATTCTAACTTGTAAGGGTCGTTCTTGAAGATTTCACGTGCCTCGTCTTTAGTCACTTCTTCACGAATTGATGGGAAGTTTTCTTTAACGATTTTTTGCATTTCTTCTTCGATACGAGGAAGGTCTTCGTTAGAGATTTGACCAGCTGTGTTGTCAGTATCGTAGTAGAAACCATCTTCGATGGCTGGACCAACTCCCAAGTGAATGTCTGGGAAAAGACGACGAGCTGCTTGGGCGAACAAGTGAGCGGCTGAGTGACGCAAGATTGGAAGGGCATCTTCGTGATCAGGTGTCACGATTTCAATGCTTCCATCTTCAGTGATAGCACGAGTAGTGTCGATGAGTTTGCCGTTGAATTTACCAGCTAAGGCTTTTTTAGCTAGGGAATTGCTGATAGATTGGGCAATTTCAAAAGTTGTAACGCCAGATTCGAATTCACGAACAGCGCCATCTGGGAAAGTAATGTTAATCATGATGTTCTCCTTTTTTATTATTTCATAGTTTCTAAGCATTGACTTTTTTGCAGACTACTTCCTAGTCTTAATATTCAATTGCTTTTCTTTATCAGAGAGGAAGTTTTCCATTTCCGTCAGAATGTCTATATCCAAACGTTGAGAAAGTTCTACTAGCCACCAGATATTTTCTGAAAGCTTTTGTTCCAGTGTGTAGGGTGTTTCATCATAGTAGCGTCCTTGCTTTGTCATCACCAGTCGTTGGAAATTTCCAATATCATTAGATAAAGCCAAGAGGTCTTCTTCTACCGTCCACTTGGAATCATGATGCTTAACTTCCAGTTTGTGATAAGCTTGTCGGATTGCCCCACAGCGCTCCACTAATTCTTGCAACTCCATAGTTAGCCTCCTCATAAAAAAATTGCGACATCCCGAAAGGACGTCGCAACGTGGTTCCACCTTCATTTATGTACCTCAAAAGAGAGGGACACCTCTGATTGGCTCTAACGTGGCCACCGTTTTATGTTTTCATAAAAAACTCAAGAGTAGTGTCAGTTTAGGCTTTCTATGCGTTTCCAGCAACCACGCACTCTCTAGTAGAAAGGGACTAAGTGACTTGTCTCTATGGATTATTATAGCATGATTGTGAGATTTTTCAAGGATTTTGTGAAAGTTTTTTGTTTTTCATTTTTGTAGAATATGCTTGATGCCAATACCGGAAGCTATGCCCACCAGAGCCAAGGTTTCATAGATTAGCAAGTAAATTAGTATAAACTCACCAAAGGTTATGATAGTAAAGCAAAAGAGCAGTCCGTTACCAATTAACCACCAAAGTGAGAAAATGAAACGGTAGCTATAAAGTAGCGATACAATCAAGATTACCAGAGGTGTAAAGAAGAGAATATTATTTACGTAGAGACTCTTGAGAAAAAGGGGGTCAGAAATAATTAGTGATAACAACTGATAAAGTGGCCAATAAAAGAAAAGTATGACCAGATAGTAGGGGAGATGGGAATAGAATCTACGCATGATAATCACCTCGTTTTAAAAAACAGACAACTTAGATTTCTTGCTATGATTATTATAACATATTTAAAACAAGAAAGTAAATCTGTTGACAAAGAAGTTAGTTATTGGTAGAATAGGGATTGTCGTAAAGACAAATAACTTCTTCTTGGTTCCAGGCATGCCAACCTGTCACTCGGATGAAGCCAAATAAAAAGGAGAAACATCATGGCAATCTCAAAAGAGAAAAAAAATGAAATCATTGCACAATATGCACGTCACGAAGGTGATACAGGTTCAGTAGAGGTTCAAGTTGCTGTCCTTACTTGGGAAATCAACCACCTTAACGAACACATCAAACAACACAAAAAAGACCACGCTACTTACCGTGGATTGATGAAAAAAATTGGTCGCCGTCGTAACTTGCTTGCATACTTGCGTAAAAACGACGTTAACCGTTACCGTGAGTTGATTAACTCTCTAGGACTTCGTCGCTAATTCAAGATACAAAGGCCGTCAAAAGCACAAAGCAAAAATAGGAAAATTGACGAAGAAACTTCAGTTTCTAGGAGGTTTTATCTTTTTTGCCAAGTGCTTAGGCCGTGTTCAATTGAGCATATCTTGATAATGAAGCTACTCTAAATAGGGTAGCTTTTTTGTATGGATTTTATCCCAATCTCAAATCAGCTCTCTGACTTCAGAGGGCTTTTTTATTGAGGTTTTATCGGTCACAATTTTGGAGACTACAAAAACCTCAAATGGTATCAGCTAATTACACCATAAAGGTGCGTAGCTACTCGGCTTGAAAAGCCGAGTAGCTGTCTGCAAGCCCCTTCGGAGAGCCCACACTTTACGAAGTAAAGTATAGTATGTTATACTTTACATGGAAGTAGTCACCGAATTTCAGTTAGAAATTACTTTGTAACTACGTTTTGAGGAGGAGTAAAATGCTTTCCTATGTTCGAAATTACCCACTAGCGATAGCTAAATTAATGTGTCTGTGCTCTCCTAAAATCTGCTGATTTATTACTGACCAATACAGGAGGTTTTTTATGGGACAGACAATCATATCTGCTATTGGTGTTTATATTTCCACCAGTATCGATTATTTAATTATTTTATTTATTTTATTTGCACAGCTATCACAGAATAAACAAAAATGGCATATTTATGCGGGGCAATATCTAGGCACAGGCTTACTTGTAGGGGCGAGTTTAGTTGCTGCTTATGTCGTTAATTTCGTGCCTGAAGAATGGATGGTTGGATTGCTTGGTTTAATCCCTATCTATTTAGGGATTCGCTTTGCAATTGTTGGAGAAGGTGAGGAAGAAGAGGAAGAAGAGGAAGAAATTATTGAAAGATTAGAACAAAGCAAGGCAAATCAACTGTTTTGGACAGTTACATTGCTAACAATTGCGTCTGGCGGAGATAATTTAGGTATCTATATACCTTATTTTGCTTCGTTAGATTGGTCACAGACCCTCGTGGCCTTGCTTGTGTTTGTAATCGGTATAATTATCTTATGCGAGATTAGTCGGGTGTTATCCTCTATTCCGTTAATATTCGAGACAATTGAAAAATACGAGCGAATCATTGTGCCCTTAGTATTCATTCTACTTGGATTATACATCATGTATGAAAATGGCACGATAGAGACTTTTCTGACCGTGTAGATTTTTTTGTTTCACTAGGATTTTATCCCGAGCTCAAATCAGCTCTCTGATTTTCAGAGGGCTTTTTGCGTTGGCACCTTACCTCGATATACTCAAGTATAATCTTCGGTTACGGTTCCTAGCACAATAAAATCAACTATATTCATTTGTTCTCATCTTGTTCCATTGTTGAAAATATGGTATACTTTTCATGAGAATTTTCTAAATTTTTAAGATTCTATCAAAGGAGGTTTGCATGCTTTCCAAATTTTCTGGAAGCCGACAAGACCAGCAATTTGTGTTACTTTTAGTTATTTTGCTAGGTATTTTAGGGATTTCTCTCTTTCTAGCAGTTTCAATGGGATCTGTTGTGATTAATCTAGGAGATACCTATCGGATTATTTTGAGCAGGTTGGGATTTCCTCTTGAGATAGGAGAGGTTTCCAAGTCGACTCTTGCCATTGTATGGAATATGAGATTCCCTCGAGTATTGTTAGGTCTGATAGTAGGAGTAGGCCTTTCTATGTGTGGTAGTGTGATGCAGTCCACAGTGAACAATCCCATCGCAGAGCCTTATGTCTTAGGAATATCTGCGGGTGCTACTCTAGGGGCAACTTTGAGCATCATTCTTGGTTTAAAAGTGATGATTAGCCTTGGAGCTTTTCTTGGAGCTATTTTGGCAACAATTGCTGTCCTCATCATTGCCTCTATGCAGGGAAGGATGACGACTTCCAGTCTGATCTTATCAGGAACGGTGGTCAATGCTCTCTTTCTAGCTTTTTCCAACTTTATTATCTCAGTTGGCGCTAATGCGGACAGTGTGATGACCATTAAGTTTTGGACCATGGGCTCGCTCGCTGGGACTTCCTGGGCAGACTTGGTCCTGCCAACTATAGTAGTAGGAATAGCCTTTCTATTTTTCTCTACTCAGTATCGTGTTTTCAATGCGATGATGATGGGAGATGAGGCTGCTTTAACTTTGGGAATTCCCTTACGCTTTTATTGGTATCTTTATGTGACCATGGTGGCTGTGCTGACAGCAGTCTTAGTGGCAACCTGTGGGATTATTGGATTTGTCGGTCTGATTACTCCACATTTAGCTCGAGGGTTAGTAGGAACGAATTACAAGAGGCTTTTTCCTGTTGCAACCTTGCTAGGTGCCCTCTTTGTCATCTGGGCAGACGTACTCTCTCGTATCATCATTCCAAACGCAGAGCTTCCTATTGGTATTTTCACAGCCTTAGTAGGTGCTCCCTTCTTTATCTACATTGTTGGAGGTAGACGAAGGGAGGTGAGGGTCTGATATGGACTTGATTTGTCAGGATGTCCACTTTGGACTGGGAGAGAAAAAAATCCTCAAGGGAGTTTCTCTTAAGGTTGAAGGGAATCAATTTCACACGATACTAGGACCAAATGGAAGCGGGAAAACCAGTCTACTTAAACTCCTCTATCGTCAGGAAAAGGCAGACAAAGGCTTGATAAGCCTAGATGGGAAACCTCTTGAACAATGGACAATCAAAGAAACAGCCAAGCAAATGGCAATTGTGACCCAGTTTAACCAACTGCAGTTTGATTGTACAGTTGAGGAAATCGTCTTGCTGGGAAGAACTCCCCACCTCTCTTTTTTACAGAAGGAAAGGGAAAGGGATTATGCGCTTGTTCAAGATGCTCTCGTCAAGGTGGATATGCTTGAGAAGAAAACTCGTCTCTATTCGTCTCTGTCAGGGGGAGAGAAACAGCGAGTCATACTAGCCCGCGCCTTGGTGCAAGAACCGACTCTCTTGCTCCTGGACGAACCAACCAATCACCTGGATATCAAGTATCAGCTAGACTTGTTGGCCATTGTGAAGGAGCTCAAGGTCAATGTTCTAGCTGTCCTACATGATATTCAACTTGCTTGTCGCTATTCGGATTATCTCTATCTGATGAAAGAGGGAGAAATCCTTTACCAAGGGACTCCAAAGGAGACCATCACCCCTGAGTCATTGCAAACTGTATACGGAGTTCAAAGTCAGGTTACTTGGACCGAGGATCAGCAAGCCATGATTCACTATTTATAAGAATGAAAAGGAAAACAAAATGAAAAAAACACTCAGTATTTTACTCGTGACAGTAGCTACCTTAACGATGGCAGCTTGTAGCAACACTACCACTGAAAAAGCTACCACACAATCTAGCACAGAAACAAGTCAAAAGGCGAGCACAGAGACGACTTATCCACTAACGGTCAAAACCTATGACGCGAAAGGGAATGAAGTCGAACAAATCTTTGACAAGGCACCTGAAAAAGTTATCACCAACAATCTTTCAACCACTGAAATCTTATTGGAGTTGGGGTTGAAGGATAAAATTGTTGGCATGCTCAATCCAGACAATGTTGTGACGGACAAATACAAGGACGCGATTGCATCTATTCCTCAAATTGGGGATAAAAAAACAGTCTCACAAGAGACAGTTCTTTCTTATGAGCCAGACGCTGTGATGGGTCGAAATATGATGTTTTCTGAAAAATCCTTGGGGACAGTTAGCACTTGGAATGAAAATAAAATCCCAGTTTATACGCAAAAAGCTTCTCTCTCAACAATTCAGCAAGATTTGGGGAATATCGTAGAAGATGTCAAAAATCTTGGAATGATTTTTAATGTTCAGGACAAGGCTAATGAATACGCAGCCCAATTACAAACTAAAATTGACGCTGTTAAGAAAGCAAACCCAGCAAGTCAAGGTGAAAAGAAAAAGGCTTTGATTATGGTTGCTTATAATGATGAAACCTTCGGTGCCTACAAGTCTGCTTTGCAAGAGAGCCTGCTCAATCAACTTGGTTATACAAACGTTGCTACGGGGACATCAGGCTTGACCTTGGAAAACCTCGTGTCAATGGATCCTGAATTGATTATCTATGTAACCAGCGATCGTAATAAAAAATTGGATGAAAAAGCAGTAGAGTTGATGAAGGCAAATGCTGTTTTGGAAAGCGTTCCTGCTATTAAGAATCAAAAAATCATGACCATTTCTTACGATGAGTTGATGGACTATGGTCCAGCAGTGATTGATTCCCTTGAGAAAATCAATGACTTTATCAATAAATAATGAGTTTGATTGGGAAGGAATTCAAGTCAAAATCAGCCTTCCTTCTAACTACGACCCCAATCAAACCTATCCGGCTATTTTATTGAATGATGGAAACTTGGATCTCCTATCCTTCCTTTCCGAATCTGTGATTTTAGTGGGCTTGACCTCTAAAAATCGCTTAGACGACTACACTCCCTGGGCAACATCAGCTCTGAGAGATGGAGCTCCAGATTTTGGAGGTCAGGCCAACGTCTATCATGATCATTTATTTGGAGGTCTTTTAGACAAGCTACAGTCGCTTTATCGACTGGATGAAGCACGCCTTGCCTACGGAGGTTATTCACTAGGTGGCTTGGCGGCAGTCTACAGTCTTTTCAGCTTTGACAAGGTTTCCTGTGTCTTTTCAATCTGCGGTTCCTTTTGGTATCCTGATTTTGTGACTTACTGCAAGGAAGAAAATGTGAAAAATTTGGACTGTTTGCTGTATTTACAGAATGGTCAAACAGAAGGAGCACACCATACTAATCGCTTGGGTCAAGCACCAGTCTATGCTGAGCAGATTCATACCAGTCTTCAGAAACGCTATCCGAACGGTCAGTTTGTCTTTGATTCTTATGGACACCATGAACAAGTAGCTGAACGATTTCTAGCTTTTTCCAGCTGGTTGGCCCAAAAATGGAAAATCGAATAAAAGATTTATCCCTTGGCTTTTGCCAAGGGATTCTTGTATTTATTTAACCAAGAGCCTCTCTCTTTTTATCTGGATTCCAGATGAAGCTTGCGATGAAGCTAAAGATGATAGTTAGGATAGCGAGGATAATGGCAAGGATGAGGGCAGGGATGCGGATAAGCCACCAGAGTGGGTTTGGTTTTTTATCATTGTGCCATTGTTTCGTTTCGTCGTCTAGACGTTGAAATTCTGATTGGATACGATTAGCGACTGTTTCAATGCCTTCATCATTCATTTTCTTGATATCTGAGATATCGATTGGATTTCCAAAGTTCATATCAACACGCTCACGGCTAACCAGGCCCTTCAAGGTCATAGGACCTGTATAGGTAACCGGCATGATACGGACCTTGGCCATTTTGGCAATCAGAGCTACGCCACCCTTGACATCGTTTGAGTGACGGCTCCCACTTGGAAACATGATGAGAGAGCGATCACTTTTTTTGAGAACATTGATAGGATATTTGATGGCAGAAGCGCTAGGATTTTCCCGGTCGATAGGAAAGGCACCACACATACGAATCCACCAACCAAAGATACGGTTGGTAAAGAGCTCTTTTTTGGCCATAAAGATAAATTGTTTTGGCTTGGTCGCAAAGGCCATGTAAACAGGATCCCACCAGGTACGGTGAGGGGCAACCAGAATATAATTTTCATCTTGATTAGGAATTTTATCAGTATTATGATAGTGGGCATTGCCATTGATGGACCATAGGAGCAAGACAACCAATCCACGTAAATAAGTATAAAACATGCGATCTCCTTCGATTATTTTCTTGTTATTATTATACCTTATCAAAGGAGGGCTGGCAAACTTTTCCCTTGACCAGGTTCATATTTGGGATGAGATTAGAATTCTTTTAGAAAAAATGATATGATAGAGTTTATGGACAAAAATAAGATTATGGGATTAACCCAAAGAGAAGTTACGGAAAGACAGGCTAAGGGCTTGGTCAATGATTTTACTGTTTCGGCCAGTACCAGCACTTGGCAAATCGTTAAACGAAATGTCTTTACCCTTTTTAACGCTTTGAACTTTGCCATTGCTTTGGCCCTTGCCTTTGTGCAGGCTTGGAGCAATCTGGTCTTCTTTGCTGTTATCTGCTTTAACGCTTTTTCTGGAATTGTGACCGAGCTACGGGCCAAACACATGGTGGACAAGCTCAATCTTATGACCAAGGAAAAAGTCAAAACCATTCGTGATGGCCAAGAAGTGGCTCTGAATCCTGAAGAATTGGTGTTAGGAGATGTCATTCGTTTGTCTGCAGGAGAGCAGATTCCTAGTGATGCCTTGGTTTTGGAAGGCTTTGCGGAAGTCAATGAAGCCATGTTAACGGGGGAAAGTGATTTGGTGCAAAAGGAAGTGGATGCCTTGCTTTTGTCTGGAAGTTTCTTGGCTAGTGGGTCAGTTTTAGCTCGTGTCCATCATGTCGGTGCAGACAACTATGCCGCCAAACTTATGCTGGAAGCCAAGACCGTTAAACCCATCAACTCTCGTATCATGAAATCGCTGGACAAGCTAGCAGGTTTTACTGGGAAAATTATCATTCCTTTTGGTCTGGCTCTCTTGCTGGAAGCCTTGCTTTTAAAAGGCTTGCCTCTTAAGTCGTCCGTTGTAAATTCGTCGACAGCCCTTCTGGGAATGTTGCCTAAGGGAATTGCCCTTTTGACCATTACTTCGCTCTTGACTGCAGTGATCAAGCTGGGCTTGAAAAAGGTTTTGGTGCAGGAGATGTACTCTGTTGAGACCTTGGCGCGCGTGGATATGCTCTGTTTGGACAAGACGGGTACCATTACCCAAGGAAAGATGCAGGTGGAGGCAGTTCTTCCGCTGACGGCAACTTATGGTGAAGAGACTATTGCCAGCATCCTGACCAGCTACATAGCTAACAGTGAGGATAAAAATCCAACTGCCCAAGCCATTCGCCAACGTTTCCAAGGTCTAGTAGCCTATCCTATGATTGCCAATCTTCCCTTCTCAAGCGACCGCAAGTGGGGAGCCATGGAGTTAGAAGGTTTGGGAACAGTTTTCTTAGGTGCACCTGAGATGTTGTTGGATTCTGAGGTCCCAGAAGCCAGAGAGGCCTTGGAGAGAGGTTCACGTGTATTGGTCTTAGCTCTCAGTCAGGAAAAACTGGACCATCACAAGCCACAAAAGCCATCTGATATTCAGGCTCTGGCCTTGCTGGAAATTTTGGACCCGATTCGAGAGGGAGCAGCAGAGACGCTGGACTATCTCCGTTCTCAGGAAGTGAGCCTCAAGATTATCTCTGGTGACAATCCAGTTACGGTGTCCAGTATTGCCCAGAAGGCTGGTTTTGCGGACTATGACAGTTATATAGATTGCTCAAAAATCACGGATGAGGAATTGGTTGCTATGGCTGAGGAGACAGCTATTTTCGGACGTGTTTCCCCTCATCAAAAGAAACTCATCATCCAAACACTGAAAAAAGCGGGTCATACAACGGCTATGACAGGGGATGGAGTTAATGATATCCTGGCCCTTCGTGAGGCGGATTGTTCTATCGTGATGGCTGAGGGAGATCCTGCGACTCGTCAGATTGCCAATCTGGTTCTTTTGAACTCTGATTTTAATGATGTTCCTGAGATTCTCTTTGAAGGTCGTCGTGTGGTCAATAACATTGCCCATATCGCACCGATTTTCTTGATAAAGACAATCTACTCATTCTTGCTCGCAGTCATCTGTATTGCTAGTGCTCTTCTGGGACGGTCTGAATGGATCTTGATTTTCCCCTTCATTCCGATCCAGATTACCATGATTGACCAGTTTGTGGAAGGTTTCCCACCATTCGTTTTGACTTTTGAGCGAAATATCAAACCTGTCGAGCCAAACTTCCTCAGAAAATCCATGCTTCGTGCCCTACCAAGCGCTCTCATGGTTGTATTCAGCGTTCTCTTTGTGAAAATATTTGGCGCGAGCCAAGGTTGGTCTGAGTTAGAAATTTTAACCCTACTCTATTATCTGCTTGGGTCTATTGGTTTCTTATCCGTATTTAGAGCCTGCATGCCATTTACCCTCTGGCGTGTCCTCTTGATTGTTTGGTCAGTAGGAGGCTTCCTAGCCACAGCTCTCTTCCCAAGAATTCAAAAACTGCTTGAAATTTCAACCTTAACAGGACAAACTTTACCTGTTTATGGTGTCATGATGTTGGTCTTTACCGTGATTTTCATCCTGACCAGTTGCTATCAAGCTAGAAAATAAAGACAGACTGCAATCTGTGGATTGCGGTCTTTTTTAGGTGCAGGATTGCCAGCTGAAATGTGGTATAATAATAGGTAATAGAGTTTTGGAAAGAGAGAGAAAATGATTTCAAAGAGATTAGAATTAGTGGCTTCCTTTGTGCCACAGGGAGCCATTTTACTCGATGTGGGAAGTGACCATGCTTATCTGCCTATCGAGTTAGTCGAAAGAGGACAAATCGAAAGTGCCATTGCGGGTGAGGTGGTGGAAGGTCCCTACCAGTCCGCGGTTAAAAATGTTGAAAGTCACGGGTTAAAGGAGAAAATTCAAGTCCGTTTAGCAAATGGCTTGGCAGCTTTTGAAGAGGCAGACCAAGTGTCTGTCATTACCATTGCTGGTATGGGTGGTCGTTTGATTGCTAGGATTTTAGAAGAAGGCTTGGACAAGTTAGCTAATGTAGAGCGGTTAATCCTCCAACCTAATAATCGTGAAGACGACTTGCGTATCTGGCTACAAGAGAATGGGTTTCAGATTGTAGCCGAAAGCATCCTAGCAGAAGCTGGCAAGTTTTACGAGATTTTGGTGGTGGAAGCAGGACAAATGAAGCTATCAGCCAGTGATGTTCGCTTTGGTCCTTTTTTGTCCAAAGAAGTTAGTCCAGTCTTTGTCCAAAAATGGCAAAAAGAAGCTATTAAGCTAGAGTTTGCCCTCGGACAAATCCCAGAAAAAAATCTGGAGGAACGTCAAGTTCTAGTAGATAAAATTCAAGCTATCAAGGAGGTTCTCCATGCAAGCAAGTGAAGTCATTAAACGTTATGAAGACTTTTGTCCGCAAGAATTTTCTATGGAGGGGGATAGTCGTGGTCTGCAAATTGGTACTTTGGACAAGGATATCCAAAGGGTCATGGTTGTTCTCGACATTCGTGAAGAAACGGTGGCTGAAGCTATTGAAAAGGGTGTGGACTTGATTATTGTCAAGCACGCGCCGATTTTTCGTCCCATCAAGGATTTGGTAGCTAGCCGTCCACAAAATCAGATTTACATTGATCTGATCAAGCATGACATCGCAGTTTATGTCAGCCATACCAATATTGACATCGTTGAAAATGGCCTCAATGATTGGTTCTGTCAGATGCTAGGTATCAAGGAAACGACTTATTTGCAGGAAACAGGTCCTGAGCGTGGAATTGGTCGTATTGGAAATATTCAGCCTAAGACATTTGGGGAATTGGCCCAGAATGTCAAGAAAGTCTTTGGTTTAGATAGTCTTCGATTGCTGCATTATCAAGAGAGTGATTTGCAGAAGTCTATTTCAAGAGTGGCCATCTGTGGTGGTAGCGGGCAGTCTTTCTATAAGGATGCTTTAGCTAAAGGAGCGGATGTCTATATCACTGGTGATATTTACTACCACACTGCCCAGGATATGTTGTCTGATGGCTTGCTAGCATTGGACCCAGGTCACTATATTGAAGTGCTTTTTGTGGAAAAAATTGCAGAGCTTCTTAGTCAATGGAAAGAGGAAAAAGGCTGGACAATCGATATTGTACCTAGTCAAGCATCGACCAATCCTTTCCACCATATCTAGTTAGAAAGTGAAAACAATGAAAAAAGTTGCTATTATCGGAGCAGGAATTGTGGGAGCCACAGTTGCCTACTACCTCTCGAAAGAAAGTGACCTAGAGGTGACCGTTTTTGACCATGGACAAGGTCAAGCTACCAAGGCCGCAGCAGGAATTATCAGTCCTTGGTTTTCCAAACGCCGCAATAAAGCCTGGTACAAAATGGCGCGCTTGGGGGCTGATTTTTATGTGGATTTGTTGGCTGATTTAGAAAAGTCGGGGCAAGAAATTGACTTTTACCAGCGTTCGGGAGTCTTTCTCCTGAAAAAGGATGAAACTAAGTTGGAAGAACTCTATCAACTAGCCCTCCAGCGTAGAGAAGAATCTCCTTTGATAGGGCAATTAGCCATTCTAGACCAAGCATCAGCTAATGAATTATTCCCTAGCTTACAGGGATTTGACCACCTGCTCTATGCTTCTGGTGGAGCGAGAGTAGATGGCCAACTCTTAGTGACTCGTTTGCTAGAAGCCAGTCAGGTCAAGCTGGTCAAAGAAAAAGTAACTCTGACACCTTTAGCATCAGGTTACCAGATTGGCGAAGAGGTGTTTGATCAGGTTATTTTGGCAACGGGAGCTTGGTTGGGACACCTGTTAGAGCCTTTAGGTTATGAAGTAGATGTTCGTCCCCAAAAGGGGCAACTCCGAGATTATCAACTTGCCCAAGACATGGAAGATTCCCCTGTTGTTATGCCAGAAGGGGAGTGGGATTTGATTCCTTTTGCAGGTGGGAAATTATCCCTAGGTGCTACTCATGAAAATGACATGGGATTTGATTTGACGGTAGATGAAACCTTACTCCAGAAAATGGAGGAGGCAGCCTTGCCTCACTATCCAGTCTTGGCAGTAGCGACTTCAAGGGCTGAGCGTGTGGGAATCCGTGCCTATACCAGTGATTTCTCACCTTTCTTTGGGCAAGTACCTGGCTTAGCAGGTGTCTATGCTGCTAGTGGACTAGGTTCATCAGGCCTCACAACTGGTCCTATCATTGGTTACCACCTAGCCCAACTGGTCCAAAGCAGGGAAATGACCTTAGACCCAGCAAACTACCCAATTGAAAACTATGTCAAACGAGTAAAAAGCAAATAAGAATTTTACTGAAATTTTAGCCTCCCCTCTAGGATGGCAAATGACATTCCCTATCAAAAATGGTAAAATAAGAAAAAATGATCCGAGAATCGAGGAAAAAAGATGCAAGAAAAGATTTTGGTAACGGGTGGAGCAGGTTTTATCGGAACCCACACAGTTATTGAGTTAATCCAAGCAGGTCATCAGGTTGTTGTGGTGGATAACCTTGTGAATAGTAACAGAAAAAGTTTAGAAGTTGTTGAAAGAATCACAGGAGTTGAAATTCCGTTTTATGGGGCAGATATTCGTGATACTGATACTCTCAGAGATATTTTCAAACAAGAAGAACCAACAGGGGTCATTCACTTTGCTGGTTTGAAGGCTGTTGGCGAATCAACCCGTATCCCTCTTGCCTACTATGACAACAATATCGCTGGAACTGTTAGTCTTTTGAAGGTCATGGAAGAAAACAACTGTAAAAACATTATTTTCAGTTCTTCTGCGACAGTTTACGGAGATCCGCATACAGTGCCAATCTTGGAAGATTTCCCACTTTCAGTGACCAACCCATATGGCCGCACCAAGCTTATGCTAGAGGAAATTTTGACGGATATTTACAAAGCAGACTCAGAATGGAATGTGGTCTTGCTTCGTTACTTTAACCCAATCGGAGCCCATGAGAGTGGAGATTTGGGAGAAAATCCAAACGGTATTCCAAACAATCTCTTGCCATATGTGACTCAAGTAGCCGTTGGTAAACTAGAGCAAGTGCAAGTGTTTGGAGATGATTACGATACGGAAGATGGAACAGGTGTTCGTGACTATATCCATGTTGTCGATTTGGCTAAAGGTCACGTTGCAGCTCTGAAAAAAATTCAAAAAGGTTCAGGTCTAAATGTTTATAACCTTGGAACTGGTAAAGGCTATTCTGTTCTAGAAATTATCCAAAACATGGAAAAAGCAGTGGGACGTCCAATTCCTTACCGCATTGTAGAACGTCGCCCAGGGGATATCGCAGCCTGCTATTCAGATCCTGCAAAAGCCAAAGCAGAACTCGGCTGGGAAGCAGAACTCGGCATCACCCAAATGTGTGAAGACGCATGGCGTTGGCAAAGCAAGCATCCAAATGGATTTGAAGACTAAGATGGTGATGTCAATCATTGTCCCCTGTTTAAACGAAGAGGAAGTACTTCCTCTTTTTTATCAGGCTTTGGAAGCTTTACTTCCAGATTTGGAAACAGAAATCGAGTATGTTTTTGTCGATGATGGATCAAGTGATGGGACCTTGAGACTCTTAAAGGCCTATCGAGAACAAAATCCGGCAGTTCATTATATTTCTTTCTCGCGAAATTTTGGCAAAGAAGCTGCTCTATATGCAGGCTTGCAATATGCAACCGGAGATTTGGTGGTGGTGATGGATGCAGATCTCCAAGATCCTCCTAGTATGTTGCTTGAGATGAAAGCCTTACTAGACCAGAATGCAGATTTAGACTGTGTAGGAACACGCAGAACCAGTCGGGAGGGAGAACCCTTCTTTCGCAGTTTCTGTGCTGATCTCTTTTACGGCTTCATGAAAAAAATCAGTCCAGTAGCCCTGCCGTCAGGTGTTCGTGATTTTCGCATGATGAGAAGGTCTGTGGTCGATGCCATTTTAAGCTTGACTGAGTCCAATCGTTTTTCGAAGGGACTTTTTGCCTGGGTCGGCTTTAAAACCCACTATCTGGACTATCCAAATGTCGAAAGGAAGGCTGGCAAGACCAGTTGGAGTTTTAGGCAACTCTTTTTCTACTCCATTGAAGGGATTGTTAATTTTTCAGATTTCCCGTTGACTATAGCCTTTGTAGCTGGTCTCCTATCTTGTTTTATTTCTCTACTGATGACCTTTTTTGTTGTGGTTCGGACCCTCATTTTGGGCAATCCGACATCAGGTTGGACCTCTCTGATGGCTGTCATTCTCTTTCTTGGAGGCATTCAACTCTTGACCATTGGGATTCTCGGCAAGTACATCAGTAAAATTTATTTGGAGACTAAAAAAAGACCACTTTATCTGATCAAAGAAAAAAGTGACCTTCCTGATTTTACAGAAAAAAATAAAGTGAAAAGACTATAATTTTACATGGAAATGTGCTAAACTAGAGGAAGTGGATTATCGCTATTGATTTAGGCTTCCTGATTGCTAATCAGGGCGCGAGTTGGGCAATTTTTAACAGCCTCTAAGACATCCTGGCTAGGAGAAATTTCTTTTTCTAGTTGGTCAGGGTCATCGTAAAAACGCACGATTCCATTATCGTGGTAATCAAATAAATCAGAATAAGTTTGGCAAAGCCCACAGGCGATACATCGTTCAGGTATAAGTGTGATTTTCATGTTCATATTTATATTGTAATAAGAAACGTAAAAAAAAACAAGGAGTAGGGTATGGAAAAAGAACCGTGGCAAGAAGATATTTATGATCAAGAAGAATCAAGAGCAGAGCGTCGTAAGAGAACTCAAGGCAGAGATGTAGTGGCCAATCGTGTCTTGACGATCTTAGCTAGTATTTTCTTTGTAATTGTGGTAGTGATGATTATTGTTCTCATCTATCTATCATCGGGTGGGAGTAATCGCACAGCAGCCTTGAAAGATTTTCATGATTCTGATACAAGTGTAGTACAAGTCTCATCTTCAAGCAGTTCCCAGCCTGAGCAGAGTTCAGAATCTTCTTCTGAACACTCGGAGGAAGCTACAGATCCAGAAGGGACGACAAAAGTCTTAGCTGGAGAAGGGGAAGCAGCCATTGCCGCTCGTGCAGGAATCTCCATTGCTCAGTTAGAGGCCTTAAATCCTGGGCACATGGCTACAGGATCTTGGTTTGCTAATCCAGGTGATGTTATAAAAATAAAATAGGAGCCGATATGAAAACAATTCAAATTGCTATTGACGGTCCTGCTTCAAGTGGTAAGAGTACGGTCGCAAAAATTATTGCCAAGGACTTTGGATACACCTACCTAGATACAGGTGCCATGTATCGTGCAACGACCTACATGGCTCTCCAAAACCAGTTAGGAGTAGAAGAAGTCGAAGCCCTTCTAGCCTTGTTGGACCAGCATCCAATCAGTTTTGGACGTTCAGAAACTGGAGAACAGCTTGTCTTTGTAGGGGATGTGGATATTACCCACCCTATCCGTGAAAATGAGGTGACCAATCATGTTTCTGCTATTGCAGCAATTCCTCAAGTGCGTGAGAAACTGGTTTCTCTCCAACAAGAAATTGCCCAACAAGGCGGGATTGTCATGGACGGTCGCGATATTGGGACTGTTGTATTGCCACAAGCAGAATTAAAAATTTTCCTAGTAGCTTCTGTTGATGAGAGAGCAGAGCGTCGTTACAAGGAAAATGTTGCCAAGGGAATTGAAACAGACCTTGAAACTCTAAAAGAGGAAATTGCTGCGCGTGACTACAAGGATAGTCATCGTGAGACTTCGCCTCTCAAACAAGCAGAGGATGCTGTCTACCTTGATACAACTGGTTTGAACATTCAAGAAGTAGTTGAAAAAATCAAAGCAGAAGCTAAAAAAAGAATGTAAATGTAGAAAAGCCGATAGATAGATATCGGTTTTTTTCTAAATTTGTCAAAATGCTGATTTTAGGGTATAATAGTTGCTGTTCGAGAAATTTTGATTTTCAAAGAATAGCGAATGATGATAAGGAGAAACCATGAACAACCTACCAAATTGCCCAAAATGTAACTCAGAGTATGTCTACGAAGACGGTGCCCTACTGGTTTGCCCAGAGTGTGCTTATGAGTGGAATCCTGCTGAAGTTGCAGATGTAGAAGAGGGTCTTGTTGCTATCGATGCCAATGGAAATAAATTGGCTGACGGTGATACAGTAACTCTCATCAAGGACTTGAAGGTAAAAGGTGCGCCAAAAGATTTGAAACAAGGGACGCGCGTGAAAAATATTCGCATCGTAGAAGGCGACCACAATATCGACTGTAAGATTGATGGCTTCGGTGCCATGAAACTCAAATCAGAGTTTGTGAAGAAAATTTAAACATGTCAAAACACTATAAACTTGTATTTTATAGCCGTATCTTCTTGTTTCTAGCGGCTTTTACGGGAGTTTACCTTGAAATTACCAAGCATGGTGGTTTTGGGATGCTTCTCTATTACACGGTTCTGTCCAACCTCTTGGTAACTATTTTTACCCTTTATCTTCTAAAGGTTATGAGCCGTGTAGGTGAAAACTGGCAAAGACCAAGTCTCTTGCGCTTAAAAGGTGGGGTCACCATGAGTATCATGATTACCTGTGTGATTTACCATTTCCTCTTAGCGCCTATTGCGACTAATTTCTATACCCTAGAAAATTTCCTTTGCCACTATATCGTTCCCCTCTGGTTTTTCGCAGATACCCTCTTTTTTGACAAACAGGGTCAATACAAGATTTGGGATCCAATTGTGTGGACCATTTTACCCTTGCTGTATATGATGTTTGCTCTTTTTAATGGCTTGGTTTTAAAACTCAATATTCCAAATGCCAAGGATAATCCTTTCCCTTACTTCTTTTTGAATGTGAACAAGGGTTGGGATGTTGTGTTTAAGTGGTGTCTGATTATCTTTGTTGCCTATATGGTAGCAGGATTTATCTTCTACTTTATTAAGCAAATCAAGAGAAAGTCATCCTAAGACACAAGGGATTCATTTTCGAGTTTAAGAAGGAGTCTGTATACCAATGGGACTTCTTCTTTTCTTGCTTGTTTGATAACGATCAAAAAAGTAGAAGATTAAGAGAAATATAGAAAGAGATTTCATGAAACAATTTTTAGAACGGGCCAGTATTTTGGCTCTCTCCCTCGTTTTGATTACCTCCTTTTCCATCTCGAGTGCCCTGCCAGCCATGTTTGACTATTATCAAGGTTATCCTAAGGAACAAATTGAGCTCTTGGCGAGCTTGCCTTCCTTTGGAATCATGATGATGTTACTACTAAATGGTTTCTTAGAAAAAATATTTCCTGAGCGATTACAGATTAGTTTGGGATTGCTGATTTTATCACTGAGTGGAATAGCACCCTTTTGGTATCAAGCCTATCCTTTTGTCTTTGGAACACGGATTCTTTTTGGCTTGGGTCTTGGGATGATCAATGCCAAGGCCATTTCCATTATCAGTGAACGCTATCAAGGAAAAACGCGAATTCAGATGTTAGGGCTACGTGGTTCTGCAGAGGTTGTTGGGGCTTCTCTCATCACCTTGGCAGTCGGTCAGTTGTTGGCCTTTGGTTGGACAGCTACCTTCCTAGCCTATAGTGCTGGATTTTTGGTGCTGACCCTTTATTTGCTCTTTGTACCTTATGGAAAAGAAAAGAAAGAAGTCAAGAAAAAAACGAAGGAAGCAAGTCGTTTAACTCGAGAAATGAAAGGCTTGATTTTTACCCTAGCTATAGAAGCAGCAGTGGTAGTTTGTACCAATACGGCTATTACCATCCGTATTCCAAGTTTGATGGTGGAAAGAGGACTTGGAGATGCCCAGTTATCTAGTTTTGTTCTTAGTGTCATGCAGTTAATTGGGATTGTGGCTGGTGTGAGTTTTTCTTTTTTGATTTCTATCTTTAAGGAAAAGTTGCTCCTCTGGTCTGGTATTACCTTTGGCTTAGGGCAAATTGTGATTGCCTTGTCTCCATCCTTGTGGGTGGTAGTGGCAGGGAGTATTCTGGCTGGTTTTGCCTACAGTGTAGCCTTGACGACGGTCTTTCAACTTGTCTCTGAACGAATTCCAGCTAAACTCCTCAATCAAGCAACTTCATTTGCTGTATTAGGCTGTAGTTTCGGAGCTTTTACAACCCCATTTATTCTAGGTGCAATTGGCTTACTAACTCACAATGGGATGTTGGTCTTTGCTATCTTAGGATCTTGGTTAATTGTAACCTCTATCTTTGTCATGTACCTACTCCAAAAGAGAGCTTAGGATTGGTTTCCTAGGTTTTTCTTTTGAGTTTTTTGTACCCAGACAATATTTATTTTAGAACCTTGTCTACAGATTAATTTCTTGATAAAATAGAAGTTATGACGAGATATAAAGCAACTATTTCCTATGATGGTTACGCCTTTGCTGGTTTTCAGCGCCAGCCTCATGCGCGTAGCGTTCAGGAAGAAATTGAAAAAACCTTGACTAGATTGAATAAGGGGAAAGCCATCACTGTTCACGGTGCTGGTAGGACTGATAGTGGGGTTCATGCTTTGGGACAGGTTATTCATTTTGACCTACCTTATCAGATGGATGAGGAGAAGCTCCGTTTTGCTTTGGACACTCAGTCTCCTGAAGATATTGATGTGATTTCAATTGAGCTTGTGGCGGATGATTTTCATTGTCGTTATGCCAAGCATAGCAAGACCTATGAGTTTATCGTGGATAGAGGACGTCCCAAAAATCCGATGCGCCGTCACTATGCCACCCACTTCCCTTACCCACTTGATGTGGAGAGGATGCAGGAGGCCGTCAAAAAGCTAGAAGGAACCCATGATTTCACTGGCTTTACAGCCTCTGGGACTAGTGTAGAGGATAAGGTTCGCACTATTACAGAAGCCAGTCTTAGGGTTGATGAGACAGGCCAGTTTTTGACTTTTACCTTTTCAGGAAATGGTTTCTTGTATAAACAGATTCGCAATATGGTGGGGACGCTACTCAAAATTGGCAATAACCGCATGCTAGTAGAGCAGATTGACCTCATCTTGGAGAAGAAGGACAGGCAACTTGCAGGTCCCACTGCAGCACCTAATGGTTTGTATTTAAAGGAGATTCGTTATGAAGAATAATCGTATTTTAGCACTTTCAGGAAATGATATTTTTAGTGGTGGTGGATTGTCCGCTGATTTGGCTACCTATACCTTGAACGGCTTGCATGGCTTTGTAGCAGTGACTTGTTTGACAGCCTTGACAGAAAAAGGATTTGAAGTCTTTCCAACTGACGATACCATTTTTCAACATGAATTGGATAGCTTGCGTGATGTGGAGTTTGGGGGAATTAAGATTGGTCTTCTCCCTACTGTCAGTGTGGCTGAGAAGGCATTGGACTTTATCAAGAAACGCCCAGGAGTGCCTGTGGTATTGGACCCTGTCTTGGTCTGCAAGGAAACGCATGATGTAGCTGTCAGTGAACTCTGCCAAGAGTTGATTCGCTTTTTCCCTTATGTCAGTGTGATTACGCCTAATCTTCCTGAAGCAGAATTATTAGCTGATCAGGAAATTAAAACCTTGGAAGACATGAAAACTGCAGCGCAGAAATTGCATGAATTAGGAGCGCCAGCAGTCATTATCAAGGGAGGCAATCGACTTAGTCAGGACAAGGCTGTAGATGTCTTTTATGACGGACAAAACTTTACAGTCCTAGAAAATCCTGTCATCCAAGGGCAAAATGCTGGTGCAGGTTGTACCTTTGCCTCTAGCATTGCCAGTCACTTGGTTAAAGGTGATGAACTTTTATCAGCAGTAGAAAGCTCTAAGGCTTTCGTTTACCGTGCCATTGCACAAGCAGATCAGTATGGAGTAAGACAATATGAAGCAAACCAAAACAACTAAAATCGCCCTTGTATCCCTATTAACCGCCCTCTCTGTGGTTCTAGGTTATTTCTTAAAAATCCCAACGCCGACAGGTATTCTAACTCTTTTAGATGCGGGTGTCTTCTTTACGGCCTTCTACTTTGGTAGTCGTGAAGGGGCTGTAGTCGGAGGACTAGCAGGTTTCTTGATTGACCTCTTATCAGGCTATCCTCAGTGGATGTTCTTTAGTTTGGTCAACCATGGCTTGCAGGGATTTTTCGCAGGATTTAAAGGAAAAACTCAGTGGTTAGGCCTTATCTTAGCAACGATTGCCATGGTAGGGGGTTACGCCTTGGGCTCTACATTGATGAATGGCTGGGCAGCAGCTCTACCAGAAATCCTACCAAATTTCATGCAAAATATGGTAGGGATGATTGTAGGATTTATTCTTAGTCAAAGTATCAAGAAGATTAAGTAAAGAGGCTGAGTCAAAAGTCCTAAGAATTAGAAAAAACGCATAGTATCAGGTGTTGAAAACCTTGATAGTATGCGTTTTATTGTGGGAAGATTTTTGAAAAATTTTAATCAAAATAAAGCAGGTCTTTGCTGGTGCTTGTAAAGAGGTCAAAGCCGTCCTTGGTAACAGCACCGCAGTCTTCGATACGGACACCGACTTTACCAGGGATATAGATACCTGGTTCAACAGAGAAGCACATGCCTTCTTCGATAATCATGTCGTTTCCTTCCATGATAGATGGGAATTCATGGACATCCATACCGATACCGTGACCAAGACGGTGGTTGAAGTACTCGCCGTAACCAGCTTTTTCAATGACCTCACGGGCAGCGCGGTCCACTTCATGGGCAGTCACACCCGGCTTGATAAAGTCAAGAGCAGCTTGTTGGGCTTCAAGGGTCAAGTTGTAAATATCTTTCTTGAATTGGTCAGGTTTGCCGACTGCGACTGTACGAGTCATATCTGACGCATAGCCGTTGACTAGAACACCCAGGTCAAAGAGGAGAAGAGCATCATTTTCAACTTTGTTAGCTGCTGGAATACCGTGTGGATTTGCAGCATTATCACCAGTCAAGACCATGGTATCAAAGCTCATTTCATAACCTTCACGTTTCATGGCAAAGTCAATTTGGGCAATAATATCTGTCTCAGTCTTATCAAGAGAAATATTGTCAAAACCAACCTTAACAGCCTTGTCCGCATAGAGACCTGCAACCATCATTTTTTGCACTTCATCAGCTGATTTGATGAGGCGCATGCGTTGGATACGAGGAGTGAGGTTTTCAAACTCAGCAGTTTCAAAGACTATTTTCAAGCCATGATATTTGGTCAAGATGAGATTGTCAAACTCAACAGCGACACGTTTGAAATCAAGTTGTGGAAGAGCATGTTTCATTTTTTGCCATGGATTTTCAGAATCCACATAGCCCACAACTGGGAAGGAAACAGTGCTAGTAGCACGCTCAACTTCAAGGGCTGGGACAAAGAGGAGGGGTTCCTGATCTGCTAGGACAAAAAGGAACATTTGGCGTTCATGGGGATCACTGTAAAAGCCAGTGAGGTAATTGATTGTGACGGGGTCAGATACGACAGCGACGTCTAGTTTTTCTGATTCAAGATATGTTACGATTTGTTGTAATTTAGACATATGCTACCTTCTTTCTACCCCTCTATTTTGGCAAAAAATGAGAGAAAATGCAAGGGAGAAGGGTAAAAGAACAGACAAAAAGAACTCCGACAAATAACGGAGTTCTTTGATATCATTTTCCTTTGTTTAAGAAAAGTCAGCTTTGCTTTTGACGTCGCTGTATTCCTCAGCGATTTCTTGGCTGAGAATGTCCTCATAGGCAGGGAGTTGGATGTCCTGACCATATTTCTTCTTGAGGGCTGTAGTGACTAGGCGATAAGCTAGATTGGCATTACGAGAGAGGATAGGCCCGTGAAAGTAGGAACCAAAGACATTCTTATAATGAACACCTTCGCCGACTTTTTCTTCATTGTTTCCATTTCCATAGACTACCTGTCCCAGTGGTTTTTGGTCATCAGAGAGGAAGGTACGGCCCTGATGATTTTCAAAACCATAGTAGGTTTCATCGAAATCTTCATTGTGAATCTTGATGTCACCGATAAAACGGTTATTGGTCTGGTTGAGGGTGTAGTGGCCCATGACCCCTAGTCCTTCGATACGTCTCCCTGAAGCTTCAACATAATATTGCCCCAATAGTTGGAAACCACCGCAGATAGCCAGAACCACACCGTCGTTTTGGATGTAGTTGTCAATGCTTTCTTTTTTGGCAGGTAGGTCGTCTGCAATAATACTTTGTTCAAAGTCTTGACCACCACCAAAAAAGGCAATGTCGTAATGATTTTCGTCAAAGTCATCATGGAGTGAAACGATGTCAACGGTCACATGGGCTCCCAGTTTTTCAGCCACATACTTGAGCATGAGGATGTTTCCATTGTCCCCATAGGTATTCATGAGGTTTCCGTAGAGGTGGGCAATGTTAATCTGATAGGGGTAATTACCAGCTTTTGAGGAAAGTGAAGTATAAACCATTAGTTCATCTCCTTTCTAACAATCTGACGACTAGCCAGCAATTCCCGGAATTCCAGCATAGCAGTATAGGTAGCTAGAATATAAGCATGCTTGCAGTCTTGGTTCTCAATGGTCTTAAGAACTTGTTCCAGACTACTTGTTTCAGTGATTTTCTCAGCTGGATAGCCTGTTACTCGTAGACGACGTGCAATTTCAGAATGGCGAACACCGCCAGCGTTGATTTCAGGGATGTCCATCTCAGTGATTTGTTCAAAATCAGCATCCCAGATCCAGCTGGTATCAATACCGTCTGCATAGTTGGCATTAAGAAGAACAGATAGACTAAATGGATAAGGTGCTAGTTTAATCATCTCGATAGCTTGGGTCGCACCGACTGGATTTTTAATCAAGACAAGGGTACATTCCTTATCCCCGATATGGAAGGTTTCCTGGCGTCCAAAGACTGCACGGCTCTTATCAAATCCTTGCTTGATGAGTTGCGAATCTGCACCGAGAAAACGGGCGATGGCAACCGCAGCTAGGGCGTTATAGATATTGTAGAGACCACCGATTTGAATACCGTATTCTTGTCCGTCAATGACAAAGCGAGAGCGATTGTTGGTCAACTCAACTAGTTCTGTCAAGCGATAGTCGAGCTTAGGACGTTTACATCCGCAGCCTTCACAGATATAGGCACCCAAGTTTGCATAGGTATTATGCTCATATTTGAGGATGCTTTGACAGTCAGGGCAGAGAATCCCTTCGGTATTGTAGTGAGCCAGTTGGGCTGGCCCTTTCTCCAAGTCAAAACCAAAATACTGTATAGGATTTGGGAAAGATGGTTTGTAGAAAAGTGGGCTGTCACCATTGAGAAGAACAGTGGCAGTTGGAACTTTTCGAATGGCATCCAATATCATGTTATAGGTAGTATAGATTTCACCGAAACGGTCCATCTGGTCACGGAAGATATTGGTAATGACGAAGAGACTTGGCTGGATGTAGTCGCAGATACGAGATAGACTGGCTTCATCAATTTCTAAGACGGCAATATTTTTCCCAGTTTTAGAAGATTTGGCAGTCAGGAAAGTTGTTGCAATCCCTGTGATCATGTTGGCACCGCTTGGGTTGGTTAGAACTTGACCATAAACCTCTTTTAAAATGCCGACAGTGAGGGCAGTTGTCAAGGTTTTTCCATTTGTTCCAGTGACCACGACAATCTCGTAGTTCTTAGCTAGGTTTTGTAAAATATCTTTATCAAATTGAAGGGCGACTTTTCCTGGGAGCGTACTTCCACGGCCAAGACGGCTTAAAATGAAGTGGGAAGAACGCCCAGCTAGGAGGCCCAAAGTAGTTTTTAAGTTCATGTTTCTATTATATCACAAAAGAGGGAAAAGACAGATTTGGTGTTTCGTAGAAGCAAAAACAGCCCAAAGAGGGCTGTTCGATACGATTGAATCTCAACTTAAATCGCAAACAAGTCATTCAAGTTCTCAGCCAAGGTTGGGTGAGTGAAGATTTGTTTTGTGAAGTAAGTGTAAGGAATCTTGTTGTCCATCGCAACAGTGATGATGTTGATGATTTCTTGAGAACCTTCTGAGAAGATGCTTGCTCCAAGAATTTCTTTGGTTTCAGTATTGACAACAGCTTTGAAGGCTCCACGAAGGTCTCCGTTTACGTGACCACGAGGCATTGCTGCAACGGGGATTTCCTTAACAGCGTATGGAAGTTTCAAATCAGCTGCTTGGCTTTCAGTCAAACCAACTTGTGAAAGTGCAGGTGTGATGAACATAGTATTTGGCACATTGAGACGGTCTTCAAGTGTGTAGCTGCCATCTCCAGCAAGGTAGCTGTAAACAACACGGAAGTCATCAAGTGAAATGTAAGTAAATTGAAGGCCACCGTTGACATCTCCAACTGCAAAGACACCAGGAACGTTTGTTTGACAATGTTTGTCTACTTTAATAGCACCACGTTCAGTTAGTTCAATATCTGTATTTTCAAGTTGAAGTGGTTCTACGTTTGGTTTACGTCCAGTTGCGTAGAGAAGGGCATCGAAACGGTAAGTTTCGTTTTCAGTCACGACAAGCACTTGGTCACCGTCGTTTTTGATTTCAGTAGTACGGATGTTTTGAAGTAATTCAATACCGTCTTCTTCCATGTATTGTTTAGCAAGAGCTGCGATGGAAGGTTCTGCACGAGGTAGGAATGTATCCAAGGCATCTAGGACTGTAACCTTGCTTCCAAGTTTGTTGTAAAGGCCGGCAAATTCAAGACCGATATTTCCACCACCAAGGACTCCAAGTTTTTCAGGTAATTTGTCCAAATTTTGGATACCTGTTGAGTCAAAGACATTCTTGCTTGTAGCAAGTCCAGGAATTGGCAAGACGTTTGAAACAGCACCAGTGTTGATGACGATTGTTTCAGCAGTCAGTTCTTTCTTTTCATCACCAGCTTGGATTTCGATGACTTTATTTGAAAGGAAGTGAGCTTCCGCATCAAAGATATCGACGCCAGTACCAGCAACAGTCGCATAGTTTTTACCGTTGAGGCGACCAGTGATAGTGTTTTTGGTAGCAATGACTTCTTCAAAAGACAAGTCTTTTTCAGCAGCAACTAGCAAAGTTTTAGTTGGGATACAACCAATGTTGATACAAGTTCCACCGTACATAGCTTTGCTACGTTCAATGAGGGCAACTTTTTTACCAGCTGAAGCCAATTTACCTGCTAGTGTTTTACCAGCTTTACCAAATCCGATAACGATTAAATCATAAGTTAACATTTAGAGTTCCTCCTATTCGCATTTCATTCTAGCACAAGAAAAAAACTTTTGCACAATTCTGCTACGAAAAAGACAGAAAAAGATAAAAACGCTTTCCAGACAAAAAACTAGTAATTTTTTGACAAGCTTGATAAACTAAAATCCTATCTATTTTTATATAAGATAGAATAAATGTTCGAAAATAGGAGGTTTTATGAAATCGAATCGTTATATTATTGCCTTTGCTGGGGTCATTTTACACTTAATGCTGGGTTCGACTTATGCTTGGAGTGTTTATCGTAACCCTATTATTGAAAAAACGGGATGGGATCAGGCTTCTGTTGCCTTCGCCTTTAGTCTAGCAATCTTTTGTTTGGGCTTATCAGCTGCATTCATGGGGCGTTTGGTAGAAAAATTTGGTCCGAGAGTCATGGGGAGTCTATCTGCTTTTCTATACGCAGGTGGAAATATATTAACAGGATTTGCAATAGACCGTCAGGAGCTGTGGTTGTTGTATCTCGCTTATGGTATTTTAGGTGGGCTTGGTTTGGGAGCAGGCTACATTACCCCTGTGTCAACGATTATAAAATGGTTTCCTGATAAACGTGGTCTCGCAACAGGTTTAGCGATTATGGGGTTTGGCTTTGCTTCTTTATTGACTAGTCCCATAGCGCAACATCTCATCGCAGGGGTAGGGCTTGTAGAAACTTTTTATATTTTAGGTGCAAGTTACTTTATTATCATGCTCCTAGCTTCACAATTCATTCAGCGTCCAAATGAGCAAGAGCTTGCAATTTTATCTGTTTCAGGGAAAGAAAAAACAGCCTCTTTGACGCAAGGAATGGCTGCAAATCAGGCTCTAAAAAGCAATCGGTTTTATATACTTTGGATTATTTTCTTTATCAATATAGCTTGTGGTTTAGGATTAATTTCAGCGGCATCGCCAATGGCACAGGAGATGGCTGGCTTGTCTACCAGTCATGCAGCAGTAATGGTGGGTATTTTGGGGATTTTCAATGGATTTGGTCGCTTGCTCTGGGCGAGTTTGTCTGACTATATCGGTCGCCCTCTAACCTTTAGTATATTACTGCTTGTCAATCTTTTCTTTTCTCTCTCACTTTGGCTCTTTACAGATTCCGTTTTATTTGTAGTCGCTATGTCTATTTTGATGACTTGCTATGGAGCTGGTTTTTCATTGATTCCAGCTTATCTCAGTGATATTTTTGGAACCAAGGAATTGGCCGCTCTGCATGGTTATATTTTAACAGCTTGGGCAATGGCTGGTTTAGCAGGACCTATTTTATTAGCAGAGACTTATAAAATGGCTCATTCTTACACACAAACCTTGTTCGTTTTTATCATTTTATATAGTATCGCCTTGGCTTTGTCTTATTATTTAGGTCGTTCAATCAAAAAGGAAAGCCAAAAACCGCTTACATGATTTTCTAGAGAAATTGGGCTATCTTTTGCTCTAGTCTTGTGTTATACTAGATAGGTTGCAAAGAAAACAGTACTTTTCTTTTGTGGAAAAGAAGCAACACGATTTTATATCCAGTATATGAAAATACGTCATAAAAAGAAAAGTATACACTAAGCCCTATAGGGTGGCTTCGCACCACCTTTAGAAAGAAGAATAACGTGAAATTTAATGAATTAAACTTGTCTGCTGATTTGTTAGCAGAGATTGAAAAAGCTGGTTTTGTAGAAGCCAGTCCGATCCAAGAACAAACTATTCCCTTGGCCCTTGAAGGCAAGGACGTTATCGGTCAAGCTCAGACTGGTACAGGGAAAACCGCAGCTTTTGGCTTGCCTACCCTTGAAAAAATCCGTACAGAAGAAGCGACTATCCAAGCCTTGGTTATCGCTCCAACACGTGAACTAGCTGTCCAAAGTCAAGAGGAATTGTTCCGTTTTGGTCGTAGCAAGGGAGTCAAAGTCCGCTCAGTATATGGCGGATCGAGCATTGAAAAACAAATTAAGGCTCTTAAATCTGGTGCCCATATCGTGGTGGGAACTCCTGGTCGCCTCTTGGACTTGATTAAACGCAAGGCCTTGAAATTACAAGATATTGAAACGCTCATCCTTGATGAAGCGGATGAAATGCTCAACATGGGCTTCCTTGAAGATATTGAAGCCATCATCTCGCGTGTCCCTGAAAACCGTCAAACTCTACTCTTCTCAGCAACTATGCCAGATGCCATCAAACGTATCGGTGTTCAGTTTATGAAAGAACCTGAGCATGTGAAGATTGCTGCTAAGGAATTGACAACAGAATTGGTTGACCAGTACTATATCCGAGTTAAAGAACAAGAAAAATTTGACACCATGACTCGTCTCATGGATGTGGAGCAACCTGAGCTTGCTATCGTATTTGGTCGTACCAAGCGCCGTGTGGATGAATTGACTCGTGGTCTGAAAATCCGTGGCTTCCGTGCAGAAGGAATTCATGGTGACCTAGACCAAAACAAACGTCTGCGTGTCCTTCGTGACTTTAAAAATGGCAATCTTGATGTTTTGGTTGCGACGGACGTTGCAGCGCGTGGCTTGGATATTTCAGGTGTGACCCATGTCTATAACTACGATATTCCACAAGATCCTGAAAGTTATGTTCACCGTATCGGTCGTACAGGTCGTGCTGGTAAGTCAGGTCAGTCTATTACTTTCGTATCACCAAATGAAATGGGCTACCTCCAAATCATTGAAAACTTGACCAAGAAACGCATGAAAGGTCTCAAGCCTGCAAGTGCAGAAGAAGCCTTCCAAGCAAAAAAACAGGTAGCTCTCAAGAAAATTGAACGTGATTTTGCAGATGAGACTATCCGTGCTAACTTTGAGAAATTTGGTAAGGATGCTCGTAAGCTAGCTGCCGAATTTACTCCAGAAGAATTGGCAATGTATATCTTGAGTCTGACTGTTCAAGATCCGGATAGCCTTCCAGAAGTGGAGATTGCGCGTGAAAAACCACTGCCATTTAAACCATCAGGTAATGGCTTCGGTGGTAAAGCTAAGGGAGGTCGTCGTGGAGATGACCGTCGTGATAATCGCCGAGGAGACAACCGTCGTGGTGGTCGCCGTGATGATTTCAAAAAAGGAAGTCGTGGCAATGATCGTTTTGATAAAGACAGACGTTACCGTAAGGATAATAAAAAACCACGCAATACTTCAAGTGAAAAGCAAACAGGCTTTGTGATTCGTAACAAGGGCGATAAATAGGAAAAAGCGGTTCAAAATGAATCGCTTTTTTATATAAGGAGACCAAGGGTGAAAAAAGATAATACTCTTCGAAAATCTCGTCAACGTCGCCTTGCCGTAGGTATATGTTACTGACTTCGTCAGTTCTATCTGCAACCTCAAAGTAGTGCTTTGAGCAGCCTGCGGCTAGTTTCCTAGTTTGCTCTTTGATTTTCATTGAGTATAAATAAAATCAGTGTATTATCTTTTTATAATGTTATAATACACAAAAATAGGGGGCTTGTCAATAGAAAAGAAGCAATTTAATTAAAAATATTCTTGTTTTTTCAAATTGCAATTAAATAAGGAATTTTCAGATAATTATTGAAAAAGAGAAGTTTTTATGTTATAATGATAGCGATTAAATTCGAGGTGAAAAATGGCACATTTATTAGAAAAAACAAGAAAGATTACATCAATTTTGAAGCGCTCAGAGGAGCAGTTGCAGGATGAGCTTCCTTACAACGCTATTACGCGTCAGTTAGCGGATATTATTCATTGCAATGCCTGCATTATCAATAGTAAGGGACGTCTGCTTGGCTATTTCATGCGTTATAAAACAAATACAGATCGCGTAGAGCAATTCTTCCAAACTAAGATTTTCCCAGATGACTACGTTCAAGGGGCTAATATGATTTACGAAACAGAAGCAAACTTGCCTGTTGAGCATGATATGAGTATTTTCCCTGTTGAGAGTAGAGATGATTTTCCAGATGGCTTGACGACTATTGCACCGATTCATGTATCGGGGATTCGCCTTGGTTCTTTGATTATTTGGCGCAATGATAAAAAATTCGAAGACGAGGACTTGATTCTTGTTGAGATTGCCAGTACCGTTGTTGGGATTCAGCTTCTTAACTTCCAGCGTGAAGAAGATGAGAAAAATATCCGTCGCCGTACTGCTGTTACCATGGCGGTTAATACCCTTTCTTACTCCGAACTCCGTGCTGTTTCAGCAATTTTAGGGGAATTAAATGGAAATGAAGGGCAGTTGACTGCGTCAGTGATTGCAGATCGTATCGGAATCACTCGTTCTGTGATTGTTAATGCCCTTCGTAAACTTGAGTCTGCGGGGATTATTGAAAGTCGCTCACTTGGAATGAAGGGAACCTATCTTAAGGTCTTGATTTCAGATATTTTTGAAGAAGTGAAGAAAAGAGATTACTAATGACAAATGCTTTAATTTCGATTGATTATACAGAAGATTTTGTTGCTGATAGTGGGAAGCTGACAGCAGGTGCTCCAGCTCAAGCTATTTCGGAAGCCATTAGCAAGGTGACTCGATTGGCTTTTGAAAGAGGAGATTACATCTTCTTTACCATTGATGCGCACGAGGAAAATGATTGTTTCCATCCAGAAAGTAAACTATTCCCTCCTCATAATCTGATTGGGACGAGCGGACGGAATTTATATGGAGATTTGGGGATCTTTTATCAAGAGCATGGTTCAGACAGTCGTGTCTTTTGGATGGATAAACGCCATTACTCAGCTTTTTCAGGGACTGACCTAGATATTCGTTTGAGAGAGCGTAGAGTGTCTACCGTTATCTTAACAGGTGTCTTGACGGATATCTGTGTCCTGCATACAGCTATCGATGCCTATAATCTAGGATATGACATCGAGATTGTTCAACCAGCTGTTGCTTCCATCTGGCCTGAAAATCACCAATTTGCCCTAGGTCATTTCAAAAATACACTTGGAGCTAAGTTAGTAGATGAAAATCTAAATGAACTTTCAGAGTAACCTGGTTGGTGAAAATGAAAAAATTTGAAAAAAGTATTGACAAGCATCTCAAAAGTTGATATACTAGTAAAGTAATCGACGCGGGGATGGCGGAATTGGCAGACGCGCAGGACTAAGGATCCTGTGACCGCTTTAGGTCGTGAGGGTTCAAGTCCCTCTCTCCGCATAGGATAAGAGTTAGCTTAGGCTAGCTCTTTTGTATTTCTCTAAAAAATTAGAATCCAGTCAAATGTAGTGGAGAATCAGCGAAAATATGGGAAAGCTAATCCTTGTTTCTGCTTTTGTATAGAAGAATAATAAAGATTATCTTCTTCAAATTCTTCGATATTCTCTAAAGTTTTGTGCAAGTTGCACAGAACTTTTTTGTTTTTTTGGTCACCTTGCCATAGAAATGTAAAGCGTTTTCATATATAATGTAATTATCAAAAGACAAAAGGAGTTCACCTCATGGTAGAATTGAATCTTAAAAATATTTACAAAAAATATCCAAACAGCGAACACTATTCAGTTGAAGATTTCAACTTGAACATCAAAGATAAAGAATTTATCGTTTTCGTAGGTCCTTCAGGATGTGGTAAATCAACTACACTCCGTATGATTGCTGGTCTTGAAGACATCACAGAAGGAACTGCATCTATCGATGGCGTGGTTGTCAACGACGTAGCTCCAAAAGACCGCGACATCGCTATGGTATTCCAAAACTACGCTCTTTACCCACACATGACTGTTTATGACAACATGGCTTTCGGTTTGAAATTGCGTAAATACAGCAAGGAAGACATCGACAAACGTGTGCAAGAAGCAGCTGAAATCCTTGGATTGAAAGAATTCTTGGAACGTAAACCAGCTGACCTTTCAGGTGGTCAACGTCAACGTGTTGCCATGGGTCGTGCCATCGTCCGTGACGCAAAAGTATTCTTGATGGACGAACCTTTGTCAAACTTGGATGCAAAACTTCGTGTATCAATGCGTGCTGAAATCGCTAAAATCCACCGTCGTATTGGAGCTACAACTATCTACGTAACTCACGACCAAACAGAAGCGATGACACTTGCAGACCGTATCGTTATCATGTCAGCAACTAAGAACCCTGCTGGTACAGGTACTATCGGACGTGTAGAACAAATCGGTACTCCTCAAGAAGTTTACAAAAACCCAGTTAACAAATTCGTTGCAGGATTCATCGGAAGTCCAGCAATGAACTTCATCAATGTGAAATTGGTTGGTAGCGAAATTATTTCAGACGGTTTCCGTTTGAAAGTTCCAGAAGGCGCTTTGAAAGTACTTCGTGAAAAGGGCTATGAAGGTAAAGAATTGATCTTCGGTATCCGTCCAGAAGACGTGAATGCAGAACCTGCTTTCCTTGAAACATTCCCAGACTGTGTTGTAAAAGCGACTATCTCTGTATCAGAACTGCTTGGTTCAGAATCTCACCTATACTGCCAAGTTGGTAAAGACGAATTTGTTGCTAAAGTTGATGCTCGTGATTACTTGCAAACAGGCGCAACAGTTGAACTTGGATTTGACTTGAACAAAGCACACTTCTTTGATGTAGAAACTGAAAAAACAGTCTATTAAAATAAATAAAATTTAAAGCACTACAAGAAAAGATATCTCTTTATCAATTGTAGTGGAGAGATATCAGTTAATCTAGGGAGAGAAACGAAATGCTTCTCTCCTTTTTGCTAGGGAAGTCATATTATGCATCTATCTTGTGATACCCTTTGAATAAAAATGGTCATCTTATTTGACTTATAGGGTGACTAGCAGATGAAATATTGTTTTCTCTTTCTTCTTTACTAGAAAGTATGGTATAATAGAGAGTAAAAAACTTTGAAAGAAAGAAAAAGATGAATTTAAAAGATTATATTGCAACAATTGAAAATTATCCGAAGGAAGGTATTACTTTCCGTGATATTAGTCCTTTGATGGCTGATGGAAACGCTTATAGCTACGCTGTTCGTGAAATCGTTCAGTATGCTACTGACAAGAAAATTGACATGATCGTGGGACCTGAGGCTCGTGGTTTTATCGTGGGCTGTCCAGTTGCCTTTGAGTTGGGAATTGGTTTTGCGCCTGTTCGTAAGCCAGGTAAATTGCCACGCGAAGTTATTTCTGCTGACTATGAAAAAGAGTACGGTGTTGATACCTTGACTATGCATGCTGACGCCATTAAGCCAGGTCAACGTGTTCTTATCGTAGATGACCTCTTAGCAACAGGTGGAACTGTTAAGGCAACCATCGAGATGATTGAAAAACTTGGTGGTGTTGTAGCAGGTTGTGCCTTTCTTGTTGAATTGGATGAATTGAACGGCCGTGAAAAAATCGGTGACTACGATTACAAAGTTTTGATGCATTATTAATGAAAAACAGTCCCTAGGGCTGTTTTCTCTACATTGGGATATAAAAATAGACTATAGCTAGTTAGAGAAAAACTATAATTGAAAACTATATCTTCTTGCAGTATAATAAAAGGACTAGATGTTTGAGATTTAGTTTCATACTCAATGAAAATCAAAGAGCAAACTAGGAAACTAGCCGTAAGCTGCTCAAAGTACAGCTTTGAGGTTGCAGATAGAACTGACGAAGTCAGTAACATATACGTACGGCAAGGCAACGTTGACGCAGTTTGAATTTGATTTTCGAAGAGTTTCAAACATATGCAATGATTCCTGAAAGAATACAGTTAGGAGAGGGTTATGCCGATTCGAATTGATAAAAAATTACCAGCTGTTGAGATTTTGCGGACAGAGAATATCTTTGTCATGGATGATCAACGTGCTGCCCACCAAGATATTCGCCCGTTGAAGATTTTAATTTTAAATCTCATGCCACAGAAAATGGTCACAGAAACCCAGTTGTTACGCCATTTGGCCAATACACCTCTACAACTGGATATTGATTTTCTCTATATGGAGAGCCATCGATCTAAAACAACTCGTTCAGAGCACATGGAGACCTTTTATAAAACTTTTCCTGAAGTCAAGGATGAGTATTTTGATGGGATGATTATCACAGGTGCTCCAGTTGAGCATTTACCATTTGAGGAAGTGGACTATTGGGAGGAATTCAGTCAAGTAATCGAGTGGTCCAAGACCCATGTCTATTCGACCCTTCATATCTGTTGGGGGGCTCAGGCAGGACTCTATCTGCGTTATGGGGTGGAAAAATACCAGATGGACAGTAAGTTATCGGGTATCTATCCTCAGGACACCTTAAAGGAAGGTCATCTTCTTTTTAGAGGCTTTGACGATAGCTATGTATCTCCTCATTCACGGCATACGGAGATTTCTAAGGAAGAGGTCTTAAACAAAACCAATCTCGAGATTTTATCAGAAGGACCTCAGGTTGGGGTTTCGATTTTGGCCAGTCGTGATTTGCGAGAAATTTATAGTTTTGGGCATTTGGAATATGACCGTGATACTTTGGCAAAAGAGTATTTTAGGGATCGTGATGCAGGTTTAGCCCCACATATTCCAGAAAATTACTTTAAGGATGATGATGTTAATCAGACACCTTGTCTTTGTTGGTCTTCATCAGCAGCCCTCTTTTTCAGTAACTGGGTGAATTATGCAGTCTATCAGGAGACACCTTTTGACTGGAGAAAAATAGAAGATGATGCATCTGCATTTGGGTATTTATAAGAGGAATTATGACATATTTAGACGCTTTTAAATCAGGGAACTTGGTTTTACCGAGTGCCCTGCTCTTGCATTTTAAGGAACTCTTTCCTTCTAGCGATGATTTTCTAGTCTGGCAATTTTTCTATTTGCAAAATACGACTGGCTTAGAAGAAATGTCGCCAAGCCAGATTGCTGACAGGATTGGCAAGGAAATTTCAGATGTCAACCAGTCCATTTCCAATCTGACGGAGAGGGGACTACTTCAGTATCGTACTATCGAATTGAATGGCGAAATCGAATTGCTTTTTGATACCAGTTTGGCCTTGGAACGTTTGGATGACTTGCTTGGTGCTACTCATTCGAATTCAGACCAGTTGACACCTCAAAACCAGCTCAAGGATTTGGTGGAAACTTTTCAGCAGGAGTTGGGACGCCTGTTGACCCCTTTTGAAATTGAGGATTTGACCAAGACACTAAAGGAAGATGGAACCAGTGCTGACTTGATTAAGGAAGCTCTTCGTGAAGCTGTTTTGAATGGAAAACCAAACTGGAAGTACATCCAGGCGATTTTGAGAAACTGGCGCCATGAAGGCATCAAAAGTGTGGCCCAAATAGAGGCCAAGCGGGCAGAAAGAGAAGCCAGCAATCCTCAGTTGACACAGGTATCTGCAGATTTCAGAAATGCTATGGATCTTTGGAAGGATTAATCCATGCAAGCAGGCTTGAAATCCGAGTAAGATTTGCAAGCTGTGTATAATTGTGATAAAATAAATAGAAAATAAATTGAAAAAAGAGGTATGTGAAATGTCACGTAAACCATTTATCGCTGGTAACTGGAAAATGAACAAAAATCCAGAAGAAGCTAAAGCATTCGTTGAAGCAGTTACGTCAAAACTTCCTTCATCAGATCTTGTTGAAGCAGGTATCGCTGCTCCAGCTCTTGATTTGACAACTGTTCTTGCTGCTGCTAAAGGTTCAAACCTTAAAGTTGCTGCTCAAAACTGCTACTTTGAAAATGCAGGTGCTTTCACTGGTGAAACTAGCCCACAAGTTTTGAAAGAAATCGGTACTGACTACGTTGTTATCGGTCACTCAGAACGCCGTGACTACTTCCATGAAACTGACGAAGATATCAACAAAAAAGCAAAAGCAATCTTTGCAAACGGTATGCTTCCAATCATCTGTTGTGGTGAGTCACTTGAAACTTACGAAGCTGGTAAAGCTGCTGAATTCGTAGGTGCTCAAGTATCTGCTGCACTGGCTGGATTGACTGCTGAACAAGTTGCTGCATCAGTTATCGCTTATGAGCCAATCTGGGCTATCGGTACTGGTAAATCAGCTTCACAAGACGATGCACAAAAAATGTGTAAAGTTGTTCGTGACGTTGTAGCTGCTGACTTCGGTCAAGAAGTTGCGGACAAAGTTCGTGTTCAATACGGTGGTTCTGTTAAACCTGAGAACGTTGCTTCATACATGGCTTGTCCAGACGTTGACGGTGCCCTTGTAGGTGGTGCGTCACTTGAAGCTGAAAGCTTCTTGGCTTTGCTTGACTTTGTAAAATAATCAGTAAGTAGCAAAAGCTAGGTGGAACAGCATTCAGGTGCCTGTTCCATTTTTTATAGGAGAGGAAAGATTGAAAACAAAATTTGTATGTATAGGGCTAGCAAGTCTTTGCTTACTTGGCGCAAGAGTTTCAGGAATTGCGGCAGATGAAACAAGTGGAAGCACAGTTTCAGAAAAATCTAGTCTATCAACAGGAACTTCATCAACTAGTAGCAATGAACAGAGAAACAGTGTCTCTGCCCACTGGGATGGGGATTATTATGTAAAGGCTGATGGTTCTAAAGCTCAAAGTGAATGGATTTTTGACAACTACTATAAGGCTTGGTTTTATATTAATTCAGATGGTCGTTACGCGCAGAATGAATGGCATGGAAATTACTACCTGAAATCAGGTGGATATATGGCCCAAAACGAGTGGCTTTATGATAATAATTACAAGAGTTGGTTTTATCTCAAGTCAGATGGGGCTTATGCTCATCAAGAATGGCAATTGATTGGAAATAAGTGGTACTACTTCAAGAAGTGGGGTTACATGGCTAAAAGCCAATGGCAAGGAAGTTATTTCTTGAATGGTCAAGGAGCTATGATGCAAAATGAATGGCTCTATGATCCAGCCTATTCTGCTTATTTTTATCTCAAATCAGATGGAACTTATGCTAACCAAGAGTGGCAAAAAGTGGGCGGCAAATGGTACTATTTCAAGAAGTGGGGCTATATGGCTCGGAATGAGTGGCAAGGCAACTACTATTTGACTGGAAGTGGTGCCATGGCGACTGACGAAGTGATTATGGATGGTGCTCGCTATATCTTTGCGGCCTCTGGTGAGCTCAAAGAAAAGAAAGATTTGAATGTTGGCTGGGTTCACAGAGATGGTAAACGCTATTTCTTTAATAATAGAGAAGAACAAGTAGGAACCGAACATGCTAAGAAAGTTATTGATATTAGTGAGCACAATGGTCGTATCAATGATTGGAAAAAGGTTATTGATGAAAATGAAGTAGATGGTGTCATTGTTCGTCTAGGTTATAGCGGTAAAGAAGACAAGGAATTGGCGCATAACATTAAGGAGTTAAACCGTCTGGGAATTCCTTATGGCGTCTATCTCTATACCTATGCTGAAAATGAGACCGATGCTGAGAATGACGCTGAACAGACCATTGAACTTCTGAAGAAATACAATATGAACTTGTCTTACCCTATCTACTATGATGTTGAGAACTGGGAGTATGTGAATAAAAGTAAGCGTGCTCCGAGTGATACAAGTACTTGGGTTAAGATCATCAACAAGTACATGGAGACGATGAAGCAGGCGGGTTATCAAAATGTGTATGTCTATAGCTATCGTAGTTTATTACAGACACGTTTAAAACACCCAGATATTTTAAAACATGTAAACTGGGTAGCGGCCTATACCAATGCTTTAGAATGGGAAAACCCTCATTATTCAGGAGAAAAAGGTTGGCAATATACCTCTTCTGAATACATGAAAGGAATCCAAGGGCGCGTAGATGTCAGCGTTTGGTATTAAGATCTGATTAGAAAGAGGGATGTGATAGTAGCACCCTCTTTTTCTTTGTTTTATGATAGTTTATCCTCGAGTAAATTCAAGAACTTGCTCGGAAATGAATCTTAATATAGTAGATTGAATATAGACCAGGACATTGCGGTTGCTAAAACATTTTTAGAAATTCATTTGTCTTTCCTAATCGACTTGGTTCCATCTTATTTCAATCTATTATAGTCTTGGGGAATTTCTTCAAACCACATCAGCGTGGTCAGTTCTACCTGCGACCTCAAAACTTATGCTTTGGCCAAACTGGGTTTAGCTTCCTAGTTTGCTGATGGATTTCTATTGACTATAAGCATCCAGACCTCTTTTTCGTCTTCTAAAGAATTCTTAAATTATCAGTCTATTGCAACTTTTCTCATGTGGGTCATTTGGCTTGCTATTGTCTTTCATTAGTAGTATACTAAGGTAGTAATCATTAAGAAGTGGTTACATAAAAATAATGAATGAGGTAAAATAAAATGGTAGAATTGAAAAAAGAAGCAGCAAAAGATGTCGCAACATTAACAAAAGCAGCGCCAGTAGCATTGGCAAAAACAAAGGAAGTTTTGAATCAAGCTGTTGCTGATTTGTACGTAGCCCACGTTGCTTTGCACCAAGTACACTGGTATATGCGTGGACGCGGTTTTATGGTATGGCATCCAAAAATGGATGAGTACATGGATGCTCTTGATGGTCATTTAGATGAAATCAGCGAACGATTGATTACACTCGGTGGAAGCCCATTCTCTACATTGACAGAATTCCTTCAAAATAGTGAAATCGAAGAAGAAGCTGGTGAATACCGTAATGTTGAAGAAAGCTTGGAACGTGTTCTAGCTATTTATCGCTACCTCATCACTCTTTTCCAAAAAGCGTTGGATGTGACTGACGAAGAAGGCGATGATGTTACAAACGATATTTTTGTTGGTGCTAAGGCTGAACTTGAGAAAACAGTTTGGATGCTTGCCGCAGAACTTGGACAAGCACCTGGTTTGTAAGAAACAAGGCAACATAGATAAATCTGTAGGAAATTTCTTACAGATTTTTTCTATTTTGTAAGCTATTCCAAACCAGTCTTTTTTTGAGTTTTTTGATAGAATAGTACTATCAGTAAAAAGGATGGAAGCATGACTAAGAAAATCGTAGCTATTTGGGCCCAGGATGAAGAAGGTGTGATTGGGAAAGACAATCGTCTGCCTTGGCATTTGCCAGCAGAACTGCAACACTTCAAAGAAACAACCCTGAATCATGCTATCTTGATGGGACGTGTGACCTTTGATGGGATGGGGCGTCGCTTGCTTCCACAACGGGAAACCCTGATTTTGACGCGTAATCCGGAAGAAAAGATAGATGGGGTTGCTACTTTTCAGGACGTCCAGTCTGTTCTCGACTGGTATCAGGCTCAAGACAAGAATCTCTATATTATCGGTGGGAAGCAGATTTTTCAAGCTTTTGAACCCTACCTTGATGAAGTGATTGTGACTCAAATTCATGCTCGGGTGGAGGGAGATACCTATTTTCCTGAGGAGTTTGACCTATCCCTTTTTGAGACAGTTTCAAGCAAATCCTATACCAAAGATGAGAAAAATTCTTATGATTTTACCATCCAATACCGCAAGAGAAAGGAAGTCTAATGGAACGGAGTTTATTTGGTTTATTCACGGCTTTTCTGTGTTTCATCTGCCTTTTGGCAGGAGCACAGGCTTTTCGTAAAAAGCGTTACGGGCTTTCTATCCTCCTTTGGTTAAATGCCTTTACCAATCTGGTCAATAGTATTCATGCTTTTTACATGACCTTATTTTAGATAGAATGATAGTATAGAATGGAAGGAAATCATGTCTACAAATAGAAAAAATGATATGATGGTTTATTGCTCATTTTGTGGCAAAAACCAAGAAGAAGTACAAAAAATAATCGCTGGCAACAATGCTTTTATTTGTAATGAATGCGTGGAGTTAGCTCAAGAAATCATTCGAGAAGAATTGGTTGAGGAAGTCTTGGCAGACTTGTCTGAGGTGCCAAAACCAATTGAACTCCTCCATATCTTGAACCACTATGTAATCGGTCAAGATCGTGCCAAGCGTGCCTTGGCAGTGGCAGTTTACAACCACTACAAACGCATCAATTTCCACGATACGCGTGAAGAGTCAGAAGATGTGGATTTGCAGAAGTCAAACATCTTGATGATTGGCCCGACTGGTTCAGGGAAAACTTTCCTTGCCCAGACCTTGGCTAAGAGCTTGAACGTGCCTTTTGCGATTGCGGATGCGACAGCTCTTACTGAGGCTGGTTATGTAGGTGAGGATGTGGAAAATATCCTCCTCAAACTCTTGCAGGCTGCTGACTTTAACATCGAACGTGCAGAGCGTGGCATTATCTACGTGGATGAAATTGACAAGATTGCTAAGAAGAGCGAGAACGTGTCTATCACACGTGATGTTTCTGGTGAAGGGGTGCAACAAGCCCTTCTTAAGATTATCGAGGGAACTGTTGCCAGCGTACCGCCTCAAGGTGGACGCAAACATCCGCAACAAGAAATGATTCAAGTGGATACCAAAAATATCCTCTTCATAGTGGGTGGTGCCTTTGATGGTATCGAAGAAATCGTCAAACAACGTCTGGGTGAAAAAGTTATCGGATTTGGTCAAAACAATAAGGCGATTGACGAAAATAGCTCTTACATGCAAGAAATCATCGCAGAAGATATTCAAAAATTCGGGATTATTCCTGAGTTGATTGGACGCTTGCCAGTCTTTGCAGCTCTTGAGCAATTGACGGTTGATGACTTGGTTCGTATCTTGAAAGAGCCAAGAAATGCCTTGGTCAAACAGTACCAAACCTTGCTTTCTTATGATGATGTCGAGTTGGAATTTGACGACGAAGCCCTTCAAGAGATTGCTAATAAAGCTATCGAACGCAAGACAGGGGCGCGTGGTCTTCGCTCAATTATCGAAGAGACCATGTTGGATGTCATGTTTGAAGTACCGAGTCAGGAAAATGTGAAATTGGTTCGCATTACAAAAGAAGCTGTCGATGGAACGGATAAACCAATCCTAGAAACAGCTTAGAGGTGACTATGGAACTTAATACACACAATGCTGAAATCTTGCTCAGTGCGGCGAATAAGTCCCACTATCCGCAGGATGAACTGCCAGAGATTGCCCTAGCAGGGCGTTCAAATGTTGGCAAGTCTAGTTTTATCAACACCATGCTGAACCGTAAGAATCTGGCTCGTACGTCAGGGAAACCTGGGAAAACTCAGTTGCTCAATTTCTTTAATATCGACGACAAGATGCGCTTTGTGGATGTGCCTGGCTATGGATATGCCCGTGTTTCTAAAAAGGAACGTGAAAAGTGGGGGCGCATGATTGAGGAGTATCTGACAACTCGAGAAAATCTCCGTGCGGTAGTCAGTTTAGTTGACCTTCGTCATGACCCGTCAGCAGATGATGTACAGATGTACGAATTTCTCAAGTATTATGAGATTCCGGTTATCATCGTTGCGACCAAGGCAGATAAGATTCCTCGTGGTAAATGGAACAAGCACGAATCAGCAATCAAAAAGAAATTAAACTTTGACCCAAGTGACGACTTTATCCTCTTTTCATCTGTCAGTAAGGCAGGGATGGATGAGGCTTGGGATGCAATCTTAGAAAAATTGTGAGGAAAAGAAAATGGCAAAAACAATTCATACAGACAAAGCTCCAAAGGCTATCGGACCCTATGTTCAAGGAAAAATCGTTGGCAACCTTTTGTTTGCTAGTGGTCAAGTTCCTCTCTCTCCTGAAACTGGGGAAATCATTGGAGAAACGATTCAAGAACAGACAGAGCAAGTCCTAAAAAACATCGGTGCTATTTTGGCAGAAGCAGGAACAGACTTTGACCATGTTGTCAAAACAACTTGCTTCTTGAGCGATATGAACGACTTCGTTCCTTTTAACGAGGTTTACCAAACGGCCTTTAAGGAGGAATTTCCAGCTCGTTCAGCTGTGGAGGTAGCTCGTCTTCCTCGTGATGTAAAAGTCGAAATTGAAGTCATCGCAGAGATTGGATAAGCTAGCTGAAGTTTGGTGTTGCCAAACTTCTTTTGATATAAGGAGAAAAAGATGACAAAGAAACAACTTCACTTGGTGATTGTGACAGGGATGAGTGGTGCAGGGAAAACAGTTGCCATTCAGTCCTTCGAAGATTTGGGTTATTTTACTATTGATAATATGCCTCCAGCTCTCTTGCCTAAGTTTTTGCAGTTGGTGGAAACAAAGGAAGACGACCATAAGTTGGCCTTGGTAGTGGATATGCGTAGCCGTTCTTTCTTCTCAGAGATTCAAGCTGTTTTGGATGAGTTGGAAAATCAAGATGATTTGGATTTTAAAATCCTCTTTTTGGACGCAGCAGATAAGGAATTGGTAGCCCGTTACAAGGAAACCAGACGGAGTCACCCACTAGCTGCAGATGGACGGATTTTGGATGGAATCAAGTTGGAACGTGAACTTTTGGCACCTTTAAAAAATATGAGCCAAAATGTGGTGGATACAACTGAACTTACTCCTCGTGAGCTGCGTAAAACCCTTGCAGAGCAGTTTTCAGATCAAGAGCAAGCCCAGTCTTTCCGTATTGAAGTCATGTCTTTCGGCTTTAAATATGGAATCCCAATTGATGCGGACTTGGTCTTTGATGTGCGCTTTTTGCCAAATCCATACTACCTACCAGAACTGCGAAACCAAACGGGTGTGGATGAACCTGTTTATGACTATGTCATGAATCATCCTGAGTCAGAAGACTTTTATCAACATTTGTTGGCCTTGATTGAGCCAATTTTGCCAAGTTACCAAAAGGAAGGAAAGTCTGTTTTGACTATTGCCATGGGATGTACGGGTGGACAACACCGTAGTGTGGCCTTTGCCAAACGCTTGGCGCAGGACTTATCCAAGAATTGGCCTGTCAATGAAGGACATCGTGACAAAGACCGAAGAAAGGAAACGGTAAACCGTTCATGAGAAAACCAAAGATAACGGTGATTGGTGGAGGGACTGGGATCCCCGTCATTCTTAAAAGTCTGCGGGAAAAAGATGTGGAAATCGCGGCTATCGTAACGGTGGCAGATGATGGTGGTTCTTCAGGTGAACTCCGAAAAAATATGCAGCAATTGACACCGCCAGGTGATCTTCGTAATGTCCTTGTGGCCATGTCGGATATGCCTAAGTTTTATGAAAAGGTCTTTCAGTATCGCTTTTCTGAAGATGCTGGAGCCTTTGCTGGCCATCCATTGGGAAATCTCATTATTGCAGGTCTGTCAGAAATGCAGGGTTCGACCTATAATGCCATGCAGTTGCTGAGCAAATTTTTCCATACCACTGGGAAGATTTATCCTTCCAGTGACCATCCCTTGACCCTTCATGCAGTCTTCCAGGACGGGACAGAGGTGGCTGGAGAGAGTCATATTGCAGACCATCCAGGCATGATTGATCATGTTTATGTGACCAATACCCTCAACGATGATACACCTCTGGCCAGTCGTCGAGTAGTGCAGACCATTCTTGAAAGTGACATGATTGTCCTCGGACCTGGTTCCCTCTTTACCTCGATTTTGCCCAATATCGTGATTAAGGAAATCGGGCAGGCACTTTTGGAAACCAAGGCAGAAATCGCCTATGTCTGCAATATCATGACCCAACGTGGGGAGACGGAACACTTTACAGATAGTGACCACGTAGAGGTCTTGCATCGTCACCTTGGTCGACCTTTTATCGATACTGTCTTGGTGAATATCGAAAAAGTGCCTCAGGAATACATGAATTCCAACCGCTTTGATGAATACTTGGTCCAGGTGGAACATGATTTTGCAGGTCTTTGTAAGCAAGTTCCGCGTGTGATTTCATCCAACTTCCTTCGTCTGGAAAATGGGGGTGCCTTCCACGATGGAGATTTGATCGTGGACGAATTGATGCGGATTATACAGGTGAGAAAATGAGTTTCACAGTAGCAGTAAAAGAAGAAATCCTAGGTCAGCACCATCTGAGCCGGCATGAATTATCTGCCATTATCAAGATGTCTGGCAGTATTGGTCTCTCGACTTCGGGTTTGACCTTGTCTGTCGTGACAGAAAATGCTAAGCTGGCTCGTCACCTCTATGAGTCCTTTCTCCATTTCTATGAAATCAAATCGGAAATTCGTCACCACCAACGGAGCAATCTTCGCAAGAATCGGGTCTATACCGTTTTTACAGATGAAAAGGTGCAGGATTTGTTGAGTGATTTGCACTTGGCAGACTCTTTCTTTGGCCTGGAAACAGGTATTGATGAGGAGATTTTATCAGACGAGGAAGCAGGTCGTGCCTATCTTTGTGGCGCTTTCTTGGCGAATGGGAGCATTCGTGACCCTGAGTCAGGCAAGTATCAGTTGGAAATCAGTTCTGTTTATCTGGACCACGCGCAAGGGATTGCCTCTCTTCTCCAGCAATTTTTACTGGATGCCAAGGTGCTTGAGCGTAAGAAGGGGGCTGTGACCTATCTCCAGCGTGCCGAAGATATTATGGATTTCTTGATAGTCATCGGAGCCATGCAGGCGCGTGATGATTTTGAGCGGGTTAAGATTTTGCGAGAAACCCGTAATAATCTCAATCGGGCCAACAATGCCGAAACAGCTAATATCGCTCGGACAGTTTCTGCCAGCATGAAGACCATCAACAATATCAGTAAAATCAAAGATATCATGGGTTTAGAAAACCTGCCAGTGGATTTGCAGGAAGTAGCGCAGTTGCGGATTCAGCACCCAGACTACTCTATCCAGCAGTTAGCAGATAGCCTCAGCAATCCCCTTACAAAAAGTGGTGTCAATCACAGACTCAGAAAGATAAATAAATTAGCTGATGAACTATAAAACCAGGCTCTTGTTTTGCGAGGTTCTTTTTTGAAATAAAAAGAGGTTGGGCAAAAAGCAATGTCATTAAGTTAAGAAATTTGGCTCTTTAAAATCAAAAACGCATAATATCCGGTGCTGACTTGAACCGTAATACTATGCGTTTTATTGTGAGAAAATTTATTTCATTTTCTCCTGAAATTGAGTTTTTACCCAGTCTCTAATGAGTTATTTCCAAGTGACCAGTTCGCTCCAAACGCTAACATTCGATATAGTAGAGGTTTCACCAGCTGGAACCCATTTGTTGGTGCCTAAGTATCTAACTTCTAGTTTACGAACGTTTACTGTGTAAGATGCTTTTAGTCTAATATAACCATAAGTGTAGGGTGGTACGTTATGGGAGACTGAGTGATTTAAACTAAGTCCAGCTCCAGACTCCGGAGTAGAAAAGCTAACACCTGCACCTACAGTCAGAGTAGCTCCAGCTTTTCCACCATAGGCAGTTGAACTTACAGGACCTGATGTGGTGCTTTTCTTGTAAGAGTGAGAGTATTTAGTTCTATAGTCTGCAACACCAGTTGCATTAGAACGAGTCTGATACGTAGATTTAGACTCTAAATAGGCGTCTCTAAGTTCAGTCGTATAAAATGACAATAACTCTCCTGTGTTGATATCTTTTACAATACGATTAGATACAATTTCATAATTTGTACCAGGATAGACATCAGCAAAAACCGTAGATGTTGTGACTAAGAATAATAGACTTGATAGTAGAGAGAAAAACAATAGTTTCAGTTTAATCATAACAAATTTCCTTTCTTCATGAGTAAAAGATTATTTTTTCAATCCTTTGAAAGTTATAATGCAACCCGAAATAATACTGAGAGTTCCTACAGGTCTCCAATATAGTTGCCAAAAGAATAAATTTATTCTTTCTTTCAGTGTCGCATAGGGTTCGGCATAATAGGGGTTGATGTGAAATAATAAAAAACCAAAACATAAAACTATGATTCCAGTTAAGAATAAAATGTCCTTATTTACTTTCCTCATAAAACCTCCTTTTATTTTATTTAAAGCGCTTTCTATTATTAGAATACGTCAAAAAAAGAAAAAAACAAGTCTATTTATTTATTTTTTTATATGGTATAATAGAATAGTTGGAGAGTTTTTATATAGCTTTAAAAGGCTGATATGAATACTTTGTATAATCTAATGATTCTTCAAAAAATTTCTTATTCAAACAAGAGCAAAGAGAAGGTGGGCTGCATATCAGAAGTTAGATGTATTTCTGTCTAACTTTTGAGGTGTAGTTCATTTTAAAACCACGAATCCTATGTGACTCGTGGTTCTTTTTTATAAACTAGTAGAGTGTTTTGGTTGTACTTTTTGCTCAGGGTCGATGTAGTTGATAGCATTATTGACAGCAGTTGGAGCTTCTCCGAGACCTGTCGCAATCAAGTCAATTTTTCCGTCATAGTAGCAGCAGTCACCGATAGCATAGATACCTGCTTGGCTAGATTCTTGTTTGCTGTTGACGATAATCTTGTGGCGGTTGAGGTCGAGCCCCCAGTTTTTAAGATTACCGACCGAAGATTTGAAACCATAGTTGACAAAGAGGTGGTCTAGGTCAATCGTTTCGGTTTCATCAGATTTGACTTTTGTGATTTCAAGTTTATCGAGTGCTTTTCCATCTCCAAGGAGTTGGCTAGGAACGAATGGTGTCTTGATGGATACAGATGATTCTTGCAGGGCTTGAACACTGTGTTCCAAGGCACGGAAATTATCTCTGCGGTGAACAAGGGTGGTTGGTGCAATTTTTTCAAAAGCCAAAGCCCAATCCACTGCTGAGTCTCCCCCACCAAGAATCGTCACGTTCTTACCAGCGTATTGCTGGATGTTGGAAACGTGGTAATGGATATTTTCATAGCCCTCAACGCCTTCTAGTTCCAAAGGACGTGGTTTGAAGGCACCGCCACCCATAGCGATGATAACTGTTTTAGTCAGGTGACTTCCTTTAGAAGTCGTGATGGTAAATCCTTCTTCTTGTTTTTCAATCTCAAGAACCGTTTCATTGAGATGAATAGGGGTATCAAATCCATTTAGCTGTTCAATCAAGCGATTAGTCAACTCTTCTCCAGTCAGGTTTGGGAAGCCTGGGACGTCTAGGATTTCTTTTTCAGGGTAGAGAATAGCAGGTTGTCCACCTAGCTGGGGAAGAGAGTCAATGATTTGAACCTTGGCTTGACGTAGGTGGGCATAAAAGGCTGCAAAAAGCCCAACAGGACCACCACCTACAATGGTAATATCATAGAGTTGAGACATGGTTTCTCCTTTGTTTTTTCTAGTCAGTTTATTGTATCATATTTTTGCTCAATGTAAAATGGACTAGGATAGGGAAAAAAATGCCAGAAAATGGTATAATAGGACGAAAGTGTTTTGATAGGGAGGATATCAGGGATGAATTTTCAACAATTATCCAATCTGCAATATTGGACCAGTTTGTTTGCAAGTCCATGGACGATAGCTATCAATCTGATTGATATTTTGATTGTTGCTTATATTTTATACCATTTTACAAAAGCTATTGCAGGAACCAAGATTATGATTTTGGTACGTGGAGTTTTGGTGTTTATTTTAGCTCAAATCCTTGCAAATATGATTGGCTTGACTACGATTTCTTGGTTGATCAATCAAATTATTACTTATGGGGTTATTGCGGCGGTTGTTATCTTCTCTCCAGAGATTCGGACTGGTTTGGAACGTTTGGGAAGAGCGACAGATTTCTTTTCCAATGCCCCTATTAGTGCTGAGGAACAGATGATTCGTGCCTTTGTTAAGTCCGTCGAATACATGAGTCCTCGTAAAATCGGTGCCTTGGTTGCTATTCAGCGTGTACGTACCTTGCAGGAGTATATTTCGACAGGAATTCCCTTAGATGCTAAGATTTCTGCAGAACTTCTCATTAACATTTTTATTCCCAACACTCCTCTACATGATGGTGCGGTGATTATCAGAGAAGAACGTATCGCTGTGACGTCTGCCTATCTGCCCTTGACAGAAAGTACAGGAATTTCCAAGGAATTTGGGACCAGACACCGGGCGGCTATTGGTTTATCAGAAGTCTCAGATGCCTTGACTTTTGTCGTATCAGAGGAAACGGGAGGAATTTCGATAACCTATAATGGAATCTTTAAGCACAACCTAACACTTGATGAATTTGAAACAGAATTACGTGAAATCTTACTTCCAAAAGAGGAAGCAGGTCTTAGTTTTAAAGAACGATTGCTAGGAGGATGGAAACATGAGAAAAAATAGTTTATATATCATATCCTCACTCTTTTTTGCTTGTGTCTTATTTGTCTATGCTACGGCGACGAATTTTCAAAACAGTACCAGTGCTAGGCAGGTAAAAACGGAAACCTATACGAATACAGTAACAAATGTCCCTATTGACATACGCTATAATAGTGATGAGTATTTTATTAGTGGTTTTGCTTCAGAAGTCTCAGTGGTCTTGACTGGTGCAAATCGCCTATCGCTAGCTAGTGAAATGCAAGAAAGTACACGTAAATTCAAGGTTACTGCTGACCTAACAGATGCCAGTGTTGGAACGATTGAAGTTCCTTTGAGCATTGAAGATTTACCCAATGGTCTGACCGCTGTGGCGACTCCGCAAAAAATTACAGTCAAGATTGGTAAGAAGGCTCAGAAGAATAAGGTAAAGGTTGTACCAGAGATTGACCCTAGTCAAATTGATAGTCGGGTACAGATTGAAAATGTCACGCTGTCAGATGAAGAAGTGTCGATTACGAGTGACCAAGAGACATTGGATAGAATTGATAAGATTATCGCTGTCTTGCCAACTAGCGAACGCATAACAGGTAATTACAGTGGTTCAGTACCTTTGCAGGCAATCGACCGCAATGGTGTTGTCTTACCGGCAGTTATCACTCCGTTTGATACAATAATGAAGGTGACTACAAAACCAGTAGCACCAAGTTCAAGCACATCAAATTCAAGTACAAGCAGTTCATCGGAGACATCTTCGTCAACGAAAGCAACTAGTTCAAAAACGAATTAAAAATAGAAAAAGGATTTTATAAAAATGGGTAAATATTTTGGGACTGATGGAGTCCGTGGAGAAGCTAATGTAGAACTTACTCCAGAATTAGCCTTTAAATTAGGACGTTTTGGAGGCTATGTTCTTAGTCAACATGAAACGGAAGCACCGAAAGTCTTTGTAGGACGTGACACACGTATTTCAGGGGAAATGCTAGAATCTGCCTTGGTGGCAGGTCTTCTTTCAGTAGGGATTCACGTATACAAACTAGGCGTTTTGGCAACACCAGCAGTAGCTTACTTGGTCAAAACTGAGGGAGCAAGTGCGGGTGTCATGATTTCTGCTAGCCACAACCCAGCCCTTGATAATGGGATTAAGTTCTTTGGTGGTGATGGCTTCAAACTAGATGACGAAAAAGAAGCAGAAATTGAAGTCTTGCTAGATGCTGCGGAAGATACTCTTCCTCGTCCAAGTGCAGAAGGCTTGGGAACCTTGGTAGATTATCCAGAAGGCTTGCGTAAGTATGAAGGCTACCTTGTTTCAACTGGAACTCCTCTTGAAGGAATGAAGGTTGCCTTGGATACAGCCAATGGTGCAGCTTCTACAAGTGCCCGTCAAATCTTTGCAGACCTTGGCGCTCAATTGACGGTTATCGGGGAAACACCAGATGGTCTTAATATCAACCTTAATGTTGGTTCTACGCACCCAGAAGCCCTTCAAGAAGTGGTCAAAGAAAGCGGATCAGCTATCGGTTTGGCCTTTGATGGAGACAGTGACCGTTTGATTGCTGTCGATGAGAATGGCGACATCGTCGATGGTGACAAGATTATGTACATCATCGGGAAATACCTTTCTGAAAAAGGACAATTGGCTCAAAATACAATCGTGACGACTGTGATGTCTAATCTTGGTTTCCACAAGGCCTTAGACCGTGAAGGCATTAACAAGGCAGTTACTGCAGTCGGCGACCGCTATGTTGTTGAAGAAATGAGAAAATCAGGCTACAACCTTGGTGGTGAACAGTCTGGGCACGTCATCTTGATGGATTACAATACAACAGGTGATGGTCAATTATCTGCTGTTCAATTGACAAAAATCATGAAGGAAACTGGTAAGAGCTTGTCAGAGTTGGCAGCAGAAGTAACCATCTATCCACAAAAATTAGTCAATATCCGAGTGGAAAATGCCATGAAGGAAAAGGCTATGGAAGTGCCAGCTATCAAGGCTATCATCGAGAAGATGGAAGAAGAAATGGCAGGGAATGGCCGTATCCTAGTACGCCCAAGTGGAACAGAGCCTCTTTTGCGTGTTATGGCAGAAGCGCCTACAACAGAAGAAGTGGACTACTATGTTGATACCATCGCAGATGTAGTTCGAGCTGAAATCGGGATTGACTAAATCCTAGAAAACTAGATGAAAATAAAAAATTATGGTACAATAGCTTATAATATTGTAGCCAAGGGAGAAAGACATGAATCTTAAACGTGAACAAGAATTTGTTAGTCAGTATCATTTTGATGCGCGTAATTTTGAATGGGAAAATGAAAATGGAGCTCCTGAAACTAAGGTGGATGTGAACTTCCAATTGCTCCAACATGATCAAGAAAATCAAGTGACTTCCTTGATTGTCATCTTGACCTTTATGATTGTATTTGATAAGTTTGTCATTAGTGGAACCATTTCACAGGTAAATCATATCGATGGCCGTATTGTCAATGAACCAAGTGAATTGAGCCAAGAAGAAGTGGAAACTTTGGCTCGTCCAATTTTGAACATGCTCAACCGTTTGACTTACGAAGTAACTGAAATTGCATTAGACTTACCAGGAATCAATTTGGAGTTCTAATATGAAACTAGCTGTTATCACAGATTCTTCTGCCTATCTCAGTGCAGAGACCTTGCAAAGAGAAGATTTGTATGTCTTGGATATTCCTGTTAATATTGATGGTGAGGAGTATGTCGAAGGTATCAATCTGACTGCTGAGGAATTTTACCAAAAAATGGCTCAGGCTTCTGAATTGCCTAAGACCAGTCAACCAAGTATTGCCAAGTTAGATGAGATTCTAACTTCGCTTAAAGAACAAGGCTATACACATGCTTTGGGGCTTTTCCTATCTTCTGGAATTTCAGGTTTTTACCAAAATATCCAGTACATGGTCGATGATTATGAGGGCTTAACCATTGCCTTCCCAGACACTTTGATTACAAGTGCTCCTCTGGGTATCATGGTTGAAAGCGTCTTTAATTGGCGTGACCAGGGCGATGATTTTGCCAGCATTCAGGATAAGCTAGCCATTCAAATCAGCCGTACGTCAGCCTTTATCATGGTAGATGATTTGGATCATTTGGTGAAAGGTGGGCGCCTTTCAAATGGAGCTGCTATTTTGGGCAATTTGCTTAGCATTAAGCCAATCCTTTATTTTAACGATCAAGGTGTGATTGAAGTTTACGAAAAAGTTCGTACTGAAAAGAAAGCAACCAAGCGCTTAATTGAAATTATCAAGGAAACAACGGCTTCAGGCCAATATCGGGTCATTGTCATTCATGGGAATGCTCCTGAAAAGGCTGAGGAATTGCGTCAACACTTGCTTGAATCTGGAGTGGGTACGGATATTTCACTTGCTACATTTGGTAGTGTCATTGGGACACACCTAGGATCAGGAAGCATTGCCTTGGGTTATATTCCAGTGATTTAGTTGGCACTTTTAGACTAGTTAAGAAGTTAGCAGTTGAACACGCCTGGAACCCTGTATGAAAAAGATAGTTCTTCCAAGGAGTAGACACTTCTTGAACAAAACTCCTATTTTCACTTTGTGTTCCTACAGGCTTTGTATCTTAGCAATTGAACACGGACTAGCTACCTCTTGAAAAAAGATGCCTGACTTGCCTTTCATGGAAAGTCAGCGTCATTCCCTATTTTTCATGGGCAGCTAACGTCCTTTGTATCTTAGACAGGAGTAGAGATGAGTATTCGAGTAATTATTGCTGGTTTTAAGGGAAAGATGGGACAAGCTGCTTGTCAGATGGTCTTGGCTGATCCAGACTTAGACTTGGTAGCAGTTTTGGATCCTTTTGAGTCTGAGTCAGAATGGCAGGGTATTCCTGTTTTCAAGGATAAGGCTGATTTAGCAGGCTTTGAAGCGGATGTCTGGGTAGATTTTACTACTCCAGCTGTTGCCTATGAAAATACACGCTTTGCTCTTGAAAATGGCTTTGCTCCAGTAGTTGGAACAACAGGTTTCACAAGTGAAGAAATTGCAGAGCTAAAAGCATTTTCTTGTGAACAAAATTTGGGTGGTTTGATCGCTCCAAATTTTGCCTTGGGTGCTGTTTTACTCATGCAATTTGCAAAGCAAGCTGCCAAATATTTCCCAAATGTGGAGATTATCGAGCTCCATCATGATAAGAAAAAGGATGCTCCGAGTGGAACAGCTATCAAAACAGCTGAGTTGATGGCAGAGGTTCGAGAGTCCATTCAGCAAGGTGCAGTAGATGAGGAAGAACTCATTGCAGGTGCCCGTGGTGCTGACTTTGATGGCATGCGGATTCACTCAGTTCGTTTACCAGGCTTGGTAGCACATCAGGAAGTCATCTTTGGCAATCAAGGAGAAGGATTGACCCTCCGTCATGACTCCTATGATCGCAGCTCCTTCATGACAGGGGTGAGTTTGGGAATTAAAGAAGTTGTCAAGCGTCATGAGCTTGTCTATGGATTAGAACACTTATTATGAGATTAACGCAAATGCCTTCTGAATTTCAGAAGGCTTTACCAGTATTAGAAAAAATTAAAGAAGCAGGTTTTGAAGCTTATTTTGTTGGGGGTTCTGTTCGAGATGCCCTCCTTAATCGCACTATCCACGATGTGGACATTGCGACGTCTTCTTATCCAGAAGAGACCAAGCAGATTTTTCCGCGAACAGCCGATATCGGCATCGAGCATGGAACTGTCTTGGTCTTAGACGGGGATGAGGAGTACGAGGTAACCACCTTCCGGACAGAGGATGTCTATGTGGACTATCGCAGACCAAGTGCGGTTTCCTTTGTGCGTTCGCTAGAAGAAGACCTCAAGCGCCGTGATTTCACAGTCAACGCCTTTGCCTTGGACGAGACAGGGGAAATCATTGACTTGTTTCATGGTTTAGACGATTTGGAAAATCAAGTCTTGCGGGCAGTTGGAGTGGCTAGTGAGCGTTTCAACGAAGATGCTCTACGGATTATGCGTGGTTTCCGTTTTCAGGCCAGTCTTGGCTTTGAACTTGAGCCAGAAACGTTTAAAGCTATGAAGACCTTGACGCCACTTTTGGAGAAAATTTCTGTGGAGCGTACCTTCGTTGAGTTTGATAAACTCTTGCTGGCTCCATTTTGGAGAAGGGGCTTGGCTTCCATGATTGAGAGTCAAGCTTATGACTATCTCCCTGATATGGCAGCTAGCCAGGACAAGCTCAATAGACTGTTTGATTTGGAGACTGATTTCACCTTTGAATCTTCAGAGCAAGCCTGGGCGGCTCTACTGTGGGCTTTGGAGATTGAAAATGCGCAGCCATTTTTGAAGGCTTGGAAGACCTCACGCCAGTTTGCCAAGCAAGTTCAGGATTTGCTGACTATTTTGGCCTTGCGTGAAAAGGGAGAGTTGAGCAAGCGCGATTGTTATCGCTTTGACTTGGATTTGCTTTTACAGGCTGAAAATCTTCGTCAGGCTCAAGGAAAAGAAGTTAACCCACAAGCTATCACAGAAACCTACCAGAGTTTGACCATTCATGATAAGAAAGAAATCCAAATCAACGGTGGTATTTTGATCAAGGAATATGGTTATCAGCCGGGACCAGACTTGGGAGAGATTTTAACAGAGATTGAGTATGCCATTGTCGATGGAGAATTGGAAAATGACCGTCAAGCCATCCATGCTTATCTGAGGGAGAAAAAATGAGTGATTTTATCGTTGAAAAACTAAGTAAATCCGTCGGTGATAAGACCGTTTTTAAGGATATTTCCTTTATCATCCATGACCTAGACAGAATTGGTTTGATTGGTGTCAATGGAACGGGGAAGACCACCCTTTTAGATGTCCTTTCTGGTGTTTCTGGCTTTGATGGGGATGTCAGTCCCTTTTCAGCTAAGAATGATTACCAGATTGGTTACTTGACTCAAGATCCTGATTTTGATGATAACAAGACAGTTTTGGATACGGTCCTCTCCAGCGACCTAAAGGAAATCCAGCTTATTCGTGAGTATGAACTCCTCATGCTCAACTATAGTGAGGACAAGCAGGCGCGTTTGGAACGGGTCATGGCAGAAATGGACTCTCTCCAAGCTTGGGAAATTGAGAGTCAGGTCAAGACTGTCCTTAGCAAGCTGGGTATTCAGAACTTATCTACTCCAGTTGGAGAATTGTCAGGTGGTCTAAGAAGACGGGTCCAGTTGGCGCAAGTTTTACTTGGTAATCACGACCTTTTGCTTTTAGATGAGCCGACCAACCATCTGGATATTGCGACTATTGAGTGGCTGACCCTCTTTTTGAAAAATTCCAAGAAGACCGTCCTTTTTATTACCCATGATCGTTATTTCCTAGACGCTTTATCAACACGTATTTTCGAGTTGGACCGAGCAGGATTGACGGAGTATCAGGGCAATTATCAGGATTATGTTCGCCTTAAGGCGGAACAGGACGAGCGCGACGCGGCTCTTCTTCACAAAAAAGAGCAACTTTATAAGCAAGAATTGGCCTGGATGCGCAGACAACCGCAGGCGCGTGCAACCAAGCAGCAGGCTCGTATCAATCGTTTCTACGATTTGAAGAAAGAAGTTTCAGGTGGCGTTGCTGAAACAGATTTGACCATGAACTTTGAAACCAGTCGGATTGGGAAGAAAGTCATCGAGTTTCAGGATGTTTCCTTTGCCTATGAAAACAAGCCTATTTTGCAAGATTTTAATCTCTTAGTTCAGGCCAAAGACCGCATCGGAATCGTTGGGGATAACGGTGTTGGAAAATCAACCCTGCTCAACCTGATTGCAGGCAGTCTTGAGCCGACAGCAGGTCAAGTTGTGATTGGGGAAACAGTTCGCATTGCCTATTTCTCTCAGCAAATTGAGGGCTTGGATGAAAGCAAGCGAGTGATCAATTACCTGCAGGAAGTGGCAGAAGAGGTCAAGACCAGCGGTGGTTCTACGACTTCGATTGCAGAGTTGCTGGAGCAGTTCCTTTTCCCACGTTCGACGCATGGAACCTTGATTGAGAAATTGTCAGGTGGCGAGAAAAAACGTCTTTATCTCCTCAAACTGCTCTTGGAAAAACCAAATGTTCTTCTCTTGGATGAACCGACAAATGACCTAGACATTGCAACCTTGACAGTTTTGGAGAATTTCTTACAAGGCTTTGCTGGTCCAGTTTTGACTGTTAGTCACGACCGCTATTTCTTGGATAAGGTAGCGACTAAGATTCTCGCTTTTGAAGATGGCAAGATTCGTCCTTTCTTTGGTCATTACACCGACTATCTTGATGAAAAAGCCTTTGAAACAGAGATGGCCAATCAAGTACAAAAGGTCGAAAAGGAAAAAGTAGTCAAGGTTCGAGAAGAGAAGAAACGCATGACCTACCAAGAAAAGCAGGAGTGGGCAAGCATTGAAGGTGATATTGAAGCCTTGGAAAACCGTATCGCTGCGATTGAAGAGGAAATGCAGGCCAACGGCTCTGACTTTGGTAAGCTGGCTACTCTCCAAAAAGAACTGGATGAGAAAAACGAAGCACTCCTTGAAAAATACGAACGCTATGAGTATTTAAGTGAGTTTGATAGCTAGAAGAATGGAAAAATCCCGTCTCATGGACAGGATTTCTCTATTCTTTTTTGGTTTCTTGATGAAAGATATTTTGCCAGGTTTCGTGGCGGCGCCAGATACTGGTATGGACGATACCATCTAACTCATAGCAGATGAGTTTTGTTTTCTGACTGATGGAAGTGATTTGGATGTCCTTGATAGCAGCATTCAAGTCTTTTTCGGCTTTATAAGCCTCTTTATCCATCTGCTCTCCATCCTGACGAATATAGACAAAATCGTCAGCCAAGAGTTCTTCCAGTTGATTTCCTTGATCAATCAATTGTTCACGCATAAGCAATTTTTTATAGACATTGTCTAAAATTTCATCCTCAGGGATAGGTGCTGGCTCGATATGGACATCGGTGTCAAAGACGCCAAAACGCTCCTCCAGCATAGACTCGACCTGATCCGCGATTTCATGACTCTCAAAAACAGATAAGTCAGGATTCATTTCTAGCGTAATATCAAGGTAAATGTTGCTACCGTAGGTGCGACCTCTTTGCGACTTAACCTTGCTGATCTTGGGAATTTCCATAATGGCCTTTTGATAGTCCTCAAGCAGACGATCGTCAAAGCCATCTGAAAGACTAAAGGAAGACTCGATAAAGATATCATAGGCGGTCTTCAAGATAAAGAAAGTGATGATGATAGCAACCAGTTTATCTACAATCGGATAATTGAAACTGCTAGCTAGGATGGCAATAGTCGTACCAAGTGAGGTAACAGCATCAGAAAGATTGTCCTTGGCGGCAGCCTTTAGTGCCTTGGAGTTGGATTTCTTACTGAGGCGAGTGTTGTAGAGATACACCACAAACATAATCGCTGCAGACATAATTCCTAGAGTTGCACCCAGAGGATCAATGACCGTTTCTTCCCGACTGAGAATCTTTTGAATGGTATCCCTCAGCACATCAAAGCCAACATAAAACATGATGATGGAAGTGATTAAGCTAGCCAAATCTTCAATCTTCCAGTGACCAAAACGGTGGTCTCGGTCAGCAGGTTGGCGCGCCATCCGAATGCCAATCAAGAGGGCCACATTTCCAATGATGTCCGATATGTTGTTAAAACCATCGGCCACCAAACTGGATGAATGAAGGAGGTGGCCTGTTGCTAATTTTGCTGCAGACAAGATCAAATAGGTTGAAATGCTGATAATGGCCCCACGCTCAGCCAACTTGAGATTTGAAATAGATTGCTTCATTCAACTTCCTTTCTAGTCACATAGCATTCTACCATTATACTGGTTTTCAAGAGAAAATTCAAATGAGTCAGTTTTTACTCTTTGAAAACTTTTCAAAATTTGGTATAATAGAATTACTCAAGGGAGTAGCTGGCAGAAACCTGTGATAGTGTCGTCATTCCGAATTTTATACTGAAAAGTATGCTTTCCGGCACTATCTTAAACAGCGAGACTTGTTATGATTAACAGGTCTCTTTTTGTTTGTCGTAAAAAGATACGATGAGGGAAAAGAGAGTCTGTTTTGCACACAATGTCAAGGAGGAGACACATGTCAAAAGAACAAAAACGCCAAGCGTTTTACACTCAGAGTCCTGAAGAGGTCTTGCAGGCTGTGGATGCGACCGAGCAAGGTTTGTCATCAAGTGAGGCGGAAAAGCGCCTTGCTGAATTTGGCCACAATGAACTCGAAGAAGGCGAGAAACGATCAATCCTGGTCAAATTCATCGAGCAGTTTAAGGATTTGATGATTATCATCCTAGTTGCGGCAGCTATTTTGTCAGTCGTGACTTCTGGTGGGGAAGATATCGCAGATGCCATTATCATCTTAGCCGTGGTTATCATCAATGCTGCCTTTGGTGTTTACCAAGAAGGAAAAGCAGAAGAAGCTATCGAAGCCCTCAAATCCATGTCTAGTCCAGCTGCCCGTGTTCTTCGTGATGGGCACATGGCTGAGATTGACTCTAAAGAATTAGTACCAGGTGATATTGTTGCCCTTGAAGCTGGTGATGTAGTACCTGCAGACCTACGTTTGCTTGAAGCTAACTCTCTTAAAATCGAAGAAGCAGCTCTTACAGGTGAGTCTGTTCCAGTTGAAAAAGACTTGACAGTTGAACTTGCTGCAGATGCTGGTATTGGTGACCGTGTCAATATGGCCTTCCAAAACTCTAACGTGACCTATGGTCGTGGTCTTGGTGTTGTTGTCAATACAGGTATGTACACTGAAGTTGGTCATATTGCTGGTATGATCCAAGATGCGGATGAGACGGATACACCCCTCAAACAAAACTTGAACAACCTTTCTAAGGTCTTGACCTATGCAATCTTGGTCATTGCCCTTGTTACTTTTGTAGTGGGTGTCTTCATTCAAGGAAAAAATCCACTTGGTGAGTTGTTGACTTCTGTTGCCCTTGCCGTTGCAGCCATTCCAGAAGGACTTCCTGCTATCGTGACCATCGTTCTTTCCCTTGGTACTCAAGTTTTGGCCAAACGAAACTCTATCGTTCGTAAGTTGCCAGCAGTAGAAACACTTGGTTCAACTGAAATCATCGCTTCTGATAAGACTGGTACGCTGACTATGAACAAGATGACAGTCGAAAAAGTCTTCTACGATGCGGTTCTACATGATTCAGCTGATGACATTGAACTAGGTCTTGAAATGCCACTACTTCGTTCAGTTGTCTTGGCAAATGATACGAAAATCGATGTGGAAGGAAATCTGATTGGTGACCCAACCGAAACAGCCTTTATCCAATATGCCTTGGACAAGGGCTACGATGTTAAAGGATTTTTAGACAAATATCCTCGTGTAGCTGAATTGCCATTTGACTCTGACCGTAAGCTCATGTCAACAGTTCACCCATTGCCAGATGGTCGTTTCCTTGTAGCAGTCAAGGGTGCGCCAGACCAACTTTTGAAACGTTGTGTTCTTCGTGACAAAGCTGGGGATATTGCTCCGATTGATGAGAAGGTTACAAATCTCATTCATACAAACAATTCTGAAATGGCTCATCAAGCCTTGCGTGTCCTTGCAGGTGCTTATAAGATTATCGATAGTATTCCAGAAAATCTCACTTCTGAAGAGCTTGAAAATGATTTAATTTTTACTGGTTTGATTGGGATGATTGACCCTGAACGTCCTGAAGCCGCTGAGGCTGTTCGTGTGGCTAAGGAAGCGGGAATTCGTCCAATCATGATTACAGGTGACCATCAAGACACTGCAGAAGCTATTGCTAAACGTTTGGGGATCATTGACGCAAACGATACAGAAGGCCACGTTTTAACTGGTGCTGAACTCAATGAACTGTCAGATGAAGACTTTGAAAAAGTAGTTGGGCAATACTCTGTTTATGCCCGTGTGTCTCCAGAACACAAGGTTCGTATCGTCAAGGCTTGGCAAAAACAAGGTAAAGTCGTTGCCATGACAGGTGACGGTGTCAATGATGCGCCAGCTCTGAAAACAGCAGACATCGGTATCGGTATGGGAATCACTGGTACAGAGGTTTCTAAGGGGGCTTCTGATATGATTCTTGCTGACGACAACTTTGCGACTATCATCGTCGCAGTTGAAGAAGGACGTAAGGTATTCTCAAACATTCAAAAGACTATTCAATATCTTCTTTCTGCCAATACTGCTGAAGTATTAACCATCTTCCTATCAACCTTGTTTGGTTGGGACGTCTTGCAACCAGTTCATCTTTTGTGGATTAACTTGGTAACGGATACCTTCCCAGCAATTGCACTAGGTGTTGAACCTGCTGAGCCTGGTGTCATGAACCATAAACCACGTGGACGCAAGGCAAGCTTCTTCTCAGGTGGTGTTTTGAGTTCTATCATCTATCAAGGTGTACTCCAAGCAGCTATTGTTATGAGTGTTTATGCCCTTGCGATTGCTTATCCAGTACATGTGGGGGACAATCATGCCATTCATGCTGATGCCCTTACTATGGCTTTTGCAACACTTGGTTTGATTCAGCTCTTCCATGCCTACAATGTCAAGTCTGTTTACCAATCCATCTTGACAGTTGGTCCATTCAAGTCTAAGACATTCAACTGGTCCATCTTGGTATCCTTCATCCTTCTCATGGCAACAATCGTCGTAGAACCGCTTGAAGGAATCTTCCATGTAACCAAACTAGACTTGTCACAATGGGGAATCGTTATGGGCGGAAGCTTCTCAATGATTATTATCGTCGAAATTGTTAAATTTATCCAACGTAAACTCGGCTTTGACAAGAATGCGATTTAAAAAGAAAAAGTCATCTTCGGATGGCTTTTTGCTACAGTTGAGGGAAAGGGCTTGCAGTTATCGTCTTTTGTGCTATAATTGCTATAATATAGTAAAAATCAAGAGGAGTGTGAGGAAGTGGAAAAGAAAATTGTGAAGGATATTTTGTTCTTATCTCAGGTATCTCAACCGGCAAGTCAGGAAGACCTTTATCTTGCCAGAGATTTGCAGGATACGCTTTTAGCAAATCGTGAGACTTGTGTCGGTCTGGCTGCCAATATGATTGGGGTGCAGAAGCGCGTGATTATTTTTAATCTTGGCTTGGTTCCCGTGGTCATGTTTAACCCAGTGCTCCTGTCATTTGAAGGACCTTATGAGGCAGAAGAAGGCTGTTTGTCCTTGGTAGGTGTGAGATCAACTAAGCGTTATGAAACCATAAGGGTTGCTTATCATGACAGCAAGTGGCAGGAACAGACCATTACCTTGACAGGCTTCCCAGCTCAGATTTGCCAGCATGAACTGGATCACTTGGAAGGACGAATCATTTAGGAGGACAGCAAATGAAACGGATAATCTTTGAACTTATTTTTATCGCAACGACCTGGTATATCTTTTTACCACCCCTTAACCTGACTAGCTGGGAATTTCTCTTTTTCCTCTGTGGGCATTTGCTGCTTGTAGCAGTCTTATTTGGCTTTGGCAAGGGAATCAATCTGGTCAAAACGGTTCATGTGCGCCACGGCAAGGCGGAAGCTGCCTTAAATCTTGAGGGTTTCAAAATCAATCGGTTAGGGAAAATCCTTTTAGCTTCTATTGGAGGAATTCTTCTCTTAGCAGCCTTGGTTTCTTTAGTGACTTCCAGCATTTTTCAGGCTAAAAATTATGCCAATGTAGTCACGGTTACGGAAAAAGACTTCACTGAATTTCCTAAGACTGACACCAGTAAGGTTCCAATCTTAGATAGAAGTACTGCTGAAAAAATTGGTGACCGCTACTTGGGTTCCCTAACAGATAAGGTATCGCAGTATGTAGCGGCAGACACCTATACCCAATTGACGATTGATGGGAAACCTTATCGAGTTACGCCACTAGAATACGCAGACCCTATCAAATGGTTTAACAATCAAGCCAAGGGAATCGGCGAGTATATCAAGGTAGACATGGTAACTGGTAATGCGGACTTGGTGGACTTGAAGACACCAATCAAGTATTCTGACTCGGAGTATTTTAACCGTGACGTCAAACGTCACCTACGCTTGAAGTACCCAACTAAAATCTTCAAGACTCCATCTTTTGAGGTGGACGATGAGGGCAATCCTTTCTACGTGGCGACGGTTTACCAAAAGCAATTTGGACTTGCGGTTCCTCGTCCTGTTTCAGTCATTATCTTGGATGCTACAAATGGAGAAACCAAGGAATACAGCTTGGCAGATGTTCCGGAATGGGTGGACAGAGTTTATCCAGCTGAGGAAACCATTGAGCAAATCAACTACAACGGCAAGTACAAGGATGGTTTCTGGAATGCCATGATTTCCAAGAAAAACGTGACCCAGACTACCAAGGGATATAATTATTTGTCTATCGGTAATGACATCTATCTCTACACAGGTGTGACGTCGGCCAATGCAGATGAAAGTAATCTTGGTTTCATCCTTGAAAATATGCGGACAGGAGAAATCACTAAGTATAGCTTGGCTTCTGCGACCGAAGAATCAGCCCGTGAATCAGCCGAAGGTGCTGTTCAGGAGAAATCCTACAAGGCGACCTTCCCAATCCTCATCAACCTCAATGACAAGCCTCTCTATATCATGGGCTTGAAGGACAATGCTGGCTTGGTCAAAGAGTACGCCCTGGTAGACGCAGTCGAGTACCAAAACGTTATCGTAGCTACGACAGTGGAAGAGCTACTCAGCAAGTACGCCAATAAAAACGACCTTGAAATTGACAATGCAACAACAGAAAGCATCAAGGGTGTGGTAGCAGACCTTAAATCAGCTGTTATCAAGGGCGACACCGTCTACTTCTTTAAAGTTGATGGTAAGATATACAAGGTCAAGGCCTCAGTATCAGATGACCTTCCTTACCTTGAAAATGGTAAAACCTTCGAAGGTCAAGTAGGAAAAGACAACTATCTCAAGACCTTTAAAGTCCAGTAAAAAAAGGTTTATTTAAGAAATATATGTTATAATAAGGTAAATTAAGATTAATGGAGGACAAACAAATGGGTTTTTATGTGATGCTTGCTTCAATGCTACTCGGATTGTTAGCTTTGAAGATAGGTTTTTCTCAGTTCAAGGAGAAAAAAGATAAATTCTTATCTATCTTAACAAGTTTAGCTGGCCTAGCCCTTGTTCTCGTAGCTGTCTGGTTAGGATGGCCAAAATAAATAGAGAAGCCTCGGTCAAACCGAGGTTTTTCAGATGAATTTCTTGGTAGTGGCTAAAAAATATGCTACACTATCAATATGAAAATTTTAATCCCAACAGCAAAAGAAATGAACACAGACTTGCCGAGTATCGAGGCAACTCCTTTAAGACCAGAAAGTCAGGCTGTGCTGGATGCCTTGGCTCTCTATTCTGCTAGTCAATTAGAGAGTTTTTACAAAGTTTCAGCCGAGAAAGCTGCGGAAGAATTTCAAAATATCCAAGCTTTGAAAAGTCAAGCTGCTCAACACTACCCAGCCTTGAAACTTTTCGATGGGCTCATGTACCGCCATATCAAGAGAGATAAGTTGACCGAGGCAGAACAAGCCTATCTTGAAAACCATGTCTTTATTACCTCGGCCTTGTACGGTGTCGTTCCAGTCTTGTCACCTATGGCTCCTCACCGTTTGGATTTTTTGATGAAGTTGAAAGTCGCTGGTAAGACTTTGAAGAGCCATTGGAAGGCAGCCTATGATGAAGCTATGAATGGTGAAGACCTAATTTTCTCTCTCTTGTCGTCCGAGTTTGAGACCGTATTTTCTAAGGAAATTAGAGAAAAAATGGTGATCTTCAAATTTATGGAGGATAGAGGCGGTCAGCTGAAAATTCACTCAACCATTTCCAAGAAAGCGCGTGGTGCCTTCCTGACAGCCCTGATAGAAAATCAAGTACAGACGGTTGATGAAGCTCGTCGCTTAAGCTTTGCAGGATTTAACTACCGAGAAGACCTGTCCCAGCTACAGGAATTGGTTTTTGTTAAGGAAGTATAGAAATCAGATATTTTGTATTTGGCAATATGTATCATCAGCCATTTTGGTTTATAAATGAGAAAAAAAGCGAACAAGCTAGTCTTCTGAGTGTCAGAAAAGTAGTCTTGTTCGCTTTTATTGTGTTAGTTAGTTTAGTTATACTCAATGAAAATCAAAGAGCAAACTAGGAAGCTAGCCGCAGGCTGTACTTGAGTACGGTAAGGCGACGCTGACGTGGTTTGAAGAGATTTTCGAAGAGTATTACTTGATCGCATTGACCAAGTCTTGAGCTTGTTTTTCAAGTGAGTTTAGGACTGTTTCTTCAAGAACCAATTTTCCGTCTGCCCAGGCAGAGTCATTGACACGTGCAGCAGTGAAATCACCAACGACTTGTGTACGGATAAATGGCAAGAGGTCCTTGTAAATAGCGAAAAGTTGATCGTGACCTGCATTGGCTACAGATGATACGGTGACAAACTTGTCTTGAAGGGCAGAAGCGCCACGTGTATCAGACAAGTCAAGGGCACGAGATAGCCAATCAAGCAAGTTCTTCACTGTTCCAGGGATAGAGAAGTTGTAGACTGGAGAGAAGATCCAGATAGCATCCGCAGCGAGAACCGCTTCACGAGCAGCCGCTACAGCTGGATGAGTTGGAACTTCCAAATCTTGGCTGAAGAGAGGAAGGGCTGAATAATCAAGGTAGCTAACTTCCGCTTTACCAGCAAGTGCTTTCTCAGCTTCGAGAGCCATTTGGTGGTTAAAAGAACCTTGACGTAGTGATCCGACGATAAATAATACTTTTTTAGACATGATGTGTCTCCTTTTTCTTTAAATTTACGAGAACTCTCTCGTTGTTATAAAATATATTACAACAAAACAAAAGGACTTGCAAGAAATTTGCTCAGAGATTATTTGAGAAATATAAAATTTCAGAAACTCTAGTTATTTGCGACTGGAATGCATTTGATTTTCGAAGAGTATTCTAACATTCTCTTGTAATATGATGACATAAGTGCTAAAATAAACAAGAAAACTCGTAATAGAAACCGCATAACAGCTATTTTCCGGTATCATTTCAGGAACAATAATGGCATTGAAGAATGCTTCTAAAAAGGGGTGGAGATCATGTAAGACACAGATTAACAAGTGACGGACAAAAGAAATAATAATACACTTGTTAAAGGAGAAAAGATGTTAATAAGAAATTATCGGAAAAATATTGGCCTGATGGCCGGAGTTGAGTTTTTTGCATTTTTAGGGATTACCAGTTTTTGGATTCTCTTTCTCAGTCAAAACGGCATGTCTCTTTGGCAGATTGGACTTCTGGAGAGTATCTTTCATGCGACCAGTCTTCTCTGTGAAATTCCATCTGGAATGTTAGCTGACCGCTATTCCTATAAGACCAACCTTTATTTAAGTCGAATAGCAGGGATTGTGTCTTCTATTCTTATGTTGGCTGGGCAGGGAAATTTTTGGATTTATGCACTAGCTATGGCGGTAAGTGCCTTGTCTTATAATTTTGATTCAGGCACAAGCGCAGCAATGGTCTATGACTCGGCTGTAGAGGCTGGACTAAAGGAGCGTTATCTATCCATTTCAAGCTTCCTATCAGGGGTGTCGGAAGGAACTCGGTCTTTGGGGACAGTGTTGGCGGGATTTTTTGTCCATGGTCAATTGCACCTGACCTACTATATCATGATTGCCACTTCTATCATAGTTCTTTTCCTGATTTGGATGCTGAAAGAACCGAGTGTCAAGCTAGAAAAAGCTGATAGTGTGACCATGAAACAGATTATTTGGACTGTTAAGGATGAGTTGAAGCGAAATCCCATACTGTTCAACTGGATGATTTTATCTCAGATTGTCGGAGTACTCATGTGCATGTTTTATTTTTACTATCAAAATCAGTTACCAGATTTAAGTAGTTGGCAAATTTCAGCAGTTATGCTACTTGGTAGTCTCTTGAATATCGTCGCAGTCTATCTAGCGAGTAAGATTGGAAAGAAATATGCTGCCTTGAAGCTTTTCCCTATCCTCGTGCTGCTGACTGGCGTCACCTATATGTTGTCCTACTTTGGAACACCTCTCATCTATATTTTGGTCTATTTGATTAGTAATGCTCTATATGCTCTTTTTCAGCCGATTTTTGACAATGATTTGCAAGAGCGCCTTCCAAGTGAAGTAAGGGCAACCATGCTGAGTGTCTACTCTATGATGTTTAGCCTGAGTATGATTGTCTTCTTCCCACTGACAGGCTGGTTGATTGACCATTTAGGCTTTATAGTAACATTTCTTTATCTAGGATTCTTTTTAGTCATGATTAGCCTTCTACTGGCTATCTTTTTAGGAAAATTGGCTAAAAGAATGGATGATAAAATGATTCCATAGATTAAAAGAATTTCTGAAAACTTGAGTGCCAAGCTCAGGTTTTTTAATCGGTTGATTTTGGAGCTGTCTTTACTTTTCTTGCTCGGTTTTAACTAAGAAAAATCTGTTTTGTTTAAAGGAAGAAATAGAATTGGTTTCTTATACTCAATGAAAATCAAAGAGCAAACTAGGAAGCAAGCCGCAGACAGTACTTGGGTACGGCAAGGCGACGCTGACAAAGTTTGAATTGGATTTTCGCAGAGTATTCTTATATTCGCTTGTAATAAAGCCCAATAGATGGTAAAATAGACGAGTGAAAAAAAGACAAAACAAAGCAAAAAATAATCTACTGTGGCAGTATGGTCTAGGGATGACGATTTTGTTTGTGGTTATCAGTGCTTCCTTTCTGTATCTAGTGTTTCTGAGTATGAAACCTTATCAAACAGCTAAAAGTGAAGGAGAAAAATTAGCTCAGCAGTATGCAGGATTAGAGCAGGCTGATCAGGTTGACTTATACAATGGCTTGGAATCTTATTACAGCGTTCTTGGTCGTAATAAACAGCAAGAAGCACTTGCTGTCCTGATTGGAAAAGATGACCATAAGATTTACGTTTATCAGCTAAATCAGGGTGTTTCACAAGAAAAAGCAGAAGCGATTTCTAAGGAAAAAGGAGCTGGCGAGATTGACAAAATTACCTTTGGTCGTTATCAAGACAAGCCAATCTGGGAAGTCAAGTCAGGATCTGATTTTTATCTAGTAGATTTTGAAACAGGAGCATTGGTCAATAAGGAGGGCCTATGAAACTATCCAACCGTGTTTTAGAAATGGAAGAAAGTGTCACTCTAGCTAGTGATGCGAGAGCAAAAAAATTAAAAGCTCAAGGTAAGGATGTCCTTTTCTTGACCTTGGGACAACCAGATTTTCACACTCCTGAAAATATTCAAGATGCAGCTGTTGTAGCCATTCGAGATGGACGTGCTTCTTTCTATACGGTAGCTTCAGGTTTGCCTGAGTTAAAAGCAGCAGTCAATACCTATTTTGAGCGTTATTATGGTTATTCCGTAGCGGCCAACGAAGTCACATTTGCTACCGGTGCTAAGTTCTCACTCTATACTTTCTTTATGGCTGTGGTCAATCCAGGTGATGAAGTTATCATCCCAACCCCATATTGGGTCAGCTATGGAGATCAGGTCAAGATGGCAGAAGGTGTGCCAGTCTTTGTTCCTGCTAAGGAAGACAATCACTTTAAGGTGACCGTAGAGCAGTTGGAAGCAGCTCGCACAGACAAAACCAAGGTTTTGGTGCTAAATTCGCCATCTAATCCGACTGGTATGATTTACACTCGCGAGGAACTCTTGGCTATCGGAAATTGGGCAGTTGAACATGACATTCTCATCCTAGCAGATGATATTTATGGTCGTTTGGTCTATAACGGGAATGAGTTCGTACCAATATCTAGTCTATCAGAAGCCATTCGCAAGCAAACCATTGTCATTAACGGTGTATCAAAAGCTTATGCCATGACAGGTTGGCGGGTAGGTTATGCAGTGGGTGATCCAGAAATCATTGCTGCTATGAGCAAATTGACAGGTCAAACAACTTCTAACCTAACTGCTGTTTCACAATATGCAACTATCGAAGCCCTAACTGGGCCGCAAGATTCTGTGGAAGTTATGCGTCAAGCATTTGAAGAACGTCTCAATACCATCTATCCACTCTTGTGTGAAGTCCCTGGTTTTGAAGTTGTCAAACCACAAGGAGCTTTCTATCTCTTTCCAAATGTCAAAAAAGCTATGGAGATGAAAGGTTATAGCGATGTAACAGCATTTACGACGGCTATTCTTGAAGAAGTTGGTCTAGCCTTGATTACAGGAGCAGGATTCGGAGCACCAGAAAATGTCCGCCTCAGCTATGCGACAGACCTAGACACGCTTAAAGAAGCAGTTAAACGCTTGAAAGCATTTATGGGTAGTGAGAATGATTGATCATTTTGAGATTAAGGTAAAGGATTTACAAATTTCAGAAGGATTTTATAAGAGTTTTCTCGCTCCTTTGGGCTATAAATTGGCTTTTAAGACTAGTTCTCTAATCAGTTTTCTTGCCCCGAACAGCCCTCATCCTGGTGGTGATTTTTGGCTGGCTCAGGGGACACAAGATCCTATTCACTTTGCTTTTTTAGCAGAAAATAAGGAAGAAGTTCAGGCTTGTTATGAGGCTGGTTTAGAGGCAGGTGGGCGAGACAATGGGGCTCCTGATTATCGCAGTGAGCATCCGATTTACTACGCTGCTTTTGTGATTGACCCAGATGGGAACAATATAGAAGTGGTTTGCCATAAAGAATAAAAAAGAAAAAGGAAAAATAATGACAAAACGTGTAACGATTATTGATGTAAAAGACTATGTTGGTCAGGAAGTGACGATTGGCGCTTGGGTTGCCAACAAATCAGGAAAAGGGAAAATTGCCTTCTTGCAATTGCGTGATGGAACAGCCTTCTTCCAAGGTGTGGCTTTTAAACCAAACTTTGTCGAAAAATTTGGTGAAGAAGTAGGACTTGAGAAGTTTGATGTCATCAAACGCTTGAGCCAAGAAACGTCTGTTTATGTGACAGGTATTGTCAAAGAGGACGAACGTTCTAAATTTGGCTATGAGTTGGACATCACAGACATCGAAGTGATCGGTGAATCTCAAGACTACCCAATCACACCAAAAGAACACGGTACAGACTTTTTGATGGACAACCGTCACTTGTGGCTCCGTTCTCGTAAGCAAGTGGCCGTGATGCAAATCCGTAACGCTATTATCCATGCAACTTATGAGTTCTTTGACAAGAACGGTTTCATGAAATTTGACAGCCCAATTCTTTCAGGAAATGCGGCAGAAGATTCAACAGAACTCTTTGAAACGGACTACTTCGGAACGCCAGCCTACTTGAGCCAATCAGGTCAGCTTTACCTAGAAGCAGGTGCTATGGCTCTTGGTCGTGTCTTTGACTTTGGTCCAGTTTTCCGTGCTGAAAAATCAAAAACGCGCCGTCACTTGACCGAGTTCTGGATGATGGATGCAGAGTACTCATACTTGACACATGATGAGTCGCTTGACTTGCAAGAAGCTTATGTGAAAGCTCTTCTACAAGGTGTTCTTGACCGTGCGCCTCAAGCCTTGGAAACCTTGGAACGTGATACAGAGCTCTTGAAACGCTACATTGCAGAGCCATTCAAACGTATCACTTACGATCAAGCCATTGACCTCTTGCAAGAACATGAGAATGATGAAGACGCTGACTACGAACATCTTGAGCATGGTGATGACTTTGGTTCACCACATGAAACTTGGATTTCAAACCACTTTGGTGTGCCAACTTTTGTCACGAACTACCCAGCAGCCATCAAGGCCTTCTATATGAAACCAGTTCCTGGAAATCCAGAGCGCGTGCTTTGTGCAGACTTGCTTGCTCCAGAAGGTTACGGAGAAATCATCGGTGGTTCTATGCGTGAGGAAGACTATGATTCCCTTGTCGCTAAGATGGATGAACTTGGCATGGACCGTACAGAGTATGAATTCTACCTTGACCTTCGTAAATACGGTACAGTTCCACACGGTGGATTTGGTATCGGTATCGAGCGTATGGTAACCTTCGCAGCAGGAACAAAACATATCCGTGAAGCCATTCCATTCCCACGTATGTTACACCGTATTAAACCATAAGAACAGGAAAACGCCCATGTGGCGTTTTTTCGAATTCCAGAGTTTTTACTTGCGTAAAAAATTTTTTTCTAGTATAATAGTTTATTGTGAGCGAACCTCACTTACCCCTTGCAAAGTCTTGGGGTCATTAGACCAAAAGGAGGAACATATCAATGGCTAAATACGAAATTCTTTATATCATTCGTCCAAACATTGAAGAAGAAGCTAAAAACGCTTTGGTAGCACGTTTTGACTCTATTTTGACTGACAACGGTGCAACTGTTGTTGAATCAAAAACTTGGGAAAAACGTCGTCTTGCATACGAAATCAAAGATTTCCGTGAAGGACTTTACCACATCGTTAACGTTGAAGCAAACGACGATGCAGCTCTTAAAGAGTTTGACCGTCTTTCAAAAATCAACGCTGACATTCTTCGTCACATGATCGTCAAAACTGACGCGTAAGAAGGTAAACTATGATTAACAATGTTGTACTTGTAGGGCGTATGACACGTGACGCTGAGTTGCGTTATACCCCATCAAATGTAGCAGTTGCGACTTTTACTCTTGCAGTAAACCGTACATTTAAGAGTCAAAATGGCGAACGTGAGGCTGATTTTATCAATGTCGTTATGTGGCGCCAACAGGCTGAAAACCTTGCTAACTGGGCTAAAAAAGGCTCACTTATCGGGGTGACAGGCCGTATCCAGACTCGTAGTTACGATAACCAGCAAGGACAACGTGTCTACGTGACAGAAGTCGTGGCTGAGAATTTCCAAATGTTGGAAAGCCGTAGTGTGCGTGAAGGTCATACAGGTGGAGCTTACTCTGCCCCAACTGCAAACTATTCAGCACCTACAAATTCAGTGCCAGACTTTTCACGTGATGAAAATCCATTTGGAGCAACAAATCCATTGGATATTTCAGATGATGATTTACCATTCTAATGGACAACTAAAATTATAAAGGAGAAAAAACATGGCTCAACAACGTCGTGGCGGATTCAAACGCCGTAAAAAAGTTGATTACATCGCAGCAAACAAAATTGAATATGTTGATTACAAAGATACTGAGCTTCTTAGCCGTTTCGTTTCAGAACGTGGGAAAATCCTTCCTCGTCGTGTAACAGGAACTTCAGCTAAAAACCAACGTAAAGTAACAACAGCTATCAAACGCGCTCGCGTAATGGCTTTGATGCCTTTCGTAAACGAAGATTAAAGAAAAGACCCGGTTGGGTCTTTTTTTCAGGTCCAGTGGACCTCTTTTTCATGAGCTTGAAAACAAGAAAGTGAATTAAGACCCCGACGGGTCTTTTTTCACGAGATAGTTTTTTTCTGACCTTGGCGTGCTATAATAGTAATAGAAAGAGTAAAGGTGGGTAAGTCAAAGATGAATTGTACGATTAGAAATATGATTAAGTCTGATATTGAATCCTTATCTCATGGATTTATGAATCAAGGTTGGCCTGGTAGAGAGGAAATTTTGGCTAGATATTTTCTGGAACAGGAAAGTGGGGAGAGAGAAGTCTTAGTTGCAGAGATTGATGGTGCTGTAGCGGGCTACGTTACCATTTTGCCCTCTGCTAAACATAGTCCTTTTGCAGAAGTCTATCCAGAATTATCAGATTTTAATGTGTTTGAGCCTTTTCGAAATCAAGGGATTGGGAGTCAACTGCTAGAAGAGGCAGAAAATCGAGTTAAGTTTTTTTCAGACAAAGTGACGTTGGGTGTAGGTTTGCACTCAGGCTATGGACCTGCCCAGAGATTGTATATCAGACGGGGCTACATTCCAGATGGGACAGGTGTCTGGTATCGAAATCAACCCTTGGAAATGAATGCTACTATTCAAAATAATGATGATTTAGTTCTGTACTTATCAAAGAAGTTCGAATAAGAGATGGCGAATTTCTTTGAAAATAGGGGATTTAGCTACTTTATGGTATAATGGAAAGAGTTAGATTGAAAGAGGTAGTGAGATGGATGCCAAATTAAGATACAAGGCAAAAAAGATTAAGATTGTCTTTTTTGATATTGATGATACATTGCGAAATTCCAAGACAGGTTTTATTCCGTCTTCAATCCCAACTGTTTTTAAGCAATTACGTGAGAAAGGAATCTTGACAGGTATTGCTTCTGGACGGGGGATTTTTGGTGTTGTACCAGAGATTCGTGAACTGAATCCTGACTTTTTTGTGACCTTAAATGGGGCTTATATCGAAGATAAAAAAGGTCAGGTTATTTATCAACATCAGATTGAGAAGTCAGATGTTGAGGAGTATATTTCTTGGGCCAAGCAAGAGGAAATAGAGTATGGCTTGGTTGGGAGTCATGATGCCAAATTGTCGACTCGTACCGATATGATTAGTGAAGCTATCAATCCAATTTATCCCGATTTAGATGTAGATCCTGATTTCCATGAAAAAGAAAATATCTATCAGATGTGGACTTTTGAAGATAAAGGAGATGACTTGCACTTGCCTGACAGTCTCTCAGACAAACTTCGCATGGTTCGTTGGCATGAGCATTCGTCTGATATTGTGCCGATTTCAGGCTCCAAAGCGACGGGGGTGGAAAAGGTTGTGGAACATCTTGGCTTGAAACCAGAGAACGTCATGGTTTTTGGAGATGGCCTCAACGACTTGGAACTCTTTGATTATGCTGGAATCAGCGTTGCAATGGGAATTTCTCATGATAAGATCAAAGAAAAAGCAGATTATATTACAAAAGCACTAGAAGAAGATGGCATTTTTGATGCCTTAGAAGGATTTGGTATGGTAGAAAAAGAATTGCATTTCCCACAAGTAGACATTGAAACAGTAGAAGGTCCTATCGCGACTATTAAGACCAATCACGGAGACTTGCGTATTAAACTTTTCCCTGAACATGCTCCTAAAACAGTAGCTAACTTTGTAGCTCTTGCAAAAGATGGTTACTATGATGGTGTCATTTTCCACCGTATTATCAAGGACTTTATGATTCAAGGTGGAGACCCAACTGGAACTGGTATGGGTGGCGAGTCCATCTACGGCGAATCTTTTGAGGATGAATTCTCAGAAGAACTTTACAATGTCCGGGGTGCCCTTTCTATGGCCAATGCTGGTCCAAATACTAACGGCAGCCAGTTCTTTATCGTGCAAAACCAACACCTACCTTATTCTAAGAAAGAAATTGCTCGTGGTGGTTGGCCAGAACCGATTGCGGAAATCTATGCCAACCAAGGAGGAACTCCTCACCTAGACCGCCGTCATACTGTTTTTGGTCAGCTAGCTGATGAAGCTTCTTACGCTGTTTTGGATGCAATCGCTGCTGTTGAAACAGGGGCTATGGACAAGCCAGTTGAAGATGTTGTGATTGAAACAATTGAAATCGAGGACTAAGATGAAAATCGGTGATAAGCTAAAGGGCCGTATTACAGGGATTCAGCCCTACGGTGCCTTTGTTGAGCTAGAGACAGGTGATACGGGGCTGATTCACATTTCAGAGATTCGGACAGGCTTTATTGAAAATATTCATGACGCCTTGAAAGTCGATGAAGAGGTTCAAGTTCAGGTAGTGGATTTAGATGAATTTACAGGGAAAGCAAGTCTTTCTATCCGCACTTTGGAGGAAGAAAAGCACCAGTTTCCGAGACGGAGACGCTTTTCAAGCGACCGTTTTAACTACGGCTTTGCGCCTCTTAAACGAATGATGCCAATTTGGACTAGAGAAGCCTTGCACTATTTAAAAAAGAAGAAGTAGTTTAGAATTTTATATTTTTTGTAATGTTAATATAAATCTGCTATAATAGAACCATGGAAGAAGAACAATTATTAAAATCAGGGGAGCGAATTAACCAGCTCTTCTCAACAGATATTAAAATCATTCAAAATAGAGAGGTTTTTAGCTATTCGGTGGATAGTGTTCTCTTGTCACGTTTTCCACGTTTTCCTAAAAAGGGCTTGATAGTGGATTTCTGCGCTGGGAATGGAGCGGTGGGGCTATTTGCTAGCACTCGTACTCAGGCACAGATTTTGGCTGTTGAGATTCAGGAGCGTTTGGCGGATATGGCTGAACGCTCTGTCCGTTTGAATGGTTTGGAAGAGCAGATGGAGGTCATCTGTGATGATTTGAAAAATATGCCTGCTTATATCCAGGGAAGTAAGGTGGATATGATTTTGTGTAATCCGCCCTATTTCAAGGTGGATCCTCATTCAAACCTGAACGAGAGTGAACATTATCTCTTGGCGCGACATGAAATCACGACCAATTTGCAGGAAATCTGTCGTAGTGCCCAGAGTATTCTCAAATCTAATGGGCGTTTGGCCATGGTTCATCGTCCTGATCGACTTCTGGATATTTTGGATACGTTACAACGGCATAATCTAGCCCCTAAGCGTCTGCAATTTGTCTATCCAAAAAAGGAAAAGGAAGCCAATATGCTCTTGATTGAAGCTATCAAGGATGGTTCAACAAGTGGCTTTAAGGTCTTACCACCTCTCATTGTTCACAATGATGATGGCTCTTATACGCCGGAACTCGAAGAGATTTATTATGGATTATAAGGCTTATATGTATGTGCTGGAGTGCCGTGACGGATCCTACTATACAGGCTATACGACTGATGTGAAGAGACGCCTCGCTGTCCATAATAGTGGGAAGGGAGCCAAATACACACGAGTACGCTTGCCAGTCAAACTCATCTATGCTCAAGGTTTTGCCAGTAAGGAAGAAGCCATGTCGGCAGAAGCCCTTCTCAAGCGTAAGAAACGACCACAGAAGGAAAGATTTTTATCTGAAAATCAAGATAGAAATTTACTCAGTTATTTTGAAGAGTAGCGGGGAGTCCTTTGACTCCTCTTACTTTTGTCAAAAAGCGAAAAAAATGCTACAATAAAGAGAATAAACAAAATGAGGTATTATCATGTCTAAGATTCTAGTATTTGGTCACCAAAATCCAGACTCAGATGCCATCGGGTCATCTGTAGCCTTTGCCTACCTTGCAAAAGAAGCTTACGGTTTGGATACGGAAGCTGTTGCTCTTGGAACTCCAAATGAAGAAACAGCCTTTGTCTTGAACTATTTTGGTGTAGAAGCACCGCGTGTTATTACTTCTGCCAAAGCAGAAGGAGCAGAGCAAGTTATCTTGACTGACCACAATGAATTCCAACAATCTGTATCAGATATCGCTGAAGTAGAAGTTTATGGTGTTGTAGACCACCACCGTGTGGCTAACTTTGAAACTGCAAGCCCACTCTACATGCGTTTGGAGCCAGTTGGTTCAGCGTCTTCAATCGTTTATCGTATGTTCAAAGAACATGGTGTAGCTGTGCCTAAAGAGATTGCTGGTTTGATGCTTTCAGGTTTGATTTCAGATACCCTTCTTTTGAAATCACCAACAACACATCCAACAGATAAGATTATTGCTCCTGAATTGGCTGAATTGGCTGGTGTAAACTTGGAAGAGTATGGCTTGGCTATGCTGAAAGCTGGTACAAACTTGGCTAGCAAATCTGCTGACGAATTGATTGACATCGATGCTAAGACTTTTGAATTGAACGGAAATAATGTCCGTGTTGCCCAAGTAAACACAGTTGACATCGCTGAAGTTTTAGAACGTCAAGCAGAAATTGAAGCTGCAATGCAAGCTGCCAACGAAGCAAACGGTTACTCTGACTTTGTCTTGATGATTACAGATATCGTCAACTCAAACTCAGAAATCTTGGCTCTTGGTGCCAATATGGACAAGGTCGAAGCGGCTTTCAACTTCAAACTTGAAAACAATCATGCCTTCCTTGCTGGTGCCGTTTCACGTAAGAAACAAGTGGTACCTCAATTGACTGAAAGCTTTAATGCTTAAGATTTTGAGTGTTAATTCAAATTAGGAAAGGCTAGTTTGCCTTATATCGAAAGGAGTTTCGGCTCCTTTTTTTCTAGGAGTGAAGTATGTTAGAAAATGGTGATTTGATACTCAATGAAAATCAAAGAGCAAACTAGGAAGCTAGCCGCAAGCTGTACTTGAGTACGGTAAGGCGACGCTGACGTGGTTTGAATTTGATTTTCGAAGAGTATGATTTTTGTGAGAGATGGGTCAGACATGGGACAGGCCATCCAGACTTCCACAGGCAACTATAACCATGTTGCCATTTATTTGGATGAGATGATTTACCATGCTAGTGGACAGGCTGGTGTTATCTGTCAGGAACCAGCAGATTTCTTTGAGTCCAATCATTTGTACGACCTCTATGTCTACTCAGAAATGGATATCCAGTCGGTGAAGGAAAGAGCTTGCAAATATCTAGGGGCTCCCTACAATGCTTCTTTCTATCCAGATGGAGTTGGTTTCTATTGTTCCCAGTATATAGCAGAAATCCTACCGATTTTTGAAACTATTCCCATGAAATTTGGGGATGGGAAGCAAGAGATTAGTGATTTTTGGAGGGAGTATTACAGAGAATTAGGTCTTCCTGTTCCTCTGAACCAAGCTGGGACCAATCCTAGTCAGTTGGCAGCATCGCCTCTGTTAGAATGTAAAGAAAGGAATCTTCATGATTCAGATTTTTAATCCATCTCGTTTGACGAGACAGCCATTTTTTGGAGAATTGATCCGCTATCTGGACCAGCATGATGATGTTATTTTGAGAGAAATTAAGGCTCAATTTCCAGATCTAGCAGTTGACAAACTCATGGAAGAGTATATAAAGGCTGGCTTGATTCTACGGGAAAATAAGCGTTATTACCTTAATCTTCCTATGCTTAAAACACTCGATAGTCTCGAACTGGATCAAGAGATTTTTGTCAGCGAAGATAGCCCGGTCTATCAAGCCTTGTTGGAGCAGAGTTTTGAGACGGAATTATGCAATCAAACCAATACAGCTATTTTAGTTGAAAAGACCGATTTTGCGCGCACTAAAATGACCCTGTCTAATTATTTCTACAAGGTCAAAAATCAGTATCCTTTGACAGAAAAACAGCAGGAACTCTATGCCATTTTAGGAGATGTTAATCCTGAGTATGCTCTTAAATATATGACGACTTTTTTGTTGAAATTTCTCAAAAAAGACCAGCTTATGCAGAAACGCCGTGACATCTTTGTGGACAGTTTAGTTGTCCTAGGTTATATTGTCCAAAATGCAGATGGAAAGTATGAGTTGGCTATCGATTTTGATAAGGAAAGATTAACTTTCTATTTAGTGTGATTGCTTTTTCTGAGCACATTGTTTGACTTTCCTTAGTATTCAGTATAAACTATATGTAACCGATAACACATATCGGAATAAGACTAAAGGAGACAATCATATGTCACTTGAAAACAAATTAGAACAAGCAACAGGCGCTGTCAAAGAAGGTTTTGGTAAAGTTACTGGAGACAGCAAGACAGAACTTGAAGGAGCTGTTGAAAAAACAGTTGCTAAGGCAAAAGACGTTGTAGAAGACGCTAAAGGTGCTGTAGAAGGTGCCGTGGAAGGTTTGAAAAACGTTTTTACTAAATAATAGTAAAAAATCAAGGGTTTCATTTTCCCTTGATTTTTTCTATTCTTATAAATAATTTTCTGCGACGGCTGCATCTCCTGGATAGGCTTCTTTTTTTCCTTGGACGATTTGGTAGCAATCAGCTCCCTTACCAGCAATAATGACAGCATCGAGTTCTTGTTCAGTGATAGCCATGGCTGCCTTGATGGCTTCTTGCCGATCTGCAATCTTTTCAACAGGATGGTTGATGTAGCTACTAATTTCATCTGCAATGGTCATTGGGTCTTCATAGTTGGGGTCATCAGCAGTCAAAAAGACTTGAATCTCAGGGTGCTGATTGAGGAGGAGGCCAAAGTCCTTACGACGACTTTCTCCCTTATTTCCTGTCGAACCGAGAACCAGAGCAATTTTTCCAGTTTGATGAGTTTCAACCACATTGATGAGTTTTTTGAGACTATCCCCATTGTGGGCGTAGTCGATGAAGACCTTGGCTCCATTTTTCTGGGTGAGGACTTCCATACGACCAGGAACGCGGGTTGCTGCGATTCCTTTTTTGATGTCCTCAAGACTAGCTCCGAGACGGAGGCAAGCAAGTCCAGCAGCAAGGGCATTTTCTTGGTTGAAATGACCAATCAGTTGGATATCATAATCACCAGCCAGTTTCCCCGTAGCTGAAAAACTAAAGGCTTTGGAATTCACGATTTGGTTATCAGATTGGCTACCATAGAAATCATGGTCTTGATCTGCCACTTGTTCTTTTAGTACAGAGAAGTGGTCCATGTCACTGTTAATGATGACTGCTCGGCTATTTTCCATCAAGAGACGCTTGTGGTAGAAGTAGTCTTCAAAGCTGGGGTGTTCAATAGGACCGATATGGTCGGGGCTGATATTGAGGAAAACTCCCACATCAAAGGTTAGACCATAGACACGTTTGACCAGATAGGCCTGACTGGATACTTCCATGATGAGGTGGGTACGGTCATTTTGCACAGCTTGATGCATCATATCAAATAGGTCAATACTTTCAGGGGTTGTCAATGCAGACTTAAAGAAAGTCTTGCCATCAAGAGTTGTATTCATAGTCGAGAGCATAGCAGGTCGGTGACTTTGAGATAAAATGTTATAGGCGAAATAGGCTGCTGTTGTCTTACCCTTAGTACCAGTAAAGGCGAGGAGTTTGAGTTTTTCCTGTGGATTTCCATAAAATTCCATAGCAATCAGACTCATGGCTTTCTTAATGTCGTTCACGATGATGGCAGGAATACCAACCTCATAGTCTTTTTCAGCAACATACCAAGCTAAGCCTTGTGTTATAGCAGAAAGAAGGTATTCTTTTTTAAAGGCAGCGCCTTTTGCGAAAAAAAGAGTGTCTTCTTTTACTTTTCGGCTGTCGTAGCTGATGCTATCAAAAACAACTTTGCTGTAGTTGTAGTGGTAGTGTCCTTGGTCGATAATCTCGCGGAAGAGACCATCTTTCTTTAATATATCTAATACGGTTTCAATTTTTATCATACTTTCTATTGTAAACCGAAAGTCGCAAATTTACAAGTAACAAGGAAAAGTTTATAATGGAAGATAAGGAGTTTTTCCTAGTTATCAAAATTGAATGAGGAATCTATGTCGCACGAAAACAATCACCAGCAGGCCCAGATGTTACGGGGGACTGCTTGGCTAACGGCTAGTAACTTTATCAGTCGCCTACTCGGGGCCATCTATATTATCCCTTGGTACATCTGGATGGGATCTTATGCAGCTACGGCAAATGGTCTCTTTACCATGGGTTACAATATCTATGCTTGGTTCTTGCTGGTTTCAACAGCAGGGATTCCAGTTGCGGTGGCCAAGCAAGTTGCCAAGTACAATACCATTCGAGAAGAAGAGCATAGCTTTGCCCTGATTCGGAGCTTTTTAGGCTTTATGACAGGACTAGGCCTGGTTTTTGCTTTAGTCTTGTATGTCTTTGCTCCTTGGCTAGCAGACTTGTCTGGCGTGGGTAAAGACTTGATCCCAATCATGCAAAGCTTGGCTTGGGGAGTCTTGATTTTCCCGTCTATGAGTGTTATCCGAGGATTTTTCCAAGGGATGAATAACCTCAAACCTTATGCTATGAGTCAAATTGCTGAGCAGGTCATTCGTGTTATCTGGATGCTCTTAGCAACCTTTATCATTATGAAGCTCGGTTCAGGAGATTATCTAGCAGCGGTTACCCAATCCACCTTTGCAGCCTTTGTCGGTATGGTAGCCAGTTTTGCAGTTTTGATTTATTTCCTTGCTCAAGAAGGCTTACTCAAAAGAGTCCTTGAAACAGGGGATAAGATTAACAGCAAACACCTGTTAATGGATACCATTAAGGAAGCCATTCCTTTTATCCTGACAGGCTCTGCCATCCAGCTTTTCCAGATTTTGGATCAGCTGACCTTTATCAATAGTATGAGTTGGTTTACCAACTACAGCAACGAGGACTTGGTTGTCATGTTTTCTTATTTCTCAGCCAATCCTAATAAAATCACGATGATTTTGATTTCTGTTGGAGTTTCAATTGGGGGTGTCGGTTTACCACTTTTGACTGAAAACTATGTCAAGGGGGACTTGAAGGCAGTTTCTCGTCTCGTTCAGGACAGCATTACCATGCTTTTTATATTCCTACTGCCAGCAACGGTTGGAGTGGTCATGGTAGGAGAACCTCTGTATACGGTCTTCTATGGTAAGCCAGATAGTTTGGCTATGGGCTTATTTGTCTTTGCAGTTTTGCAGTCTATTATTTTAGGCCTGTACATGGTCTTGTCTCCAATGCTTCAGGCCATGTTCCGTAACCGCAAGGCCGTTCTCTATTTTATCTATGGTTCCATTGCCAAGCTGGTCTTACAACTACCAACCATTGCTCTCTTTCACAGTTACGGGCCTTTGATTTCAACAACCATTGCTCTCATCATTCCTAACGTCTTGATGTATCGGGACATTTGTAAGGTAACGGGTGTTAAGCGCAAGGTGATTGTGAAGCGAACCATTTTAATCAGTTTGCTGACCCTAGTCATGTTTCTGTTAATAGGAACCATCCAGTGGCTGTTAGGATTTTTCTTCCAACCAAGTGGACGTTTGTGGAGCTTCTTTTATGTAGCTCTTGTCGGTGCCATGGGGGGTGGACTTTATATGGTTATGAGTCTGCGTACCTATTTATTAGATAAGGTAATAGGAAAAGCCCAAGCAGATCGCCTGCGAGCAAAATTTAATCTTTCGTAAGATAGCATTTATAAATAAAAGGAATAAGTTGAACAATCTTTTAGGAGAACTTGAAACTTATTCCTTTTTTAGCGTCAAAACAGCTAAAATTATCTTTTGAAAGTAGAAGATGAGGTATTTTTCGATTTTTTCAGAAAAAATCATTGACTAAACAAACTAAACGTTGTATAATAAAACAAATATTTAAAGCAGGAGGTTCTGGAAATGAAAAAGTCTAAGAGCAAATATCTAACCTTGGCAGGTCTTATCCTGGGTACAGGAATTTTATTGAGCGCCTGTGGAAATTCTAGCACAGGGTCAAAAACATACAATTATGTTTATTCAAGTGATCCGTCTAGTTTGAACTATCTAGCAGAAAACCGCGCAACAACCAGTGATATTGTGGTCAATTTGGTAGATGGTCTCATGGAAAATGACCAGTACGGAAACTATATTCCATCCTTGGCTGAGGATTGGACTGTTTCTCAAGACGGTTTGACCTATACCTATAAACTGCGTAAGGATATTAAGTGGTATACTGCAGATGGGGAAGAATATGCTCCTGTAACTGCCCAAGATTTTGTGACAGGTTTGAAATATGCGGCTGATAAAAAATCAGAAGCCTTGTACTTAGTGCAAGAATCCGTTGCTGGTTTAGATGACTATATCACTGGTAAAACAAGCGACTTTTCAACTGTCGGAGTCAAGGCTCTTGATGACCAAACGGTTCAATATACCTTGACACGACCAGAACCTTACTGGAACTCAAAAACAACCTCAACTATTCTCTTCCCAGTCAATGCAGATTTCTTGAAATCAAAAGGGGATGATTTCGGGAAGGTAGATCCATCTAGCATTTTGTACAATGGACCTTTCTTGATGAAATCCTTTGTTTCAAAATCGGTCATCGAATTTAAGAAAAATCCTAACTACTGGGATGCTAAGAATGTCTTTGTAGATGATGTGAAATTGGCCTATTATGATGGTAGTGACCAAGATGCACTAGCTCGTAACTTTGTCGAGGGGGCTTATAGCTACGCTCGTCTTTATCCAAATAGTTCAAGCTTTGAAGGAATTAAAGAAAAGAATAAGGACAATATCATTTATAGCTTGCAAGATGCTACTTCTTACTTCTTAAACTTTAACCTAGATAGAAAATCTTATAAATTCACTTCTAAGACAAGTGATGCTGAAAAGAAATCGACTCAGGAAGCGGTTCTTAACAAGAACTTCCGTCAAGCCATTAACTTTGCCTACGACCGTACAGCCTATGGAGCTCAATCTCAAGGAGAAGATGGTGCAACTAAGATTTTGCGTAACTTGGTTGTTCCTCCAAACTTCGTAAGTATCAAGGGAAAAGACTTTGGTGAAGTAGTAGCCTCTAAGATGGTCAATTATGGTAAGGAATGGCAAGGAATCAACTTCGCGGATGCCCAAGATCCATACTACAATCCAGAGAAAGCCAAGGCCAAATTTGCAGAAGCAAAGCAAGAGCTAGAAGCCAAGGGAGTAACCTTCCCTATCCACTTGGACATGACAGTTGATCAAGCTGTTAAAAAGGGTGTTCAAGAGGCAAATTCTATGAAGCAATCTATTGAAGCAGCCTTAGGTGCAGAAAATGTTGTAATTGATATTCAACAACTTTCTACTGAAGACTTTGATAATACCAGCTATTTGGCTCAGACTGCAGCTCAGAAAGATTACGATCTATACAATGGTGGTTGGAGTCCAGACTATCAAGATCCTTCAACCTATCTTGATGTATTTAACGTTAATTCTGGTGGTTTGATGCAAAATCTAGGTTTAGAGCCAGGTGAAGCTAATGACAAGGCCAAGGCTGTTGGGCTGGATGTCTATACCCAAATGTTGGAAGAAGCCAATAAGGAACAAGATCTTGCAAAACGCTATGAAAAGTATGCTGATGCCCAAGCTTGGTTGGTAGATAGCTCTCTAGCAATTCCAAATGTTTCACGGGGTGGAACACCAACATTGAGAAAAACAGTTCCATTCTCAGCGCCATATTCATTGGCTGGTAATAAAGGGGTCGAATCCTATAAATACCTCAAAGTACAAGATAAGACAGTCACAAAAGACGAATATGAAAAAGCTAAAGAAAAATGGTTGAAAGAAAAAGAAGAATCTAATAAAAAAGCCCAAGAAGAATTGGCAAAACATGTTAAATAAGGATTTTTCAAGAAAAACGATGGTTTCGAAAGAAGCTGTCGTTTTTTAATAGAATGATGGTAAATTTGGAAGAAAAATCTCACATTTTTTTCTTTGTTTCTTGAATTTATGTTATAATGAATATAACATAAATATGAGGAGCTATTTTCGAAAATCTACCCAATGTTGATTGAAGTATGCACATGCTAGGATGATTTAATAGGAGGGATGCTGTCTACTGGAAAAGTAAGATAAAATGTAACTAATGATAAGTTCTTCTTTTATGTGAAGAGCTCTTATCTGCCTATTTACTAATCGTTATGGAGGTATCATCATGGGCGCTATTATGGAGTTTGCAACAGAAAAACAGATTGCATCATTTCTTTCAACTTGTCGCATTGAAGGGCAAAAGAATTTTCTGATGGCTTTCAAGAAAAAGACATGGTTCAAATCCTTTATTGATTTTTTCATTATAGGAGGTAGTTACTATGTTCAGTCGAGTGTGAAGCCTAAGATTCTGGCATTCACACCTAAGGGAATCTACTTGATGGACATCAGTGATGTAACAGAAAATCATTCTAATCATGTCGTAGAGATGCCTTGGAATCAAGTCAAAGATTTTACTTATAAGCCAGTCTTGAATACAGTTAGGCTGAACTGGAACTATCAAAATGAAGCCTATATTTTTTCCGTGGATGTCGGTCAGATTAGTCAGCATGTGGGCCAATATCAATTTAACAAAGAGCATTATGATTATTTATCCCAACAGGATTTCTTTCAGTCTAAGTAAGCCCTAGCAATCATTTTCACAAAAGAATCTGGAAGCTTTTCTGGATTCTTTTTAGCTTTACTATCTAAGTATATAGTTTAAAACTATAACTAGCTCTTGAAAAGAAGAAAATGAGTTGATGAAAATAAGTGGTACAATAGTTACTATAGATTTGGAGGAATTGTATGAGCAAGGAATTACACATTAACACAATTTTGGCCCAGGCGGGTATTAAGTCAGATGAAGCGACAGGTGCATTGGTGACACCGCTTCATTTTTCAACGACCTATCAGCATCCAGAGTTTGGTCAATCTACTGGATTTGACTATACGCGCACCAAAAACCCAACTCGCAGTAAGGCTGAGGAAGTCTTGGCAGCTATTGAGTCAGCAGACTATGCCCTAGCGACTAGCTCAGGAATGTCAGCTATTGTACTGGCCTTTAGCGTCTTTCCAGTAGGAAGTAAGGTCTTGGCGGTGCGTGACCTTTATGGAGGTTCTTTCCGCTGGTTCAATCAAGTGGAGCAGGAAGGTCGTTTCCATTTTACCTATGCCAACACAGAAGAAGAATTGATTGTCGAGTTGGAGAAGGATGTGGATGTTCTCTATATCGAAACGCCAACCAATCCCTTGATGTTGGAATTTGATATCGAAAAACTAGCAAAATTGGCTCATGCTAAGGGTGCCAAAGTGGTGGTGGACAATACCTTCTACAGCCCTATCTACCAACGTCCGATTGAAGATGGAGCAGATATCGTTCTCCATTCAGCAACCAAGTATCTGGCAGGCCACAATGATGTCCTGGCTGGAGTGGTTGTGACCAATAGTTTAGAACTATACGAGAAGCTTTTCTACAATCTCAATACGACAGGGGCAGTCTTGTCACCATTTGACAGCTATCAATTGATTCGTGGTCTCAAGACCTTGTCTCTTCGTATGGAGCGCTCAACAGCTAATGCCCAAGAAGTGGTTGCCTTTTTGAAGGATTCTCCAGCAGTTAAGGAAGTTCTCTATACTGGTCGTGGGGGCATGATTTCCTTTAAAGTAGCCGATGAAACGCGCATTCCACATATTTTGAACAGTCTCAAGGTCTTCTCTTTTGCGGAAAGTTTGGGTGGGGTAGAAAGTCTCATTACTTATCCAACGACTCAAACCCATGCTGATATTCCAGCAGAAGTGCGCCATTCCTATGGTTTGACAGATGACCTCTTGCGTTTGTCGATTGGGATTGAGGATGCTAGAGATTTGATTGCAGATTTGCACCAAGCCTTGGAAGGATAAGACAAAGATGGGAAAATATGATTTTACAAGCCTGCCCAACCGTTTAGGGCACCATACCTATAAATGGAAAGAAACAGAAACGGATAGTGAAGTTCTACCAGCTTGGATAGCGGATATGGACTTTGTAGTCTTGCCTGAAATCCGCCAAGCCGTGCAGACTTATGCGGATCAACTGGTTTATGGCTATACCTATGCCAGTGATGAGTTAATTAAGGAAGTTCAAAAGTGGGAAGCCACACAACACGGTTACCACTTTGACAAAGAGGCTCTTGTCTTTATCGAGGGTGTGGTACCAGCTATCTCAACAGCTATTCAAGCCTTTACAAAAGAAGGCGAGGCAGTTCTGATTAACACACCTGTCTACCCACCTTTTGCTCGCAGTGTCAAGTTGAATAATCGTAGATTGATTACCAATTCTTTGGTGGAAAAGGATGGTCTGTTTGAGATTGACTTTGACCAACTTGAAAAGGATTTGGTGGAAGAGGATGTCAAACTTTATATTCTCTGCAATCCTCACAATCCTGGTGGACGTGTTTGGGAAAAAGAAGTGTTGGAGAAGATTGGTCAACTCTGTCAAAAATATGGTATTTTCTTGGTTTCAGATGAGATTCACCAAGATTTAGCCCTCTTTGGTCACAAACACCAGTCTTTCAATACTGTCAACCCTGACTTTAAAGAATTTGCGATTGTCTTGAGCAGTGCTACTAAAACCTTTAATATTGCTGGGACAAAAAATTCCTATGCAGTTATTGAAAATCCTAAGTTGAGACTGGCTTTCCAGAAACGCCAGTTGACCAATAATCAGCATGAAATTTCAGGCTTGGGCTATTTGGCGACAGAAGCTGCTTATCGCTATGGGAAGGGTTGGCTAGAGGAACTCAAGCAAGTCTTTGAAGACCACATCAATTACGTGGTGGATTTATTTGGAAAAGAGACTAAAATCAAGGTTATGAAACCGCAAGGAACCTACTTGATTTGGCTTGATTTTTCAGCCTATGACCTGACTGATGAAGCATTGCAAGAGCTGTTGAGAAATGAAGCTAAGGTTATCCTCAATCGTGGTTTGGATTTTGGGGAGGAAGGAAGTCTCCATGCCCGTCTCAATGTAGCCATGCCTAAATCTCTGCTGCAAGAAGTTTGTCAGCGAATTGTGACGACTTTTGCCAAACGTTAAAAATCCAGCCTTCTAGGAGAAAAGTCTTCCTAGAAGGCTATTTTCATAGGGGAAAATATGGTATAATAAAAAGATAAGGTAAAGGTGAAAATATGGCTAAATTGATTCCGGGGAAAGTCCGTATCGAAGGCGTTGCCCTTTATGAAACTGGTAAGGTTGACATCATCAAGGAAAAGAACAATCGGCTCTATGCTCGCGTGGCAGAAGAAGAACTGCGCTATAGTTTAGAGGATGATTTGGTTTTTTGTGCCTGCGATTTTTTCCAAAAGAGGGGCTACTGTGTCCACTTGGCAGCGCTGGAGCATTTTCTGAAAAATGATGATCGTGGTCAGGAAATCTTGCAGAGTCTGGAAGAAGGTCATGAAGAAAAAGAGGCCGTTGAAACCAAGGTGACCTTGGGTGGCAAATTTTTGGATCGAATCTTGTCTCCAAAATCAGACCGAGCCTATGAATTATCGGCTGTGGGGCAGGTGGAAGCAGGAACCAATCATATCTTGTGGACTCTGAGAATCGGCCAAATCAATAGCCAAAAATACTATGTCATTCGAGATATTCCACTCTTTTTAAGGATTGTCGAGCAGAGAAAGTCTTATATGATTGGCAAAACTTATGAGGAATCCTTGTCTTGGGAAGCCTTTGATGAGGCTAGTCAAGAACTTCTGACTTTCTTGCGCGGACTAATGGAGGAAGGACAGGCTCCAGACCTCTTTTTCCAAAACCAAGGTCGGCACCTCTTTTTCCCCCTGACCTTTTTTGAGCAGGGTGTGAATTTACTGATGACCTTGCCGCATTTTCAATTTGACCATCAAGTGGATAGCTATCAGACTCTGCTTTTTCAGGATATGCATGCTGATGCCAATCTATTTGCCTTTACAGTAACAGCATACTCGGATTATTTTGAAATGGAAATCAGTGAAAGTCCAAGGGTCAATGCCTTTTATCAGGGAGCTGTGCTTTTCCATAAAGGACAGGTTTATTTTCTAACAGACCAGCAGATGCAACTTCTCAAGGAAATCAAAGCGCTGCCTTTGGATCAGCATGGAAAGAAATACCTGCAATTTGATAGCAGTGACCGCGATAAGTTGGCTTCCTGTCTAACGCTCTTTAGCCAGATGGGGACCGTTTCAGCTCCAGAGCGTCTACAAATCAAAACTTTTGCACCCTCTTTTTACTTTGATAGGGAAGAGGATAATCGGATTCGTTTAGAGATTCAGTTTGATTATGGAGATAAGCAGGTATCTAGCCGACAAGAGCTAGAAGAATTGCCATTTTCGAGTGACGCGGACTTAGAAGAAAGAGTTTTCCAAGTCTGTTTGGCAGCTGGATTTGAAGCAGACTTTCAATCTTGGCGTCAGGCCTTAAAAGCAGAGTCTGTCTATCATTTCTTCCATGAAATCATTCCAGTCTTTGAAAAACTCGGAAATGTTGACCTATCAGACAAGCTAGAAGAGCTTTATAGCCTAGCAAGCCCTCAAGTACAGATTGCCTCCAAGGGAGGTCTCTTGGAAATTCAGTTTGATTTTCAAGATATTGCCCAGGAGGAAATCGACCAAGCCATGCAGGCCTTGGTTGCCAACAAGGATTTTTACATTGGTTCGTCTAATCAAGTCTACTTTTTCGATGAAGAAACCAAGAAAATTCGCCAAAATCTACAGGAACTAGGACAATTTGAATTAAAAGATGGCTCCTTACAGGCTCGGAAATCCTTGGCCTACAGTTTAGCTCATCTCTTTGAAGGGCGAGACCGTGTTTCTTTTTCACAAGAATTTCAGAATCTGGCCCACGATTTGACGCATCCAGAGGACTTCCCTAGACAAGCAACTCAGGTTCAGGCTGATTTGCGAGATTATCAGGAAAAGGGAATCGGCTGGTTGCAAATGCTCCATCATTATGGTTTTGGTGGGATTTTGGCTGATGATATGGGATTGGGGAAAACCCTCCAGACCATTGCTTTTTTGACCAGCCAAGTGACAAAAGAAAGTCGAGTTTTGATTCTCGCTCCGTCGGGTTTGATCTACAACTGGGCAGATGAATTTCAGAAATTTGCTCCACAGTTGGATGTGGCTGTTGTTCATGGTTTGAAAACGAGTCGTGAAGAGATTCTTGCCGAAAGCCATCAAATTTATGTGACGAGCTATGCCACCTTCCGTCAGGACAGTGAACTTTATCAGGGGATGGCCTTTGACTTCCTTTTCTTAGATGAGGCTCAGGTTATGAAAAATGCCCAGACCAAGATTGCCCAGACCTTGAGACAATTTGTAGTACCGTCAGTCTTTGCCTTGTCAGGAACTCCTATTGAAAATCATCTGGGTGAGTTGTGGTCCATTTTCCAAATCGTCATGCCAGGACTCTTGCCAAGTAAGAAAGAATTTATGAAATTGCCAGCCGAGCGTGTGGCTCAGTTTATCAAGCCCTTCGTTATGCGGCGCAAGAAAGAAGAAGTTCTGACTGAATTGCCAGACTTGATTGAAGTGGTTTATAAGAATGAACTGGAAGACCAGCAAAAGGCTATTTACCTAGCCCAATTGCAACAGATGCGAGATCGTCTGGCTCAAGTGTCAGATCAGGAATTTCAGCGAAGTCGGGTGGAAATCTTATCTGGTCTGATGCGCTTGCGTCAAATTTGTGACACTCCTGCCCTCTTTATGGAGGATTATCAGGGAGCCAGTGGCAAACTGGATAGTCTCCGAGACCTGCTGCTACAGGTGGCAGACGGTGGACACCGTGTCTTGATTTTCTCGCAGTTCAAGGGAATGTTGGAAAAAATAGAACAAGAACTGCCAGACTTAGGATTGACATCCTTTAAAATTACAGGTTCAACCCCAGCCAAGGAAAGACAAGACATGACCAAGGCCTTTAATCAAGGGGAAAGAGATGCCTTTCTGATTTCCCTCAAGGCTGGTGGTGTCGGTCTGAACCTGACAGGTGCTGATACCGTTATCTTGGTTGACCTTTGGTGGAATCCAGCGGTGGAAGCGCAAGCCATTGGCCGTGCCCATCGGATGGGTCAGGAAGAAACGGTTGAGGTTTATCGCTTAGTGACCAGGGGAACCATTGAAGAAAAAATTCAGGAACTCCAAGAACAAAAGAAACATCTGGTGTCACAAGTATTGGACGGCACAGAGTCACGTGGCAGTCTGACCCTAGCAGAAATTAGAGAAATTTTGGGAATTTCTGAAGCCAGCACTTGAAAAATCAAGACAATACGCTATAATGAAGTGTTGAAAGGAAATAGAAAATGAAACAAGAACGATTTCCATTGGTGTCAGATGACGAGGTCATGCTGACTGAAATGCCAGTCATGAACTTGTACGATGAGTCTGATCTGATCAGTAATATCAAGGGTGAGTATCGAGATAAAAATTATTTAGAATGGGCTCCTATTACTGAAGAGGCGCCAGTAAAACCGATTGAAAAGCAAGTCGAGAAACCTAAAAAAGCTCCTTTAGGGGTGAAAAAAGAAGGAAAGAGCTATGCAGAGGTGGCGCGTGAAGAAGCGCGTGCAGACTTGAAAAAGAAACGCTCTGCCAACTATTTAACTCAGGATTTCAGCCGTGCGAGACGTCATTCTAAATCAGGCCTTCTTAGACAGGGCAATCAACCGACAGCGCCTTTCCAAAAGGAAAATCCTGGTGAATTTGTCAAATATAGCCAAAAATTGACCCAGTCTCATTATATCTTGGCGGAAGAAGTTCATTCTATCCCTACCAAGAGTGAAGAAGTGTCAGCACCTGCTCCAAAGAAAAACAACTATGATTTTCTAAAGAAGAGCCAAATTTACAATAAAAAAAGTAAACAAACAGAACAAGAACGTCAGGTTGCACAAGAGTTGAATCTGACAAGAATTACAGAATAGGGGAGGAAACATGTCAAAGACATATCATTTTATCGGAATTAAGGGATCAGGGATGAGTGCCTTGGCCTTGATGTTGCACCAAATGGGGCATAAGGTACAGGGATCAGATGTTGAAAAGTACTACTTTACTCAACGTGGTCTTGAGCAGGTAGGAATCACCATTCTTCCTTTTGATGAAAAGAACCTAGACGGTGATATGGAAATTATCGCTGGAAATGCCTTTCGTCCAGATAACAACGTCGAAATCGCCTATGCGGACCAAAATGGTATCAGCTACAAACGTTACCATGAATTTCTAGGTAGCTTTATGCGTGACTTTGTTAGCATGGGAGTAGCAGGAGCGCATGGAAAAACTTCAACGACAGGTATGTTGTCTCATGTCTTATCTCACATCACAGACACTAGCTTCTTGATTGGGGATGGGACAGGTCGTGGTTCGGCCAATGCCAAATATTTTGTCTTTGAATCTGACGAATATGAACGCCACTTTATGCCTTACCACCCAGAATACTCTATTATCACCAACATTGACTTTGACCATCCAGACTATTTCACAAGTCTAGAGGATGTTTTCAACGCTTTTAACGACTATGCTAAACAAATTACCAAGGGTCTTTTTGTCTATGGTGAAGACGCAGAATTGCGTAAGATTACGTCTGATGCTCCGATTTATTATTATGGTTTTGAAGCAGAAGGTAATGATTTTGTAGCTAGTGAGCTTCTTCGTTCAACAACTGGTTCAACCTTCACCGTTCACTTCCGTGGACAAGAATTGGGTCAATTCCACATCCCAACCTTTGGTCGTCACAATATCATGAATGCGACAGCCGTTATTGGTCTTCTTTACACAGCAGGATTTGATTTGAACTTGGTGCGTGAGCACTTGAAAACATTTGCTGGTGTTAAGCGTCGTTTCACTGAGAAAATTGTCAATGACACAGTGATTATTGATGACTTTGCCCACCATCCAACAGAAATTATTGCGACCTTGGATGCGGCTCGTCAGAAATACCCAAGCAAGGAAATTGTAGCAGTCTTCCAACCGCATACCTTTACAAGAACCATTGCCTTGTTGGACGAATTTGCTCACGCTTTGAACCAAGCGGATGCTGTTTATCTAGCGCAAATTTATGGGTCAGCTCGTGAAGTGGATCATGGGGATGTTAAGGTAGAAGACCTAGCTAATAAAATCAACAAGAAACACCAAGTCATTACTGTTGAAAATGTTTCTCCACTCCTTGACCATGACAATGCTGTCTATGTCTTTATGGGAGCAGGAGACATCCAAACCTATGAATACTCATTTGAGCGTCTCTTGTCTAATTTGACAAGTAATGTTCAATAGGATGCTCCCATGGAAATTCCAATTAAGATCATTCAGGCAAGCAAGTCTGATTTGGCTGAGATAGAGGCGATTCAAACTTCGTCTTTTCCAGCTGAAAAGCAGCAACCTTCCCATATTTTAGAAGAAAGTATCCGTAAGTGTGCGGATACCTTTCTTCTAGCTAGGGATGAAAACAAACTTTTAGGCTATATTCTATCAAGTCCCCAGTCAGACAATCCGCAATGTCTAAAAGTACATTCTTTAGTCATTGAGTCTGACCATCAGAGACAGGGCTTGGGAACACTTCTTCTTGCAGCCTTGAAAGAGGTGGCAGTTGAGCTGGATTACAAAGGGATTCGTTTGGAGAGTCCTGATGAGCTGCTTTCCTATTTTGAAATGAACGGTTTTATTGATGAAGAAACTTCGCTTTATGCAACTAGCCAGGGATTTAGTATGATTTGGTTTAATCCCTTTTATCTGGAGGCACAATGGAAATTAGGAAAGCAAGATTAGAAGATTTGGATCGGATTGTTGAGATTGAACTAGAAAATTTCTCGATTGAAGAAGCCATTCCTCGCTCTGTTTTTGAGGCACATTTGCGAGAAATTCAGACCTCGTTTCTGGTTGCAGAAAAAGAGGGTAAGATTATTGGTTATATCGAAGGGCCAGTTGCCCCTCACCGCTATCTACAAGACCAGTCTTTTACAGAAGAGATAGAAGATTATAGTCATGAGACTGGTGGTTATATCTCTGTGACCTGTCTTTCTATTGCCAAGGAGGCACAGGGCCTCGGACTGGGTCAGCAATTGCTAACAGTCTTGAAAGAACTGGCTCTTGAAGATGAGAGAGATGGCATTAACCTAACCTGCCATGACTATCTCATCGCCTACTATGAAAAACATGAATTTATCAACGAAGGCTTGTCCCAGTCAACCTTTGCAGGGGAAACCTGGTATGATATGGTCTGGGAAACGAAAAAATAAGCTAGGAAAAGTATCATAGGTTGCTTTTCTTGGACTTTTAAGATATAATATTATGGATTGTCAACAAGGAGGAAAAACTTTTGAGTGAAAAGTCAAGAGAAGAAGAGAAATTAAGCTTTAAAGAGCAGATTCTGAGAGATTTAGAAAAAGTAAAAGGCTATGATGAAGTTCTGAAAGAAGATGAGGCAGTAGTTCGCACTCCTGCAAATGAAGCTTCAGCTGAAGAACTCATGGCTGATTCCTTGTCAACGGTAGAGGAGATTATGAGAAAAGCTCCTACCGTGCCGACTCACCCAAGTCAAGATGTACCTTCTTCTCCAGCGGAAGAAAGTGGTTCAAGACCAGGACCAGGTCCTGTTAGACCTAAGAAACTTGAAAGAGAATACAATGAAACCCCAACAAGGGTAGCTGTTTCCTATAAGACAGCAGAGAAAAAAGCAGAACAAGCAGGTCCAGAAACACCTACGCCTGCTACAGAAACAGTGGATATCATCAGCGATACACCACGTCGTAGCCGTAGAGAAGGAGCAAAACCCGTTAAGCCTAAGAAAGAGAAGAAGTCACATGTGAAAGCCTTTGTGATTTCATTCCTTGTATTCCTTGCCTTGCTCTCAGCAGGTGGTTACTTTGGTTACCAGTACGTGCTAGATTCTTTGTTACCCATCGATGCTAATTCTAAGAAATATGTGACGGTTCAAATTCCTGACGGTTCAAACGTTCAAGAAATCGGTACGACGCTTGAAAAAGCTGGTTTGGTAAAGCATGGTCTGATTTTTAGCTTTTATGCCAAGTATAAAAATTATACCGACTTGAAAGCAGGTTACTACAATTTGCAAAAGAGTATGAGTACAGAAGACTTACTCAAAGAGTTGCAAAAAGGTGGAACAGATGAACCGCAAGAACCTGTCCTTGCGACTTTGACAATTCCAGAAGGTTATACGATTGATCAAATTGCACAAGCGGTAGGTCAATTGCAAGGTGACTTCAAAGAGCCTTTGACAGCGGAGGCTTTCTTGGCTAAAGTTCAAGATGAGAACTTTATCAGTCAAGAAGTTGCCAAATATCCGAGTCTACTTGAAAGCTTGCCTACAAAGGAAAGTGGGGCTCGTTATCGTTTGGAAGGATACCTTTTCCCAGCTACATACTCTATCAAGGAAAGCACAACTGTTGAAAGCTTGATTGATGAGATGTTGGCGGCTACGGATAAGAACCTATCTCCTTACTATAGTACTATCAAATCTAAAAACTTGACTGTCAATGAGTTGTTGACCATTGCTTCCTTGGTCGAAAAAGAAGGTGCCAAGACAGAAGATCGTAAGCTCATTGCAGGTGTATTCTACAATCGTTTGAATCGTGATATGCCACTTCAAAGTAATATTGCAATCTTGTATGCCCAAGGAAAACTGGGGCAAAATATCAGCCTAGCTGAGGATGTTGCGATTGATACCAACATTGATTCACCTTATAATGTTTATAAAAATGTAGGTCTCATGCCTGGTCCAGTCGATAGTCCAAGTCTGGATGCGATTGAGTCAAGCATCAATCAAACTAAGAGCGATAACCTCTACTTTGTAGCAGATGTCACAGATGGCAAGGTCTACTATGCTAACAATCAAGAAGACCACGATCGCAATGTTGCTGAACATGTCAACAGCAAATTAAACCAAACAAACTAAAATTATGTGATACTTCACATAATTTTCTTTCGAAAATATCATCAGAAGAAAGTTGAGAAAAATGGCAGAAAAAACATATCCTATGACCCTTGAGGAAAAGGAAAAACTTGAAAAAGAATTAGAAGAATTGAAATTGGTCCGCCGTCCAGAAGTGGTAGAACGCATTAAGATTGCCCGTTCATACGGTGACCTTTCAGAAAACAGTGAGTACGAAGCAGCTAAGGATGAACAAGCCTTTGTTGAAGGACAAATCTCTAGCTTGGAAACAAAAATCCGCTATGCTGAAATCGTCAATAGCGACGCAGTTGCCCAAGACGAAGTAGCGATTGGTAAAACAGTCACCATCCAAGAAATTGGTGAGGACGAAGAAGAAGTTTATATTATTGTAGGTTCAGCGGGTGCGGATGCCTTTGCAGGTAAAGTTTCAAATGAAAGCCCAATTGGACAAGCCTTGATTGGCAAGAAAACAGGTGACACAGCAACCATTGAAACACCTGTTGGTAGCTATGATGTAAAAATCTTGAAGGTTGAAAAAACAGCCTAAAAACAGAAAAAAGGAGTGGGGAGGCTATGCGCTTCACTCACTCCTTTTTCCATTTTAAATTGAATTGGAGACGATATGAGTTCAAAGAAGAAAAAAAATAAGATGGAGCGTGGTCTAACCAATCGTCACGTGCAGGTTATGGCCATTGCGGGAACAATCGGAACAGGACTCTTTCTGGGAGCGGGTCGCTCTATCAGCCTAACAGGTCCTTCCATTGTACTGATTTATATGATTACTGGGGCTTTCATGTTCCTCATGATGCGTGCTGTTGGTGAAATGCTTTACCAAGACCCTGAGCAACATACCTTTATCAACTTTATCACACGCCATTTGGGTAAGGGCTGGGGCTATTTCTCGGTTTGGTCTTACTGGCTATCTGTTGTCTTTATCGGTATGGCGGAAATCACTGCTATCGCACATTATGTGCAATTTTGGTTCCCAACTTGGCCGAGTTGGATGATTGAGATTGGATTTTTGACCATTCTAGCCTTGGTCAACCTAATCGCGGTGAAGCTCTTTGGAGAAGTTGAGTTTTGGTTTGCTATGGTCAAGATTGTGGCTATTTTAGCCATGATTGCGACAGGAGTCTTTATGGTCTTGACAGGCTTTAAGACACCCCATGGAGTAGCAAGTTTAGCCAATATTGCCGACAATTTCTCTCTCTTTCCAAATGGTGGAGTTAACTTTGTTATGGCCTTCCAGATGGTTTTCTTTGCCTACCTCATGATTGAGTTTATCGGGGTAACGACTTCAGAAACCAAAAATCCACGTCAGGTCTTGCCAAAAGCCGTTAAGGAAATTCCTTTGCGTATCGCCTTTTTCTATGGGGGTGCCCTCTTAGCCATCATGGCTATCATTCCGTGGCGTGAACTTGCATCAGCTGATTCTCCCTTTGTAACAGTATTTGAATTGGCAGGTATCAAGTGGGCAGCGGCCTTGATTAACTTCGTTGTTTTGACGTCAGCAGCATCTGCTCTTAACTCAACCCTTTATTCAACAGGGCGCCATTTGTACCAGATTGCCCATGATTCGCCAAATCGCTTCCTAAAGGCTATTAAAGCAGATACTCTTTCTCGCCACAATGTACCACAAAATGCCATCATTGCCTCAGCGATTTTGATTGCCCTAGCAGCCTTTATCAACGTCTTGCCAGGAGTTTCGGATGCCTTTGCCTTGATTACGGCATCATCATCAGGTGTCTATATTGCCATTTATATCTTGATTATGGTGGCTCACCTTAAATACCGCAAGTCACAGGATTTTATGGCGGATGGCTATCTCATGCCCCATTATCGTTTCTTAAATCCTTTAACCATGCTCTTCTTTGCCTTTGTCTTTGTAACCCTCTTTTTACAAGAGTCTACATTTGTAGGAGCAATTGGTTCAGCTATCTGGATTATCGGTTTCGGGATTTATAGCCAGTGGAAATTTAGAAAATAGATTAAAGACTCACCAACTCAGGTTGGTGGGTTTTTGCTAGTTTGACAGTCTATTGAAATAAGACTATAATCAAGTTGTAATAGTGTTTGAGGAGGTTTAGATGTACTTTAGATTGGAAAACAAGGAGTCTCAGAAAGCACAAGAAATTGGGAATTTGATTCGTGTTTATAACCGTTCAAAACGAGAAGATGCCGAAAGTGAGCCACTTAATCTTTATGTCGAAGATGAAAAGGGCAATCTCCTGGCAGGTTTGATAGCAGAGACTTTTGGAAATTGGCTAGAAATCGAGTATTTATTTGTAAAAGAGGAATTGAGAGGACAAGGAATCGGTTCAAAACTATTGCAGCAAGCAGAAACTGAAGCTAAGAATCGAGACTGTCGTTTTGCTTTTGTCAATACTTACCAGTTTCAAGCTCCAGATTTTTATAAAAGGCATGGCTACAAGGAAGTCTTTACCTTACAAGACTATCCCTACATTGGGCAAAGATATTATTACCAAAAGGATTTGTAAGGAGAATATGAAATCATAAAGTAAAGAGGGGGCTTGACATAAGTATGAAGGAGATTCTTGATAAATACCAGTTAAATCCTACAAATTGTGTCTTTCTGGGCAATATTGGGTACAATGCAATGACAGCTGAGAAATTGGTAATCAAGTCCTATCAGGTTAAGAAAAGAAGCGATGCCGTCGATATTTTGAAATCCTATATTTAAACTTAACACTCTCTATTTTTTTAAATTGACCTTAATCCGAGATTCCCCTCTCGGATTTTGTGTTGCTTTCATTAAATTTACAGGTAAGACTTGCTAGCTTCAGTAAATATACACAAGCTTTTCAGAATAGAGTGAAATACGAAAGAAAATGGAAGTAATTTTCATTAAACGCTTCCAATGTGCAAAAAAAGTTGACAAATTTAAATTTTAGGACTACACTAAGTAAGTAAATTTTATTTTAAAGGAGAATTCGTTATGAATTTAACATTTTTAGGCTTATGTATTGCCTGTATGGGCGTATCTGTCGGTGAAGGTTTATTGATGAATGGACTGTTTAAATCAGTAGCACGCCAACCAGATATGCTTTCTGAGTTTCGTAGTTTGATGTTTTTAGGTGTTGCCTTTATTGAAGGAACTTTCTTTGTAACTCTTGTCTTCTCATTTATTATCAAATAAATACATGGAACGAGAAGAAAAGGGAGGATTTTAGATGGAAGAAAGTATTAATCCAATCATCTCTATTGGTCCTGTTATCTTCAATCTGACTATGTTAGCCATGACCTTGTTGATTGTGGGAGTTATTTTTGTCTTTATTTATTGGGCAAGCCGCAATATGACCTTGAAACCCAAAGGAAAGCAAAATGTACTTGAGTATGTCTATGACTTTGTTATTGGATTTACAGAACCTAACATTGGTTCGCGCTACATGAAAGATTACTCACTCTTTTTCCTTTGTTTATTTCTTTTCATGGTGATTGCCAATAACCTTGGCTTAATGACAAAGCTTCAAACGATCGATGGGACTAACTGGTGGAGTTCGCCAACCGCTAATTTACAGTATGACTTAACCTTATCTTTTCTTGTCATTTTGTTGACACATATAGAAAGCGTTCGTCGTCGTGGATTTAAAAAAAGTATAAAATCTTTTATGAGTCCTGTTTTTGTCATACCGATGAATATCTTGGAAGAATTTACAAACTTCTTATCTTTGGCTTTGCGGATTTTTGGGAATATCTTTGCAGGAGAGGTCATGACGAGTTTGTTACTTCTTCTTTCCCACCAAGCTATTTATTGGTATCCAGTAGCCTTTGGAGCTAATTTGGCTTGGACTGCATTTTCTGTCTTTATTTCCTGCATCCAAGCTTATGTCTTTACTCTTTTGACATCTGTGTATTTAGGGAATAAGATTAATATTGAAGAGGAATAGAAAGGAGTAACTGATGCACGTAACAGTAGGTGAATTGATTGGTAATTTTATTTTAATCACTGGCTCTTTTATTCTTTTGCTAGTCTTGATTAAAAAATTTGCATGGTCTAATATTACAGGCATTTTCGAAGAAAGAGCTGAAAAAATTGCTACTGATATTGACAGTGCTGAAGAAGCCCGTCAAAAAGCAGAAGTATTGGCTCAAAAACGCGAAGATGAATTGGCTGGTAGCCGTAAAGAAGCCAAGGCAATCATTGAGAATGCGAAAGCAACAGCTGAGAAAAGTAAGGCTAGTATTTTAGTAGATGCTAAACTAGAAGCAGGACGCTTAAAAGAAAAAGCAAACCAAGAAATTGCTCAAAACAAAGCTGAAGCTTTACAAAGCGTTAAGGGTGAGGTAGCAGATTTGACCATCAGCCTAGCTGGTAAAATCATCTCACAAAACCTTGACGGTCATGCCCATAAAGAACTCATTGATCAGTATATCGATCAGCTAGGAGAAGCTTAATGGACAAGAAAACAGTAAAGGTAATTGAAAAATACAGCATGCCTTTTGTCCAATTGGTACTTGAAAAAGGAGAAGAAGCCCGTATCTTTTCAGACTTGACTCAAATCAAGCAAGTTGCTGAAGAAACAGGTTTACCTTCTTTTTTAAAAAAAGTGACAGTAGATGAGTCTGACAAGAAAAAAACGATTGCTTTTTTCCAAGACTCTGTGTCACCTTTATTACAAAACTTTATCCAGGTTCTGGCCTACAATCACAGAGTAAATCTTTTTTATGATGTGCTTGTAGATTGCTTGAACCGACTTGAAAAAGAAACAAATCGATTTGAAGTGACGATTACTTCAGCTCATCCTTTAACAGATGAACAAAAGAGTCGCTTGCTCCCTTTGATTGAGAAAAAAATGTCTCTGAAAGTAAGGAGTGTAAAAGAAGAAATCGATGAAAGTCTCATTGGTGGTTTTGTCATTTTTGCCAATCACAAGACAATTGATGTGAGTATTAAACAACAACTTAAAGTTGTTAAAGAAAATTTGAAATAGAAAGTGGTGTTCTTTTGGCAATTAACGCACAAGAAATCAGCGCTTTAATTAAGCAACAAATTGAAAATTTCAAACCCAATTTTGATGTGACTGAAACAGGTGTTGTAACCTATATCGGGGATGGTATCGCGCGTGCTCATGGCCTTGAAAATGCCATGAGTGGAGAGTTGTTGATTTTTGAAAACGGCTCTTATGGTATGGCTCAAAACTTGGAGTCAACAGACGTTGGTATTATCATCCTAGGTGACTTTACAGATATCCGTGAAGGCGATACAATCCGCCGTACAGGTAAAATCATGGAAGTCCCAGTAGGTGAAAGTCTGATTGGTCGTGTTGTGGATCCGCTTGGTCGTCCGGTTGACGGTCTTGGAGAAATCCACACTGATAAAACTCGTCCAGTAGAAGCGCCAGCTCCTGGTGTTATGCAACGTAAGTCTGTATCAGAACCATTGCAAACTGGTTTGAAAGCTATTGACGCCCTTGTACCGATTGGTCGTGGTCAACGTGAGTTGATTATCGGTGACCGTCAGACAGGGAAAACAACCATTGCGATTGATACAATCTTGAACCAAAAAGATCAAGACATGATCTGTATCTACGTAGCGATTGGACAAAAAGAATCAACAGTTCGTACGCAAGTAGAAACACTTCGTCAGTACGGTGCCTTGGATTACACAATCGTTGTGACAGCCTCTGCTTCACAACCATCTCCATTGCTCTTCCTAGCTCCTTATGCTGGGGTTGCCATGGCGGAAGAATTTATGTATCAAGGGAAACATGTTTTGATTGTTTATGATGATTTATCAAAACAAGCGGTAGCTTATCGTGAACTGTCACTCTTGCTTCGTCGTCCTCCAGGTCGTGAAGCCTTCCCAGGGGATGTTTTCTACCTTCACAGCCGTTTGCTTGAGCGCTCAGCTAAAGTTTCTGATGAACTTGGTGGTGGATCAATTACAGCCCTACCATTTATCGAGACACAAGCGGGAGATATCTCTGCCTATATCGCAACCAACGTGATTTCAATCACTGATGGACAAATCTTCCTTGGTGATGGTCTCTTCAATGCGGGTATTCGTCCAGCCATCGATGCGGGTTCATCTGTATCACGTGTAGGTGGTTCTGCGCAAATCAAAGCCATGAAGAAGGTTGCTGGTACACTTCGTATCGACCTTGCTTCATACCGTGAATTGGAAGCCTTCACTAAGTTTGGTTCTGACTTGGACGCAGCAACACAGGCTAAGTTGAACCGTGGCCGTCGTACCGTTGAGGTCTTGAAACAACCTGTTCACAAACCATTACCTGTTGAGAAACAAGTAACCATTCTTTATGCTTTGACACATGGTTTCTTGGATACTGTTCCAGTAGATGATATTGTTCGTTTCGAGGAAGAGTTCCATGCCTTCTTTGACGCTCAACACCCAGAGATTTTGGAAACCATTCGTGATACAAAAGACTTGCCAGAAGAAGCAGTCTTGGATGCTGCGATTACAGAGTTTCTCAATCAAACCAGCTTCCAGTAAGAATAGAGGTGTCAGATGGCAGTATCTCTAAATGATATTAAAACAAAAATCGCCTCAACAAAAAATACGAGTCAAATCACTAATGCCATGCAAATGGTATCGGCTGCTAAGCTAGGTCGCTCTGAAGAAGCTGCTCGCAACTTCCAAATTTACGCTCAGAAGGTTCGCAAACTTTTGACAGATATTCTTCATGGTAATGGAGCTGGTGGTTCAACCAATCCCATGCTGATTAGCCGTCCTGTGAAGAAGACAGGCTATATCGTCATCACTTCAGATCGCGGTTTGGTTGGAGGTTATAATTCCTCTATTCTGAAAGCCGTTATGGAGTTGAAAGAAGAATACCACCCAGACGGTACAGGTTTTGAAATGATTTGTATCGGTGGAATGGGAGCTGATTTCTTTAAGGCTCGCGGTATTCAACCACTTTATGAACTACGTGGCTTGGCAGACCAACCTAGCTTTGATCAAGTTCGTAAGATTATTTCAAAAACTGTTGAAATGTACCAAAATGAACTCTTTGATGAGCTTTATGTTTGCTACAACCACCATGTCAATACGCTAACCAGTCAAATGCGTGTGGAACAAATGCTTCCGATTGTTGACTTGGATCCAAATGAAGCGGATGAAGACTATAGCTTAACTTTTGAATTGGAAACCAGCCGAGAAGAAATTTTGGAGCAGTTGTTGCCACAGTTTGCAGAAAGTATGATTTACGGTGCCATTATCGATGCCAAGACAGCTGAAAATGCTGCTGGTATGACAGCCATGCAAACAGCGACAGATAATGCTAAGAAAGTCATCAATGATTTGACAATTCAGTATAACCGTGCCAGACAGGCGGCGATTACACAAGAAATTACAGAAATCGTAGCAGGAGCTAGTGCCTTAGAATAGGCTCTAGTCCAGCTCGTATGAAAATGAACTTAGGACCTAGTTGAGCTAGGAACCGACAGTATCTTATATAGAATAGGAGAAGGAGATGAGTTCAGGTAAAATTGCTCAGGTTATCGGTCCCGTTGTAGACGTCTTGTTTGCAGCAGGGGAAAAACTTCCTGAGATTAACAATGCACTTGTCGTCTACAAAAATGACGAAAGAAAAACAAAAATCGTCCTTGAAGTAGCCTTGGAGTTGGGAGATGGTATGGTCCGTACTATCGCCATGGAATCAACAGATGGGTTGACTCGTGGAATGGAAGTATTGGACACAGGTCGTCCAATCTCTGTACCAGTAGGTAAAGAAACTTTGGGACGTGTCTTCAATGTTTTGGGAGATACCATTGACTTGGAAGCTCCTTTTACAGAAGACGCAGAGCGTCAGCCAATTCATAAAAAAGCTCCAACTTTTGATGAGTTGTCTACCTCTTCTGAAATCCTTGAAACAGGGATTAAGGTTATCGACCTTCTTGCCCCTTACCTTAAAGGTGGTAAAGTTGGACTCTTCGGTGGTGCCGGAGTTGGTAAAACCGTCTTAATCCAAGAATTGATTCACAACATTGCCCAAGAACACGGTGGTATTTCAGTATTTACCGGTGTTGGGGAACGTACTCGTGAGGGGAACGACCTTTACTGGGAAATGAAAGAATCAGGCGTTATCGAGAAAACAGCCATGGTATTTGGTCAGATGAATGAGCCGCCAGGAGCACGTATGCGTGTTGCCCTTACTGGTTTGACAATCGCTGAATACTTCCGTGATGTGGAAGGCCAAGACGTACTTCTCTTTATCGATAATATCTTCCGTTTCACTCAGGCTGGTTCAGAAGTATCTGCCCTTTTGGGTCGTATGCCATCAGCCGTTGGTTACCAACCAACACTTGCTACAGAAATGGGTCAATTGCAAGAACGTATCACATCAACTAAGAAGGGGTCTGTAACCTCTATCCAAGCTATCTATGTGCCAGCGGATGACTATACTGACCCAGCGCCAGCAACAGCCTTCGCTCACTTGGATTCAACAACTAACTTGGAACGTAAGTTGGTACAATTGGGTATCTACCCAGCCGTTGACCCACTTGCTTCAAGCTCACGTGCCTTGGCACCTGAAATCGTTGGAGAAGAGCACTATGCAGTTGCTGCTGAAGTAAAACGCGTTCTTCAACGTTACCATGAATTGCAAGATATCATTGCTATCCTTGGTATGGATGAGCTTTCTGATGAAGAAAAGACCTTGGTTGCTCGCGCCCGTCGTATCCAGTTCTTCTTGTCACAAAACTTCAACGTTGCGGAACAATTTACTGGTCAGCCAGGTTCTTATGTTCCAGTTGCTGAAACGGTACGTGGCTTTAAGGAAATCCTTGATGGTAAATACGACCACTTGCCAGAAGATGCCTTCCGTGGTGTAGGTTCTATCGAAGATGTGATTGCAAAAGCTGAAAAAATGGGATTTTAAGAGGTGATCTATGGCTCAGTTAACTGTCCAGATCGTGACACCAGATGGTCTCGTCTATGATCACCATGCCAGCTATGTATCGGTTCGAACTCTGGATGGTGAGATGGGGATCTTGCCACGACATGAAAATATGATTGCGGTTTTAGCAGTTGATGAAGTAAAGGTAAAACGTATTGATGACGAAGATCACGTGAACTGGATTGCAGTAAACGGCGGTGTTATTGAAATTGCCAATGATATGATTACAATCGTCGCTGACTCTGCAGAACGTGCTCGTGATATCGATATCAGTCGTGCAGAACGTGCCAAACTTCGTGCAGAACGTGCAATTGAAGAAGCACAAGACAAACACTTGATTGACCAAGAACGTCGTGCTAAGATTGCACTGCAACGTGCCATTAACCGTATTAATGTCGGAAATAGACTATAAGAAAAAATGAACTTGAAAATTCCAAGTTCATTTTTTATATGTTTTATTAAGGAGCAAAACGGATGCAGACTGCTTCGGGAACATGGAAGTCGTTGGAAAGTTCTGCTAGACGACCATTGTCACAATTACGTTTAAAGACAGTTGCATTGTCAGAGTCTTGATGGACAACAATGAGAAATTTTTGGTCAGGTGTCAAATCAAAATCACGTGGGGTCTGACCATGTGTTGGAACGATTTCTAGCAACTCTAAGCTACCGTCCGCAAGGATGGTATATACTGCGATAGAATCATGGCCACGGTTAGAAGCGTAGAGGTATTTACCGTCTTTAGAGAGACGAATAGCAGCGGTTCCATTAAAGCCTTCGTAAGCTTCTGGTAAAGTTGAAATGACCTGCATACGTTCAAATTCGCCAACGCCATCGTAGATTAAAACCTCGATAGTGCTATTGAGTTCACAAATGAGATAAGCGATTTTATAGTGGTTATGGAAAACAATATGACGAGAACCAGCTCCAGGAATACTATTGTAGGTATAGAGCTTAGATAATTTCCCTTCTTGATCAAGGTCATAAGTGATAACTTGGTCAGTACCCAAATCACAGGTCACTAGATAGTGGTCAGGTGTTAAATCTGTATAGTGAACATGGGGGGAAGCTTGATTCTCATGTGGACCTTGGCCACTGTGTTGATCTACATCACTAAGTAAAAGACTCCCATCCTCCTGACGTTTATAAACAAGGACCTGTCCTTTATGGTAGTTGGCTGCATAGACCAAATCACGCTTTTCATCAACGGCAACATAACAGTGGGGGGCTCCCTCCTCAACGACGTGATTTAATAAAGTCCCGTCAGTTTGATAGGCTGCAATGCCCCCCTTGCCATTTTGACTACCAACAGTGTATAGGTGTTGGTGCTGGTCAAAGGCAAGGTAGGTTGGACTTGGCTCAGCTGCAAAAAGTTCTAGGTTTGAAAGCTGACCAGTTTCTGTATCAAAGTCAGCCTTGTAAATCCCTTGGGAAGTACGACGTGTGTAAGTTCCAAAATAAACAGTTTCTTTCATAACTCTACCTCTATATAAAGATAAGACTATTATATCACAAAAACAAGCCAATTAAAGACATCCAATTAGATGTAAGCACTTTAAAAAATAATTGATTGGTTTTTTAAAAAACATAATAATATTGAGATTGTTTTCCTTACTTTTCTTCTTAAAAGTGCTATAATGAACTCATAAAATGTTTAAAGGAGTCCTTACTATGAAAAAACGAGTTTTTCTAGCAGCTGGTGTAGCTATACTCTCGGCGGCTATGCTAGCAGCGTGTTCAACAGGTGGTAAAGATGCTACTAAACCTGTTACCTATACCTATGTCTTCTCTACAGATCCTACGACTCTGGATTATACAGTTTCTGGGAATGTCAGCACTAAACAGATTACAGGTAATGTTATTGATGGTTTACTAGAAAATGATCAATATGGAAACCTAATTCCATCGGTTGCAGAAGATTGGACTGTTTCTAAAGATGGTTTGACCTATACCTATAAAATTCGCCAGGGTGTCAAATGGTATACTAATGAGGGTGAAGAGTACGGTGAAGTCAAAGCTCAGGACTTTGTAACTGGTCTGAAGCACGCAGCTGATAAGAAATCACAGGCTCTTTATCTGGTTCAAGACTCAGTTCAAGGTTTGGACGATTATGTCAATGGGAAAACAACAGATTTCTCTACTGTTGGTGTAAAAGCGACAGATGATTATACGGTTGTTTACACTTTGAACCATCCAGAATCTTTCTGGAATTCCAAGACAACAATGGGCGTTCTTGCCCCAATTAGCGAGGACTTTTTGGCTTCTAAAGGAGAAGACTTTGGGAAGGCGACTGATGTAACAAGCATTCTTTATAATGGTGCTTACCTCCTCAAGGGATTGACATCTAAATCTTCCATTGAGATGACCAAAAATCAAAACTATTGGGATAAGCAAAATGTCTTTATTGATGATATTAAATTGTCTTTCTTTGATGGTCAGGATGCCGATTCTCTTGGACGTGGCTTTGATGAAGGACATTATCCAGCGGCGCCTCTCTTTAAAAATTCTGCCAACTATGAGCGTCTAAAAGAAAAGTACAAGGATAATATTGTGTATGGGCCACAAAGAGGCGGAACTTTCTATATCTCAACTAATATCGATCGTGTAGCTTATAACCATACTGCTAAAACAAGTGATGCGGAAAAATCATCCACTAAAAAGGCTTTGTTGAATAAAGATTTCCGTCAATCCTTGGCTTTCGCTGCAGATCGTACCGCTGCAGTATCTCAAGTATTTGGGGACGAAGTGGCACCTCGTAAATTACGTACAAGTTTTACCCCTCCAACATTTGTCCAAGTTGGAGAGCAGTCGTTTGGGCAAGTAGCTAAGGCAGAACTGGATAAGTTAGATGATGTATGGAAAGATGTCAGTCTTGATGATGCCCAGGATTCACTTCATAATGTAGACAAGGCTAAAGCTAAATTTGAAGTTGCTAAGAAAACACTTCAAGCCGATGGAGTACAGTTCCCCGTTCATTTAGACCTTCCAGTTTCCTCTACTCAGACAGATTTTATTCGTCAAGCCCAATCTTATAAACAATCCATTGAGGAAGCCTTAGGATCTGAAAATATAGTGATTGACATTCAACAAGTTTCTGATGATGAATTGGGAAATATGACAGTATTTGCAACATCGACTAACAATACTGATTGGGATATCAATGTAAATAGTGGTTGGAGTCCGGATTATGCAGATCCATCAACCTATTTAGATGTATTTGATCCAACATCTGGCCCAACTCTTCTAGGAGCACTTGGTGTAGCACCAGGTACAGATAATCCGGCAATCAAAGCTGTTGGTTTAGATAAGTTTAAAGAGTTAATTACGGATGCTAGTGGTGAGAAAATAGATCTGCAAAAACGTTATTCTAAATATGCTAAAGCTCAAGCTTGGTTAACAGATAGTGCCTTGGTTATTCCTGTACACTCAGATGGTGCCCAAATGCTAATAACGAAGAAAGTTCCAGGTAGCGGTGCAGGTGGTTGGGTAGGTGATAAGACAAGTGAAAACAGCTACAAGTACCAAAAATTACAAGACAAGATTGTAACGTCTAAAGAAATGGATGACTTCCGCAAGAAATTTGCTGATGAAAAAGCCAAATCAAATGCTGATTATCAGAAGAACTTAGATCGTCATATTCAAGACTAATCGAATCTCCTCTTTTGAGGGGATTTTTTATATCGCTGTCTCCATGTAATACTCAATGAAAATCAAAGAGCAAACTAGGAAGCTAGCCGCAGGCTGTACTTGAGTACGGCAAGGCGAAGCTGACGTGGTTTGAATTTGATTTTCGAAGAGTATAAGCACTTAAAAAAAGAGTTATTTTACTTCAAAAATGGTATAATGAGAGAACGATAGAAAGGAAGTATTTATGGAGCAAAAAGAGAAACATTTTAGCCTATCTTGGTTTTTTAAGTGGTTTTTAGATAACAAGGCCATTACGGTATTTTTAGTAACCTTATTATTGGGACTCAATCTTTTTATTTTAAGTAAGATTAGTTTTCTATTTTCACCTGTTTTAGACTTTTTAGCAGTTGTGATGTTGCCAGTCATTCTGTCTGGTTTGTTATATTATTTGTTGAATCCTATTGTTGATTGGATGGAAAAACACAAAGTCAATCGCGTCATAGCCATCAGCATTGTCTTTGTCATCATAGCTCTCTTTATCATTTGGGGCTTGGCAGTCGCCATTCCAAATCTGCAACGTCAGGTTTTGACCTTTGCAAGAAACGTTCCTGTTTACTTAGAAGATATAGATAGGATTGTTAATGGATTGGTAGCCCAGCATCTGCCAGATGATTTCAGACCTCAGTTAGAGCAGGTTTTGACAAACTTCTCTAGCCAGGCTACAGTTTGGGCAAGTAAGGTTTCATCTCAGGCAGTCAACTGGGTGAGTGCCTTTATTAGCGGGGCTTCTCAAGTGATTGTTGCCTTGATTATCGTTCCTTTCATGCTCTTTTATCTCTTGCGTGATGGGAAAGGCCTGCGTCACTATTTGACCCAATTCATGCCAAGAAAATTGAAAGAACCTGTTGGACAAGTTTTGTCAGACGTGAATCAACAGTTGTCCAACTATGTTCGAGGGCAAGTGACAGTGGCTATTATTGTAGCAGTAATGTTTATGATCTTCTTCAAGATTATCGGTCTACGCTATGCAGTTACGCTGGGTGTTACTGCTGGTATTCTAAATCTGGTTCCTTATTTGGGTAGTTTCCTAGCCATGCTTCCTGCCCTAGTATTGGGCTTGATTGCTGGTCCAGTCATGCTTTTGAAAGTAGTGATTGTCTTTATCGTAGAACAAACTATTGAAGGCCGTTTTGTCTCTCCATTGATTTTGGGAAGTCAATTAAACATCCATCCCATTAATGTTCTCTTTGTTTTGTTAACTTCAGGATCTATGTTTGGTATCTGGGGAGTTTTACTTGGTATTCCAGTTTATGCCTCTGCTAAAGTTGTCATTTCAGCCATTTTCGAATGGTATAAGGTAGTCAGTGGCCTATATGAACTAGAGGGAGAGGAAGCTAAGAGTGAACAATAGTCAACAGATGTTACAGGCTTTGGAGGAGCAAGATTTAGTTAAGGCAGAGCATTATTTCGCCGAAGCTTTAGAAAATGATCCAAGTGAGCTTTTGTATGAGTTAGCCACCTATCTTGAAGGAATTGGTTTTTATCCTCAGGCCAAGGAAATTTACCTGAAAATCGTAGAGGATTTCCCAGAGCTTCATCTTAATCTAGCTGCAATTGCTAGCGAGGATGGTCAAATCGAGGAAGCCTTTGCCTATCTTGAAGAAATCCAAGCTAACAGTGACTGGTATGTCTCGTCTTTGCTTCTTAAGGCAGACCTCTACCAGATGGAAGGTTTGACAGATGTGGCGCGTGAGAAATTGCTGGAGGCCTTGACTTATTCAGAGGATCCTCTCTTGATATTGGGCTTAGCAGAGTTGGATAGTGAGTTGGAAAATTACCAAGAGGCCATTCAAGGCTATGCCCAGTTAGATAATCGCTCGATTTATGAGCAAACGGGCATTTCCACCTATCAACGAATTGGCTTTGCCTATGCTCAGTTAGGGAAATTTGAAACGGCCACAGAGTTTTTAGAAAAAGCTCTGGAGTTAGAATACGATGACCTAACAGCTTTTGAGCTGGCCAGTCTTTACTTTGATCGAGAAGAATACCAAAAGGCCGTCCTCTACTTTAAGCAGATCGATACCATTTCTCCTGATTTTGAAGGATATGAGTATGGGTACAGTCAGGCCTTACATAAGGAACATCAAGTTCAAGAAGCCCTGCGTATCGCTAAGCAAGGCTTAGAGAAAAATCCCTTTGAAACTCGCCTCTTGCTAGCTGCTTCACAATTTTCTTATGAATTGCATGATGCTAGTGGAGCAGAGAACTACCTCCTTACTGCTAAAGCAGATGCTGAGGATACGGAAGAAATCTTACTCCGTCTAGCAACTATTTATCTGGAGCAGGAGCGTTATGAGGATATTATAGACTTGCAAAGTGAGGAGCCAGAAAATCTCTTGACCAAGTGGATGATTGCTCGTTCCTATCAAGAAATGGACGATTTGGATACTGCTTATGAGCATTACCAAGAGTTGGCAGGAGATTTGAAGGACAATCCAGAATTTTTGGAACACTATATCTATCTCTTGCGTGAATTGGGACATTTTGAAGAAGCAAAAGTCTATGCTCACGCTTACTTAAAACTGATTCCAGATGATGTGCAAATGCAAGAACTGTTTGAGAGATTGTAAGAATGTTTAAACATATAGAACTGTAGTTTATCTCTTTTGATAGCTACGGTTTTTATTTGTATATGATAGAATTTTTTTGCAAAAATGGTTGGTTATTTTGTTTATTCATGCTATAATAGGAACAATTACTTTTAGGAGGTGCAGTATGTCTTATTTATTTGAGATATTACCGAGTTTACTGAATGGTGCGAGCACGACTGTACAGGTCTTTGCACTGGTCTTGCTATTTTCGATTCCTTTGGGCGTTTTGATTGCCTTTGCCTTGCAAGTCCATTGGAAGCCCCTCCATTATCTGATTAACATTTACATCTGGATTATGCGGGGAACCCCCTTACTCTTGCAACTGATTTTTATCTATTATGTGCTCCCGAGTATTGGGATTCGTTTGGATCGCCTTCCTGCTGCCATTATTGCCTTTGTTCTCAACTATGCGGCTTACTTTGCAGAAATTTTCCGTGGGGGAATTGACACTATTCCAAGAGGACAGTATGAGGCTGCCAAGGTCTTGAAGTTTAGCCCTTTTGACACAGTACGTTATATTATCTTACCACAGGTGACCAAGATTGTTCTTCCTAGTGTCTTTAATGAAGTCATGAGTTTGGTCAAGGATACCTCTCTGGTTTATGCTCTAGGCATTTCAGACCTTATCTTGGCGAGTCGAACAGCTGCCAACCGTGACGCCAGTCTGGTTCCTATGTTCTTGGCAGGAGCCATTTACTTGATTTTAATTGGGATTGTGACAATTATTTCCAAAAAAGTTGAGAAGAAGTATAGTTATTATAGATAGGAGGCTGCCATGTTAGAATTACGAAATATCAATAAGAAATTTGGAGACAAACAAATCCTGTCTGATTTCAGTCTAAGTATTCCTGAAAAGCAAATCCTGGCTATCGTTGGGCCTTCCGGTGGAGGTAAGACAACTCTTTTACGTATGCTTGCAGGTCTTGAAACTATTGATTCAGGGCAAATCTTTTATAATGGACAACCTTTAGAGCTGGATGAATTACAGAAGCGCAATCTACTGGGATTTGTATTCCAAGATTTTCAACTGTTCCCTCATTTATCAGTTCTGGACAATTTGACTTTATCGCCTGTGAAGACCATGGGGATGAAGCAGGAGGAGGCTGATAAGAAGGCGCGTGGTCTCTTGGAACAATTAGGACTAGCAGGGCATGCAGATGCCTATCCATTTTCATTATCTGGTGGGCAAAAGCAGCGGGTGGCCTTGGCGCGTGCTATGATGATTGACCCAGAAATCATTGGCTACGATGAACCAACTTCTGCCCTAGATCCAGAATTGCGCTTGGAAGTGGAGAAGCTAATCTTGCAAAATAGGGAACTTGGGATGACCCAGATTGTGGTAACCCACGATTTGCAGTTTGCTGAAAATATCGCAGATGTATTATTGAAAGTAGAACCTAAATAGGAGGAAAAATGGATGAAAAAATGGATGCTTGTATTAGTCAGTCTGATGACTGCTTTGTTCTTAGTAGCTTGTGGGAAAAATTCTAGCGAAACTAGTGGAGATAATTGGTCTAAGTACGAGTCTAACAAGTCTATTACTATTGGATTTGATAGTACTTTTGTTCCAATGGGATTTGCTCAGAAAGATGGTTCTTATGCAGGATTTGATATTGATTTAGCTACAGCTGTTTTTGAAAAATACGGAATTACGGTAAATTGGCAACCGATTGATTGGGATTTGAAAGAAGCTGAATTGACAAAAGGAACGATTGATCTGATTTGGAATGGTTATTCTGCTACAGATGAACGCCGTGAAAAGGTGGCTTTCAGTAACTCATATATGAAGAATGAGCAGGTATTGGTTACGAAGAAATCATCTGGTATCACGACTGCAAAGGATATGGCTGGAAAGACATTAGGAGCTCAAGCTGGTTCATCTGGTTATGCGGACTTTGAAGCAAACCCAGCGATTTTAAAGGATATTGTCGCTAATAAGGAAGCGAATCAATACCAAACCTTTAATGAAGCCTTGATTGATTTGAAAAATGATCGAATTGACGGTTTATTGATTGACCGTGTCTATGCAAACTATTATTTAGAAGCAGAAGGCGTTTTAAACGATTATAATGTTTTTACAGTTGGACTAGAAACAGAAGCTTTTGCGGTTGGAGCCCGTAAGGAAGATACAACTCTGGTTAAGAAGATAAATGAAGCTTTTTCTAGGCTTTACAAGGACGGCAAGTTCCAAGAAATCAGCCAAAAATGGTTTGGAGAAGATGTAGCAACCAAAGAAGTAAAAGAAGGACAGTAAGATAAAATAGTGGCTGAGACTGCGTTTTGATTAGCAAAACGTAGTTTTTTTGTAATCTAGGAAAACGATAATAGCGATTGAATCTGGATAATTGAATATGGAATAGCCCACTGTGATTTCTAAAGCATTGTTAAAAATTGATTTGACTTTCAAAATTAAAATGTTCTGTAATGAAATGCTGATGTAACTGTTTTAGGAACAATAAAACGCATAATATCAAGGTTTTTGCACCTTACATTATGCGTTTTTGTGATTTTAAAACTTGTTAGCTGATTTTTTACAATCCTGCGAAATCTTTGATTTCTTGTGCTGACATTGAAGAGTCGCAACGGACATTGATTTGTCCATCCGAAATGTGAACGAAGCCGGGTACAGTTGGGATTCCGTAGCGTGAGCGGAATGCTTGCAACTCATTGAGTTGGCTTGCTTCTTCACTATTGATGAAGTAGATGTGAGCTTTGGTTTCAGCTACGACACCTGCCAAAGTACCTGCAAATTTACGGCAGTAAGGGCAAGTTTTGCGACCGATAAAGAAGGTTGCAGTTTCTTTTTTGTCAAGAGCTTCTTGCGCACGCGCAACTGTAGTGACTTCAAGGTCTTTGATATTATCTAAAAATTGTTCCATGAGATTACCTCGCTTTCATTGATAAGTCTAGTATGCCATAAAGTTTCTAAAATTGCTTAGATTTGATACGAAAAAAAGATGAGATCGCTTGGTCTCATCTTTTATAGGGCTTTATTTTACAAAAGCATTGATTTCTGCTTCGATGTTAGCAATTTTAGCTTGTGATTCTTCGTTGGTTTCACCTACAACTGCAATGTAGAACTTGATTTTTGGTTCTGTCCCTGAAGGGCGAACGGCAATCCATGAACCGTCAGCAAGTGTGTATTTCAAAACATCACTTGGAGGTGTTGTCAAGTTTGTAACAGTTCCGTCAGCAGCAGTAGCAGTTTGAGCCTTGAAGTCTTCTACGACAGTGATAGCTGTTGCGTTCCATTCTTTTGGAGCATTGTTGCGGAATTTAGCCATAATCGCTTTGATTTGTTCAGCACCATCGACACCTGAAAGGGTAACAGAGATTGTTTTTTCTGCATAGTAACCGTACTCTTTGTAGATTTCTTCGATGCCGTCAGCAAGGGTCAAACCACGTGAACGGTAGTAGGCAGCAAGTTCAGCAACGACTAGAACGGCTTGGATAGCATCTTTATCACGTACGAATGGTTTAATCAAGTAACCGAAGCTTTCTTCAAATCCCATCATGTAAGTGTGATTGTGTTTTTCTTCGAATTCTTGGATTTTCTCAGCGATAAATTTGAAACCTGTCAAAACGTTGAACATGGTTGCGCCGTAGCTTTCAGCAATCTTCGTTACCAAGTCAGTTGATACAATCGATTTGCAAAGGGCTGCATTTTCAGGAAGAGTTCCAGCGTTTTTGTGGGCTTCCAAGATGTATTTAGCCATGATAGCGCCGATTTGGTTACCTGAAAGGTTGAGGTAGCTACCATCTTTTTGAAGAACTTCAACACCAACACGGTCAGCGTCTGGGTCAGTTGCGACAAGAACATCTGCACCAACTTGACGACCAAGTTCTTCAGCAAGGGCAAAGGCTGCTTGGCTTTCTGGGTTTGGAGATTTTACAGTTGAGAAGTCTGGGTCAGCAGTTGCTTGAGCTTCTACGACTTGAACAGAGTCAAATCCTGCTTGGGCAAGAGCACGACGAGCCAACATTTCCCCAGTACCATGAAGTGGTGTGTAGACAATCTTCATGTCTTTACCAAATTCTTCAATCAAGGCTGGGTTGATGTTTACGTCCTTAACTTCTTTAAGGTATTCTACGTCAACAGCTTCGCTGATAACTTCAATCAAGCCCGAAGCTTTTTCAGCCTCCACATCAGCAACTTCAACTGCAAATGGGTTTTCGATTGCACGGATATAAGTAGTCAAAGCGTCCGCATCGTGTGGAGGCATTTGTCCACCGTCTTCACCGTAAACCTTGTAACCGTTAAATGGTGCAGGGTTATGGCTGGCTGTGACCATGATACCCGCGAAACAGTTGAGGTGACGAACTGCAAATGATAATTCTGGAGTTGGACGAAGGCTTTCAAATACGTAAGATTTGATGCCGTGTTTGGCAAGAACTGCCGCAGATTCAAAGGCAAACTCTGGTGAGAAGTGACGGCTATCGTAGGCGATTGCGACACCACGTTCTTTTTCGTTTCCACCTTTTGACTCAATCAAACGAGCCAATCCCTCAGTAGCTTGACGAACAACGTAGATGTTGATGCGGTTTGTACCAGCACCAATCAGGCCACGCATACCTGCAGTACCAAATTCAAGATTTGTATAGAAGGCATCTTCCTTTGTTTTTTCGTCCATATTTTCCAAATCTTGACGAAGGTAGTCAGGAAGCTCTGCAAAATCAACCCATTTCTGGTAATTTTCTTGGTAAGACATTAAAATTCTCCTTTATTTTTAAAACATTTAATCAGTTTGATTATATCATTTTTTTTAGTTTTAGTAAAACCTTATCTGTTTCGAAAATCTCTTCAAACCAGGTCAGATTGAATTTGGGGTTTATACGATGTTGAGGCTAGGAAAAATTCAATCTCAGTAAAAAAGTAAGTCTTCTCATAATAAAANNTTTTATTATGAGAAGACTTTTACCCAGCATTTTTATACACAACCTCAAAACAGTGTTTTGAGTAATCTGTGACTCGACATTTAGTTCTAAGAATACCAGCTTGACCAGATGGTTTTCTTGACCGTTATTGGTGATAATCTTCTAGCAAGGCTTCAAACTCAGCCACAGTCATTCCCAATTGCTGGCTGGCAACCTCGGAAGTCAGAATACCTTGACGTACTAGATTTACTAAACCTACTTTTAATCCCTCTTCAATGCCTTCTGCTCGCCCACGCTCTAAACCTTGTTCAATCCCCTCTGCACGACCTCTCTCTAACCCTTTTTCCTCCGCTTGTTCCAAGGCATAGTCCTGTGCTAACAAGGCTTGTTCTTCACGCATACGTAGTTGACTAAACATTTTCCTGTCCTCCTCGGACCAGCTTTTATAGTCTAGCAGTTGGTCTGCCTGGCTAATGGCTCGCTCGGGTTGTTGAGTAAAGGGTTTGTTCCCGAAAAACTCTAACCATGGTTTGCGAATACTATCTTTGCTGGTTTCCCTATATTTTTTTAATTCCAAGAATGCCATTTTAACTAGATGGTTTTCTTGACCGTTATTTGTGATGGTTAAGACCTCACCTGTCGTGTCCTCTCGCATGCTAAAGCTATGAAAAGCTTGATCATCATGGAAGTAGTTACTATCGACAATTGCAATAGCGTATACTGGTGCAATGTGTTTGTAACTCTGGTGAGTATTTCCTTCTTGTTGGCGAATTTTTTCTAGGTTTTGATTGACCTGACTACATAGATAAGCCCACAAGCGATTGATGAAAAAATTCTGATGATGCACTTGAATCTCAATGATTACCTGAGTTCCATTATCCAACTCCGCTAAGACGTCTATACTGGTATAGAAATCCTGCGCCGAGTAAGGCAGGGAAGGCAAGACATGAATATTGCTCCCTTCCAAAATGGTTACATTTTTGGCTGGTAAATCCAGCATATCGCGGATAAATTGACAAGTGATTTCTGGATTGCTGAAAATTTTCTTAGCAACCAAATCGTTGGTCGGGCTAATGCCCGGATGACGTACAGTCATATTTCATCTCCTTTCATTATAGCACATTTTTAAATCTAGGTTTACTAGATTCGATGCTTCTATCTATTTATTCGGAAAAGAAAGTGAAAAGTTCAAACTTTCCTAACAAAAAAGATAGCTAATCTCTTTTCCATCAAGAAATTTAGCTATCTTTTTTAGGTTGTTTTAAGACTGCATAACGCGTACAGATTTCTCACTTATGTTCTTTCAACAGTGCCTCAAACTCAGCCACAGTCATACCCAGCTGTTGGCTGGCAAATTCAGTGCTTAATACATGTTGGCGAACTAGATTTGCTAACATTGCGAAACCGCCTTCAGCTCTCCCACGCTCCAAGCCCTTTTCCTCAGCTTGTTCCAAGGCATAGTCCTGTGCTAACAAGGCTTGTTCTTCGCGCATACGTAGTTGACTAAACATTTTCCTGTCCTCCTCGGACCAGCTCTTGTAGTCCAGCAGTTGATCTGCTTGGCTGATGGCTCGCTCAGGTTCTTGGGTAAAGGGCTTATTCCCGAAAAACTCCAACCACGGCTTACGAACCTCGTCTTTGCTGGTTTCTCTGTACTTTCTTAATTCCAAGAATGCCATCTTAACCAGATGGTTTTCCTGTCCATTGTTTGTAATTGTTAAAACCTCACCTGTCGTGTCCTCGCGCATACTAAAACTATGAAAAGCTTGCTCATCTGAGAAGTAATTACTATCTACAATAGCGATTGCGTAAACTGGTGCGATGTGCTTGTAACTCTGGTGTGTATCACCTTCTCGTTGGCGAATTTTTTCAAGATTTTGATTGACCTGACTGCACAGATAAGCCCACAGGCGATTGATGAAAAAATTCTGATGATGAACCTGAATCTCAATGATAACCTGTGTCCCATTGTCCAACTCCGCCAAGACGTCTATACTGGTATAGAAATCCTGAACCGAGTAGGGTAGAGAAGGCAAGACGTGAATATTGCTCCCCTCCAAAATGGTCACACTTTTGGCTGGTAAGTCCAGCATGTCGCGGATAAATTGACAAGTGATTTCTGGATTGCTAAAGATTTTCTTAGCAACCAAGTCATTAGTTGGGCTGATTCCCGGATGACGTACAGTCATATTTCTTCTCCTCTCATTATAGCACATTTTTTAATCTAATTTACTAGATTTGATGCTTCTATCTATTTATTCGGAAAAGAAAGAGAAAAGGTCAAACTTTCTTGAAAATAACAATACATTAAGTAAAAAAAGATAGCCAAACTCTTTACATCAAGAAATTTAGCTATCTTTTTTAGTTGTTTTTGTACAGTGTAATATTTACAGATTTCTTACTCATGTCTTGCCAATAACGCCTCAAACTCAGCGACAGTCATGCCTAATTGCTGGCTGGCTACCTCAGAAGTCAGAAGACCTTGGCGGACCATATCTAGGAAGGCAAAAAGTTTTCCACGCTCTAGACCTTGTTCAATCCCTTCAGCTCGTCCACGTTCAAGACCACGCTCCAACCCTTTTTCCTCAGCTTGTTCCAAGGCATAGTCCTGTGCTAATAATGCTTGTTCTTCACGCATACGTAGTTGACTAAACATTTTCCTGTCCTCCTCGGACCAGCTCTTGTAGTCCAGCAGTTGATCTGCTTGACTGATGGCTCGCTCGGGTTCTTGAGTAAAGGGTTTGTTGCCGAAAAACTCTAACCATGGTTTGCGAATACTATCTTTGCTGGTTTCTCTATATTTTTTTAATTCCAAGAACGCCATCTTAACCAGATGGTTTTCCTGTCCATTGTTTGTAATTGTTAAAGCCTCTCCCGTCGTATCCTCTCGCATGCTAAAACTATGAAAAGCCAAGTCATCTGAGAAGTAGTTACTATCCACGATTGCGATAGCGTATACTGGTGCGATATGTTTGTAACTCTGGTGGGTATCACCTTCTCGTTGGCGAATTTTTTCGAGATTTTGATTGACCTGACTGCATAGGTAAGCCCACAGGCGATTGATAAAAAAATTCTGATGATGTACTTGAATTTCGATGATAACTTGCGTTCCATTATCTAACTCCGCCAAAACATCTATACTGGTATAGAAATCCTGTGCCGAGTAAGGCAGGGAAGGTAAGACGTGAATGTTACTTCCCTCTAAAATGGTCACATTTTTGGCTGGTAAATCCAGCATATCGCGAATAAATTGACAAGTAATTTCTGGATTGCTAAAAATCTTCTTAGCAACCAAGTCATTAGTCGGGCTAATGCCCGGATGTCTGAGAATCATATTTCCTCTCCTTTCATTATAGCACATTTTTAAATCTAATTTACTAGATTTGATGCTTCTATCTATTTATTCGGAAAAGAAAGTGAAAAGTTCAAACTTTCCTAACAAAAAAGATAGCTAATCTCTTTTCCATCAAGAAATTTAGCTATTCTTTTTAATTGTTTTCATATCGTATAATATTTACAGATTTCTCACTCATGTCTTGCCAACAGCGCTTCAAACTCCGCTACGGACATATCCAGTTGCTGGCTGGCTACCTCAGAAGCCAGAAGACCTTGGCGGACCATATCTAGGAAGGCAAAAAGTTTTCCACGTTCAAGTCCTTGTTCTAAACCTTTTTCGATGCCTTGTTCAATCCCCTCTGCGCGACCTCGCTCCAACCCTTTTTCTTCAGCTTGTTCCAAGGCATAGTCCTGTGCTAACAAGGCTTGTTCTTCACGCATACGTAGTTGACTAAACATTTTCCTGTCCTCCTCGGACCAGCTCTTGTAGTCTAGCAGTTGGTCTGCTTGGCTGATGGCTCGCTCGGGTTCTTGGGTAAAGGGCTTGTTCCCAAAAAACTCCAACCATGGTTTGCGAATGCTATCTTTGCTGGTTTCTCTATATTTTTTTAGTTCCAAGAATGCCATCTTGACCAGATGGTTTTCTTGTCCATTGTTTGTGATGGTTAAAACCTCACCTGTCGTATCCTCTCGCATGCTAAAACTGTGGAAAGCTAGATCATCTTGGAAATAATTACTATCCACAATAGCTATTGCGTAAACAGGTGCGATGTGTTTGTAGCTCTGGTGGGTATCACCTTCTCGCTGGCGAATTTTTTCTAGGTTTTGATTGACCTGACTACATAGATAAGCCCACAAACGATTGATGAAAAAATTCTGATGATGAACCTGAATCTCAATGATTACTTGAGTGCCATTATCTAGTTCAGCTAAAACGTCTATACTGGTATAGAAATCTTGGGCTGAATAAGGCAGGGAAGGTAGTACATGAATATTGCTCCCCTCCAAAATGGTCACATTTTTGGCTGGCAAGTCCAGCATATCGCGAATAAATTGACAAGTGATTTCTGGATTGCTAAAAATCTTCTTAGCAACCAAATCGTTAGTTGGGCTAATGCCCGGATGTCTTAGAATCATCCTTTTCCTCCTTTTATTATAGCACATTTTTTAATCTAGGTTTGCTAGATTCTCTGCTTCTATCTATTTATTCGGAAAAGAAAGTGAAAAGTTCAAACTTTCCTAACAAAAAAGATAGCCAAACTCTTTACATCAAGAAATTTAGCTATCCTTTTTAGTTGTTTTTGTATCGTGTAATATTTACAGATTTCTCACTTATGTTCTTTCAACAGTGCCTCAAACTCAGCCACAGTCATACCCAGCTGTTGGCTGGCAAATTCAGTGCTTAATACATGTTGGAGAACTAGATTTGCTAACATTGCGAAACCGCCCTCAGCTCGTCCACGTTCAAGTCCTTGTTCTAAACCTTTTTCGATGCCTTGTTCAATCCCCTCTGCACGACCTCTCTCTAAACCTTTTTCCTCAGCTTGTTCCAAGGCATAGTCCTGTGCTAACAAGGCTTGTTCTTCGCGCATACGTAGTTGACTAAACATTTTCCTGTCCTCCTCGGACCAGCTTTTATAGTCCAGCAGTTGGTCTGCTTGGCTGATGGCTCGCTCGGGTTGCTGGGTAAAGGGTTTGTTCCCGAAAAACTCCAACCACGGCTTGCGAATGCTATCTTTGCTGGTTTCTCTGTATTTTTTAAGTTCTAAGAACGCCATCTTAACCAGATGGTTTTCTTGTTCGTTATTTGTGATGGTTAAAACCTCACCTGTCGTGTCCTCGCGCATACTAAAGCTATGGAAAGCCAAGTCATCTGAGAAATAATTGCTATCTACGATTGCAATGGCATAAACGGGGGCGATGTGTTTATAACTCTGGTGGGTATCACCTTCTCGTTGGCGAATTTTTTCAAGATTTTGATTGACCTGACTGCACAGATAAGCCCACAGGCGATTGATGAAAAAATTCTGATGATGCACCTGAATCTCAATGATAACTTGGGTTCCATTATCCAACTCCGCCAAAACGTCTATACTGGTATAGAAATCCTGCGCCGAGTATGGCAGGGAAGGTAGTACATGAATATTACTTCCCTCCAAAATAGTTACATTTTTTGCTGGTAAATCCAACATATCGCGAATAAATTGACAAGTGATTTCTGGATTGCTAAAGATTTTCTTAGCAACCAAATCGTTGGTCGGGCTAATGCCCGGATGTCTGAGAATCATATTTCCTCTCCTTTCATTATAGCACATTTTTTAATCTAGGCTCACTAGATTCGATGCTTCTATCTATTTATTCGTAAAAAGTAGAAAAAGAGTAGAAAAAATGTCAAATTGTCTCATTTTTAAAGAAATAAGTGTAAAAGTTAATGGAAATCTAAAAGCAAGCTGGAAAGGTCTCAAAGCACGGCGCTGAGCTTGCTGATAGGAGGAAGTAAGTCCATAAGATGCACACGACAAGGCAAGGATGATGAGGCTTCATCTTTGGTGTTGGCTTACTGATGATGGACTTCTAACCTAGCTTTGGTCTTAGTAAAAAGAGTCGTCTTTCCATTCAAAAAATTTGAAGTTTCAAGCCGACTGGTGTATAATATATTCATGAATTGTATTCTATTATATAGGAAGTAATAGGGCACAATATATATATATATATATGGAGTGTAAGAATGAATCATCCAGAAAAACAATTAAAATATAGTATTCGGAAAGTGAGTGTTGGTGCAGCTAGTGTTGTCATTGGGGCGCTCTATCTTTTGATGGGAGCTGGGATTGCTCATGCTGAGGGCATGGAGTCAGCGAGAGAAGCTGAGAGGGCAGCAAACCCGACAGATGCAGAACAGTCTGGAAATGGAGAGACAGGAAACAAGCCTGACCTCAGCAATACAGATGCAGCAGCAAACACCTACAATGCTCCAGTAGCTGAAAATCCGCTAGTAGCTCCAGAAGCTGCCAAACCTCGTCGGACTAAAAGAGAATTACCTGATGGGGACGCAAGTAATTCATCGAATGGAGCTACAGGGACTGAATCAGGAGAGAACCAGCCAACAGGTGAAAATTCACCTGTACTGGATGCCAATCGTAAAGGTGACATAGTAAAAGACAATCAGCCTGGGGTACGTGTACCTAAAGATGGAGAAAAGGGTGGGGATGATAAGAATGCCCACTTAACATTTGATACTCCTGCTGAAAATGCTACAGTTGAGTACATGTACAAAATCATCCAAAATATGCCGGATGACTTCCAAAACAACGAGCGTTCATACTTGAGAAATATGAACACCCTTGGGGATGCACTGAGATTTAAAGACGGAAAAGTCGTTAAAGATGAAGATGGCGAGAAACTACAAGATGGTGAAATTCGTGAAATTAACGAGTTCGGTGGTTGGAAAGCTATAAACGGTGGAACGTTCGCCATCGGTAAGAAAAATGCTCAAGGGTATTTCACTGGTTGGTACTATAAAAAGGGTTCAACCACAGAAAAAGAGCAAGGTGGAATGCTGGGTTCTGACGCCCTGGACCGAGTCTACCTTCACGAGCAAGCCCTAGATCGTCGTTTTAATTACATGTTAATGCTTGCCAAAGGACGTACTATCGCCAATAAAGATGATAAAGCACAAGATAACTCTCAGTTTGATATAAAGACAGCAAATAACAAGGATAATAAAGAGAAGCTTGATAATTTACCTGTAAAAGAGAAGGAAGATATTCTCCAACATTCTCCAAATATTGAGGGATTCAATGGAATAGAAAAACCTTCACTGCCTTTTCTACCAAATATGGAAGTCGCTTGAAAATCGACTTTGTAACAGGATATATCTCAGACTATGAAGGGTCAAAAGGGACCTATCGTATCGTTGTTAAAGCGATTAAAAAGGATAAGAATGATACTTCAAAAGAAGTGGAAGAGACCATCTATGACCATACTATTAACAGAATTGACGGAGTAGTAGAGAATGAAGAACGCTATAGCCAAGGTGTGGATTTAAGTGGGTTTAATAAAGTAATTAAAAAATTATTGAAGCTTGAGTACGATAAAAAAGTTAATATTCTTGCAGATGCTAAATATAAGGAAAAATATGGTAGAGTAAAAAAAGTTAAAGAGAAACTAGACGCTTTAAAAGAGGAAGTAAAACAAGAACTTGCTAAAAGTGGAGACGTTATATATGAGTTGCCTATAGATAAGGATAAATTACATGAAAAAAAATTCAAAATGGAGACTAATTTTCAAGAAAACTTTGTTAGATGGGGAAATGAATTAAATACTGTATTAAAATCAATAACGGATGGAGAGGTGCAAAAAAACTCTCCAGCATGGAATAATGCTTCTATGGAAAAAAATGCAGATGGAACAATAAAAAGTAAAGACCCAGATCGTGTCTATAAATTATTGGATTTTGTATTACCAACTGCGAAAAAAATTATCTATCATGCAGATACAGACCAATTAGAACTCCAAACAGACCCAGAAAAAGTAGACAAACATCGTAAAGAGTTAAATGCTAGACTAGCAACTAAAAAAGCAGATTTAAAAACTGCTACAGATGAAACTGAAATAACTAAACTAAAAAAAGAAATCTCTGTCTTAAAAGCAGCCATTGGATCCACAAACGCCTACACTTACCTGGAAGCAAGAAACGGTAGTCAAGAAGCAAAAATCCTTGGCTCACACATGGAAGCGGAAACTAAACCTTCACCAACTGAGATGAAGGAATCTGACTATAACAAATATTATACTAATGAACTTGCTGCGCAACATGATTCGAAGGATGATGATGGTCTTAAAGCATTCACTGCCTACTTTGTTGAAAAAGAAAACGTTATACGTAATAAGGTAATTTCTGATGAGGAATTATCCAAAGAAATTACTAAGGCAATTGGTGGAGATCGGGATAAACTAGGTAAAGGGGGTTACTTCTCAACAGGGGATATTCCATTGGACAAAGATGTCGTAGCCTATAAAATACAAGTGTTTGCGGAAAATAAAAAGCGTGTCGGTGTTAATAAGCAAAGTCCAAGACTTCAATATAACTTACCTATCCTAGCCGATTTCTCAGTAATCCAAGATACAGTAGAACCATCAAAAGAAGTAGCCAAACGGATTGTTGAGAAACAGATAAAAGAAAATAAAATCCCGCCAGAAGAAGGGGAAAAACTAAAAAGAAAAATTGATGAAAGTAAGAAAACATCGGAAGTTAGAAAAGCTATCTCAGGGAATGTAAAGGTCAAGTATGTCGATGAACAGGGACGAGATATACCACTATCTGATGAAGAAGCTAAAAAAGTCGGAGAAAAGTCTGATAATGGTACCTACCTTGTAGAAAAAGAAGCCCTTATTGGGTCAAGCTACGATGTAACAAGTAAGAAATTACGAGGGATTAACGCAGGTGAGAAAAAATACCGCCTAAAACGCTCTCTTGATAATACTGATGGCTTATATACAAATTCAGCAGCTGTCACAGGTTCAGTAACTTCAGCTGATAAGGTTGTAACATTTGTCTATGAAGAAGGGGAGCCAGCCAAAGCAAAAGCAGTTGTTCATGTGAAGAAGCAACAAGAAGCAGGAGACCCTGTCGAATTAGTTGACCATAAGCTAAATCTTGAAACAGAAGTAGGCGAAGAATTCCCATCAAAATCTGTAGAAGACAAAGTAAAAGAGTTGCAAAACTTAGGATATGAAATCGTCGATAATACCTTTACAAAGGGAACTCCTGATTCAAGAAAAGGAGACGACAAAGAGGATAAAGACGGAGAAGAGCCAACGCAGTCTTATACGATTACTGTAAGAGAAAAAGTGGAAACAGTAACAGAGCCGAAAAATCCAAACGATCCAGTAGATCCGAATAACGGAGAAGGACCAAAATGGCCAGAAACAGGACTAAAAGAGTCAGATCTTAAAAAAGAAGTAACAAGAACAATTACTTACGTTAAGAAAGAAACAGCGGATGGACAAGAAGAGCCAAGTGGAGTAGAAGATAAGGTAGATAAAGTTCTATTCAAACGAACTGCAACATATAATGTGGTTACTAAAAAAATCACTTATGGGGAATGGACGGCAACTACGGATGAAAGCCATCCAGCAAGTCAATTACCAGCAGTCGATACACCATTAAAAACTGGCTATGTAGCGGATATTAAACAAGTAGAAGGGCAAGATGCTCCAAAACCTACTGAGACAGGTGAAATAACAAACATTAACAAAAAAGTTGTTTATACTAAGTTAGGATCATGGGTACCGAAAATACCAGGAAAAACTCCAACACCGATTCCATATCCAAACAATCCGACAGATCCAACAAAACCTAAATATCCTGATTATCCAACAACACCAGTAAATCCAGGAGAAACACCAAACCCTCAACCTGAGAACCCAGGAGGAAATAACACTCCCGGTGGAGGCAATGAGACCCCAGGTGGTGAAACTCCAGGAACTCCTGAAAAACCAAAAACTCCAGAATTGCCGGTAATTCCATACGAACCAGGATACACACCAAAAATTGGTGAAACACCGTTAGAACCAGTTGATCCAAAAGATCCTAAAAAAGGATACAAGGTACCAGAAATACCAAAGGATCCTCAAAATAATACTATAATTGAGTACAAACCAAATCCACAAAAAATTCTTATCAAAGTTGTAAACGTCACAACTGGAGAAGAAGTAGAATTACCTAAAGAAAAACTTGAATTCAATGGCGTTTCTGATCAAGTAGTAACAACAGAAGATAGGGAAAAAGTTGATAATAAAATTGCATCTTTAAAACAACGAGGATATATCGTATCAACGAAGAACCCTATATCAGAAACAACTAAATATGATACAAAGGACGATTCTACAGAACCAACACAAATTTACAAAATTGTAGTAAATGAACTTATATCAAAAGATAAAGAAATTATACCAGTAACACGTACAATTAAATACGTTCAAATCGATGTTAAAGACGGAAAAGAAGTCAAAACAGAACTTAATACAGAAAAAATCAAAACAAAAGTAGATAAAGTTGAATTTTCAAGAGATGCATCTACTAGTTTGACAACATATATAACAAAATTTGGCAATTGGGATGCTGAAACAAAAGAGTTATTAAAAGTTGATACACCTGTATTAGATGGCTACCTTGCAAATGTCGCATCTGTAGAAAATAAAACTGTTCAACCTGCTACAGAATCATATGAGGTGACAGTTGAATACAGAAAAATTGGGTCATGGGTATTAACACCTCCAACAGGCGTAACGCCACCAGATGGAAGTAATTTTGAACCTAAACCATATCCAAATCACCCAACAGATCCAACAAAACCTGGAACACCAGTATACCCTGAGCCAGGAATTCCAAAGGATCCGAATACACCGGAACCGCCAGTAATTCCATACGTACCAGGATACACACCAATGGTTCCTACGGACCCAACAAAACCAGTAGATCCAAATACAAACCCACTGAAACCGTTGGTACCAGTAGAACCAGAACATCCAGGAAAAGGATATAAAGTTCCAGATTTACCTAAAACACCAGAAACGAATACACCGATTACGTATGAAGCAGATCCGCAAAAAGCAGTAGTTAAAGTTTATAATGTCAAGGATAGTGTGGAAACTGAATTAACGAATGACAAGTTAACAATGAATGGTAAAACTGATGAAGTTATTCCTACTCAATCATTGAAAGATAAAATTGAAGAATTGAAAAAACGTGGATATATTATTGATGAAGAGCCACTAAAAAATGGAGAAAAATTTGATAGTGAAAAAGATTCAGATTCTCAAGATCCTACTCAAGTATTTAAGTTGAAAGTACATGAAAAACTTGTACCAGTAACACCGCCAACACCAGAAAAACCACTTGAACCTGGAAAACCAATTGATCCAGATGTGCCGGTAGATCCTAATACTCCTGTTGATCCAAACACACCAGTATGGACAGAGGATTTAATCAATAAAGTTAAGAACGCGGAAACTACAAAAGAAGTAACACGTACAATTAATTATGTTGACGAATCAGGAACTAAGCTAACATATACGGATAACGGTAAAGAAACAAAAGAGCCAAAAACAGATAAAGTAACCTTTACACGTGAAGCTAAGATTAACGTAGTAACAGGTGAGATTACTTATGGAGAATGGACAGCTAAAGATAATGACACAACATTCGATGAAGTAACATCACCAGTAGTAAAAGGATACATCTTAAAATCAAATCAAGACTCACAAGGTAATTTGGTATCAACAGATGGAACAAGTGTAGCAGCAAGTGAAAACTTAACAGAAGCTTCTAAAAATCAAAATGTAAATGTGGTGTACACTAAGTTAGGATCATGGGTATTAACACCGCCAACAGGTGTAACACCACCAGAAGGAACGAATTTCGATCCAAAACCATATCCAAACCATCCAGCAGATCCAACAAAACCTGGAACACCAGTATATCCTGAACCAGGACAACCAATCACACCTGGTACACCGGTAATTCCATATGTACCTGGATACACACCAAAAATTGGAGACAAACCGTTAGAACCAGTTGATCCAAACTATCCGGAAAAAGGATACAAAGTACCACCAGTACCAGAAACACCAGGTAAGGATACACCGATTACTTATGAAGGAAATCCACAAAAGATTTTAATTAAAGTAGTTAATGTAACTACAGGGGTAGAAGTGCCACTAGACAATGAAAAATTAGAATTTAACGGCAAATCAGGAGAAACGGTTAAAGAAACTGATAAAAATTCTGTTGATGCTAAGATAACTTCACTAAGAAATCGTGGATACATTGTAGATACAGTAAATCCACTAACTGCAACTACAAAATATGATACAGAGTCTGACGCTGGAAAACAAGAACCGACTCAGACATATAAATTAGTAGTAAGAGAAAAAATCTCAGCTGATAAAGAGTCTACAACTGTAACACGTACAATTAAATACGTTAAAGTTGATGTTCAAGATGGAAAAGAAGTCAGAACAGAACTTAACACGGAAAAAATCACGATGAAAGTAGATAAGGTTGAGTTTTCAAGAGATACAACAACTAATCTAACAACAGGTTTAACGGAAATTGGAACTTGGAATCATGAAAAACAAGAGTTCCCTAAAGTAGATACACCAGTTTTAGAAGGATATTTAGCAAATAAAGTGTCAGTACCTTCTAAAGAGGTAACGCCAGAATCTGATTCAATAGAAGAAGTAGTTGAATACAGAAAAATCGGTTCATGGGTGCCAAAAGTACCAGGAAAAGAAGAACCGACACCAATTCCGTATCCAAATGATCCAGATGATCCAACTAAGCCTAAAACTCCAGATTATCCAACCACTCCGCCACAACCAGGGCAACCAGTACCGAAAGTGCCAGTGATTCCATACGTTCCAGGCTATACACCTAAGACACCAAACGGAACTCCATTAGTACCTATAGATCCAGAACATCCAGAAAAAGGATATAAGGTGCCACCGGTTCCAGAAACGCCAAATGATCCTAAGATGGATACACCAATCAAGTATACACCAGATGGACAAAGAGCTATTGTCAAATTTGTTGTCATAGGCGAAGATGGAAAAGAAACGGAGCTTGTTGCTTCAAGGATGTCGCTGACAGGTAAAACTGGAGAGAAAATCCCAACAGAAAACTTTAATGATACATTGAAGAAACTAACAGGTGACCCAGTTAATAATGGTGACTACGAGTTAGTAGACAATCCTCTGAAAGATGGAGCGACATTTGACAACGTAAAAGATGAAGAAGGAAAAGATCCGTCTCAAGTCTTTGTCGTGAAGTTACGTCAAATCTATGTTATTCCACCGACACCGAGAATTGTCGAACGTCCAAGCGGTAATACTGTAGAAGTTGACGTGCCAAATAAAGATGCTGATACTTTATCTATTACATTTACAAAACGAAACAGTACTGAAAAAGAAACTATCGTTACGAAGAAAGATAAAGATGGTACGTGGAAAATTGAAAAATCTCCAGTTGGAGTGACTATCAATCCGACGAATGGTCGTGTTTACATTCCAAGTGAACAAGTTCAACCGAAGACATGGGTAGATACGCAAACAAAACATAAATACAAACAAAGTAAGATTGTTAGTGTTATGCCGAATATTCTTGATGTACCTAAATTTGAAGGAACAACAGAATGGATTGACGTAAATGGAAATGTCTTAAGACCAACTGAAAATGGTTTACATGAAAAAGGTCGAATTGCAAATCATGTTTGGTTGGAAAGTCGTTTGGAAGGAAATAAAGTCACACATATTTTCTTTGCAGGTTCTCCATCTGTAGATAAGCCAGAATATAAAATTACAGTCTGGTTTGATAAAGATGGTAATCCACTTAAACCAGATCAACCAGGTACTCATGAAGCTGGAAATATTCCAGGATACAGATATATTACAACTGTAACGGAGGAAGGTATTACGATTCATAGATTTGAAAAGATACCGCCAGTTCTCCCTAACGAACCAATTCCAGATAGACCTGAGGAGCCGAGACCACAACCAAATCCAGAGCATCCAAGTGCTCCTACTCCAAGCCCAGAACTACCAAATCAAGAGACTCCAATACCAGAACCAGATACTCCAAGACCTGAAACTCCAGTGAGTCCAGATCCAGAAGTGCCGACTTATGAGACAGGTAAGAGAGAGGAGTTGCCAAATACAGGTACAGAGGCTAATGCTGGCTTAGCTGGGGCAGGATTGTTGACCTTGTTAGCAGGTTTGGGACTAGGATTCTTCAAGAAAAAAGAAGATGAATCCGAATAATATAAAAACGTTGCTTCTTGCCAAAAGTTGGATGAGTTATCTGGCTTTTGGCTCGGAGTTAACAATCTATAAACTAAAATAAATATTAAATTGAGGAAAATATGACAAGAAAATCAACTAAGAATAAAAAGTATGCTCTACGCAAAATCGGAAAAGTTTTCGGTTCCTGCGTGGTGGCTACTGTCCTTACCCTAGGTGGTGTTGCAATAATGGCACCTAATGTAGTCTACGCTTCAGGTAATGAATCGGGGGGAGAGCCTCAGGATATTACAGATTTAAGTAGTAACGCAGATGGGTATGAAGTACGAATTCCTAAAGGGAAAAAATATGTAGGAAATGACAAGATTGAAAGTACTGATCCTGTATTGAAACATAAAGGTCATGATGGTAGAAGTTTTATCTTAAAAGCTGAAGAAGCTGATAATCTGAGTAAAAGTGAAATAGATGGTTATTTTGAAGAAGAAGGAAATGAACTAGAAAATTTATTCACAAAATTATATGATGAAAACGAAGATCGTCAAACTGATGAGAAATATAAAAGAGAGGATGCTGCTACTATAAATGAGCATGCAGGTGACGATCTTACAGATGGGTCAGGTTTTAAGGAACCTAGAATAAGTGAAATTGACCCTAAATATCCTCATCGTGTTGATTCAGGGGTAACGAATATTACTGAGACATATGATAGTAATAACGATGGTAAACCAGATAGAGCTGATGGTATGATTGATGATCAAGATACTATTGTAGATGCCAATAAACCGATAACAGTCAATCCAGAGGCAGACGAAAATGTTGTAAAAGAAGATGGAACAGTTGTCTTATCTAAGTATTATCGTATTCATGTGAATAAAGGAGACACAGCTAATAAAGACGATGACATCTATGAAGTTGGTACAAAGCCAACAGTCACAACCAATGAGATTGATTTTAAAACGATTTATGAGCCAAATGATCAAGATGTTGCAGGACATCAAATAGAAAAAACTCCTGGTAAAAAAGGTACTTCTACAACGACAACTACCTATACAGTCAATCCAGAGACAGGTGCACGTACTGCGAATCCATCTACAACAGAGGAAACAGAAAAACCTGTTAATAAAGTTGTTTTAGTTGGAACAAAACCAAAAGTAGAAGAAAAAGAATTACCATTTACAACACGCTATGTAGAAGATAAAACCAAAGACAAAGATTATCGAGAAACAACTCAACAAGGTGTTAAGGGTAAGGAAACAAAAACAA
>NZ_VMMX01000004.1 GCF_013277415.1 Streptococcus sp. 68 | reverse complement strand
ACGAAGTCAGTAACCATACCTACGGCAAGGCGACGTTGACGTGGTTTGAAGAGATTTTCGAAGAGTATAAAAGAAAGAAGCTGACAAAGGAGACGGGTATGGAACAAACATTTTTTATTATTAAACCAGACGGTGTAAAAAGAGGGCTAGTGGGTGAAGTGTTGAAACGCATCGAACAACGTGGATTGACAATTGAAAAATTGGAGTTGCGTTCGCAGATTTCAGAAGACTTGATTGACCAGCACTATCAGGATTTGGTTGGCCAAAGTTTTTACCCACCGATTCGTGAATTCATGACTTCAGGACCGGTTCTTGTAGGTATCATTTCTGGTCCCAAAGTAATCGAAACTTGGCGGACTATGATGGGTGCGACTCGTCCAGAAGAAGCTTTACCAGGCACTATTCGAGGTGATTTTGCAAAAGCTGCTAGTGAAAATCAACCTATCCAAAATGTTGTACATGGTTCAGATTCAGAAGAGTCAGCTAAGCGAGAAATTGCTCTTTGGTTTTAAGAGTTGATTGACCAAAGAGATTGGTTAAAAGCTCATTTGAATAGAAAGTATAGTCAATTAGTTTAAGACATGACGCATAATATCAAATTTTTAGTTTTTGATATGGTGCGTTTTTTGATTAAGTGACTATTAGTTCGTCTCGCTCCGTTAGGTGCGAGACGAAAAAAACACCCGCTATGCGGGTGCGCGTCGAAGGTTATACCAAAAAAACTCCAAATGCGATACAATAAAGGTGTTCAAGCCAATTGTAAAGCGAAAGGAGAAAAATATGGCACAAAAGGTTCTTTTGTCCAGTTCTTGTTTCAATTGACTATATTTTTATACTTTTTCTTCCTTTCTCTGTGAAAATCGCAAGTTTTTCCCACTTTTTCTTAATACTGAAACAACATCTTTCCAGAACTTCAATAATTTCTTTTTGTGTTAAATCATTATTTAACTCAATCTTTGGAGGCAATACGTTTTCAAAGCTACTTTTTTACCATAGGTTTTGAGCCTTCAACACAGATTACTAAGCCAAAAATGCTCTAAATTTTTGAAATTCTAACAAATTCCACTCAACTTTATCATCATCTTTGACTTTCACAATATCTTCCTCAAAATAACATGGAATAAAGATAGTTTTCTTTTGAAACGGTTGTAGGAGGAAAATCTCTCCTACACTATTATTGATTCATGATAATATTTCAGTAACTCATCGTGCAATTAAAAACAAGGATTTTTATTTCAGACGATCCATCGTGAACACTTCATCAGCCATCTCCCAAATTGCCGGATTATGTGTTGCGATAATGATTAGCCTATTATCATCTCGAAGAGATAGCAAAATCTCCATAATCAACTGAGAGGTTGCTGGGTCTATTGAAGCTGTTGGCTCATCTGCCAGAATAAAGGGTGGATTCTTTAAGATAATTTTTGCCAAGGCAACCCGTTGCGATTCTCCGCCCGATAACTCAAAGATGCGCTTATCTAGGTCAAGATAAGCCAGGCCGACCTGTTCTAAAGCCTGCTTCTGCCTCAACCGCTGTTCCGACCGACTCAACTTTTGACCAATGAGACCTAGCTTAAGGTTTTCTTCAATACTTTGGTTTTCAATTAAGCCAAAGTTCTGGAAGAGGTAGCCCAATTCGTGACGGAAAAAATCACTCGATTTATAATTGGCCAAGTCTTTACCTCGGTAAAAAATCGTCCCATCATAAGATTCTAATTTCCCAATCATGTTCATCAAGGTTGTTTTTCCGCTACCACTTGAACCAATTAAGGCATAGACTTTTCCAGCCTCAAATGTCATTGAAAGATTCGAAAATAACTCTCGTTCTCCAAAAGATTTACTCACCTGTTTAAGTTCAATCATATTAACCTCCCTTCAAAACAAGCATGGACATCTTGTTTTCTTTCTGCATTTGGACATGTAACTGTAAAAGAGATAGACCAGTAAAGAGTAACGAGACTAAGAAAGCAACTACTATCTCTACCATAAGAAATACACTCGCAACAAATCCCAGTAAAAACACACCCAGTTGAGCAAAGAGATAAGTGCGATGGATTTCTAAGAACCTGAGACCTGCAATGCGTTTGATAAAAATGGCACGTCTAAATTCTTCAAAGTAGAGCCTATTCATAGTGTTAAACAACAAGATTGAAGTTGTAATCCCAAGCACAGCTCCTGCTAGCATTACCCAACGTTCCCTCTGGATATTATCCGATAATGTGATGTAGTTGTGGTAACCTGTTTGCATTTCTGAGACCCAATTTTCAATGCCTTGTCTCTGGATAAGCTCCTGGGCATCAGACAATTGATTAAAGAGAACGTAATTCTGTACTGCGTCTACCCAAAAGAAAATGGACTGTGGACCAGTTGATTGGGGTGTTATAACAATGATGATTGGATCTTTCAAAAACTGCTGGTAAGAAATAGGGGTCGTATTATACACAAAACGATCCTGACCTGATTCCAAATAACCTACCGTAGCAGTCATTTGCTGTCGTTCATCTTTACTAGACATGCGACTGGTTAAGTCGTCTTCAAAAACAGATTTATAATGTTCTTCCTCTGAACGGAGGTGTTCAGGCAGCAATAAGACAAACTCCCCTACATCAAGGTGATTCATCTTTTGCTCAATAGTTGTATCTACAGGAATGTTTTGACGCTCCAAGTATTGCGGTGTGACGATAAGGACATTGCCATTCGGGTTGTAATCGTGCCATTCTGTAGAGGTTATAAAGTTTTTGGAGGAAGCCATGCCATTTTGCAAAGAACGGTCAATTAACTGGTGTCTAGATAAGAAAGCCTTTTTTTCTGAAACAGCCAGATCCATCAATTGATACCAAGTTCTGAGTTTCCTTTGAGCTTGTTCATCAAAACCAGGACTCGTTCCTTCACGGCTGAATGATAGGGTAATCAGTTGCCTTTCCTGGCTCCAAGCCTCTTGTCCAATCCGATGCTGTTGCCAGGCTTGGGAATACTTTAAGCTACTCCCTATTCCCAGCGTTACAATAATAATCGCTAATAGTTGACCGATTAAAATCAAACTAATGATTCCTCTGACAGGCACTTGCCCTTTTATAATCTGCATCAGGTGTATCTTTTTTATCCCAACTGCGAAGAGTTGAGCGAAAAACAGGGAGATCAACAACAAGATGAGATTATAACTGAGCAAGCCTTCTCCTATGGTCATTAGGGATTGCGTTGGAAGCGACAGAATTTTTTGCATAAGAATGGCGAGCACGCCAGCTAAACTGAAACCAACAGCTATCCCTTTCAAATCCTCACCAACTGGTCTAAGGAAAATGGACCACCGTTTCTCTCCTGAAATGAGGCGAATGCCCGACGACCGTAATTGGCTAATTTGACTAATTAAAGTCAGTGCTCCAAAGGTTAAGATGAAAATCAATAAACCGATTAACTGAAATCCGTTACTAAAGATAGCCATTAACGTAGATAGTTTAGATGGAATTATCAGGTGCATGTTAGTCAAGCCAAGTTGACTTAGCTCCTCTCTTAGCAAGTGAATATCTAGGTTTCCATCGAATACAAAATAGTTTGTTTCAACACTACTACTTTGGGCATCTTCTAGATTTTTTTCCTGTAGCCCATCAGGCAACTTTCCGTCCCCAAAGGTCGTATAAGAAAAAACTGGAGTACCTTCTGAGTTGGGATCTTGGTGTTGAATCGCAATAAAGCTATCCGTTTCTTCTGCTAGTTTTTCCAAGCGTGTAGCAACATGCTGAAAAGTTGTTTCAGGGGAAGAATCACGTACAACAACGTTGGGGTAATAATGGGAAACATATGTATCAGTCCAAATGGTAAATACCCAAACAAAGAACAAACTAGCAAGCAGGTTGGATATGAGTATAAATAATTTTTTCATAGTGCATTCCTTATTCTAAAATAGAGGGCAGAAATACCCCTGCCCTCTATAAACTAACAAGCTTACTAAACTATTGATAAAAGAATCTTCTTCAATTATTCTTGCAATCCCGCATCAAATGTAACTTGCTCCCCAAAATTTGTATTAACAAACGCATAGGCCGCACTATGTGCTCCTGCATAAGCTGTTTTTTGATTGTCACGTCCATTACTTCCAACATAGGCCCAGTGATCCTCTGAACCATGATAATAATTCGAAAATGCTCCCCAATTATTTGGATCATGATAGCCTCCATAGGTCCACTCGCCACCATGGAGAGAAACTGCCAAAACAGGAAGAGCCAAACTACATGCCAAAACGGCAAGGGATGATGCAACTACTTTTCTAAATTTTAACATATTATTACTCCTCTGAATGAAATATTATGAAAATGAGCGAAATGCAACTACATATTTTAATTAGAAATCTCAGTCTGAATTATAGTATCCTATTTTTTCCTCCTTTCTAACTGCATGTTCCTTTCTACAGGCAGAGACCTAATTTTATAAACCAATCTTAAATACTTTAGATTTTGTAACTCATAATTTTCAACAGTTGGTTAGCTATGAAAGCATTTTATCAAACATCTCCATTCTTATATCTATCTGGTATTGTTACAAGCTCTCATAAGAATACCTTTCTCTAAATAGTTGAATTTTAAAGTAATACGAAATCAATCTGCCTTCCCAACATCAAGACCATTGGAATTCTTTTGTAATTGCACTCGAATCTCCAATCGTTTATTCTTCTGAACAAACTGTTGGTAAGGAATTGTGTTACTAAACGTAAAAACACCTAGTAATACTAATATAGCTAATTTTTGAATTCCACGATTTTTCTTTATTCGTGAAACCCCTTTCTGTTTCCTTGTTTTTATTTTAACATATGTATATTATTCAGTCAAGTATTTTTATTATATTTTGAACTTTTTTTATTATTTCTATTTGTAATTTTATCGAGCAAATATTTGCCGTCTTTAACTAAATGATATATAATTGACAAATATAAATTAGGAAGGTTTTTTGTTTTTATGACTACATTAGCTGAAAAATTCAGATTGAAAAGAAAAGAGTTGAGACTCTCCCAACAAACTCTTGCAGAAGGAATTTGTGAACAAAGCCAGATTAGTAAAATTGAGAGAGGGCATTTCATTCCCTCCGCAGACCTTTTGTTCAAACTCTCACAACGACTCGAAGTGCCATTAGATTATTTTTTTAATGAACAAATTGAAATTAAATCTAACCTCTCTAATTTCAAGCAATTATCTGCTCGACTATTAGATGACAGAAATTATGACAATTTGGAATATATTTATAGAATAGAGATTGAACGAAGTACTTTTCTAACACTAGAAGACCGAACTTACCTTGAATGGATTAAAGCTATTATTGACTTCTATCAATATGACAGTAAGTGTGAGGCAATTTCTTCATTGGAAAATATATTATTAAAAGTCTCTTCAAATACTCTGATTTATTTAAAGGCATTGAATACTCTATCTAATTTCTATTCCTTAGTGGGTCGTGAACAAGAATATGAGGCAAACTACTCTCATTTGATGGAGTTATATCAGACAAAAAATTTTGAGCATCAAGAGTTTTTATTTGGCTACATCAGAGTTCGTTACAACTACGCTCACTACCTAGTATCAAAGGAAAAATATAATGAAGCCATCCAAGAAGCTCTTGAGACGATTGAACTCTGTAAACAAAGACAGACAAGCTACCAATTGGCTCCTCTACTTATTCTTGTAGGAAATGCTGGAGCCAAATTTCTAGACAAAGAACAAGTCAAAAATTATTATATAGAAGCAAGAGAGTTATGTAAGATTTATAACAATCCTTTAATGTTGATGAAGATAGAAAATTATTTGAAGGAATTAGATATTGTTTAGTTAATCTTGACATTATAGTTTTTCTGAAACGTTAAATAACCTGTAAGGCTGATAGTGAAATGAATACTATCAGCCTTATTTCAAGTTTATATTCTTCCAAAATCTCTTCAAACCACGTCAGCTCTATCTGCAACCTCAAAACAGTGTTTTGAGCAACCTGTGGCTAGCATCCTAGTTTGCTCTTTGATTTTCATTGAGTAGTAGTCTCTCATGTTTGTTTAGCGTCTTAAAAAGACATTTGAGAAGATTAGAAACAGTTCTCTCTTTTCTCCTAGTATAATGATTGGTAAGAAGGGAGAGAAAAGATGAAATCAATGAGAATCTTATTTTTGTTAGCTTTAATTCAAATCAGTTTGAGTAGCTGTTTCCTATGGAAAGAATGCATCTTGTCCTTTAAACAAAGTACAGCTTTTTTCATCGGAAGTATGGTCTTCGTTTCAGGAATCTGTGCTGGAGTAAATTATCTTTATACCCGTAAGCAAGAAGTCCATAGTGTCCTAGCCAGTAAGAAGTCGGTGAAGCTTTTTTACAGTATCTTGCTCTTAATTAATTTGTTAGGAGCTGTCCTTGTTTTGTCAGACAACTTGTTCATCAAAAATACGCTGCAGCAAGAATTAGTTGACTTTTTATTGCCATCCTTCTTTTTCCTATTTGGACTAGATTTGCTGATTTTTTTACCCTTGAAAAAATACATGCGCGATTTGCTTGCTATGCTAGATAGAAAAAAGACAGTGTTGGTGACTATTTTAGCAACACTTCTCTTCTTAAGAAATCCAATGACTATTGTCTCACTTCTGATTTATATTGGACTGGGTTTGTTTTTTGCAGCCTATCTTGTCCCAAATTCTGTTAAAAAGGAAGTTTCCTTTTATGGCCATATTTTCCGAGATCTTGTATTGGTCATTGCTACGCTCATTTTCTTTTAGAGCAAGCTTGTTTTTATGGATGTTGTGATGGTAATACTCTTCGAAAATCTCTTCAAACTACGTCAGCTCTTTGATTTTCATTGAGTATAAGTTTAGCAGGAAAATAGACACAAAAGAAAAGTTTTTGGTATAATAAGAATATGTACACAAAAAATGAAGAAGAGCTGCAAGCCTTAGGGGAGCGTTTGGGTCATCTATTAGAAAAGAATGATGTTTTAATCTTAACTGGAGAACTGGGTGCAGGTAAAACGACCTTTACTAAAGGACTTGCTAAAGGTTTACAGATTTCTCAAATGATTAAAAGTCCAACCTATACTATCGTAAGAGAGTATGAAGGCAGACTGCCACTTTATCACCTAGATGTTTATCGTATTGAAGGAGATGCGGATTCTATCGATTTGGATGAGTTTCTCTTTGGTGGCGGAGTGACTGTTATCGAGTGGGGAAATCTCTTAGGTGATGCCTTACCAGATACTTATTTAGAATTGGAAATTCTAAAAGAAGAAGACGGTCGCCGTTTAAATTTTCAGGCAAAGGGTTTGCGTGCTGAGAAACTCTTAGAGGAGCTTCGACATGGAGTATGAATTGCTCATTAGGGAAGCAGAGCCCAAAGATGCAGCTGAATTAGTGGCTTTTTTAAATCGTGTCAGTGTAGAAACAGATTTTACCAGCTTAGACGGAGATGGTATTCTCTTGACCAGTGAGGAGATGGGAATATTCCTCAACAAGCAAGCTAGTTCGGACAATCAGATAACCTTACTTGCATTCTTAAATGATAAAATTGCTGGTATTGTAAATATTACAGCTGACCAGCGTAAGAGAGTCCGTCATATTGGAGACCTCTTCATTGTGATTGGTAAGAAATATTGGAATAATGGATTGGGAAGTTTGTTGCTAGAAGAAGCGATAGAGTGGGCACAAGCAAGTGGCATTCTGCGTCGTCTCCAACTGACTGTCCAAACTCGTAATCAAGCAGCAGTCCATCTTTATCAAAAGCATGGCTTTGTAATTGAAGGTCGCCAAGAGCGTGGAGCATATATAGAAGAAGGGAAATTTATCGATGTTTACTTGATGGGTAAACTGATCGATTAGTAGAAATATGGTTAAAAAAATTATTGGAATGGTGCTAGCTTTACTTTCTGTAACTGTAGTAGGAGCAGGTATTTTTGCTTATACTATTTATCAACAAGGGACAGAAACCTTAGCTAAAACCTATAAAAAAATCGGCGAAGAAACCAAGGTTATTGAAGCGACTGAACCTTTGACCATTCTGTTAATGGGGGTTGATACCGGAAATGCTGAACGAACTGAAACTTGGGTCGGTAGAAGTGATAGCATGATCTTGATGACAGTGAATCCTAAAACGAAAAAAACAACGATGATGAGTTTAGAGCGGGATATTCTGACCCGCATTGAATCAGGGAATGGTCAGGCTCATGAAGCGAAACTGAATTCAGCATATGCAGATGGTGGAGCAGAGCTTGCTATAGAAACCATTCAAAAAATGATGAATATCCATATTGATCGCTATGTGATGGTCAATATGAAAGGGTTGCAAAAACTAGTGGATGCAGTAGGTGGTATTACAGTCAATAATACCCTAGGTTTCCCAATTTCTATCAGTGACCAAGAAGAATTTAATACCATTTCTATCGGTGTTGGGGAGCAACATATTGGGGGAGAAGAAGCTCTAGTCTATGCACGAATGCGTTACCAAGATCCTGAGGGAGATTATGGTCGTCAAAAACGTCAACGTGAAGTTATTCAAAAAGTCATGGAAAAAGCTCTCAGTTTAAATAGCGTTGGTCATTATCAAGAGATTCTAAAAGCTTTGAGTGACAATATGCAGACCAATATTGATTTGTCTGCAAAAAGTATCCCTAACTTGCTAGGCTATAAAGATTCATTTAAAACCATTGAAACTCAGCAGTTGCAGGGTGAAGGAGAGATGCTTCAAGGTGTTTCTTACCAGATTGTTTCGAGAGCCCATATGTTGGAAATGCAAAATCTACTCCGACGTTCTTTGGGACAAGAAGAAGTTACCCAGGTCGAAACCAATGCGGTTTTATTTGAAGATTTATTTGGCAGAGCACCTGTTGGTGATGAAGATAATTAACTTTTGATACAAATAAAAAATCAATCGTAGGAAAATTCCTGCGATTTTTTCAAAAAAATACGAATAGATAGGTAGGAGGAAACATGAAAGCAGAAATCATTGCTGTTGGAACAGAGATTTTGACAGGACAGATTGTCAATACCAATGCTCAGTTTTTATCAGAAAAACTAGCAGAGATTGGGGTAGATGTATATTTTCAGACGGCTGTAGGAGACAATGAAGCCCGTCTCTTATCCCTGCTTGAGATTGCCAGTCAACGTAGCAGTCTGGTGATTTTGACAGGTGGTTTAGGGCCAACTGAGGACGATTTGACCAAACAAACTCTGGCTAAATTTTTAGGGAAGGAATTAGTCTTCGATCCTCAGGCTCAGGAGAAGTTGGATGTCTTTTTTGCCCGGCGACCAGACTATGCCCGAACACCGAATAACGAAAGACAAGCTCAACTTGTAGAAGGAGCGACTCCACTGCCAAACGAAACAGGACTGGCTGTGGGAGGAATATTGGAAGTCGAAGGAGTGACCTACGTTGTTCTTCCAGGTCCACCAAGTGAATTGAAACCTATGGTCTTAAATCAGCTTCTACCCAAGTTGATGACAGGGAGCAAGCTGTATTCCCGAGTTCTTCGTTTCTTTGGAATTGGCGAAAGTCAGCTGGTTACGATTTTGGCTGATTTAATTGAGAATCAAACCGATCCGACCTTGGCCCCCTATGCTAAGACAGGAGAAGTCACTCTGCGCCTGTCAACAAAGGCTAGCAGTCAAGAAAAGGCAAATCAAGCGTTGGATATTTTGGAACATCAAATTTTGGATCGCCAGACCTTTGAAGGACTTTCTTTACGAGACCTTTGTTATGGTTATGGGGAAGAGTCCAGCTTGGCCAGCATTGTGATAGAGGAACTGAAAAAACAAGGGAAAACCATCACGGCTGCAGAGAGTTTGACGGCGGGTCTTTTCCAAGCTAGTCTAGCAGATTTTTCTGGTGCTTCCAGTATATTTAAGGGTGGTTTTGTGACCTATAGCTTGGAGAAAAAATCAAACATGTTGGATATTCCTGTCAAGGATTTGGAAGAACATGGTGTGGTGTCTGAATTTACAGCTCAGAAGATGGCTGAGCAGGCACGAAGTAAGACCCAGTCTGATTTTGGAATTAGTTTGACTGGAGTGGCAGGACCAGATAGCCTAGAAGGATACCCAGCTGGGACAGTCTTCATAGGCTTGGCTCAAGAGCAAGGAACTGAGGTTATCAAGGTGAATATTGGAGGCAGAAGTAGAGCAGATGTACGTCACATTGCGGTTATGCATGCCTTTAACCTAGTTCGCAAGGCTTTATTAAGTGACTAACTTTTGATATAATAGTAGATAGGTCTGAGGATCATTAGAATGTAGGAGAATAGAATGGCGAAAAAACCAAAAAAATTAGAAGAAATTTCAAAAAAATTTGGGGCAGAACGTGAAAAAGCCTTGAATGACGCTCTTAAATTGATTGAGAAAGACTTTGGTAAAGGATCCATCATGCGTTTGGGTGAACGTGCCGAGCAAAAGGTGCAAGTGATGAGCTCAGGTTCTTTGGCTCTTGACATTGCCCTTGGTTCAGGTGGTTATCCTAAGGGACGTATCATCGAAATCTATGGACCAGAGTCATCTGGTAAGACAACGGTTGCCCTTCATGCAGTTGCACAAGCGCAAAAAGAAGGTGGGATTGCAGCCTTTATCGATGCGGAACATGCCCTCGATCCAGCCTATGCTGCGGCTCTTGGTGTTAACATTGACGAATTGCTCTTGTCACAACCAGACTCAGGAGAGCAAGGTCTTGAGATTGCAGGAAAATTGATTGACTCAGGTGCTGTAGATCTTGTCGTGGTCGACTCAGTTGCAGCCCTTGTACCTCGTGCGGAAATTGATGGAGATATCGGAGATAGCCACGTTGGTTTGCAGGCTCGTATGATGAGCCAGGCTATGCGTAAGCTCGGTGCTTCTATCAATAAAACCAAAACAATTGCCATCTTTATCAACCAATTGCGTGAAAAAGTTGGAGTGATGTTTGGAAATCCAGAAACAACACCTGGTGGACGTGCTTTGAAATTCTATGCTTCAGTCCGCTTGGATGTTCGTGGCAATACACAAATTAAGGGAACTGGTGACCAAAAAGAAACCAATGTCGGTAAAGAAACTAAGATTAAGGTTGTAAAAAACAAGGTAGCTCCACCATTTAAGGAAGCCGTAGTTGAAATTATGTATGGAGAAGGAATTTCTAAGACTGGTGAACTCCTGAAGATTGCAAGCGATTTGGATATCATCAAAAAAGCAGGAGCTTGGTATTCTTACAAGGATGAGAAAATCGGGCAAGGTTCTGAGAATGCTAAGAAATACTTGGCAGATCACCCAGAAATCTTTGATGACATTGATAAGCAAGTCCGTTCTAAATTTGGCTTGATTGATGGAGAAGAGGCTTCAGAACAAGATACTGAAAACAAAAAAGATGAAGCAGTTCAAGCAGATTCTGTGAATGAAGAGGTAACTCTTGACCTAGGCGATGGACTTGAAATCGAAATTGAAGAATAAGCTGTTAAAGTAGTGGAGAAATCCGCTGCTTTGTCAATTTTTGATTCAAGTTTTTAGATTATCTATAGTTTGCTGTTTCTTGTCGCTCCTCTAGAAAGCTGATATAATAGCCTTATGAATAAAAAACGAACAGTGGACCTGATACATGGTCCGATTCTTCCCTCGCTTTTGAGTTTTGCCTTCCCAATCTTGCTATCAAATATTTTTCAACAGCTCTATAATACTGCTGATGTCTTGATTGTTGGGCGTTTTCTTGGACAAGACTCCTTGGCGGCGGTAGGGGCGACGACAGCGATTTTTGACCTGATTGTAGGTTTTACTCTTGGTGTTGGTAATGGGATGGGGATTGTCATTGCTCGTTATTATGGTGCTCGGAATTTTACAAAAATCAAGGAAGCAGTAGCAGCCACCTGGATTTTAGGTGCTCTTTTGAGTATTGTAGTTATGCTACTGGGCTTTGTCGGTTTGTATCCACTCTTGCAATATTTAGATACTCCTGCAGAAATCCTCCCTCAGTCCTATCAATATATTTCTATGATTGTGACCTGTGTCGGTGTTAGTTTTGCCTATAATCTCTTTGCAGGTTTGTTGCGATCTATTGGCGACAGTCTGGCTGCGCTTGGTTTTTTGATTTTCTCTGCTCTGGTTAATGTGGTTCTGGATCTCTATTTTATTACACAATTGCATCTGGGAGTTCAATCAGCGGGCCTTGCTACCATCATTTCGCAAGGTTTATCAGCAGTTCTTTGCTTTTATTATATCCGTAAGAGTGTGCCAGAACTTTTGCCTCAACTCAAGCATTTCAAATGGGACAAGGCCTTATACGCCGATCTCTTGGAGCAAGGTTTGGCTATGGGCTTGATGAGTTCAATTGTATCTATAGGCAGTGTGATTTTACAGTCTTCTGTTAATACCTTTGGTGCAGTGATTATTAGTGCCCAGACGGCAGCTCGACGCATTATGGCCTTTGCCCTTCTTCCCATGACCGCTATCTCTGCCTCGATGACGACCTTTGCTTCTCAGAATTTAGGTGCTAAGCGCCCAGACCGCATTGTTCAAGGTCTTCGAATCGGCAGTCGTTTAAGTATGTCCTGGGCAGTTTTTGTTTGTGTCTTCCTATTTTTTGCCAGTCCTGCCTTGGTTTCCTTCTTGGCTAGTTCGACGGATAGCTACTTGGTAGAAAATGGCAGTCTCTATCTGCAAATCAGCTCAGCTTTTTATCCTATTTTGAGTCTCTTGTTGATTTATCGCAATTGTTTGCAGGGCTTGGGGCAAAAAGTCCTTCCTCTAGTTTCTAGTTTTATCGAACTAATCGGGAAAATCGCTTTTGTGGTCTTGATTATCCCTTGGGCAGGCTATAAGGGAGTTATTCTTTGTGAACCCCTTATCTGGGTTGCCATGACAGTTCAACTGTACTTCTCATTATTCCGTCACCCCTTGATAAAAGAAGGCAAGGCTATCTTGGTAACAAAAGTGTCATCATAGCTCGATTTGCTGAATAAAATCTCTTTTCTCTAGTGAAAATCGAAAAAACTTGTGTTCTCCTCTTTTAGTTTGGTCTTGAAAATAGTTTAATATACTTTTGACTTCTTTTATATGATATAATGTATTTATTAAAAGGACATATAGAGACTGTAAAAATATACTTTTGAAAAGCTTTTTAGTCTGGGGTGTTATTGTAGATAGAATGCAGACCTTATCAGTCCTATTTACAGTGTTAAAATAGTGCGTTTTAAAGTTCTATCTACAAGCCTAATCGTGACTAGGATTGTATTCTTTATGAGGTATAAATAAAGGAGTTTCTAGCTCTGGATTGTAAAAAATAAGTTGTTTTAATTGATAAGGAGTAGAATATGGAAATTGATGTGAGTAAATTAAGAACAGATTTGCCTCAAGTCGGCGTGCAACCATATAGGCAAGTCCATGCTCATTCCACAGGCAACCGTAACTCAACGGTGCAAAATGAGGCTGACTACCATTACAGAAAAGATCCTGAATTGGGCTTCTTTTCTCACGTAGTCGGTAATGGTCGTGTTATGCAGGTAGGACCTGTTGATAATGGTGCCTGGGACGTTGGGGGCGGTTGGAATGCAGAAGGTTATGCACAAGTTGAACTGATTGAAAGTCATGAATCAAAAGAAGAGTTTCTGATTGACTATCGCCTCTATATCGAACTCTTGCGCAATCTAGCAGACGAGGCTGGGATACCTAAAACGCTTGATACTGCTGATTTAGCAGGTATCAAGACACACGAATACTGCACCAATAACCAACCCGATAATAACTCAGATCACATTGACCCCTATCCTTATCTTGCCAAATGGGGTATTAGCCGTGAGAAGTTTAAGCAGGATATTGAAAACGGCTTGACGATTGAAGCAGGATGGCAACAGAACGATACTGGCACCTGGTATGTACACTCAGACGGTTCTTATCCAAAAGATAAGTTTGAGAAAGTAAATGGTACTTGGTATTACTTTGACGGTTCAGGATATATGCTTGCAGACCGTTGGAAGAAGCACATAGACGGCAACTGGTACTGGTTTGATCAGTCAGGCGAAATGGCTACAGGCTGGAAGAAAATCGCTGAGAAGTGGTACTATTTCGATGGAGAAGGTGCTATGAAAACAGGCTGGATTAAATACAAGGAGACTTGGTACTATCTTGATAGTCAAAATGGGGACATGGTTTCCAATGCCTTTGTCAAATCAAATGATGGATGGTATTACCTTAAAGAAGATGGTACGATAGCAGAAAAACCAGAATTTACAGTCGAGCCTGAAGGCTTGATAACAGTAAAATAATAATGGAATGTCTTTCAAATCAGAACAGCGCATATTATTAGGTCTTGAAAAGCCTTAATAGTATGCGTTTTCTGGTGGAGATATTTACTTCAATTTTTGCTACTATATTAAATAAAAATCAAAAAGCAAACTAGAAAGTTATGCTCAAATAAAATCTAAATTTGACAATGTAAACCGAATCGGATAGCTTTAAGTACTGTTTTGAGGTTGAAGATACGATTTTTGATAGGAACTCATCAAATAGGTTTAATATTATCAATTTTGGATTTTTAAGCAGTATCAATAAATTGCTTCCTTGTTTTGTCATAATTTTTTTATTTAAAAAATTGACTTTATGACAAGAGTGTGCTATTCTTTTTATGAGAGGTGTATGAATATGATAAATGTATGTGATGTTGGAAAAAGAATAAAAGAACTTAGAATATCTTCAAATCTTACTCAAGATAAGATTGCTGAATATTTGTCTTTGAATCAAAGCATGATTGCCAAAATGGAAAAAGGTGAAAGGAATATCACGTCGGATGTTATTGAGAAACTATCTGCCCTGTTTTGCTGTACGGTTGACTATCTTTTGTTTGGCGAACAAGCTGAACAACAGTGTGTCATATCGTTTAGAAAAAATAAAATAGTAGACCAAGATCTTAAAGTTTTAGCGAAAATCAATAAAATTGTATTGAATCAATTTGAGATAGATCAGCTATTGGAGACAAAATAAATGATTGATAAAATGGATTTAAGTAATAAAGCTTCAAATCTTAGAAAAAAGTTGGGAGCTGATGGTGAAGCGCCGATAGATATTTTTAAATTGGTACAAAAGATAGAAAATTTGACGCTGGTATTTTATGGACTCGGAAAGAATATTAGCGGAGTCTGTTATAAAGGAACTCAGTCCAGTCTCATTGTAATCAATTCAGACATGTCATTAGGAAGACAAAGATTTTCTTTAGCACATGAACTGTATCATCTTTATTATGATGAGGTGAAGAAGAGTTCAGTCAGTTTTATTTTGATTGGTGAAGGAGATGAAACTGAAAGAAAAGCGGATCAGTTTGCTTCTTATTTTTTAATTTCCCCATCTTCACTGTATAGGATGGTTGAGGAAATCAGAGAAAATGCTAATAGAACTCATCTTGAAGTAGAAGATATTATAAAATTGGGTCAGTTTTATGGTATCAGTCATAAAGCTATGTTATATAGATTGCGGAATGATGGATACCTTGATGCAGAAGAAATTAAAAATATGGATATTAGTGTTATAGAGACAGCTTCAAGATTAGGCTATGATACAAGTTTATATCGTCCTTTGTCAGAAAGTAAAAAGGAAATGGTATTAGGACACTATATTAAATCGACTGAACAACTTTTAGAAAATAACAGAATTTCTCAAGGGAAGTATGAGGAACTGCTACTAGATGCTTTCAGATATGATATTGTATATGGGCTAGATGAAGAGGGGGAGTTGCCGTTTGACTAGTCGTGTATTTATTGATACAGATTGTATTTCAGCATTTTTATGGGTTGGCACTGAACATCTTTTAGAAAAGCTCTATTCGGGTAAAATTGTTATTCCACAAGAGGTGTATGATGAAATCAATATACCTACAATCCCCCATTTAAAATCTAGGATAGACCAGTTGGTAGCTAAGGGTTCGGCTGAGATTGTGAGCATAGACATTGGAACTGAAGAATACGCATTATATAGAAATTTAACAAGAAATCATGATAGTAACAAGGTTATTGGTAAGGGAGAAGCAGCTTCTATTTCCTTAGCGAAAAAGCATAATGGGATATTAGGAAGTAATAATCTAAGAGATGTTGAACCATATGTAGAAGAATTTTCTTTAGAACATATGACAACAGGAGATATACTGGTTGAAGCGTTTAAAGCGCAATTTATTACTGAACAAGAGGGCAATCATATCTGGAATAATATGCTTAAAAAGAGAAGGAAAATTGGGGCGGATTCTTTTTCAGACTATCTTCGTGGAAGTGTTCATCAAAATAGACAAAAATAAATTTGGATAAATCGAACTCACTATTCAGTAGGCATATGAGCAATTCGAAGAAGAAAAGTGTCAAATTGAGCCTATAGGAGTAGAAATGAAATAGTAAGTCCTGCATAGGGGATGAGAGAAAAGTTGTCCTTGAAGTTTCCCTGAACTATCAGTCGCATATCAAACGATATGTAGGGTGATGTGAGAGGGGATAGCGAGTAGTTTTTGGTTATTTTGTCAAAAAACTTGTATTTTATCATACTGAATGATAAAATGTAATAAAAATGATAGAATAAAGGAAAGCTTTTCTAAAATGTGTATCTCCCCACAGGATTCGTTCTTGTGGGATTTTTTTCGTTAAAGAAAGCGATAAATATTGACTTTTTTAAAGAAAGATGTCATAATTAAGTTGGAAAAAACGTAAAAGTATCACTTTTCTCGTTATCCCGACTCCCAAAACGTCGTTAAACAGCTCGGCAATCCATGGAGACATGGACACATAGTAGTAAGCACGCTATGTGGCTTGGCAGAGCTAAAAACTGTTCCCTTGCGATAAGCCTAATAAGCACAACATAGGGAGTTAGAGAAGCCGACTCTAATCATCCACTTTGGGCAGTAGTGAGAACTGCCCCGTGCTTTTTTTATTTTGAGAAAATATGGAGTTTGTCGTTGAAATTACTTGATTGTATTTTAGATTATCAAGAGAAATTCGATGGAAAAACATGTCAAGTATCAACGAATTATAATCATTTAGAGACTTTCGAAGTAGATTTTTGCTTGACTGATTTACATCACTTATTTGGCTTGCACAAAATCACACGAGATTATGCTAGTCAAACAATACCTGCTATTCAAGCTGGTGTTTTTATTTTGGAAGAATATAAAAATAATCCCATGTACAACGATGTTATAGAAAGGATATCTTTGTATAGTTTTATCGGTGATATCTTCTATTCTAGGATAACAAGTTGTTGTATCCTAGCCAAAGATTTATCTAAAAACACTATGAAGTTGGACGTCATATTTTTTGAAGATAGAAACAAAAGATCCGCAATTTTAGGTTTACGAAGAGATAAAAGTGGAATGTTTAAACCGGTTACTCTACATTTTACAAGCGCTAAGAAATATGCTAAAGTTCGTAAAACAGATGTGAAAGAAATTAAATGGTTATAAAAAAACTTTTCGCAGGCTTCGGCTTGCGTTTTTTTGTTTGATAAAATTAAAAAAATGTACAAAAATAAGTAGAATTGAAAACAGGAAAAAACACCTCCTTTCGATTCGCCAAGCCTCTTCGCAAGGCAATGAGGGGGCGGAGAGACGCGCTCGTCAACAGAAGTATCTCATTGGAAATGTTGCTCACTTTTTTAGTGAGCTTTTTATTTAAGGAATAGGAATGAAAAATAAGAAGTTAAAATTATACTCAATGAAAATCTCTTCAAACCACATCAGCGTCGCCTTGCAGTCTGTATCTTACTGACCAAGCTATGATGATGGACTTAGAATAGGTGGTTTGGAGTGTCCTAGCGGCTAGGAAATGCTGATCATAGTTCTTTGCTGAGGCTAGGGTGTTTCAACATTCAACACTCAACTGGTTGATCTAATTGATAGGAAGGAAATTACTATAAAATACTCAGACTTCTATCATATATTTTGAAATGTTTGTGTAATCAAAATGTAATAATATTGTAACATTGGCGCAGAGGATGTTTAGCATATATAAATGTAGTATAACTCTTGTATATTTGTTAAAAAATGGGTTGTATCAAAAGGCTTTACACATCTATGCATATATATATATATATATATAATGTCGCTTTTTTCTTGCATTTCCTAACTCTATACTATCAGCGAGGGGGTTGATTTGTATGTCAGAAGTGGTAGTATAGAGTTGATATATTATCGTCTGTCGGCTTTTTGCGCGCTTTCTAAGCTTGGGGAAGCTCTCAGACGAGGAAAGGATTCACTTATGTTCAAGAAAAAGAATGATGGTAATGGAGAGAAAATTTTCCGTTATTCTATTCGTAAATACCATTTTGGTGCTGCTAGTGTTGCGGTTGCGGCATTGATGTTTTTCGCAAATGGGGTGCAAGCGCAGGCGCCTGCAGTATCTTCGGCGACAGCCAGTGATGTAGTTGCTGGACCTTCTGGAAATTCAGATGGGGAACCACAGGAGTCAGATGGGGAAGAGCCAGAGAAGGTCTCTCAGACTGAACCGTCGGCTGAGCTCCAGTCTACAGGGGAGTCAAACTCTCCAGAGACTAAAGCCGAGGACGCTAGTAAGGGGCAGGAAACAGCTGACCTTGCTCCGACCAAACCAGAGGCAAAACCAGCTGCTCAAGAAACTTCTCAATCAGAGAGAGAAAAAGAGCAAGACCAGCCCACATCTGCCACTAAAACGACAGAAGCTAAATCACTCCAAGGCAATCTGCAAGCTTTGTTGGAAAAACTAACTCTTAGCTCCATGAAAGCGCTCCACGATGAAGTGGAAGCAGGTCTAGCAGCAGCTAAGGCTGTCTTAGAAAATCCAAAAGCGACGCAAGCGCAAGTTGATGAGCAAGTAAGACTGATGGAAGAACTGACGAGCCGTGTCAATCAAGCCTTGGAGCCATCGCTACCAAAATTGACAGACTTGGGTGAAGCAAGTTCGACAAATAATAAGCTTGTCGAACCAAACGGAACTGCAACTGAGCAAGCAAGTAGCGGGAAGCGTCGTAAAAGAGGGGGAACAATCGAGCCTGGAGCAGTTGCGAACCAAGTTAGTCCAACTGATGGAGGAAAGGAAGCAGCACCTGAAGCCAACTCTCAATCTACTCCACGAGAACTCCCAACCTACACTAATACGACAGAAGGTGAAAACGGCGTCTATGGACTAAAAGATGAATTAGAGTCTATTGTCAAACGACTTAAAGAAAATCAAGCGTCGGAAGATAAAATCCAAGCAGCAAAAGCAGCAGCTGATAAGTTCAATGAAGCCTTTTCTAAGGGTGATACCATCAGCCAAGAAGATTTTGCCGCCGCCCTAGTCGACCTGAAAAAATCCCGAGACCTCATCGAAGGAGTGCTGGAAGAAAAATATGGTGAGGAAACTACAGCTGAAGGAGTAACCCCTCAACCGCGTGATGGTGGCTACTCTGATTTTCGTAATGCTAACTATAGTGGAAGGTCTGCAAGGGCGGCAAAGCCATTAGATCGACATGAAAGTTACATTGAAAACGGTAAGTCGGGAGATAAGACCTACGATAGATACACCTATGTGTTTTTCTCTCAAAGAAGAACGACAGACAATTCGACCAAGCCTGTCTCTAATGCAAAAAGCTATATTCTTGCAAAAGTAACTTCTACAGCTGATGGTTTCCATTGGGAGTTGGAGATAAATAATGGACATAGACAAATGCCTGGAACAGGTGTTTGGCTTACGATTCCTTCGGGGCAGACATTCAAGCGAGGTACAGATAGTATTAGTATTCGTGACAAAGGTGGCAGTACCACTGCTGTATCTTCTAATGATGGGACTTTATTGTCACTTCTACAACACTCTCGAACAGGCTTTGGCAATCAGACTAAAGGAACAGTTAGTAATACTGGCATCAGAAATCATAATGTGAGCAGACTACCAGTAGCAAGCTTTGATGATTTAGCTCGTCATGGTGCGGGAAACAACCAACCATATCAAAGACGGAATGAAGACCAAGCTTTTCAGGATCAATCAAACGCAAAATTTACCCAAATAAATAGTAGCGGTTCGGATTTATATTATTTCTCGCTGGGAGATAATGACAATAGTTACAAAATAACTTTCGATACTAGAGGGAATAACGATATCAACAAGCTTGACTATGCTGTAGGTTTGAGAGGAAGTGAAGGTAGATATACGGTTCTTGTCAATCAGTGGCATTCCAGAACATATCAGGAAGCGAAAGAGGGTGCCAAGGATGACATAGAGCAAGCTAGACGAGTAAAAAACGACTCTATTAGCAAGAATAAAAATTTATCCCAAGTGGAGCAAAATGGCGCCACTAGTAAAGTTGATATTTATGCACGGAATGCTACAAGAGAGCTTGACAATGCCAACAACCTTTATGAGGTGGATGATGCCTTGCAACGGGGATTGGATAATATCAACGGAGTGAACCCAGTCGGAAAAGAGAAAGCGATAGCTGAGTTAG
>NZ_VMMX01000003.1:189789-323627 GCF_013277415.1 Streptococcus sp. 68 | reverse complement strand
CGCAGGTTGCTCAAAGTACTGCTTTGAGGTTGCAGATAAGACTGACGAAGTCAGGAACCATACCTACGGTAAGGCGACGTTGACGTTTTTCGAAGAGATTTTCGAAGAGTATTAATTAGGAGTAGTTATGCGTCTTATCTATCTGATAATTGGTTTTTTATCACTGGCTTTGGCTATTATTGGGGTTGTCTTGCCCTTGTTGCCGACAACGCCTTTCCTTTTGTTGTCTATTGCTTGTTTCTCCAGAAGTTCCAAACGTTTCGAAGACTGGCTTTATCATACCAAGCTCTATCAAACATATGTAGCTGATTTTCGGGAAACCAAGTCAATTGCGCGTGAACGTAAGAAAAAAATCATCGTATCCATCTACATCTTGATGGGAATTTCCATTTATTTTGCCCCTCTCTTACCAGTCAAAATCAGTCTGGGTGCTTTGACCATCTTTATCACCTATTATCTCTTTAAGGTTATTCCAGACAAAGAATAAGTAAAATTTGTAACTATTTCCCTTGATAAAATTGAAAGCATATTCACAATAATATGATATAATAAATTTAAAGTAATCTTCAAGGAGAATCAAATGGTTTACGAATTTTGTGCTGAAAATGTGACCTTGCTTGAAAAAGCTATGGAGGCTGGAGCTCGTCGAATCGAACTCTGTGATAATCTAGCAGTTGGTGGGACAACACCAAGCTATGGAGTAACTAAGGCAGCAGTTGAACTGGCAGCTAACTATGATACGACCATCATGACCATGATTCGCCCACGTGGTGGCGACTTTGTCTATAATGATATGGAAATTGCTATTATGCTAGAAGACATTCGCTTGACTGCTCAGGCTGGAAGTCAAGGGGTTGTATTTGGTACCTTAACTGCTGATAAGAAGTTGGATAAGCCTAATCTTGAAAAGTTAATTGCTGCATCAAAAGGAATGGAAATTGTCTTCCACATGGCCTTTGATGAATTGAGTGATGAAGAGCAGTTGGAGGCTATTGACTGGCTCAGCCAAGCCGGTGTCACTCGTATCCTAACTCGTGCTGGTGTGTCTGGTGACTCCTTAGAAAAACGCTTTGCTCACTATCACAGAATTTTAGAGCACGCTAAAGGTAAAATTGAAATTCTACCTGGTGGAGGGATTGACCTTGACAACCGTCAAACCTTTATCGATCAGCTAGGCGTGACTCAATTGCATGGAACTAAGGTTGTCTTTTAAAAAATAGAAAGGAACTGCTAGCTTTGGGTAGCAGTTTTCACTTATGTTTGAAATTTTTAAATCCTATCAGTTTAATAAAGAAAAAGCTCATGCCTATGGTCTTGTAGAAAATGGGGAAGTCTGGAATTATAGCTCCAAGATTTTGCAGGGTGACTTTGTCATGACAGTCTCCATCACTACTGATAATGTGAGTTTTCAGGTCTTTGATCAGGAAACGGGCGACCTCTATCCTCAAGTTCATATGGAAAGTATGACAGGAAGTTTTGTTGCAAGTGTCCGTGAGGCTTGTCTGGAGATTCTCTACCAGATTCGGAAGGTTTGTTTTGATGTGCAAGATTTTATCTGTCCTCAGACTAAGCGTATCATGGCTCAGATTCAGGAAAAATATGGTAATCAGTTGGAGTATTTGTGGGAGAAATCGCCTGATACAGCAGTGTTAAGACACGAAGGCAATAAAAAGTGGTATGCCGTCTTGATGAAAATCTCTTGGGATAAGCTGGAAAAGGGTAGAGAAGGTCTAGTCGAAGCAGTCAACCTCAAACATGACCAAGTAGTGGAACTGCTTTCACAAAAGGGAATTTATCCAGCCTTTCATATGAATAAACGTTACTGGATTAGTGTGGCGCTTGATGATACTTTATCAGATGAAGAAGTACTGGGATTGATGGCAAAAAGTTGGAACTTAACCACTAAAAAATGAAATATTTCAAGATTTTTCAACGACTTTCAATTAGCAAAATATTCTCTACTGAAGAAATTTTCAGAAAATATTTGATTTTTTCTTGACAAGTGCTTTTGCCTATGCTAAAATACTAAACAAGATATCAAACGAAGGAGAAAGTCAAACATGAAAACAGCTAAGTTTAATCAATTTGCTTTGTTGTTGAGGTACTCGGGCTAGTGCAAAAAGCATTAGTCCTGTTTGGCTTACCAAGCGGGAGTAAATCAACATCTCGCTTGGGTTTCTGAGCGAGATGTTTTTTTAAAACCACATTTGGAAAAGGGGAAATCTTATGCGAACAGTTGAATTTCTAGATACCAGCCTTCGGGATGGAGAGCAGACACCTGGCGTTAATTTTTCAATCAAAGAAAAAATTGCCATTGCAAGGCAGCTGGAGAAATGGGGAATTTCAGCCATTGAAGCCGGTTTTCCGGCGGCGAGTCCTGATTCATTTACAGCAGTTCAGGAGATTGCCAAGGTCTTGAAGAAAACAGCAGTGACTGGTTTGGCCCGCTCTGTTAAGTCTGATATTGATGCTTGCTACGAGGCCCTCAAGGACGCCAAGTATCCACAAGTTCACGTTTTTATTGCTACTAGTCCGATACACCGAAAGTACAAGCTCAATAAGAGCAAGGAAGAGATTTTGGAAGCAATCAGTGAGCATGTTTCTTATGCCCGTTCTAAGTTTGAAGTGGTCGAATTCTCTCCTGAGGATGCGACTAGAACAGAGTTGGATTTTCTCTTGCAAGTTGTTCAAACAGCGGTTGATGCAGGGGCGTCTTATATCAATATTCCTGATACGGTAGGATTTACCACACCAGAGGAGTACGGTGCTATCTTCAAATACTTGATTGAGAATGTCAAGACGGAACGTCAGATTATCTATTCGCCTCACTGTCATGATGACCTCGGAATGGCAGTAGCTAATAGCCTTGCTGCTGTCAAGAACGGAGCAGGCCGTGTTGAAGGGACTATCAATGGTATTGGGGAGCGAGCTGGAAATGCTGCCTTGGAAGAAATAGCAGTGGCTCTCAATATTCGCCAAGATTACTACCAAGCAGAAACCAGTATTGTCTTAAATGAGACCATCAATACGTCAGAAATGGTTTCTCGCTTCTCAGGAATTCCAGTTCCTAAAAACAAGGCTGTGGTTGGTGGTAATGCCTTTTCTCACGAGTCTGGTATTCACCAAGACGGAGTCCTTAAAAATCCACTTACCTATGAAATCATCACACCAGAGTTGGTGGGTGTCAAAAGTAACAGTCTTCCGCTCGGTAAATTGTCTGGTCGTCATGCCTTTGTTGAGAAACTAAGAGAATTGGCCCTAGACTTTTCAGAAGAGGACATCAAACCCCTCTTCGCCAAGTTCAAGGCACTGGCCGACAAGAAACAAGAAATCACAGATGCAGATATTCGTGCGCTGGTAGCTGGAACCGTGGTTGAAAACCCAGAAGGATTCCACTTTGATGATTTACAACTTCAAACTCATGTAGATAATGACATTGAAGCGCTCGTTAGCCTAGCCAATATGGATGGTGAAAAAGTCGAATTTAATGCGACAGGGCAAGGTTCCGTTGAAGCAATCTTTAACGCTATCGATAAGTTCTTTAACCAATCCGTCCGCTTGGTGTCTTACACTATTGACGCGGTGACAGATGGAATTGATGCCCAAGCTCGGGTCTTGGTCACTGTTGAAAATAGAGATACAGAAACTATCTTTAATGCAGCAGGGCTTGATTTCGATGTGTTGAAGGCTTCAGCAATTGCCTATATCAATGCCAATACCTTTGTTCAAAAAGAGAATGCTGGTGAAATGGGACGCAGTGTTTCTTACCGCGATATGCCTAGTGTGTAAAGGAGAAGGCTATGACAAAGAAAATAGTAGCTCTAGCAGGGGACGGAATTGGCCCAGAAATCATGGAGGCTGGTTTAGAAGTTCTGGAGGCTCTAGCTGAAAAAACAGGTTTTGACTATGAAATAGACAGACGCCTTTTTGGAGGTGCAGGTATTGATGCTGCAGGGCATCCCTTACCTGATGAAACCCTCAAGGCAAGTAGGGAAGCAGATGCTATTCTCCTAGCGGCTATCGGTAGTCCTCAGTATGATGGAGCAGTGATTCGCCCTGAACAAGGCCTGCTGGCTCTTCGTAAGGAACTCAATCTCTATGCTAATATTCGCCCTGTAAAAATATTTGACAGTCTCAAGCATTTGTCACCACTCAAATCGGAACGAATTGCTGGTGTAGACTTTGTCGTGGTGCGTGAGTTGACAGGCGGGATTTACTTTGGAGATCATATCCTTGAAGAGCGCAAAGCGCGTGATATCAACGACTATAGCTATGAGGAAGTGGAGCGGATTATTCGCAAGGCCTTTGAAATCGCAAGAAATCGCAGAAAAATCCTTACCAGCATCGATAAGCAAAATGTGTTAGCGACCTCAAAACTCTGGCGGAAAGTAGCTGAGAAGGTCGCACAGGATTTCCCAGATGTGACCTTGGAACACCAGTTAGTGGACTCAGCTGCCATGCTCATGATTACCAATCCTGCTAAGTTTGATGTCGTCGTGACGGAGAATCTTTTTGGAGATATTTTATCTGATGAATCAAGTGTCCTACCTGGTACACTTGGGGTCATGCCATCAGCCAGTCATTCTGAAAATGGACCAAGTCTCTATGAACCTATTCACGGTTCAGCGCCTGATATTGCAGGTCAAGGAATTGCCAATCCTATTTCCATGATTTTATCAGTGGCCATGATGCTGAGAGATAGTTTTGGACATTTTGAGGATGCAGAGCGTATCGAGCATGCTGTTGAGGCAAGTTTAGCGGATGGCATTTTAACGAGAGATCTAGGAGGACAGGCTTCGACCAAGGAAATGACAGAAGCTATTATTGCAAGGTTATGAAGTTAGACGAAAAAATTACTCTAGTCCTTTTGATTTGGAATGTCATGGTTTTCTTGATTTATGGTATTGACAAATCTAAGGCAAGGAGAAGAGCTTGGCGCATCCCTGAGAAAATCTTACTTATTTTAGCCTTTACTTGTGGTGGTTTTGGTGCCTGGCTAGCAGGAATCATCTTTCACCACAAGACTCGAAAATGGTATTTTAAAACAGTTTGGTTTCTTGGGATGATGACCACACTAGTAGCCTTATATTTTATTTGGAGGTAATGGATGGCAGGAAAATCGATTTTTGATAAATTATGGGACCGCCATGTCATCACAGGAGAAGAGGGGCAGCCCCAACTCATGTATGTGGATCAGCACTATATCCACGAAGTGACCAGCCCTCAGGCTTTTCAAGGATTGCGAGATGCAGGTCGCAGTTTGAGACGGCCAGACTTGACATTTGGTACCTTTGACCACAATGTACCAACGGTCAATATCTATGATATTCGAGATGTGATTTCTAAAGCGCAAATTGATAAGCTAGCTGAGAATGTTGAAGAGTTTGGCATTGAGCATGCGGCCCACGGTTCTGAAAAGCAGGGAATCGTTCATATGGTTGGTCCAGAAACAGGACGGACCCAACCAGGAAAATTCATCGTCTGTGGAGACAGTCACACAGCAACTCACGGTGCTTTCGGAGCTATCGCCTTTGGAATTGGAACCAGTGAGGTTGAGCATGTCTTCGCTACTCAGACACTCTGGCAGGTCAAACCCAAGAAAATGCTGGTAGAATTCACTGGTGTTCCTCAAAAAGGAGTTTATTCCAAGGATTTCATTCTAGCCTTGATTGCAAAGTACGGCGTTGCTTGTGGTGTTGGTTATGTCGTGGAATATCGTGGACAAGCTATTGATGCACTGAGCATGGAAGAGCGAATGACCATCTGCAATATGTCCATCGAGTTTGGTTCTAAGATGGGAATCATGAATCCGGACCAAACCACCTATGATTATCTCAAGGGACGAGAATGTGTTCCAGAAGCTTTCGAAGAGGCTGTGGCGGATTGGAAAACAATTGTCAGTGATGATGATGCTGTTTACGATAAGGTTATCCAGATGGATGTCTCAGACTTGGCTCCCATGGTGACCTGGGGAACCAACCCTGCTATGGGGGTTGACTTTGATAGTAGTTTCCCAGAAATTAAGGACATGAATGATGAACGAGCCTACAATTACATGAACTTGGAGCCTGGTCAAAAGCCAGCGGATATTGAACTAGGCTATATCTTTATCGGGTCTTGTACCAATGCTCGTCTCAGCGATTTGCAACTGGCTGCTCGATTTATCAAAGGAAAGAAGATTGCTCCCAACTTAACGGCTATCGTAGTCCCAGGCTCTCGTCCTGTCAAACGAGCTGCGGAGAAGTTGGGTTTGGATAAGGTTTTCATAGATGCTGGCTTTGAGTGGAGAGACCCAGGCTGTTCTATGTGCCTAGGAATGAATCCGGACAAGGTTCCTGATGGTGTCCACTGCGCCTCAACAAGCAATCGTAACTTTGAAGACAGACAGGGATTTGGCGCTAAGACCCATCTTTGCAGTCCAGCCATGGCAGCTGCAGCAGCTATTGCAGGGCGCTTCGTAGATGTTCGGCAAATGCCAGAAGCTCAGTAAGGAGAGGATATGGAGAAATTTACAGTTTATACGGGAACGACCGTTCCTCTCATGAATGATAACATCGACACCGACCAAATCCTACCCAAGCAGTTTCTCAAGTTGATTGATAAAAAAGGCTTTGGTAAGTACCTCATGTATGCTTGGCGTTATCTGGATGACAAGTATACTGAGGACCCAGACTTTGTCTTTAACCGACCTGAATATCGTAAAGCCAGTATTCTTATCTCAGGGGATAACTTTGGGGCAGGGTCTTCGAGGGAACACGCAGCTTGGGCCTTAGCAGACTATGGTTTTAAGGTCGTGATTGCAGGATCTTTCGGTGACATTCATTACAATAATGAACTCAATAATGGCATGCTACCTATTGTTCAGCCTAGAGAGGTTAGAGAGAAGCTAGCCCAATTGAAACCAAGCGACCAGGTAACTGTGAACTTGGAACAACAAAAAATCATCTCACCAGTTGGAGAATTCACTTTCGAAATTGATAGCGAATGGAAACACAAACTCTTAAATGGTTTGGATGATATTGGTATTACCTTGCAGTATGAAGATTTGATTGCTGCTTATGAAAAACAACGACCAGCCTACTGGCAGGATTAGAAGAAAATTAGAAAAGGAAATAGAATTATGACAAAACATATTCAATGGAAGGGAACACTTTCACAAGAAGGCTATGATATTTTAAAAGGTGAGGGCGGATGTATCGTTTGCCCTACAAAAGTTGGCTATATTATCATGACCAGCGATAAGGCTGGTCTTGAACGCAAGTTTGAAGCTAAAGAACGTAACCGTAACAAACCAGGTGTGGTTCTCTGTGGTAGCATGGATGAGCTTCGCGCCTTAGCACAACTCAATCCAGAAATTGAAGCCTTTTACCAAAAACATTGGGATGAAGATATTCTTCTTGGTTGTATCCTTCCTTGGAAACCAGAAGCTTTTGAAAAACTCAAAGCATACGGTGATGGCCGTGAAGAACTCATGACTGACGTACGTGGTACTAGCTGTTTCGTTATCAAGTTTGGTAAAGCTGGTGAACAATTGGCTGCCAAACTTTGGGAAGAAGGTAAAATGGTCTATGCCTCATCAGCCAACCCATCTGGAAAAGGAAATCGTGGTAAGGTGGAAGGTATCGGAGAACGTATCGAAGGAGCAGTGGACCTTGTCATCGAAGCAGACGACTATGTGGCATCTATCCAGCCTGACAAAACGATTGAAACTCGCTACGAGCAAGGTGTGATGGTGTCTATGGTCGATAAAGACGGCAAACTCATCCCAGAACAAGGAGGAGCACGTTCAACTTCACCAGCTCCAGTTGTAATCCGCAAAGGGCTTGACATTGATAAGATTATGATGCACCTGTCAGACACCTTTAACTCATGGGACTACCGCCAGGGTGAGTATTATTAAGATAAAAAAGAAGTCTAGTGTTAAGAGGGAATACCCTACTCTACATTAGGCTTTTTCTTTAGAAATTCTTTTCTTTTTTTTATAGATATGATATGCTAGAGGTGAACTATATATTAATAGAACTTACTTGTAAAAGTTAATTAAAGGAGTATTCAAATGAACAGTGAACAAAATAACTATTTTTTTGTTGGTACAAAATTTGGTGATGATGATTATCTTGAATATTTTAGGAAAGAAGGAAAGTGGGAATTAGGATGGCATAACAACGAGGAAAATAAACAGTATCAAAAAATGTTAAAGTTGTTTAATAAAATTAAACCAGGTGACGTTTTATTTGCTAAATCCACATATGTCAAAAAGAAGAATTTACCTTTTGTAAAGAAAGATGATTCAAAGGTTTCTGTGATGAAAATTCGTGGAATGGCGACTGTTAAAGAGGTTTTAGATGATGGGCATACCATTATTGTTGATTGGAAAAAAGAGTATATAGAGAGGGAGTGGTTTTTCTTTACGGGGCAAGAAACAATATGGTTTCCATCAGATATTAAGTATCGAACTAAAGAGACTAACCAGTTAATAAAATTTGCTGCAAGTGATGAAATCATAATTCAAGACTATGACTATTTTTTGAATCATCCTAATTGGAAAAAGTATAAAAAATTAGAAAGTGAAACTATGTTAAGGAATGATTTTTTATTTAATTATAGTGGTATATTAAGAAAATCCAAAAACCTCATCCTCCGTGGTGCACCGGGGACGGGAAAAACTTATCTTGCTAAAGAAATTGCTAAAGAGTTAACGGAAGGCAACGAAGATCAAATCGGCTTTGTACAGTTTCATCCATCTTATGATTATACGGATTTTGTTGAGGGTTTAAGACCGGATTCAAATGAGGATGGCAGTATATTTTTTAAATTAAAAGAAGGTATTTTTAAGAAGTTTTGTCAGAATGCTATAGATTCTAAGAAGATTGGAGGTCAAGATAATTTTGAAGAAACGTGGGCTAAGCTAACGGATGCTATCAATGAAAAGCAAGGACAATACTTCTTCCCTCGTAGTTCGGTTCCAGCCAGTTTAAATAGTCAAGGGAATGTGAAGTTTGATTCTCCTGTTGCTACCAAAGAAAAAGTGTATCTTTTGTACAAGGGTGAGGAGACTAAGTTAAAGTACGAAACTTATCAAAAAATCGTTTTAGATCACATGAAAGAAAGTTATGGCTTATGTGATTATGTTTCTCCAACAGAGGTTGACACTGACAAAAAATTCGTCTTCATCATCGATGAAATTAACCGTGGGGAGATTTCTAAGATTTTTGGGGAACTCTTTTTCTCTATCGACCCTGGTTATCGTGGTGAAAAGGGGAGTGTTTCTACTCAGTATGCTAATTTACATGAGACTGATGAGAAATTTTATATCCCTGAGAATGTCTACATCATCGGAACCATGAATGATATTGACCGTTCAGTGGACACCTTTGATTTTGCTATGCGTCGTCGTTTCCGTTTTATTGAAGTTACTGCTGAAAGCCAATTAGGTATGCTCGATACTGCTCTTGGTGATAAAGCTGAAGAAGCGAAAAAACGTTTAAGAAACTTGAATGTTGCTATCGAAAACGTTCAGGAATTAAATAGTCATTATCATATCGGACCAAGTTATTTCCTTAAGTTGCAGGATGTAGACTTTGACTATGAATTACTCTGGTCTGATTATCTCAAACCACTTTTGGAAGATTATCTACGTGGTTCCTATGAGGAAGTTGAAAAACTAAAAATATTGAAAAAAGCGTTTGATTTAAAAGAAAATGAGCAAACTATTCAGAAACATACAGGTGACGAAGAAAGCGATGAAAATAAAGATGAGGATAACTGATAATCATCATGAAATTGCTAAAGAAGACTTTGTCGCAGAATATCCCAAACTAAGTCAAGCACTTCTTGATAGAACACTGGATAACCTTTCTAAAGAGGACAATATCTTTATTTTTCCAAATGACCTACAATATTCTCCAGATTTGGATAAGAAACAAAAGATTTTGGAAACGGTCAATCAGGAAATCAAGACAGGAAATGTGATTGGTTTTCTGGGCTATGGTCAGGAGAGATTAACAATCTCCTCTCGTTTTTCGATTAAAGGTAATGACCATTTTTTGCATTATCTTTTACAAAAGGTTCTTCATATCAATCTCACTAGTTTAGATGTAGCTTTGTCACGTGAAGATAAGCTCTATCAACTTTTGATGTATCTCTTCCCCAAGTATCTACAAGCTGCTATTCGAAAAGGTCTTTATAAGGAATACCATCGATTTTCTCATAACGACAGTAATGTTAAGGGAGTGATTGATGTAAGAAAGCATCTCAAGAAAAACCTTCCTTTCACGGGAAATATTGCCTACACAACGAGAGAGTTCACCTATGATAATCCCCTCATGCAGTTGGTCCGTCACACTATTGAATACATTAAGAACCAGAAAAGCATTGGTCAAGGGGTACTAGATAATCTCTCAACTAGTCGTGAAAACGTAGCTGAAATCGTGCGTGTAACGCCTTCTTATAAACTAGCTGATCGTGCTAAGATTATTCGGGTAAATCAATCTAAACCTATACGTCATGCATACTTTCACGAGTACAGAAAGTTACAAGAACTTTGTCTGATGATCCTAAACCAAGAAAAGCACGGTTTGGGGTATCAAGATCAAAAAATTCATGGTATTCTTTTTGATGTTGCCTGGCTTTGGGAAGAGTATGTTCATACTTTGTTGCCAAAAGATTTCATCCATCCACGAAATAAAGATAAGACGGACGGAATTTCAGTATTTTCTAGTCGAGAACGAAAAGTTTATCCAGATTTTTATCATCAAGAGTTAAAAATCGTTTTAGATGCTAAGTATAAAAAACTGGAATTGACTGAAAAAGGAATAAACCGTGAGGACTTGTTCCAACTGATTTCCTATTCTTATATTTTAAAAGCTGAGAAGGCTGGTCTTGTTTTTCCGAGCGAGGACAAGGTTGTTGATAATGAGATAGGAAAGCTAGCAGGTTATGGAGCTTTGTTGAAGAAATGGTCTATCCAAATTCCTCAGAAGTCTTCATCCTATAGTGAATTTTGTGAAATGATGGAAAACTCCGAAGAAACTTTTAAAAGTAATATTACTAAAAAAGTGGGGAGAAAATAATTTCCCCTCTTTCTTTTATTTTTAACATAACTAAAACCCGAACGATATGTTTTTATTTATAAAAATATTTGACAAAAACTGTACTTTGGTTTATAATTAATTAAGGAAACGTCGGAAAAGGCGTAGTGATGCGAGAGCATAGGTAGGTCATTACAAAAGAAACGAGACATCGATATGTTAAATGAATTTCCAATTTTTGATTACGAAGATATTCAATTGATTCCAAATAAATGTGTGATTAAAAGCCGAGCAGAAGCGGATACAAGTGTCACTTTAGGAAATCACACCTTTAAACTACCTGTTGTGCCAGCTAATATGCAGACGATTTTGGATGAAAGTGTAGCAGAGCAATTGGCTAAAGGTGGGTACTTCTACATTATGCACCGTTTTGATGAGGCAGGACGTATTCCTTTTATTAAGCGCATGCATGAGCAAGGGCTCATTGCTTCTATCTCTGTCGGTGTTAAGGATTATGAGTATGATTTTGTCAGACAGCTCAAGGCTGATGCTCCTGAGTACATCACGATTGATATTGCCCATGGTCATGCGGATAGCGTGATTTCTATGATTCAACACATCAAGAAAGAATTGCCAGATACTTTTGTTATTGCTGGGAATGTGGGAACACCAGAAGCTGTGCGTGAATTGGAAAATGCTGGTGCGGATGCTACTAAGGTCGGAATTGGTCCTGGTAAGGTTTGTATCACCAAGGTTAAGACTGGTTTTGGTACAGGTGGTTGGCAGTTGGCTGCTCTACGCTGGTGTGCTAAGGCTGCACGTAAACCGATTATTGCTGATGGCGGAATTCGTACTCACGGCGATATTGCCAAGTCTATCCGATTCGGTGCCAGCATGGTTATGATTGGTTCCCTCTTTGCAGGACATATTGAAAGTCCAGGGAAAACGATTGAAGTCGATGGTGAACAGTTCAAAGAATATTATGGTTCAGCCTCACAATATCAAAAAGGTGCTTACAAAAATGTGGAAGGCAAACGCATCTTGCTTCCTGCCAAAGGTCATCTGCAAGACACTTTAACTGAGATGGAACAAGACCTTCAAAGTGCTATTTCATATGCAGGTGGACGTCAGGTTGCTGACCTTAAACACGTTGATTATGTTATCGTGAAAAACTCCATCTGGAATGGGGATGCTTCCCACTAAAACGGCCTATCTCACTAGAAAAAAACTTGTTATTAGAGCAAATTTCTGTTATAATAAAACAAGTTTCCACCCTTAGTGTAATGGATATCACGTAAGATTCCGGTTCTTGAGATGGGGGTTCGATTCCCTCAGGGTGGATGTAAATAGCTCAGGAGTCTGAGTACAAATAGAACAAATCATAAAACACATCATATCATGTCTAGTAAAAACCTTGATATGATGTGTTTTATTTTTTTATAATGCACAGATTTTCTAAATTCTTAACAATGCGATAAATGATTTAACAATCCTCTTTCTGATATTAGAAGTTAGTGGAAGTAATATACAGAAGAGATAAAATATTTTGTACGTCAAAGTTGTCTAATTATGAACAAAATGATATACTAAAATCAACAATTTAGATTTCTTTCTCAATAAGTTACTAGGTTGATATATATATATATATATATATATATATATATATATATGGAGGCTTGATATTTTGTCAAATAAAAAGGAAATTTTTTCCATTCGTAAATTAAAAAATGGTCGTTCAGACTCAGTAAAAATAGGTACTCTCGGACTCATTATGGGTGCTGCTATCGCTTTGTCTGTCAACACTCAGTCTGTAGAAGCTGCTATTATAGATAACGGAGATGGAACTACTACTATATCAAATAGTAAGGGTTCTATCACAGTAGATACAGCACATGTGAAATTTGAGAATACTGATTATGAGTATGATTATCCTTCAAAAGATTTTGATCCTAATCCAAAACCGAATGAAACAGGTATAGATAACATTACTAAAATAGGTAAGGTAGACTACAAATATGTATCAACTGATGGGACTGTTTTAGAAGAAGATAAAAATCAAGATGCAGGCTTTGAAAAACAAATTTCGGTAGATTATGAAGTATACGGACCATATGGAAAAGTCTTCAAATCATTAACAGGTAACGAAATTACCGATACTGATTTAACCAAGGCAAAAGAGCACGGTGCCGCAGGAAAAGATACTATTGAAAAAAATAATACTACCTATCATAAGATCGGGGATCCAGCTGTAGAAATTACAGGTGATGGAGGAGGGGTATACTCTGACTCTACTCTTGGAAATGTGACTGCAAAACTAACTTCTGAAGGTCTTGTTCAAAATGATGGGAAAATTAACCACAGTGGAGTTAAACCAGGAGGTCGTAGCTGGATTGTCGAAGAAACTGGCAAGGGGACTTACGGTAAATATGTATTAGCCGATACACCAGCCACTACATCTGATAAATGGCTAGAAGATACATTCAAGGCGGGAGAAGCCACAGCAAAAGATTATACTTCTACGAATATCGCTACAGATGGTGGTGTCAAGGAAGGTGATTATGTTTTCGTATTAGAAAAAAATACCTTTGTAACAGGTGAACGTAACAAACTGGGTTTTACCTATGTCGTGAATTTTCCTACAGCAAATAATATATCTACTCTTCATGAATTTTATGAGGCAATCAATGCTCACAAAGACAATCCCGATGACCTTAGTCATGAAGGAACTAGAACTTTTTTAAAAGGGTATTTAGCTTACATCAAAGAAAAAGGTTTGCAAAATACAGAAGGGAATATGAAAAGATACCTTGCGTTTTCATATCTCGGTCAACCTGGAGTCGAAGACTCAGACAAGGAAGATATCCTGGATTCCGAAAAGAGACCAGCTACTGCTACAATATTTGATCCCGATAAAGACATCATAGTTGGTAATGAATCTGGAGGTGACGAAGAAGATGGGTATGGACTCTACTTCAATCTAACCGTTAATGGCCCTGCTACTGAGAAGTATAACTATCGTACAGCCTATACACCCCTTCGTGCTTATCGTTTAGGTAGTGGTCATACTACTATCACCTACACCTATAGTCCTGAAGTAACGAGTAGATCTGAAAAGAAAGGCTCGGTTACCGTACATTATCAAACAGAAGATGGAACAACTCTTAAATCTTCATATAATGATACTGTTGATGCTGTAGTAGAAGTTGAAACAAAAACTTACTATCTTGATGCGAATAATCAAGAAGTAGTTGTCAGCACAAACAAAACTGCAGAGAACGTTCAATACAATACAAAAGAAAGCGATGCAGAAAAACCTCAAAGATTAGAAGCAAATGGTTCTGTTTATTATATAAAAGAGAGTGGAACAAAAACTACAGTAAATGGTGTAGCTACAACTTCAGCAATAGAAGAAGGAACTGTTGTAGAAGGAACAACAGAGGTCACTTATGTCTATGAAAAAGCAGGTTCAGTCATCGTTAACTACAAAACAGAAGATGGAACTCCACTTACAGGTACAGTAGTAGACGAAGATGGAGCTGGTAAAACTGTAGTTTCAGGTACGAAAGATGTTGATAATGGTAAACCAGGAGATCCGTACAACACTGCAGATAACGGAATGAAACCAACCCGTGTTAAAACTGCAGAAGGGAAAGTATACAAATTGGTTGAAGGTTCAACTGAAGGTGAAGAAACAGGTACAGTAGTAGCTGGAGAAACGAAAGAAGTAACATACGTTTATAAAGAAGTTACTGGCGACGTAGTCGTTCACTATGTTGACACAGAAGGTCACACAATCGCGGCTGATAAAGATGATCTTAAAGGTGCTTCTCTAAACGCTAAATACGACACAACTGACAACAAACCAGAAAAAATCACTGGAGAAGACGGAACTGTTTACTACATTACAAAAGCTGGTCTTAAAGACGGTTCTAAACCAGAAACTGGAGATATTGTTGAAGGTACAACAGAAGTCACTTATGTTTACGAAAAAGCTGGATCAGTCATCGTTAACTACGTTGATACAGAAGGCACTCCACTCCAAGGAACTAACGAAAATCAACAACCAGTGACTCAAACGGTTACGGATACTGATAATGCCAAAGCCGGTTCAGACTATGATACACAAGATCATAAACCAGCAAGCATTACTACAGCAGATGGTAAAGTTTATAAACTGGTTCCTCAACGTACGACAGGAAATGAAACAGGCAAGGTTGTTGCAGGGCAAACTCTTGAAGTAACTTATGTATATCAAGAAGCTAAAGGGAATGTAGTTGTTAAGTATGAAGATACTGAGGGTAATGTAATCGCTGCTGACGAACAAGATGAAACAGATGCTTCTCTAAACGTTAAATACGATACAGCTGACCACAAAAAAGATGAAATCACTAAAGATGGTGTTAAATATTACCTAACAGCTAAAGAATTGAAAGACGGTTCTAAACCAGCTACTGGAGACGTAGTAGAAGGAACAACTACAGTAACTTACGTTTACGAAAAAGCTGGATCAGTAATAGTTCATTATACAGATCAAGAAGGTAATCCAATATCAGGAACAGATCCAGAAGGAAATAATGTCCCTGAAACTAATAATGATACAACAGATGGCAGACCAGGAACTGACTATAACACTGCAGATAACGGAATGAAACCAGACCGTATTAAAACTGCAGAAGGAAAAGTATACGAACTAGTGCCTGATTCTACAATCGGAAATGAAACTGGTAAAGTAGTAGCCGGAGATACTGTAGAAGTAACATACGTTTATAAAGAAGTTAAAGGTAATGTTGTTGTTAAGTATGAAGATACTGAAGGTAACGTAATCGCTGAAAACGAAAAAGACGAAACAGATGCTTCTCTAAACGTTAAATACGATACAACTGACCACAAAAAAGCCGAAATCACTAAAGATGGTGTTAAATACTACCTAACAGCTAAAGCACTTAAAGACGGTTCTAAAGAAACTGGAGATGTTGTTGAAGGTACAACAGAAGTAACTTACGTTTACGAAAAAGCTGGATCAGTTCTTGTTCATTACGTTGATACAGAAGGCAATCCACTCCAAGGAACCAATGAAAATCAACAACCAGTGACTCAAACGGTTACGGATACTGATAGTGCCAAAGCAGGTTCAGACTATGATACACAAGATCATAAACCAACAAGTATTACTACAGCAGAAGGTAAAGTTTATAAACTGGTTCCTCAAAGTACTAGAGGAAATGAAACAGGCAAGGTTGTCGCAGGGCAAACTCTTGAAGTAACTTATGTATATCAAGAAGCTAAAGGAAATGTCATCGTTAAATTCCAAGATACAGAAGGCAATCCTATTGCGGATGATGAAAATGATGAAACAAACGCTTCTCTTAATACAAACTACAACACGTCAGAACATAAGAAAGCGACTATCGTAAAAGATGGTATCACTTACTATCTAACTGATAAAGCCCTAAAAGACGGCTCTAAACCAGAAGAAGGACCTGTTGTAGAAGGAACTACAGAAGTCACTTATGTTTATGAAAAAGCTGGATCAGTAATAGTTCATTACGTTGATACAGAAGGCAATCCACTCCAAGGAACCAATGAAAATCAACAACCAGTAACTCAAACAGTTACGGATACTGATAATGCCAAAGCCGGTTCAGACTACGATACACAAGATCATAAACCAACAAGTATTACTACAGCAGAAGGTAAAGTTTATAAACTGGTTCCTCAAAGTACTAGAGGAAATGAAACAGGCAAGGTTGTTGCAGGGCAAACTCTTGAAGTAACTTATGTATACATTCTGGAAAACGCCGTACCAGAGCCTAAGTCAGAGCCTAAACCAGAGCCTAAGCCGGAACCTAAGCCAGAGCCTAAGCCGGAACCTAAACCAGAGCCTAAGCCAGAACCTAAACCAGAGCCTAAGCCAGAACCTAAACCAGAGCCTAAGCCGGAACCTAAACCAGAACCTAATCCAGAGCCTAATCCAGAAAAATCAAATAGTATCCAGCCGGAATCAAAGAAATCAGAAGAAAAACTACCGAATACTGGTACAGAAAAAAATACGAACGTATCAACTATGGGATTACTAGCTATGGTAACAGGATTGGCATTAGGGTTATTTAAGAAAAAAGAAGAATCAGAATAACTCAATCTTTTGATTAGTTATTAGCTGAACTTATAATAACTAAATAGTGACTTCAATCAAATGTCTTAATTATTAAATTAAAATTGATGATTCTGAGCACTTCAAAAAACGCAATGTTAAAATTGAAAACATTGATTTACCAATCTTTTCCGGCTATGTATTTTGATGAACAGGTCGTTTTCAGAGGTGCTTTTGAATTATTGATTGATAAAAACTATTTTAGTGTCATTCTAGCTTCCACGATATGAGATGGAAAATCTTTTCTCCTTTTTGTGAGAGGAGATTTTTCAATTTTTATACTGAAAATAAGAGAGGGAAATATGTCAAGAATTATTACACTGCATTCTTTTACAAAAATACAGCGATATGGTTTTGAAAGTACCCAGTTTTATCGAGCGCGTATCGCAAGATATCTGGGAGTAGATTATCTCCATATTCTGACAAACCCACAAGTTAGACCTGACTGGAAGGTGGTTTTAAAAAAGCTAGGATTTTTAGAAAAAGAACTAATCTGTGTTCCTCATAGTTTTTCTGATATAGGACATGATTCCTTATCGGTTAAGCCTGAAACTCTCAATTTATCAGATAGTGATACGGTTGAACTCACTGCAGATGGTTTTGTCTCTTCTCTTACGTTAGGAGATGGCTCGGGTCGTTACTATTATACAAGTGGCCCTTTCCTTTTTGAAGATTTTAAGGCAAAAGAATTACGCTGGTTTCATAAAGATGGAAATCTAGCACTTGAAGGGCGTTTTATCAATCCATTCAAAGAACCTTCTCCTGTTTCTTTATTTTATCCTGAATATATTTTTCGAAAAGATGGAGTTATTTACTCTGAAGAAGATTTACTTGTCAAATTTTTGGTTGATATAGCTCAGGATACAGACTTAATTATTCGCGATCAACAAAGTATACCAAAGCCTAGTCTATGGAGATATATGGAAAACACGGGTAAGAATTACTATGAAGTGATTCATTCAAATGTTTTAATGAATATGTCACATGCTAATTTAAGGAAAAAAAATAAGTATCTTGTGGCTAGTGAGAAATTAACAGAATCATTACAAACAAAGGGCTATCATTCCACATTCTTAGCTCCTATGTTTTCAGAAAAGTTAGGAGAATTAAGACATATAGGCCCAATACGAGACTATTGCTTGGTGGGGCATATGGGGGAAATAAAAAATGTTGGACTAGTTATTGAAGCATTTATTGAGTTGTATAAAAAGGGTTCAAATGTTGAGATTACATTTTATGGTGGATCGGAAACAAGAATACAAGAACTTCGTAATCAGTATGATATCCCTCCCACAATTCATCTAAGAGGAGTGGTAGATAATGTTCCTTATAATCTACATCAATGCTATCTATCAGCCAGTTACACTGAATTGTTTGCAAATGCCTGTGTAGAAGCTTTGAGTCATGGCTTGCTAGCTTTGTTATCAGATGTGGACATTGCTCATCGTTTCTATGCAGAACAATCCAGTGCAATCACCTTATTTAGAACAAAGGAAGAGTTAATAGAAAAGATAGAAGAAATGGAACAAGTGGATTTTTGTAAATCAAATGCAGAAAATATCGCCCTAGCATCTCACTATTCACTAGAGACAGTAGCTCAAATATACCGAAAATTACTAGATAGGAATTTCTAGGATGTTGGGAATTCTAGCTATCCTATTGCTCTATTTCTGCTTGATTTCCTGGATTGCCTATCGGCAAAAAGGGAGTGAGGGGGACTATTATCAGGTTAAGAAAGCTGTTCCAGTGACAGTTTTGGGCTTCTCAGTCTTTGCCACCTTGCTCAGCCCCATTTCCTTTCTGACTCTGGTGGGGAATGCCTATACAGGTAGATTCTATCTCTGGTTTGCCCAGTGCGGGATTTTTCTAGCCATTCCACTAGCTCATCGCTATTTTCTGCCCCTCTATCAAAAGGGAAACTACGAGACAGCTTATCATCTTTTAGAGGACAAGTTTCAATCTCCTAGCATTCGTTCACTGGCTTCAGGACTCTTCATCCTCTATCAGTTGGGGCGAATAGCAGTGGTGACCTACTTGTTGTCTCAGGCCTTAGCGCCCTTTATCCCTCTCAATCAGCTGGTCTTGTCAGGTCTACTCCTTCTTTTGACGGTCTATTATCTGGCAAGGGGTGGTCTCTTGGTTGTGCTGTGGACGGACTTCTTTCAGGGCTTGGTCCTGCTGGCTATATTAGCTCTCTTTCTACCAAGAATTGCCCAATCTGGTTTAGTCATGAATAGCAGTCAACAGATATTTCACTTTGCAGAGACGCTGGATGGGAAGACGGTCTTGATCTTAGTTGTAGGAGCAGGTTTTAGTAGCTTGTTTTCCTACGTTTCCTCACAGGATATTGTCCAACGTTTTAATAGCAAAATGGGGCGCCAAAAGATTGGAAAAATCTTATGGCTACAGGGACTCTTGTCCTTTGGGATTGCCAGTTTACTGTATCTGATTGGTCGCTTGATTCGTCAGGAAAATTTTGCCACCACATCGCCCAATCCTGTTCTCATTGCCTATGTTCAGGAATGTCTATCACCTTGGTTTGGCAGTTTCATCATGCTAGCTCTCTTGACAGCAGGCCAATCCACAGTTTCATCCAGTATGAATGCAATTGTGACCTGCTTGAAGTTGGATTTTGCTTGGTCAAAGATTCGCTGGTCGCCAAGTATCCTATCCTTTGCCTTAGCAGGTTTGTCTTGGTTCCTCTGCCTCTTACTCATGAATGCAGAAATCTACTCCATCTACGAATGGATTAACGGCTTTATGGGGCTGACACTAGGCGTGATAGGTGGTTTGTATCTCTTGGTTTTACTCCTCAAAAGACCGAGTTTACAACTAGCCAAAATCTATCTGTTCTTTAGTTTAGGAGCCTTGTTTCTCTATTATTACAGTGGTTTATTTGCCAACCCCAATCCTTGGTTAAATAGCATCATCACTACCCTATCTGCCCTGTTTATCTCAATTCTAGGAAGACTATATGAAAGCACAATCTAAACCCATAGCCGTCATTTTGATCCGTTCGGGTTCACGCGGCTTAGTGGATAAAAATATCAAACCACTTGTAGGAAAACCTTTGGTTTTCTACACCATAGAAGTCGCTCTAGCCTCCAAGCTATTTAGTGATATCTGGGTTTCTTCAGACTCACTAGCCTATCTGGAACTTTGTCGTCAAGCCTATCCAGAGATTCGTTGTGTCCACAGACCAAAAGAATTGGCTTTGGCAACAACCTCTAGCTTAGAAAGCTTGCGAGACTTTTTACAGCCCTTTGAGGAAGAGCAGATCTTTGTGAATCTACAGGTGACCTCACCCTTGAGAGAGGTGGAGCACCTCGTCGAGTCCTATCACCTCTACTGTCAGTCTGGCGCCGACCATTTGATTTCCTGTGTTAAGGCGGACAAGAGTCGTAGTCTTTTCTTGCAGTTAGAGGAGTCACCTTTTATCCGTCCGCCTCAGGTGTCCAAGCACTATGCTCGGCAGAAAGAGCCTGTCTATTACTATCCCAACGGTAGTATCTGGATTTCTCGCAAGGATCGTTACCTACGAGATGAGACCTTTTACACAGATAAGACAGTAGCCTATGAAATGCCTAAACTCTATTCTTATGATATCGACGATGCCTTGGATTTTGAAGTCGTTGAGACCTTGCTACAACATCACCACCTAGGAGAATCAAAGAGATGAAACACCTCATCATTGCTACAACGCCCTTACAGGCTAAAATTGCCCATCATATCAAGGGATTTTATCCTGATCAGGACTTTGTCAGTCTTTATGTCAGTTCTGTCAAAAATGCCCGTCAGGAGCATTATGCTAAGGATTTTGACCATGTTTACTATCCTCAGAACGTAGAGGACTTGACTCAGATTTGTCAGGAACTGGCGGGAGACTATGACACTATCTTTTATGCTAGTTTTGACAATAGCTTGATTCTGGACTTGGTTGCTAGTTCCTCCTACCAGCATCTCATGAGTTTTGATGATGGCTATGCGGATATTTACCCCTTGGGCATGTATGCTTGCCCTCTCCATCCTAGTCAGGTAGGCTCTTTGGGCTTGACCAGAGATGACTTGATTGAGCGGACGGAAAAGCACTATACCCTCTATCGCAGTGACTACCATATCGTAGCTAGAGAAAAGCTTGTTTATCTGGAGCATTTTTTTGACCTGCCACAAGCACCCGTCTCAAATGGTAAGACGGTCAAGGTCCTGCTGGGACAAAAGTTCTCTGAGGAGGATGACCAAATCTCCATCCGTTTTATCAGTACCTATGCTAAGGCTTTGGCAATTGACCTCTATCTCCCCCATCCCAAGGAAACCTTCCATATTCCAGATGTAACTTACTTGGCTACAGATTTAATCTTTGAAGATGTCCTAGCCCATCTTTTTCAAGAATACGAGTTTGTTCAGGTCTACCATTTTACTTCATCAGTCAGTCTCCACTTACAAGACCTGCCTCATGTGACTATCATAGGCATTTCCCTCCCCTACTATGAGGCCCGTCAAAATGAATTACGCCGATTGGGTTGTCAGTTTGAAACGATTCCACTTGGCTGGTAACTTAAAGTAAATAACTTGCACCCCTTATTCTAATATTTTCCCATTTTAATAGTAGTCGATAAGTTCCCTTGGGTCACTTGTTTTCTCCCGTTTTAGAGTGACTCAGGAGGCTTTTTTTGATATAATAAAAAGGACTGTTATCAGTTAGAAAGAGGTTGGTATGAAAGAATTACAAACTGTACTAAAGAACCATTTTGCAATCGAATTTGTAGACAAAAACTTACTGGAGACTGCCTTTACTCATACGAGTTATGCCAATGAGCACCGCCTCTTAAAAATTTCACACAATGAGCGCTTGGAATTTTTAGGAGACGCTGTTCTACAGTTATTGATTTCAGAATATCTGTATAAAAAATATCCTAAAAAGCCTGAGGGTGATTTGTCTAAACTCCGTGCCATGATTGTTCGAGAGGAGAGTTTGGCTGGTTTTGCGCGTGATTGCCAGTTTGACCAATTTATAAAACTTGGTAAAGGAGAAGAAAAATCTGGTGGTCGCAATCGTGACACCATTCTTGGTGATGCCTTCGAAGCCTTTCTTGGTGCTCTCCTTTTGGACAAGGATGTGGCCAAGGTCAAGGAATTTATCTATCAAGTCATGATTCCTAAGGTTGAAGCAGGCGAATTTGAGATGATTACAGACTACAAAACCCATCTCCAAGAGTTACTTCAGGTCAATGGCGATGTGGCTATTCGTTATCAGGTGATTTCTGAAACGGGTCCTGCACACGATAAGGTCTTTGATGTAGAAGTTCTTGTCGAAGGTAAGAGCATTGGTCAAGGTCAAGGTCGTTCTAAGAAACTAGCAGAGCAGGAAGCTGCCAAAAATGCAGTTGAGAAAGGGCTGGATTCATGTATTTAAAGGAAATCGAAATTCAGGGATTTAAGTCTTTTGCTGACAAGACCAAGGTCGTTTTTGACCAAGGTGTGACGGCAGTCGTTGGACCCAATGGATCTGGAAAGTCCAATATTACAGAAAGTCTGCGTTGGGCCTTGGGGGAGTCAAGTGTTAAGAGCCTCCGTGGGGGCAAGATGCCGGATGTCATCTTTGCTGGAACAGAAAGTCGCAAACCGCTCAATTATGCTTCTGTAGTTGTGACTCTGGATAATCATGACGGATTTATCAAGGATGCAGGTCAAGAAATCAGGGTAGAACGCCATATCTACCGTAGCGGAGATAGCGAATACAAGATTGACGGCAAGAAAGTCCGTCTGCGTGATATTCATGACCTCTTTTTGGATACAGGTTTGGGACGAGACTCCTTCTCCATTATTTCCCAAGGGAAGGTTGAGGAGATTTTTAATTCCAAGCCTGAAGAACGCCGAGCTATTTTTGAAGAAGCTGCAGGTGTTTTGAAATACAAGACTCGCAGAAAAGAAACTGAGAGTAAACTGCAACAAACTCAGGATAATTTAGACCGCTTAGAGGACATTATCTACGAGTTGGATAATCAAATCAAACCTCTTGAGAAGCAAGCTGAGAATGCCCGTAAGTTTTTAGACTTGGAAGGTCAACGCAAGGCTATTTATTTAGACGTTCTGGTTGCTCAAATCAAGGAAAATAAGGCTGAACTAGAGTCTACAGAAGAAGAGTTGGCTCAGGTTCAGGAACTCTTGACGAGTTATTACCAAAAGCGTGAAAAATTAGAAGAAGAAAATCAGAATCTCAAGAAGCAACGCCAAGATTTACAGGCTGAAATGGCCAAAGACCAAGGCAGTTTGATGGATTTGACCAGTCTGATTAGTGATTTAGAGAGAAAATTAGCCCTATCGAAATTAGAATCTGAGCAAGTAGCCCTGAATCAACAGGAGGCACAAGCCCGTTTGGCTGCTTTGGAGGATAAGAGAAATGCTCTAAGTCAGGAAAAGGCTGAAAAAGAAAGCTCTTTAGCTCTCTTAGAAGAAAATCTAGTCCAAAATAATCAAAAACTCAATCGTTTAGAGGCTGAATTGCTAGCTTTTTCAGATGATCCTGATCAGATGATTGAGCTTTTACGTGAACGCTTTGTGGCGCTTTTACAAGAAGAAGCGGATGTCTCAAACCAGTTGACCCGTATCGAAAACGAGTTGGAAAATAGTCGTCAGCTTTCTCAAAAACAAGCAGATCAATTAGAAAAGCTGAAAGAGCAATTGGCTACAGCTAAAGAGAAGGCAAGTCAGCAAAAGGCTGAGCTTGAAACTGCCAAGGAGCAAGTTCAGAAATTATTGGCCGACTACCAAGTCTGTGCCAAGGAGCAAGAAGAGCAGAAAACTTCCTATCAAGTTCAACAAAGTCAACTCTTTGACCGTCTGGACAGTCTTAAAAACAAGCAGGCCAGAGCTCAAAGTTTGGAAAATATCCTGAGAAATCATAGTAACTTTTATGCAGGTGTCAAGAGTGTTCTCCAAGAAAAAGACTGCCTTGGTGGAATTATTGGGGCAGTTAGTGAGCACCTGACCTTTGATGTTCATTATCAAACTGCCCTAGAGATTGCGCTTGGAGCGAGTAGTCAGCATATTATTGTGGAAGATGAACATGCAGCAACTAGGGCAATTGATTTTCTTAAACGAAACAGATCTGGTCGTGCAACCTTCCTTCCTTTGACAACGATCAAGGCTCGTACGATTTCTAGTCAGAACCAAGATGTTATCGCTGCAAGCCCAGGTTTCCTTGGGATGGCAGATGAGCTGGTTATTTTTGATACTAGACTGGAAGCTATTTTCAAGAACTTGCTAGCTACGACGGCTATCTTTGATACCGTAGAACATGCTCGTGCAGCTGCTCGCCAGGTTCGTTATCAGGTTCGTATGGTAACACTGGATGGGACAGAATTGCGCACGGGTGGTTCCTATGCGGGTGGTGCTAATCGCCAGAATAACAGCATTTTTATCAAGCCAGAACTGGAGCAATTGCAAAAAGAAATTGCTGAAGAGGAAGCAAGCCTTCGTTCAGAAGAAGTGGCTTTGAAGACCTTGCAAGAGGAGATGGCTAGATTGACTGAATCATTAGAAGCCATCAAATCTCAGGGAGAACAGGCTCGTATCCAGGAGCAAGGCTTGTCCCTCGCTTATCAGCAGACCTGTCAACAAGTTGAAGAGCTAGAAACTCTTTGGAAACTCCAAGAAGAGGAATTAGATCGTCTTTCTGAGGGAGATTGGCAAGCAGATAAGGAAAAATGCCAAGAGCGTCTTACTACTATAGCCAGTGACAAGCAAAATCTGGAAGCTGAGATTGAAGAGATTAAGTCTAACAAAAACGCCATCCAAGAACGTTATCAAAACTTGCAGGAAGAGGTAGCGCAAGCTCGCTTGCTTAAGACAGAACTGCAAGGACAAAAACGCTATGAAGTAGCTGATATTGAGCGTTTAGGCAAAGAATTGGATAATTTAGATATCGAACAAGAGGAAATCCAGCGCCTTCTTCAAGAGAAGGTTGATAATCTGGAGAAAGTTGATACAGAATTGCTCAGTCAACAGGCCGAAGAAGCCAAAACTCAGAAAACAAACCTCCAACAAGGTTTGATTCGCAAGCAGTTTGAGTTGGATGATATTGAAGGTCAACTAGATGATATTGCTAGTCATTTGGATCAGGCTCGCCAGCAGAATGAGGAGTGGATTCGCAAGCAAACACGTGCTGAAGCTAAGAAAGAAAAGGTCAGCGAGCGCTTGCGCTATTTACAAAGTCAATTAACAGACCAGTATCAGATTAGCTATACTGAGGCTCTAGAAAAAGCACATGAGTTGGAAAATCTCAATCTGGCAGAGCAAGAAGTGCAGGATTTAGAGAAGGCTATTCGTTCACTGGGTCCTGTCAATATAGAAGCTATTGAACAGTACGAAGAAGTTCACAGCCGTCTGGATTTCCTAAATAGCCAACGAGATGATATTTTGTCAGCGAAAAACCTGCTCCTTGAGACCATTACAGAGATGAATGATGAGGTCAAGGAACGCTTTAAATCAACTTTTGAAGCTATTCGTGAGTCCTTTAAAGTGACCTTCAAACAGATGTTTGGCGGAGGTCAGGCAGACTTGATATTGACTGAGGGCGACCTTTTAACAGCTGGTGTGGAGATTTCTGTTCAACCTCCAGGTAAGAAAATCCAGTCGCTTAACCTCATGAGTGGTGGGGAAAAAGCCCTGTCGGCTCTTGCCTTGCTCTTCTCCATTATCCGTGTCAAGACCATTCCATTTGTTATTTTGGATGAGGTGGAAGCTGCGCTGGATGAAGCCAATGTAAAACGTTTTGGGGATTACCTCAATCGATTTGATAAGGATAGCCAGTTTATCGTCGTAACCCACCGTAAGGGAACCATGGCAGCGGCTGATTCCATCTATGGAGTGACTATGCAAGAATCAGGTGTCTCAAAAATTGTTTCGGTTAAGTTAAAAGATTTAGAAAGTATTGAAGGATGACAATTAAACTAGTAGCAACGGATATGGACGGAACTTTTCTAGATGGAAACGGGCGCTTTGATATGGACCGCCTCAAGTCTCTCTTGGTTTCCTACAAGGAAAAAGGGATTTACTTTGCGGTAGCTTCAGGGCGCGGATTTCTGTCTCTAGAAAAATTATTTGCTGATGTTCGTGATGACATTATTTTCATCGCGGAAAATGGCAGTCTGGTAGAATATCAAGGTCAGGACTTGTATGAAGCGACCATGTCTCGTGAGTTTTATCTATCAACTTTTGAAAGGCTGAAAACTTCACCTTATGTAGATATCAATAAACTGCTCTTGACGGGTAAAAAGGGAGCTTATGTTCTAGATACGGTTGATGAGACCTATTTGAAAGTGAGTCAGCACTATAATGAAAATATCCAAAAAGTAGCGAGTTTGGAAGATATCACAGATGATATTTTCAAATTTACAACCAACTTTACAGAAGAAACTCTTGAAGCTGGGGAGGCTTGGGTAAACGAAAACGTGCCTGGTGTTAAGGCCATGACAACTGGCTTTGAATCCATTGATATCGTGCTGGACTATGTCGATAAGGGAGTGGCCATTGTTGAATTGGCTAAAAAACTTGGCATCACAATGGATCAGGTTATGGCTTTTGGAGACAATCTAAATGACTTGCATATGATGCAGGTTGTGGGACATCCTGTAGCTCCTGAAAATGCACGACCTGAAATTTTAGAATTAGCAGAGACTGTGATTGGTCACCATAAGGACCAGTCGGTTATAGCTTATATGGAGGGCTTATAATGGCAGATATAAAATTGATCGCATTGGACTTGGACGGGACCTTGCTGACTACTGATAAAAAGCTGACGGATCGTACCAAGGCAACCTTGAAAGCTGCGCGTGAGCGTGGTATCAAGGTCGTATTGACAACTGGTCGTCCCCTAAAAGCTATGAATTTCTTTCTCCATGAGCTAGGGACTGACGGCCACGAGGATGAGTATACGATTACCTTTAATGGAGGTTTAGTTCAGAAAAATACAGGTGAAATCCTTGATAAGACAGTCTTTTCATATGATGATGTAGCACGCTTGTATGAAGAAACAGAGAAATTATCACTGCCTCTTGATGCCATCTCAGAAGGAACTGTTTATCAAATCCAATCGGACCAAGAAAGTCTTTATGCCAAATTTAATCCAGCATTGACCTTTGTTCCAGTTGACTTTGAAGACTTATCTAGTCAAATGACTTATAATAAATGCGTGACTGCCTTTGCTCAAGAACCCTTGGATGCAGCTATTCAGAAGATTTCTCCAGAATTGTTTGACCAATATGAAATCTTTAAATCACGTGAAATGTTGTTAGAGTGGTCACCAAAGAATGTTCATAAAGCAACAGGTTTGGCAAAACTAATCAGCCATCTAGGAATCGACCAAAGCCAAGTGATGGCCTGTGGTGATGAGGCCAATGACCTCTCTATGATTGAATGGGCAGGTCTTGGTGTTGCCATGCAAAACGCTGTTCCTGAAGTAAAGGCAGCCGCAAATGTAGTGACGCCGATGACCAACGATGAGGAAGCTGTCGCCTGGGCTATCGAAGAATATGTGCTAAAGGAGAACTAAGATATGGGATTATTTGACCGTCTATTCGGAAAAAAAGAAGAACCTAAAATCGAAGAAGTGGTAAAAGAAGCTCTGGAAAATCTTGATTTGTCTGAAGATACTGAGCCAGCCTTAACAGAAGCTGAGGAAGTTTCTCAGGAAGAAGCAGAGGTTGAAAGTTCTGAACAAGCTGTGTTTGAAGAAGAGGAAATCCAAGACACAGTTGAAGAAAGTCAGGATTCAGAGCCAACTGTAGTAGTTTCTCAAGAAGAAGTCGAAGAATTGCCAAACTCAGAAAAAGTCTCAGTGGAAGAGAATCCTGAGCACCTAGAGACTGTAGAAGAAAATAATTCTGAAGTTCTTGAAGCAGAAACTCCTCAAGAAGAAGAAACTGTTCAGGAAAAATATGACCGTAGTCTTAAGAAAACTCGCACAGGTTTCGGTGCTCGCTTGAATGCCTTCTTTGCTAACTTCCGCTCTGTTGATGAAGAATTCTTCGAGGAACTGGAAGAATTACTGATCATGAGTGACGTTGGTGTACAGGTCGCTTCTAACTTAACAGAGGAGTTACGCTACGAAGCCAAGCTTGAAAACGCCAAGAAACCAGATGTACTTCGCCGTGTCATTATTGAGAAGTTGGTTGAGCTTTATGAAAAGGATGGCAACTATGATGAAAGTATCCACTTCCAAGATGGCTTGACTGTCATGCTCTTCGTCGGTGTGAATGGTGTTGGGAAAACAACTTCTATCGGGAAACTAGCCCACCGCTACAAACAAGCTGGCAAGAAAGTCATGCTGGTCGCGGCAGATACCTTCCGTGCAGGAGCAGTAGCCCAGCTTGCTGAATGGGGCCGTCGTGTGGACGTTCCAGTTGTGACTGGACCTGAAAAAGCTGATCCAGCCAGTGTGGTCTTTGATGGTATGGAACGTGCTGTGGCTGAAGGTATCGATATTCTTATGATTGATACTGCTGGTCGTCTGCAAAACAAGGATAACCTTATGGCTGAGTTGGAAAAGATTGGTCGTATCATCAAACGTGTTGTGCCAGAAGCACCCCATGAAACCTTCCTAGCATTAGATGCTTCAACAGGTCAAAACGCTCTTGTACAGGCCAAAGAATTTTCAAAAATAACGCCATTAACTGGAATTGTCTTGACTAAGATTGATGGAACTGCTCGAGGTGGGGTGGTTCTAGCCATCCGTGAAGAACTCAATATTCCTGTAAAATTGATTGGTTTTGGTGAAAAAATCGATGATATTGGAGAATTTAACTCAGAAAACTTTATGAAGGGTCTCTTGGAAGGCTTAATCTAATTAGAAGAAAAATCCTGCAAGGCACAAACTTGCAGGAAATTTTTTATTCTAAACGACCATCTTGACGATAGGCGATATCTGGTTGCCAAGTCCATTTGGCATCGAATTTTTCAAGTAAATCAAAGCTTGCTTGAGGTCCCATGCTTCCAGCTTTATAGTCATGAAGTGGGGCACCATTTTCGGCCCAGAGCTCTTCGATACGGTCAATCAACTTCCATGACGCCCCAACTTCATCCCAGTGGCTAAAGTTAGTTGAGTTGTTGTTTAGGACATCATAAATCAATTTTTCGTATGGTTCTGGAGAGGCACCAGTTGCGGTCGCATCTGTACGGTAATCAAGTGAGTTAGGAGCCAAGTTAAATTCTTCTCCTACCTGCTTCCCATTTAGGCTAAGAGAGAAGCCTTCTGTTGGTTGGATATAGATGGTCAAAATGTTTGGAGCAAGTGGTTCTCCAAAGATAGAGTCCATTTGTTTAAAGACGATGTTGACATGAGTTCCTTTTTCAGTCAGACGTTTACCAGTACGGAAGAAGAAAGGAACACCACGGAATCGATCGCTGTCTACAAAGAAAGCACCAGATGCAAAGGTTTCAGTTGTAGATTCTGGATTTACATTTGGCTCGCTACGATAAGAGATGTATTTCATGCCATCAATCTTACCAGAACGGTATTGACCACGGATAAAGTATTCTTTAAGTTCTTCATCAGTTGGATGATAGAGGTTTTTAAAGACCTTAATCTTTTCAGCACGGATCTCATCTTTTGTGAAGCTTGCTGGCTTGTCCATGGCAAGGAGAGAAAGCAGTTGCAAAGTGTGGTTTTGTACCATGTCACGGAGGGCACCAGATTGGTCATAGTAGCCACCACGTTCTTCTACACCCAAGCGCTCTGCAAAGGTAATTTGAACATTATCGATAAAGTCCTTGTTCCAAACGTTTTCAAAAATCAAGTTTGCAAAGCGAACTGCAAAGATGCTTTGGATCATTTCCTTACCAAGATAATGGTCGATACGGAAAATTTGCTCTTCGTCAAATGTTGCCAGGAGTTCATCATTCAACTTGCTTGCAGTTGCGTAATCTGTACCAAATGGTTTTTCAACGATTAAGCGCTCAAAACCTTTTCCATCTACGATATTTTCAGACTTGAGGTGTTTGGCAATGGTTCCAAAGAACTGAGGTGCCATAGACAAGAAGAAGAGCTTGTTGTGTTCAGCTTGGTACTTGTCATTTAGTTCAGCCTGCAATTGACGTAAAGCAATGTAGTGTTCCGTATCATTGACATCATGACTTTGATAGTAGAAGTGGCTAGCGAACTCTTGAGCCTGTTCGGTACTATCTGCCAAATCAAGGATGGATTCGACTACAACAGATTCAAAATATTCCTTGCTCCAAGGACGACGGGCAGTTCCAATAACTGCAAAGTGCTTGGAAAGATTGCCGGATTTATATAGTCTAAATAGGGAAGGGTAGAGCTTGCGTTTAGCCAGGTCTCCACTCGCACCGAAAATTGTAACAATAACCTTAGATGACATCTAGCTACCTAATTTCTATTTTTATTCCTAGTCTTGCTAGGTATGAGGAAACCTCATTTCATAAACTTAATTCTAACATAATTTTCCGAAAAATCAAAAATTCCAATACGAGGTAGAAAAAAACTGCAAGGAAATCCTTACAGTTTGCGTTTAAACGTTTAAGACCTTGTCCAAGAAATCTTTCAGACGTGGGTGTTGTGGGTTGTCAAAGATTTGATCAGGTGTCCCATCTTCAAGGAATTCACCGTCCGCAGTAAAGATAACACGGTTGGCAACCTGACGGGCAAATCCCATCTCGTGGGTTACAATGATCATGGTCATGCCTTGCTTAGCCAATTCCTTCATAACGTTTAGTACGTCTCCGACCATCTCAGGGTCAAGGGCAGAAGTTGGTTCATCAAAGAGCATGATGTCTGGATTCATTGCAAGTCCACGAGCGATGGCCACACGTTGTTTTTGACCACCTGACAGGCTATCTGGACAGGCCTTAGCCTTATCTGCTAGTCCAACCTTGTCAAGCAACTCCATTCCCAATTTTTCAGCTTCTTCCTTAGTCATCAACTTGTGCTCAATAGGAGCAAAGGTGATGTTGTCTAATACAGACATGTGTGGGAAAAGGTTGAAGTGTTGGAAAACCATTCCGATATTTTCACGGACATGGTCAACATTGGTTGTTTTTTCAGTTAAGTCATAACCGTTCACAGTGATGTGACCGCTAGTGACTTCTTCTAAAAGATTGAGGCTACGGAGGAAAGTTGACTTACCAGAACCTGAAGGACCGATGATACAGACAACATCTCCTTCATAGAACTTAGTCGTAATTCCTTTTAGGACTTCATTTTTTCCGTAGCTTTTGTGTAAATCATTTACATCAATTTTTAATTTTGCCATTAACGAATCCTCTTTTCTAAGCGTTTCGCTAGTTTAGTCAAAAGCGTGATAATTACAAGATAGAAGATAGCAAGGATTGCATACATCTTGAAACTTTGGTAGTTACGGGCGATGATAATCTTACCAGTTTGGAAGAGTTCCACCAAACCGATAGCAGATACGATGGTTGTATCTTTAAGAGCGATAACGAATTGGTTAACAAAGTTTGGCAACATCAATTTAGTTGCTTGTGGCAAGATAATCTTACGCATGGTTTTTCCATAAGAGATACCCAAGCTTCGGCTGGCTTCCATTTGTCCAACAGGAACGGCCTGAATACCACCACGAACGATTTCAGCGATATAAGCCGCTGCATTGAGTGAGAGGGCAATGGTACCGGCTACGAAGTCGTTAATTGGACTTTGTTGGCCTGTGATAGACTCGATGAAGTTTGGAATTCCCCAGAAGATGAAGGCTGCAAGAATCATCAATGGAATACCACGGATAACGTCAACGAAAATCTCAGAGATCACACGAAGAGATTTGTAGGGGCTAACGCTGAACATACCGAAGATAATCCCGATGACAATGGCAATAGCAAATGAGATAAGAGCTAGAGCAAGAGTGATACCAAGCCCACTAAGGAGTTGTTTATAGTTATTTTGAAGCAAGCCCCAGATAGTTGTCTCATCAACAGTGCTTGTTGAAGCAGTTGAAGACTCACTAGCTAGGTATTTATCAAGAATCTTTTGGAATTCTCCGTTTGCTTTAAGGTTTGCGAGTCCGTTGTTGAACATTTCAATCAATTCTGGATTTGTGCCTTTTTTAACGGCAAAGGCTGTTTCACCGATTGGAGTTCCAGCGATTGGAGTTTTCAATTTTTGTCCTTGGCTGATAGAATATTTGAGAACAGGTTCATCATCCATAACGGCATCAATGGCACCAGTGTTTAAACTGTCATACATTGACGAACCATCAGCGAAGGTTTTGATTTTGTAGCCGTATTTGCTTTGATTTTCTGTTAGGAAGGTTTGAGAAGCAGTTCCGTTTTTAACACCAACTGTCTTCCCTTTCAAATCTTCATAAGAAGCAATGGTACTTGATTCTTTGACACCAAGGATAGTATTGGCTGTGTAGTATGATTCTGAGAAGTCAAAAGTTGCCTTACGAGCATCTGTGACAGACATACCAGCAATGATACCATCTGCTTGACCAGCTTGGACAGCACTGATAGCAGCATCAAAACCAGGGTTGATGATTTCAATTTCAAAACCTTGGTCTTTAGCGATTGCCTTAATCAATTCCATATCAATACCAGTGTATTGGTTGCTTGAATTTTGGAAAACAAAAGGTGCAAAAGAAGAATCGCTGGCAATGATGTATTTAGCTTTAACAGGAATAGCTTTTAAGCCTGCAAGAGTAGTTGTAGTTGGCACTGCTGAAGACGATGAAGCAGTCCATTTCTTGATGATTTTATCAAGACTACCATCTTTTTTCATTTCAGCTAAGGCTTGGTTAAATTCAGTGACTAAGTGCTCGTATTTGCTACCTTTTTTAACACCGAAAGCAAAGCTACCTACAGCTTCACCATCCATTTCAATATGGAGGTCTTGACCTTGGTTAATGGCATATTCGATAACAGGTTTGTCATCCATCATAGCATCAATGGCACCAGCACTCAAGCTGTTGTTCATCAAATCACTAGTGTCAAATGTTTTAATAGTAAAGCCGTATTTATCTTTGATTGTTTCAAGAAAACGTTGAGCAGCAGTTCCGTTTTTAACACCAACGGTTTTGCCAGTTAATTGGTCATATTTACTAATCTTGTGTGATTTTGTAGTAGCAATGACAACTTTTGTATCATAGTAAGTATCAGACATGGTGAAGACTTTTTCACGTTCTTTCGTCTTTGTCATCCCTGCCATGATGGCATCAGCTTGCCCAGCTTGAACCGCATTGACCGCTGCATCAAATCCAGGATAGGACATCTGAATATTCCATCCTTTAATCTCTGCGACTTTGTTAATAATGTCAACATCAATTCCTTTATAAGTTTGATCTGAATCTTTAAACTCAAAAGGTGCATAGGCGGTATCAGAAACAATCTTAATCGTTTCAGCTTTTGCAATACCTAATGAGAAAATTGGGAATAAAATTAGCAAAAATGCTAGAAATTTTTTCTTCATTTTTAGTCTCCTTTTCCGAATATTTTCCCATTATATCAGAAAAAGTAAAAAAAGGCAAATTTTTATATTTCTGTGTTAGAAAATATAACATCCATAATTCTTGTTTTGTCTTGAATCACACAACAGAAGTGCTATAATAAAGGTATATCATATAGTAAAAGAGGATAAAGTTATGAAAGACAAAAGAATCTTAAAAGACTTTGAAACTTCTAAAATGAGTTTAAACATTTACACAAGCCCCTTGTTAGCTCTATTTTTCGTCTATATATCTGAGTTCATATCTTCTCTATTTTTTGGCCTTAGTTTTTTAGCATTGATCGGGCTATTTAGCAATCTTGGTATGGGTGGTCAAAGAATTGCAGATTTCCTTCAAATGTTATTTCAGAATTTATCTGATAAATCAAGTGACATCCATTTGATATTTGAATTACTGTCCTTTGCTTTTATCATCTTAACTGTGTTTAGATGGACTAGAAAAGTTGAGAAAAGACCGATTCGAACCTTGGGATTTTATAAAGAAAATTTTTTAAGTGCCTTATTTAAAGGATACGGTCTTGGTCTATCCCTCTTTATACTTGCTTTGGCTGGACTAGTAGTGTTGGGGCAGTATCAATTTGACTCCATTCACTTGGATACTTATTCGCTAGCTTTTACTTTATTTACAATACCTTTTTGGATTTTACAGGGAACGGCAGAAGAATTGGTTACTCGTGCTTGGTTGATTCCACAATTGGCTAAGAGAACCAATCTTAAAGTCGCTATTATCATATCTAGTAGTCTCTTTACCTTACTTCATTTAGGAAATTCAGGCATAACCTTCTTATCTGCAATTGATCTCTTTTTATTTGGGGTTGCCATGTCTCTATATCTTCTTAAAACAGATACTATATGGGGTATAGGTGGTATTCATGGAGCTTGGAATTTCGCACAGGGAAACCTCTTTGGAGTATTAGTTAGTGGTCAGTCTTCAGGAACATCAATCATGAAATTTACTCCACAAGGCAATCAAGACTGGCTATCTGGTGGGTCTTTTGGTATTGAGGGTTCCATCGTGTCCAGTATTATTTTGTTTCTGCTGATTCTTTATCTCGCTTATCAATTAAAGAAAGAAAATGAAAGGATGTGACTTCGGTCCGTCCTTTTCTTCGTGAAAATGCTACAAGTATGCTAAAATAGGAATAGCACATCGAGAGAGGATTCTTATGATCAATCGCATTACAGATAATCAATTTAAACTAGTATCAAAATATCAACCATCAGGAGATCAACCACAAGCTATCGAACAGTTGGTTGATAACATTGAGGGTGGAGAAAAAGCTCAGATTCTGATGGGGGCGACCGGAACAGGGAAGACCTATACCATGAGTCAGGTCATTTCCAAAGTCAATAAACCAACTCTGGTTATTGCCCACAATAAAACTCTAGCAGGCCAGCTCTATGGGGAGTTTAAGGAATTTTTCCCTGAAAATGCAGTTGAGTACTTTGTGTCTTACTATGATTATTACCAACCTGAGGCCTATGTACCTTCTAGCGATACTTACATTGAGAAGGACAGTTCTGTCAACGATGAGATTGATAAGCTACGCCACTCAGCTACCTCAGCTCTTCTGGAGCGTAATGATGTTATTGTAGTGGCCTCAGTCTCTTGTATCTATGGTTTGGGTTCGCCCAAGGAATACGCTGATAGTGTCGTTAGTCTCCGTCCAGGTCTTGAAATTTCTCGTGATAAACTCTTAAATGACTTGGTTGATATCCAGTTTGAACGCAATGATATTGATTTCCAACGGGGAAGATTTCGAGTTCGTGGGGATGTGGTAGAGATTTTCCCAGCTTCCCGTGATGAACACGCTTTTCGAGTAGAATTCTTTGGAGACGAAATTGACCGTATTCGTGAAGTTGAGGCCCTGACTGGTCAGGTCTTGGGAGAAGTGGATCATTTAGCGATTTTCCCTGCGACTCACTTTGTGACCAATGACGACCACATGGAAGTTGCCATTGCCAAGATTCAAGCAGAATTAGAAGAGCAACTAGCTGTCTTTGAAAAGGAAGGCAAATTGCTTGAAGCCCAGCGCTTGAAACAACGGACAGAGTACGATATCGAAATGCTGCGTGAGATGGGCTACACCAACGGGGTTGAAAACTATTCACGCCACATGGATGGACGTAGTGAGGGTGAGCCTCCTTATACGCTCTTAGATTTCTTCCCAGATGATTTCTTAATCATGATTGATGAGAGCCACATGACCATGGGACAAATCAAAGGCATGTACAATGGAGACCGTTCTCGTAAGGAAATGCTGGTGAATTATGGTTTCCGCTTGCCGTCTGCTCTGGACAATCGTCCTCTCCGTCGGGAGGAGTTTGAGAGTCATGTCCATCAGATTGTTTACGTATCAGCGACACCTGGTGACTATGAAAATGAACAGACTGAGACAGTGATTGAGCAAATCATTCGTCCGACAGGGCTATTGGATCCTGAGGTGGAAGTACGTCCGACAATGGGACAGATTGATGACCTCTTAGGTGAAATCAATGCCCGTGTTGAAAAGAACGAACGTACCTTTATTACAACCTTGACCAAGAAAATGGCAGAAGATTTGACCGACTACTTTAAGGAAATGGGCATCAAGGTCAAGTACATGCACTCGGATATTAAGACCTTGGAACGGACGGAGATAATTCGTGACCTACGCTTGGGTGTCTTTGATGTCTTGGTCGGAATCAACCTGCTCCGTGAAGGAATTGACGTTCCTGAAGTGAGCCTCGTAGCGATTCTCGATGCTGACAAGGAAGGTTTCCTTCGTAATGAACGTGGCCTTATCCAGACCATTGGACGTGCTGCCCGTAACAGTGAAGGCCATGTCATCATGTATGCGGACACGATGACTCAGTCTATGCAACGTGCCATCGATGAAACGGCCCGCCGTCGCAAAATCCAGATGGCCTATAATGAAGAACATGGTATCGTGCCACAAACCATTAAGAAAGAAATTCGTGACTTGATTGCCGTGACTAAGGCAGTTGCCAAGGAAGAGGACAAGGAAGTCGACATCAACAGCCTCAACAAACAAGAGCGCAAAGAACTAGTTAAGAAACTCGAAAAACAAATGCAAGAAGCCGTCGAAGTGCTTGACTTTGAACTAGCAGCTCAGATTCGAGATATGATGCTGGAAGTCAAGGCGTTGGATTAAGGTCTGAAATATTAATAAAATAGGAGATTAGAAATGATTAGTCAAGTTAATAAACTAGCATCTTATGCTACGTATCGTCAGTTATACAATGATGGAAAAAAAGATACATATTTTGTAATATCAAGGTTCATCGAACACGTTATATTGAGCAATGAATTGAATAGTTTTAATGTTGAAAAAATATCATCATTATTAAACGAAAATTTCGGATTTAATATTCCTAGCTATGTTATCCAATCGTCTATCAAAAGAATAGAATTTGTATCCAAAAAAGATGGACAATTTTTAGTTAGCAGAGAGAATATCTCTTTGGATAGTGAAATTAAAGAAGAATTAGAAGAATATGATTTGAAAAGTCGTGCATTGATGTCAAGTCTTATAAAATATGTTAAGAATGAGAAAGATAAGGATCAAGAAATAAGTGAGGAAAAGTTAACAAGAGAATTCACTTCTTTTTTGTTAGATGATTCGTTTAATGGAGACTATTCAAGTATTATTAGTAAGTTTATTATTGAAAATGATACAGATGTAAATTTTCTTAAAAATATTAATCAAATAAAAGAAGGAGCCGTTCTGTTCTCAGGAATTAATTATACTAGTGATATTAGTAAATTAACATGGAAAAATAACATTAATTTATATGTTGAAACGGAAATATTATTTCATTTAGCTGGGTACAATGGTATTTTCTTCCAGAAATTAGCTAATGATATGTTTCAATTAATTAATGAAATGAATCAAAAAAATAACAAACGAATTATTTCAATACGGTATTATAAAGAAGTTAGCGAAGATATAGACCATTTCTTCGGAACTGCAGAAGAAATAGTAAAAGGTAATAAAATTGTTGATATTGGAAATGTTGCAATGGATGAGATTGTAAGAGATTGTTCAACTCCAGCTGATGTGGTAAACAAACGTTCAAGATTTACAAATATATTGAAGCGATATTCTATTTCAGAAGCCGATTCATTAAACTATTATTCTCCAGAGTATCATAATTTTAATATTGAGAGTCAAAAAATTGTAGAGAAGTATGGTTTAGCTACTGAGAATAAGGAAAAATACTTAAAACACTTAAACTATACAAATATTTTAAGAAAGAAGGATGATATTAATTCTGAAAATTTATCTTTGAAAGAATCAAAGCATCTAGTCATCACTGAAGTTGGAAAAATTTTACAAATGGCTAATGATTTTAATAAAGAGAATGAAGATTTTAATGCTCCTCTCGCAATCAGTATGTCATCATTAACTAATCGCTTATGGTTTGATTTGAATAAAGGATTTGGTTCGGAGTATTTGCCTTCGACGTTTAATATATTAGAAAAGTCTAGATTGGTATTATCTAATATTTTAACTCAAACAGTTGCTAAACAATATGATAAAGTAAAAGAAAGTTATAAAAAAGGAGAGTTGTCAGAAGACGACTTAAATGAGAATATTATTGAACTGCGTAAAAAAATGATGAAACCGGAGGATATAGATCGGGATCAATTAAATAACATTGATGATATTATTAATCCAAATGGATTAGAAATATATAAGTCCGGAAAGGAGAGATTAGAAAAGAAAGTAAAAAAATTGGAATATGATAATAAGGTTAGAGAATTAGATAGACAAAAGGTAGTTGAAGAGAAAAAGCGTGCCGAGAAAGAGGTGGAGAACAGTAAGAAAGAAATTATTAGAATTTCTAATGAGAAAAAAATACAGGTTCAAAAAAGAATTAATGATATAGAGGCTAGAAAAGATAATGCTGATAAAAAGGTCGCAGGAAGTATTAAGTTCATAAGAAGATTAACAACAATAGTTTTGATTTTAATAGTTCTATTATTTATTTATATAGGCAATAAGTGTAATTTTGATATTTTAACTTATATAATAACTGTGTTCCCTCTCATAGGAATTACAATGACAATGTATACTGGTCAAAAATTTGAATCTCTTAATATGATTAATAAAATGCTTTCTAGAATAGAAGAATATTTAAAAAGTAAAGTTTATAAAGAATATAATATTAATTTAGAAGAGTTAGAAGAACTAAAAAAGATTTAATAGCTACTGATTAAAGAATTGAAGAAGCGAAAATTTGTATTTAAAATTATGATGAATACATTAATATTCTGACTTGCTTTTATCATGAAATCCAAAATAAAATACTATAAATATATGTTTTAAACATTAGAAAGCGAGTAAATTTATGTCCCGTTCCCAATTAACGATTTTAACAAATATTTGTCTGATTGAAGACCTCGAAACCCAGCGCGTGGTGATGCAGTATCGCTCTCCTGAAACCAATCGCTGGTCTGGTTATGCATTTCCTGGAGGTCATATTGAAAATGGTGAGGCTTTTGCGGAGTCTGTCATTCGTGAAATATATGAAGAAACAGGGTTGACTATCCAAAATCCTCAACTTGTCGGCATTAAAAATTGGCCACTGGATACAGGTGGGCGCTACATTGTCATTTGTTATAAGGCGACTGAGTTCTCTGGTACCCTTCAATCCTCAGAAGAGGGAGAAGTTTCTTGGGTGCAAAAAGACCAGATTACAAACTTGGATCTGGCCTATGATATGTTACCCTTGATGGAGATGATGGAAGCTCCGAACAAGTCAGAGTTTTTCTACCGTCATCGTACAGAAGATGGCTGGGAGAAAGAAACTTTTTAGTTCTATGATTAGTCTATAGGTGTTATCTTTTAAAGTAAGGTACTGAAATATAGGCTAAGTATGGTGGTGTAAGTCAACTGAATATCTCTAAATTTCTTATTATTCTTTTCGACCTATATTTTGAACAATCTCCACCTTCAATTTTGAAATCGGAGATTGTTTTATTTTATGGTATAATCTTAAAATATGAAAGGAAGGACTAGAAAATGGATGATAAAGTAATTGAACAATATGCAAAACAAGATAATCTTGATATTAGAGTAAAAATACATAAGAAGTATTCAAAAAATAAATTAGGATTTAACAATTGGATATTTTCCAACTACCAAATCACTGATGAAGTAAAGGTTCTAGAATTGGGATGTGGTACAGGAGAACTGTGGAAAAGTAACAGTGATTCTATAGATAAAATGAAGCAGTTGGTTATTACAGATTTTTCTAAAGATATGGTGAAAACAACGAGATCAGTGATTGGAAATAGAGACAATGTTAACTATGAAATAATGGATATTCAAAAGATTTCTTTTGAGGATGAAACGTTTGATATTGTTATTGCTAATATGCTTCTACATCATGTAAATGATATTCCTAAAGCGCTCTCTGAGGTGAATAGAGTCTTAAAAACAGGCGGAATTTTTTACTGTGCTACATTTGGTGAAAATGGAGTTGTAGATTATTTGGCAAGCTTATTTAAAGATGAGGTCAATCAAGATTTGGAAAATAAAACTTTTACTTTACAAAATGGTAAAAGGTACCTGAGTAGGTGTTTTAACTCTGTCGATACATTGCTCTATGATGATGAGTTACAGGTAACTAGTATAGATGACCTAGTTAAATACATCCAATCCTTTAAAGGAATTTCAGAAATAGGTTCGCTAGAAGAGGAAATAATTCGTAAAAGGTTGGAAACTGAGTTTAATAATGGTATGTTGATTATTCCTAAAGAATATGGAATGTTTATCGCTCGAAAATAAAGTTAAGGGAAAGAATTGTGAAAAATTATGGAGAAGCTTTTCGATATAAAATCAAGCGGATAGTCTTTAGAGCATGCTATAGCTGATTCTATATAAAAATCTCAATCTTTTGGATTTGGAGAAGTTTCTTGGGTGCAAAAAGACCAGATTCCAAACTTGGATCTGGACTATGATATGTTACCTTTGATGGAGATGATGGAAGCTCCTGACAAATCAGAGTTTTTCTACCGTCATCGTACAGAAGACGATTGGGAAAAGAAAATTTTCTAGTCTTTTACTAAATAACCAAGTTGGTCCAAGGCCTCCTCGATATAGTGGAGGCCTTGTTGTATTTCCTGTATAATAGTAATAATGGATTTGGAAAAAATATATGTACTCTGAAATAAATTTAAAATATTTTTAGAAAAGTATTGACAAATCAAAAGAAAACGTTTACTATAGAATAAGGGAACGGTTCCACAACGTAAGAAGGAGGAATGATGACTACAATAAAACAGGTTGCTGAAGAAGCTGGAGTATCAAAATCAACGGTTTCAAGATATATATCAAAAAAAGGTTATGTTGGAGATGATGCGAGAGAGAAAATAAAAAATGCGATTAAAAAATTAAATTACACACCAAATGTATTAGCACAATCTTTGAAAACCAAAAAAAACCAAATGGTGGGACTCTTATTGCCAGATATTTCAAATCCCTTCTTCCCAAGATTGGTTCGAGGAGCTGAATCATATTTGAAAGATAAAGGTTATAGAATTATGGTTGGTACGATTTCAGACCAAGAATCTTTGAGTGAATATGTTAATTTACTGTTGAAAACAAATGCTGCTGGAATTATTACTACACATGACTTCACAAAAGAATATCCAGATTTATCATTACCTGTTGTTGTGGTTGATCGAATTAGTAAAGATACAGGTTACGGTGTTTTTTCTGATAATCAGTCAGGTGGTCGTTTGGCTGCTGAAGCAATCTGTAATGCAGGTGCTAAACAAGTTCTGATTATTAAAGTTTTAGATGATAAAGCCGAGAATATCGCGGAACGGTTTGAAGCAAGTTTAAACTATTTGAGGAATAAATCTTTAGAAATTTGTATTGAAGAAAGTGAAACGTTTGACTTTGAAAAAATTCAAAAAGAAGCTAAAGAGAATCTAAAAAGAAATCCCAATATCGATAGTATTATAGCACCTTCAGATATTCATGCGATAGCTTATATTCATGAAATTTTAGCAATTGGTAAAAAAATTCCAGATGATATTCAAATCATTGGTTATGACGATATTGTACTTAGTCAATTTATTTACCCTTCTTTATCAACTATTCACCAATCATCATATAAAATGGGAGAACAGGCTGCAAAGCTAATCTATAATATGGCAAATAAGTTCTCTATAGATGAAGCTAAAATTAAACTACCTGTTAGATACGTAGAAAGAAATACATTAAGGAGAAAGTAATGAGTAAAATTGTTGTTGTTGGAAGTATTTCAATGGACTTAGTTATGAGAACAAAAAGGATTCCAGAAGGAGGTGAAACGATTTTTGGGGATTCATTTAATATAGTTCCAGGTGGAAAAGGTGCAAATCAAGCTGTAGCTATTGGTAGATTATCCAGTGTAGAAGATAATATTTACATATTTGGAAACGTCGGAGAAGATATTTTTTCAGAAGATTTACTAAGTAATTTGCAAAATAATAATATTTCTACAGAACATGTGGGAACGGTACCACAATCTACAGGAGCTGCACAAATTACTTTATATGGAGGTGATAATAGGATTATTTATTATCCCGGAGCGAATAATTTAGTTAAAACAAATGATTGGAAAAATGAGTGGGAATTGATTAGTGATGCAAGTATTGTTGTATTACAGAATGAAATACCACATGAAGCCAACCTATCTATAGCTAAATTTTGTCAAGAAAATCAAGTTAAGGTGCTTTACAATCCTGCACCAGCTAGAGAAACAGACATAGAGATGATTCCTTTTTGTGATTTTATTACTCCTAATGAGCATGAATGTTCAGAGCTTTTTCCAGATAAGAAATTAGAAGAAATTATTAAAATTTATCCTAATAAAATGATTGTGACATTAGGAGTTGAAGGTTCTATTTATTATGATGGGACAGCAGTTCAGAAGATTCCTGCTATAAAAGCAGAAGTAGTTGATACTACAGGAGCAGGAGATACGTTTAATGGTGCTTTTGCTTATGCTATCTCAAAAGGAAAAGAGATGAATGTTGCATTGTCCTTTGCAACGATTGCTTCACATCTTTCTGTTCAAAGATTTGGAGCGCAAGGAGGCATGCCGAGTTTGAAAGAAATAAAGGAGCATTCAGGATATGAAGAAATATGGGATTTTAAATAGTAATATAGCAAAACTAGCTGATGATTTAGGTCATATGGATTTGGTTTGTATCGGAGATTTAGGATTGCCAGTTCCAAAAGGTGTTGATAAAATTGATTTAGCATTAAGAAAAGGTAGTCCAAGTTTTTTAGAGGTTTTAAAAGAATATTCAGATCATGTACTTATTGAAAAAATTTTCTTAGCAGAAGAAATTAAGGAAAAAAACAAAGAACAGTGGCATGCAGTTCTAGATCTTTTAGGATCGAATATAATTATTGAATATATTAGTCATGAAGAATTGAAAGCTATGAATACTAAAGTTAAAGCAGTTATTCGCACTGGGGAAGATACACCATATTCGAATATAATCTTGCAATCAGGAGTTATTATTTAGAAGGGGGTTGCCTATGAAAATTGAAATGAAGAACATTTCAAAATCTTTTGGGAATAATCGTGTTTTAGAAAGTATTGATTTGGTTCTTAATTCAGGAGAAGTTCATGCTTTAATGGGGGAGAATGGTGCAGGCAAATCAACCTTAATGAATATTTTAACTGGACTTTTTCCAGCTACTTCAGGAACTATTTTTATTGATGGAAAAGAAAAAACATTTTCTAATCCTCAAGAGGCAGAACGGTTTGGATTGAGTTTTATTCATCAAGAAATGAATACTTGGCCAGATATGACTGTACTTGATAATCTTTTTTTAGGAAGAGAAATAAAAAATTCGATTGGGTTTCTAGATAAGGCTAGTATGGAAAGGAAAGCTAAAGAAGCATTTAAACGTCTTAATATCTCTATTCCTCTCGATGCAATCATTGGTCAATTATCAGTCGGACAACAACAAATGATAGAAATAGCAAAATGTTTATTATCAGAAGTTTCCTTGTTAATTATGGATGAACCCACAGCAGCTTTAACTGATCGTGAAACTGAAACACTTTTTAAAGTGATAGAAGGATTAAAATCTGATGGTGTAGGTATTGTGTATATTTCGCATCGGATGGAAGAAATCTTTAAGATTACAGATCTTATAACTGTTATGAGGGATGGGTTTGTAATTGATACTAAGAAAACGAAGTTAACTAATGCGGATGAATTAGTTCAGAAGATGGTAGGTCGTGAATTAGAAGATTATTATCCAGAAAAAAAGGCTGATATTGGGAATATTGTTTTTCAAGCTAAGAATCTTTCTGGTGATGCTTTTACGGATATTTCTTTCTATGTACGTCAAGGGGAAATTCTTGGTTTTTCTGGTTTGATGGGTGCTGGTCGTACTGAAATAATGCGAGCAATTTTTGGAATTGATTCTTTAAAATCTGGTCAAATTATAATAAACGAAGAACAACTGATAATTAAAAATCCTTTTGAAGCAATTAAGCATGGAATTGGTTTCTTAACAGAAGATCGTAAAGACGAGGGATTGATTTTAGATTTTTCTATTAAAGATAATATGACTTTACCTAGTACTCGTGATTTTGTTAAAAATGGTATTTTTGATAATAAAACAAGTGATATATTTGTACAACGTTTAATTGATAGGCTACGAATTAAATCAGGTTATCCAGATAAGGAAGTTGGAACACTTTCTGGTGGTAACCAACAGAAAGTAGTTTTAGCAAAATGGATAGGTATTGCACCAAAAGTACTGATTTTAGATGAGCCAACTCGTGGGGTAGATGTTGGAGCTAAGCGTGAAATTTACCAATTAATGAATGAATTGGCTGAACGAGGTGTACCGATTATTATGGTCTCTTCAGATTTACCAGAAGTGATTGGAGTCAGTGATCGCATTATGGTCATGCATGAAGGTAGAATTAGTGGGGAATTAACACGTCGAGAAGCTACACAAGAAAAAGTTATGCAACTAGCTACAGGAGGACAATAGTGTGAAAAATACTATGAAGTATATGTCAGAATTGACAACAGTAATAGCATTGATAATTTTAATGGCTGTCATCACTATTATCAATTCAAATTTTTTAACAGCAAATAATTTGTTAAATTTACTATTGCAAGTAACATCAAATGCACTGATTGCTTTTGGAATGACTTTTGTTATTCTAACAGGTGGAATTGATTTATCAGTAGGATCAATTTTAGCCTTATCCAGTGCGCTAACAGCTGGTTTATTAGGATCTGGAATGCCTGTTGCGTTAGCAATTCTCATCTCTTTAATTTTGGGTTGCATTCTGGGGATGATGAATGGTTTATTGATTTCCTACGGGAAATTAGCTCCATTTATCGTTACTTTAGCAACTATGACTATTTTTAGAGGCGCAACACTTGTTTATACAAATGGGAATCCTATTACAAAAGGATTAAGTGATACATTCTTATTTCAATTTTTGGGGCAAGGTTACATAGTCGGAATTCCATTTCCTGTAATTATTATGTTTATTGTATTTATTGTTTTATATGTTTTACTTCATAAAACAGCATTTGGTAAATCTGTATATGCTATAGGGGGGAATGAAAAAGCAGCATATATATCAGGTGTGAAATTAAATAAAGTGAAAATTATCATTTATTCAATATCAGGTATGATGGCTTCAATTTCTGGATTAATTATAACATCACGCTTAAGTTCTGCTCAACCAACAGCAGGTGCTAGTTATGAAATGGATGCTATTGCAGCTGTTGTTCTTGGGGGAACCTCATTATCAGGAGGTAAAGGTCGTATACTGGGGACTCTAATAGGTGCTTTAATTATTGGAGTTTTGAATAATGGACTTAATATTATTGGTGTTTCAGCATTTTGGCAGCAAGTAGTAAAAGGAGTTGTAATTTTAATTGCTGTTCTGATTGATCGTTTTAAAGTTGTAAAACAGTAGAATCATTTTCAATTTTTTTGGAAATAGTAATAATTTATTAGATGACGAACAATAGTCGGGATGGAAACTATCCCTATAGATATATATTACGAGGAGTAATAACATGAAAATTATTAAAAAAATTAGCATTTTTGCTTTGTTTGTAACATTTATTTTTGCTTTAGTAGCTTGTGGAAAAACTGGTTTAGGAAATTCATCAAATGATAATAAATCTACGATTCAAAAGTCGGCAAAAGAATTAAAATTAGGAGTTTCTATTTCGACTACTAACAATCCCTATTTTGTAGCTATGAAAGATGGTCTTGAAAAAGCCGCAAGAGAAAAAGAAGTAACTTTGAAGATAGCAGATGCACAAGATGATGCTGCTAGACAAGCAGATGATATTCAAAATTTTATTAGTCAAAATGTAGATGCTTTACTAATTAATCCAGTTGATTCTGATGCAATTGTAACATCTATTAAAGCTGCTAATAATGCAAATATTCCAGTAATCTTAATTGACCGCGGTAGTAATGGCGGTGAAGTCTTGACAACTGTTGCTTCTGATAACGTAGAAGCAGGTAAAATGGCTGCAGAATTTATTACCAAGCAATTGGGAGAAAAAGCAAAAACTTTTGAATTATCAGGAGTCCCTGGCGCTTCTGCAACTGTAGATAGAGGTAAAGGATTTGAACAAATTTCAAAGACAAATTTAGATGTTCTTTCTAGTCAATCCGCTAATTTTGATCGCGCAAAAGCTTTGAATACAGCGCAAAATATGATTCAAGGAAACAAAGAAGTACAAGCAATCTTTGCACAGAATGATGAGATGGCGTTAGGAGCTGCACAAGCAGTAAAAGCAGCTGGCCTTAGCAATGTATTAATTGTTGGTATTGATGGTCAACCAGATGCACATGACGCTATTTCAAAAGGTGATATTACTGCCACTATTGCTCAGCAACCAGCTAAGATGGGTGAAATTGCTATTCAATCAGCAATCGATCATTATCAAGGGAAAAAACTGGAAAAAGAAACAGTTTCTCCAATTTATCTTGTGACTAAGGATAATGTTGATCAACATAACTGGTGATATATTTTTAGTAAGTAGGTGGTTGTTAATTTTCATTCAATGTAGTTTTTAAATATCATTGTTACTAATTGAGTTATTGGGTGCAAAAAGACCAGATTCCAAACTTGGATCTGGCCTATGATATGCTACCTTTGATGGAGATGATGGAAGCTCCGGACAAATCTGAATTTTTCTACCCTCGCCGTACAGAAGATGATTGGGAGAAGAAAATCTTCTAGTCTTTTACTAAATAACCTAGCTGATCCAAGGCCTCCTCAATATAGTGGAGGTCTTGTTGTGTTTCGGCTTCGACTAGGTGGTAATGGATACCATCTGTCAATTCAGATAGGGGTCTAAAGTCAGAATGCTCGACTTGTTCTAGAAAATGTTGCACATCTCTGCGACAAGACAGTTTTAGCAAGGTTTCAATTTCTCCATAAACGGGATGGTCAATCAAGGTATTTTGAACACGTCCACCATTATCTACGATAGCAAGGAGTTCTTGACCGATTTCTTCAACTTCATGTTTCACTTTGAAAAGTTTGTGGACGTATGGATTGACATCAACTTGCTTATAGACGTAGCCACGATTAGTGGATAGGATAGGAGCGCCATCGGCTCTTAAAATTGCAATGTCCTGTACAATGACCTGACGTGTGACATGAAAATGTTCCGCCAAACTTTGGCCATTAAGGGCTTTAGGAGCTTCTTTCAAGAGTTGGAGCAGGGCTTGTTTGCGATCTTTTGTCATAGTTCTTCCTTTTAACGGCGTTTTCGAAGCACTTTATAGACAGCTAGTGCTAATGTATAGTCTACCATACTATGGATAATTGTGCCAAATCCAACCAGCACAAATAGAACATAAAACATATTTTCTACATTGGTACCGGAAGTGGCGTAAAAAACGACACAGGCTAATACTTCAGCAAGGGCATGGACAAGCGCTAAAACAAAGTTGAAAATCCAGGAAGCTTTTGGTTTATCTAGGGTATCGGGGAATTTTTGTAGGTAAAGAGCCCCCAAAGTCCCAAAAAAGATATGGGAAAAAGCTCGAAATACGATAACCATGGGGTAGCCAGCCATCAAGAATCCAAAACTAGAGGCTAGGATGACAAAAACAGCCATTAAGGGCGACAAGAACATGGCAATAAAAATAGCGATATGGCTCCCCAAAGTGTAAGAAGCAGGAGGAATGACAATCTTAAAAGGCATCACAATCGGAATCAAAATTGCAATAGCCGTTAAGAGGGCAGTCATGGTCATAAATTGTGTCTTTTTCCGCGTATTCATAAGAATCTCCTTTTTATCTGTATATACACTAGTATAGTACTATAAACCAGACAATAAAGCAAGGATTTACTTAGGTTTATAGGAGCTTTAAGTTAATACTCTTTGAAAACTTCTTCAAACCACGTCAGCTTCCATCTGCAATCTCAAAACAGTATTTTGATCAACCTGCGGCTATTTTCCTAGTTTACTTTTTGATCTTCATTGAGTATAAATATAGTAGTTTGAAACTGGAAGAGTACATCATGAATGCTAAAATATTTCTAGAAATTAATTTGAATTCCCTAATCTATTTGTTGGTATCTTATTTCAATTTATTATACTGGTAAAAATTTCACTAAAAAATAAAATATACAGAACAAAATCTCCACCTTCAAGCATGAAAGCGGAGATTGTTTTTATTTCTTCAAAGTTTGTAGTCTTGGAACAATGGCTAGGGTTAGAACTGCGGAAATGACTAATTCGGCAATGGAGTTTGTTGAGATAACGGTTGCTAGGAGTTTTTGGATATTCCCATCAAAGACATTTCCAAAAAGGTAGAAAATTCCACCAAGTACAAAGACTGTGTTGGTAAGTGAACCAAGGGCACCAGCTAGAATCAGACCAGTTTTATTTTTCATCAGTTTATAAACTAGATAAGGAGTTAAACCAATCAAAATACGTGGGACGATGGCAATGATAGCTGAGTAGATGTTTCCGTTTGGTACAAATGGTGAGAAGAGATAGCTTGTAGGTAGAATCGTAATCGTATTAACTGTCAAGCTAAGAAGTCCCATCAAAAATCCAAGTGTAACCCCAACTCGTGGACCGTAGATAATGCTGGCAATAATGACAGGAATATGAACAATGGTCGGTTTGATTGGAAATGGAAAAAGGTTAAAGGCAAGCGAGCTCAGAAAGTGTATCACGAGCATGGTTGCAAAAAAGATAGCAATAGGTGCAATATTAGAGCGTTTTTTCATCGAGAGTTTCCTTTATTCTTTCTAAAATAATTGTGAGGTCAGCTAAAGCTCCTCGTCCATGGTCTCCACAAGCTAGTAGGGATTTTTTAGGAGCAATCAGCTGATAGCCGTATGTTTCTAGTGTTTTCAGATTAGTCTGAGTTGCCGGATGGTCATACATTTTTGTATTCATAGCAGGAGCTATTAGTTTAGGAATATTTTTGGGCAAGGCTAGAGCTATGCTGGTTACCATGTTGTCAGCATAGCCGTGGGCTAGCTTTGCAATTGTGTTAGCTGTTGCAGGGGCTACGATAAATAAATCTGCCTTTTTTCCAAGTTCGATATGATTAATCTGATTAGGATAGGGTTCCTTCATGACATCAAGGTAGACAGGATTCTGTGATAAGACCTGTAGTGTCAAAGGTTGGATAAACTCTGTAGCGGCCTGAGTCATTAAAACCGTGACTTGATGACCTTGTTTTTTTAGAGAACTGACTAAATCTGCCGACTTGTAAGAGGCGATTGACCCTGTTACAGCCAAGAGAATATGTGCCATATCTTTCCTTTCTAAGAATGGTAGGCTTGAATTTTTTCAAGGAGGAGTTCTGCAATTTCTTCCTTAGTATTAACTGATTGAAGTTGATTTTTCTCAACAAAGATAGCACGATGCTTGTCTGTTGAAATTTGAGTCTGGTCATTTGCAATGATTAAGTCTGCTTGGTTCTTGATAAGACTGTTTCTAGCAATGTCAATTAGATGATTTTCAGATACATCAACTAGTAGTTTAAAACCAATCAGATGAATAGCAGGATTCCATTCCTTGACTAGAGAGATGATCTTGGGTGTTTTTTTCAGGAATAAGACCTGAACCTCATCGGTTGAAGAAATCTTAGCCTGATGATTTTGCTTGCTTAAAAATTCTTCCAGATTGGAGCTAGCCTGAACTTCCTCAAACCCTGTCATATAGACAGGAGTGTAGTCAGAAACAGCCATTGAGTGGATCAAGACTTGATAGTCCTTGACACGTTCTTGCATTTCAAGGAGAAGGTCGTTTGTATTGTTAATTTCTTGAATGCTTAGGTTGGGATGGGCTTCTGGCTTTAGAGCTCGTTTTGTTGTTATCAAACAAACTTTATGCCCTGCAGCAAGCAAGGTTTCTGTGATGATTTTTCCCAAGTGACCTGTAGAATGGTTAGTGATAGAGCGGACACTATCAATAGCTTCACTGGTACCGCCCGATGTAACTAAAATTTTCATAGCACTATTGTACCAAAAAAAAAATAATAAGCAAAAGAAAGCGCTTGAATATATATAGAAAATAAAAAGAATCTACTATAGTTTCAAACTATAAAGCAATATAAAATTTAAGAAAGGACTCTAAAAACCTCAAAAATAGGGATATTTACGAACGTTTAGAGAGTTTAAGGATGTTAAAAATCTTGTTTTGTGTTATAATGAATTATCATATAAGAGGTTAGAGGAGTTTTGAATGAAAACAGATATTGAAATCGCACAGAGTATTGAGTTGAAGCCCATTGTTGATGTTGTAGAGAAGCTTGGAATTTCTTACGACGATTTGGAGTTGTATGGAAAGTACAAGGCTAAGCTTAGCTTTGATAAAATTCGTGCAGTTGAGAGCAATCCAGTTGGCAAATTGATTTTGGTTACTGCCATCAACCCAACACCTGCAGGTGAAGGAAAATCAACCATTACCATTGGTCTTGCAGATGCCTTGAACAAGATTGGCAAGAAAACGATGATCGCTATCCGCGAACCATCTCTTGGTCCAGTCATGGGGATTAAGGGTGGTGCTGCTGGTGGTGGTTATGCTCAAGTTCTGCCAATGGAAGACATCAACCTCCACTTTACGGGGGATATGCATGCCATTACAACTGCCAACAATGCGCTTTCTGCCTTGATTGACAACCACTTGCACCAAGGGAATGAGCTGGGAATTGACCAACGTCGTATCCTCTGGAAACGTGTTGTGGATTTGAACGACCGTGCTCTTCGCCATGTGACCGTTGGACTTGGTGGCCCTCTAAATGGTATTCCACGTGAGGATGGCTTTGATATTACAGTTGCTTCCGAAATCATGGCAATTCTTTGCTTGGCAACAGACATCGAGGACTTGAAACGCCGTTTGGCTAATATCGTTATCGGTTATCGCTATGACCGTACACCTGTTTCTGTAGGTGATTTACAGGTAGAAGGTGCCTTGGCTTTGATTTTGAAGGATGCTATTAAGCCAAACTTGGTTCAGACAATTTACGGAACACCTGCCTTTGTGCACGGTGGTCCATTTGCCAATATTGCTCACGGATGTAACTCTGTTTTGGCAACGACTACAGCCCTTCACTTGGCTGATTACACAGTTACTGAAGCTGGTTTTGGTGCAGACCTTGGTGCCGAGAAATTCCTTGATATTAAGACACCAAACTTGCCAACATCTCCAGATGCAGTTGTCATTGTTGCAACCCTTCGTGCCCTTAAGATGAATGGTGGTGTGGCTAAAGATGCTCTGACAGAAGAAAACGTAGAAGCTGTTCGTGCCGGTTTTGCTAACTTGAAACGCCACGTTGAAAATATCCGTAAGTTCGGTATTCCAGCAGTAGTAGCTATCAACGAATTTGTATCTGATACAGAAGCTGAAATTGCAGCCTTGAAAGAACTTTGTGCCTCAATCGATGTGCCAGTTGAGTTGGCAAGTGTCTGGGCTGATGGCGCAGAAGGTGGAGTAGCACTTGCCGAAACAGTTGTCAAAACTATCGCTGAAACCCCAGCTAACTATAAACGTTTGTATGACAATGACCTTTCTGTCCAAGAAAAGATTGAAAAGATTGTTACTGAAATCTACCGTGGTAGCAAAGTAAACTTTGAGAAGAAAGCTCAAACACAAATCGCCCAAATCGTTCAAAACGGTTGGGACAAATTGCCAATCTGTATGGCTAAAACTCAATATAGCTTCTCAGACAATCCGAATGCACTTGGAGCACCTGAAAACTTTGAAATTACCATTCGTGAATTGGTACCAAAATTAGGTGCAGGCTTTATCGTTGCCTTAACTGGTGATGTCATGACCATGCCAGGACTTCCAAAACGACCAGCAGCCCTCAACATGGATGTTGAAAGCGATGGAACAGTATTAGGCTTGTTCTAGTATATTGCAATTGACTTTAAATGAGTTTGGAGATTTTAATCCAAGCTCATTTTTTCTCAGACTGCAAGCAGTTCATCAATAAAATTTAGTCTTCTTTCCTTTGGGAAGAGGCTTTTTATACTCAATGAAAATCAAAGGGCAAACTAGGAAACTAGCCGCAGGCTGTACTTGAGTACGGCAAGGCGACGTTGACGTGGTTTGAATTTGATTTTCGAAGAGTATTAATACTAGGAAAAGGACAGTTAGAGTCTTCTGTGTTATACTAGAGATATGTTAGATTTGAAAGAATACGGTATCGCCATGTGGCCGGAGGAAAAGATCATTTCTTTTCGTAAGAAACTTCTCAACTGGTATGATGAAAACAAAAGAGATTTACCATGGCGTAGGAGTAAGAATCCTTATCATATTTGGGTGTCTGAAATTATGCTCCAGCAGACTAGGGTGGATACGGTTATTCCTTATTACGAACGATTCTTGGACTGGTTTCCGACAGTGGAAAGTTTGGCAACTGCGCCTGAAGAGCGTTTGTTGAAGGCTTGGGAAGGTTTGGGTTATTATTCTAGAGTTCGTAATATGCAGGCTGCGGCCCAGCAGATTATGGCTGACTTTGGTGGTCAATTTCCAAACACCTATGAAGGAATTTCCAGTTTAAAAGGAATTGGTCCTTACACAGCAGGAGCCATTTCCAGTATTGCTTTTAACTTGCCTGAGCCAGCTGTAGATGGTAATGTTATGCGGGTCTTGGCGCGTCTGTTTGAAGTCAATCACGATATTGGGATTCCAAGTAATCGCAAAATTTTTCAGGCAATGATGGAAATCTTGATTGATCAAGATCGTCCAGGCGACTTTAATCAAGCTTTGATGGATTTAGGGTCTGATATTGAGGCTCCTGTAAATCCCAGACCAGAAGAAAGCCCAGTTAAGGACTTTAGTGCGGCATATCAGAATGGTACAATGGACCGTTATCCAATTAAGGCACCAAAGAAAAAGCCAGTTCCCATTTATCTTAAAGCCTTGGTGGTCAAAAATTCTCAGGGACAATTTTTACTTGAAAAAAATGAAAGCGAAAAGCTATTGGCAGGTTTTTGGCATTTCCCACTGGTAGAAGTTGATGATTTTTCGCAAGAAGAGCAGTTTGACCTCTTTCATCAGGTTGCGGAAGAAAGTGTAAACTTTGGCCCCAGTCCAGAGGAGAGTTTCCAGCAGGACTATGACCTAGATGTTGCTTGGTTTGATGTTTATTTTGAGACTGTCAAGCATATCTTTAGTCATCGTAAATGGCATGTTCAAATTGTAACAGGTCAGGTGAGTGACTACCATGATTTTTCAGATAGGGAAGTTCGCTGGCTTTCACCAGAAGAGTTTAAGAATTACCCACTTGCCAAACCCCAACAAAAAATCTGGCAGGCTTATGCAAAAGCCAACTTAGACAGTAGCCAAGACTAGCTATCGTGTCTTCTTGCTATTTTTTTGGTATAATAGTAGAGAAAAAGGTGAACATATGAAAAAAATACTAATTGTAGATGATGAGAAACCAATCTCGGATATTATCAAGTTTAATATGACCAAGGAAGGTTACGAAGTTGTAACTGCTTTTAACGGTCGTGAAGCGCTAGAGCAATTTGAAGCAGAGCAACCAGATATTATTATTCTGGACTTGATGCTTCCGGAAATTGATGGTTTAGAAGTTGCTAAGACCATTCGCAAGACCAGTAGTGTACCTATTATCATGCTGTCGGCTAAAGACAGCGAATTTGATAAGGTTATCGGTTTAGAGCTTGGTGCGGATGACTATGTGACAAAACCCTTCTCAAATCGTGAGTTGCAGGCGCGTGTTAAAGCTTTACTGCGTCGTTCTCAACCTATGCCAGTAGATGGGCAGGAAGCAGAAAGTAAACCTCAACCTATCCAAATTGGGGATTTAGAAATTGTTCCAGACGCCTACGTGGCTAAAAAATATGGCGAAGAACTAGACTTAACCCACCGTGAGTTTGAGCTTTTGTATCATTTGGCATCGCATACAGGTCAAGTCATTACGCGCGAACACTTGCTTGAGACTGTCTGGGGTTATGACTATTTTGGTGATGTCCGCACAGTTGATGTGACTGTCCGACGTCTGCGTGAGAAGATTGAAGATACGCCTAGCCGACCAGAGTATATCTTGACGCGCCGTGGTGTAGGGTATTACATGAGAAATAATGCTTGATTTACTGAAACAAACCATTTTTACCAGAGATTTTATCTTTATCCTGATTTTGTTAGGTTTCATCCTTGTTGTGACCCTCTTATTACTGGAGAATAGACGTGATAATATTCGATTGAAGCAAATCAATCAAAAGGTTAAAGATTTGATTGCAGGAGATTATTCCAAGGTTCTTGATATGCAAGGTGGGTCTGAAATCACCAATATTACCAATAATTTGAATGACTTGTCGGAGGTTATTCGTCTCACTCAGGAAAATCTAGAACAAGAGAGTAAGAGACTAAATAGTATTCTGTTTTATATGACAGATGGGGTTCTTGCGACCAATCGTCGGGGGCAGATTATCATGATTAACGATACAGCCAAGAAGCAACTGGGGCTGGTTAAAGAAGATGTTCTGAATAGAAGCATTTTGGAATTGCTCAAGATAGAAGAAGACTATGAATTGCGTGATTTGATTACCCAAAGTCCAGAATTGTTGCTAGATTCCCAAGATATCAATGGCGAATATCTGAGCCTTCGAGTTCGCTTTGCCTTGATTCGTCGAGAGTCTGGCTTTATTTCAGGTTTGGTGGCTGTTTTGCATGATACGACGGAGCAGGAGAAGGAAGAGCGCGAACGGAGACTCTTTGTTTCCAACGTTAGTCATGAGTTACGGACTCCTTTAACCAGCGTGAAATCTTATCTTGAAGCCTTGGATGAGGGAGCTTTGTGTGAAACTGTAGCACCAGACTTCATCAAGGTGTCTCTGGACGAAACCAACCGTATGATGCGCATGGTAACGGACCTCCTTCATCTCTCTCGGATTGATAATGCTACCAGTCACCTAGATGTGGAACTGATTAACTTTACTGCTTTTATTACCTTTATCCTCAATCGTTTTGACAAGATGAAAGGACAGGAAAAGGAGAAAAAATATGAGTTGGTGAGAGATTATCCTATCAATTCTATCTGGATGGAAATTGATACAGATAAGATGACGCAGGTTGTCGACAATATTTTAAATAATGCCATTAAGTATTCGCCAGATGGGGGTAAAATCACTGTCAGAATGAAGACAACTGAAGACCAGATGATTTTATCCATTTCTGACCACGGTTTGGGGATTCCTAAGCAGGATTTGCCACGTATTTTTGACCGTTTCTATCGTGTGGATCGTGCTAGAAGTCGTGCACAAGGTGGTACAGGTCTAGGACTGTCTATTGCCAAAGAAATTATCAAACAACATAAGGGCTTTATTTGGGCCAAGAGTGAATACGGTAAGGGATCAACCTTTACCATTGTGCTCCCTTATGATAAGGATGCAGTGAAAGAAGAAGTATGGGAGGATGAAGTAGAAGACTAGAATGAGTGAAATAGGCTTTAAATACAGTATTTTAGCGTCGGGTTCCAGTGGAAATTCCTTTTATCTGGAAACCCCAAAAAAGAAGCTTTTAGTGGATGCAGGCTTGTCTGGTAAGAAAATTACCAGCCTACTTGCTGAAATAAATCGCAAGCCAGAAGACTTGGATGCCATCTTGATTACACATGAGCATTCAGACCATATCCATGGAGTGGGTGTTTTGGCTCGCAAGTATGGTATGGATCTTTATGCCAATGAAAAGACCTGGCAAGCTATGGAAAATAGTAAATATCTTGGCAAGGTGGATTCTTCGCAAAAGCATATCTTTGAGATGGGCAAAACCAAAACCTTTGGAGATATTGACATCGAGAGTTTCGGTGTAAGCCATGATGCAGTCGCACCGCAGTTCTATCGCTTTATGAAAGATGATAAAAGTTTTGTCCTTTTGACAGATACAGGTTATGTCAGTGACCGTATGGCAGGAATTGTCGAAAATGCGGACGGCTATCTTATCGAGTCCAACCATGATGTAGAGATTTTGCGAGCAGGATCTTATGCTTGGCGACTCAAACAACGAATCCTATCGGATCTCGGTCATCTTTCTAATGAGGACGGTGCTGAAGCTATGATTCGCACCTTAGGAAATCGCACTAAGAAAATCTACCTAGGACATTTGTCTAAAGAGAACAATATCAAGGAGCTGGCTCACATGACCATGGTCAACCAGCTAGCACAAGCTGATCTGGGAGTTGGAGTAGACTTTAAGGTTTATGATACCTCACCAGATACCGCAACACCATTGACAGATATATAGAAAGAACGCTGAGAAGGTGTTCTTTTTATATTGACTGAACACCTAAAAAGTAATACAATAGTGTTACCGTTAAAAAAGGGAGTACAAAAGATGGCTACTATTACATTAAAAGTTTCTGAAGCTGATAAAACATTTATGAAAGCAATGGCTAAGTTTGAAGGAGTTTCCCTGTCGGAACTGATCCGCACCAAAACTCTCGAAGCTCTAGAAGACGAATACGATGCTCGTGTGGCAGATTTAGCCTATCAAGAGTATTTAGAAGACTTGGAAAAAGGAGTTGAACCCATTACTTGGGAAGAAATGATGCATGATTTAGGCTTGGAGGATGAATAATTTGTATAAATTAGTTCCAACAAGACGTTTCATCAAGCAATTGAAAAAATTGGATCGTTATACGCAGAAGCTAATTACAAACTATTTACAAACCAATGTTTTGGAGGATCCAAGACGACACGGAAAGGCTTTGGTTGGTAATCGCGTTGGTCAATGGCGCTATAGAATTGGTAATTATCGAGTTATCGTACAAATTGTAGATGATGAATTAGTCATTGCTACTTTAGAAGTTGGTCATCGGAGAGATATTTATTGAATTACTTTTCCAAGTAAATTTTTATTCTTTAAAATATGATATAATAGGGCTTACAATATAAGAAAGGTTGCTTATGACAATAGATATTAGTGAAGAAAGTTTAGCTAAAGAATCGGCTGATTTATTAAAAATTCTTTTAAAAGATCGAACGACCAAGAAAAATATTGTTTGGGCGACACATTCTTATGAATTGTTGGGAAAGGGATTTGCTCCAAGTAATCGTATCACTCCGAGTAGGGTGACAGGAGCCTATGCAAACTTGATTCAACCCCGATCAGAAAAGTCTAAGTATGAGCAAAAAGACCGAACTAAGATTAGAGCCGAAGTTTTTACGCCAACTTGGTTAGTTGAAAAGCAAAATGGTTACGTTGAAGCTGAACTTGAAACTCTGAATCTTGAAGATTATATCCAAGTGCGCTGGCTAGAAATTACCTGTGGTGAAGCACCTTATATGGTAACGCGCTATGATACCGTAACTGGTGAGGAAATTCCATTATCTGAACGAGTTGGTTTTGTAGATAGAAAATTGCAGTGCATTAGTCGTGAGGTTTCGGACGAAGCTACCTTCTATGAACTTGTAAAAAAAGCTTATCGAGCTTCTTATGGTTATGAGTATCAAGGAGATTCTCTCCTTTTGGCGCGTGAAAATCTTTTGGCAACTTTTGAGGACTATTATCTAGCTAAGACTGGAAATCAACCAACATTAGAGCAAAAGAAAGAAATTGCGACTATTATCTCTTACAATGTCTTTCAGATGGATGGATTGAAAAAAAGCAGTCCTTGTTTAGCTAAACAAAAGCAATCTCAACAATTGAGTTTGTTTGCGGATGAGCTAGAAGTCCAAGAAGTAGAAGAATCTAAAACCCAAATCAAAGACTGGAAAAAGAATAGAATGATAGGTTTTGAGCGCCTATCTAGCGAGGAAAGTGAAATGAAATTTGATGTCGTGATAGGAAATCCGCCATATCAGGAAACAGGGGAAGCTAGAGATGAACCAATTTATCACCTTTTTATTGATGAAGCTATTAAAATCGCAGATAAATCGATACTAATCACCCCAGCAAGATTTTTATTTAAAGCTGGTCAAACTCCTAAAAATTGGATGGAAAAGATGCTTGAAGATAAGCATTTAAAAGTTCAATTCTATGAACTTAAAAGCGGTAAAGTATTTACAGGAACAGATATTAAGGGTGGAGTAGCAATAACTTATCGTGATGCCGATAAAGATTTGGGACCAATCGGAGTATTTACTATTTTTGAATCTTTGAATAGTATTGTAAAAAAAATAGAAAAACATCCAGACTTTGAAACTTTTTCTGATTTAGTTTATCCTCAAGGTATTTATAGATTTTCAAATCAACTTTTTTCTGATTATCCAAATGCTGAAAAGCTGCAAGGAAAAGGGACAAAAAATAAAATTGTTTCGAAATCACTAACTCAGTTAGATTTTGTTTTCAAAAACAAAGAAGAAAAAGACCATGTTGCTCTACTTGGAAGAATTGGCTCCGAACGTGTTTATCGATATATCAATAAAAAATATTTAGATTTACCAGAAACATTCGAAAATTATAATGTTTTTGTACCAGAAGCTAATGGAAGTGGTGCCTTAGGTGAAGTCTTATCAACACCCCTAATCGGGGAACCCCTAATCGGGCATACAGATACTTTTTTATCTATTGGTAATTTTAAAACAAAATTTGAAGCCGATGCTTGTATTAAATTTATTAAAACTAAATTCGCTAGAGTATTATTAGGTGTTTTGAAAGTTACTCAGCATAATTCACGCAAAACTTGGTATTACGTCCCTCTCCAAGACTTTACGGTCAATTCGGACATTGATTGGACACAATCAGTGGCTGATATTGACCGTCAGCTCTATCAAAAATATGACCTTTCTCCTGAGGAAATTGCCTTTATTGAGACACATGTAAGGGAGATGGATTAGAGAAGTATTTTTATTTGACAAATAGCGCTCAGTGATCTATAATAGACACATAGGATTAGGTCAGGAAGCATACGATGCCCTGACTCTTTTTATTTTATAGGAGATAAGTTTGAAGGAACATAAAACATTTAATCAACAGTTAACAATCTTAAGAAATAGGGGTGTTGTAGTCCCAACGAATGGAAAGCCAAAGAGATTTTTAGAACAAGAAAACTATTACAATGTTATAAACGGTTATAAAGATTTATTTTTAGTAAAGGACAGCAATAATCGACCTGTTGAACCTGAAATTTATCAAAAAGGAACCCACTTTAACGAACTAAAGGCCTTGTTTTTATTTGATAGAGAGCTAAGGATATTATTATTGAAATATTTATTGATATTCGAAAATTCAATAAAGACCACAGTTGCATATGAATTCTCTAAAAAACACCCTCGTAAGAATGCTTATTTAGATATTGCAAATTTTGTAGACAATGATCCTAAAAAAGTTCTTCAACAAATCTCTATCTTAACCAAGACGATTCATGATAAGGTAGATAGAACTGGCGCTATTAAACATTACATTGAGGAACATGGGAAGTACCACTTTGGGTTTTAGTTAATTTTCTTACAATGGGAAACATTGCTAATTTTTACAATATTTTAACGGATAGTACAAAGAATATCATTGCAAAATTTTATACAGATAAATATAGAACACAAAATAAAGACAATACATTTAGACTATCTAGTGCAGATTTAAGTGCATGTTTGAAAGTGGCTAATCTAGTTAGAAATATCTGTGCACATGATGAACGACTGTATAATGTTAATTTAAGAAATGTCAGAATATCTCAAATAGCAAATCATTTTGGGATAAGGAGATATGATAATAAACGTTTTATAGTGGTTATTCTATTTTTAAAAATTGTACTTGATAAGAAAGATTTTCAAAGATTATATAAAGCTTTAATGAATCTATTCAATCAGTATGCTGATGAATTTAAAACTGTAGTGTTTGATGACATTTTAAACACGATGGGAATCGATTTAACAGAGTTAGAAAAATTATCTTAGTTTTTTAAAAAAAGGAAAACTTATGCCAGTAGAAATTAAAACCACTAAAGAGATTCATCCTAAAATCTATGCCTACACAACTCCTACGGTAACCAGTAATGAAGGCTGGATTAAGATTGGTTATACAGAACGTGATGTCACACAACGGATTAAAGAACAAACGCATACAGCTCATATTGATACAGATGTCTTATGGACTGGAGATGCGACTTATACGGAAGAACCTGATAAAGGAAAGACCTTTAAGGATCATGATTTCCACCATTTCCTTTCTTTTCATGATGTGGAGCGTCGTCCTAAGACGGAATGGTTCTATTTTAATGGAACTCCTGAAAAATCAAAAAATCTCTTCGATAAGTTTGTTAAGCATGATTTATCAGGTTATCAGCCTGGACAAGGACAGGACTATACCTTGCGACAAGAGCAGGAAGAAGCAGTTGCTAATACATTAGCTTATTTCCAAGAACATGCTGGAGGCAAATTTCTCTGGAATGCCAAGCCACGATTTGGTAAAACCTTGTCTACCTATGACCTAGCTCGTCGAATGGAAGCTGTTAATGTCCTAATTGTAACCAACAGGCCTGCCATTGCTAATTCATGGTATGATGATTTTGAAACATTCATAGCAGGTCAAACAACTTATAAGTTTGTTTCTGAATCAGATAGCCTTAAGAGTCGTCCAACCTTATCACGTAAAGAATTTGTTGGTATTTTAGATGACGATGTAAGACAACTTGCTTTTATCAGTCTTCAAGACTTGAAAGGTTCTGTTTATTTAGGTGGCGAGCACGATAAACTCAAATGGGTGACTGATCTGCATTGGGATTTGTTGGTTATTGACGAGGCTCATGAAGGAGTTGATACCTTCAAGACTGATCAAGCCTTTAATAAGATTCGACGGAATTTTACTCTGCATTTGTCAGGTACACCATTTAAAGCATTGGCCAAAGGAGATTTTACAGAGGATCAAATCTACAACTGGTCTTATGCGGATGAACAGTCTGCTAAATCGACTTGGTCTTCTGAGCAAGAAGAGGAAAATCCATATGAAACCTTACCTCAGTTAAATCTCTTTACCTATCAAATGTCTCAGATGATTGGTGAGGAGTTAGAAAAAGGTGCTCAACTGGATGGCGAAAATATCGACTATGCTTTTGACTTGAGTGAATTTTTCGCCACAGATGATAAAGGGAAATTTATCCATGAGCAAGATGTCAGAAATTGGTTAGATACTCTATCGAGCAATGAAAAATATCCATTTTCAACTAAAGAACTTCGAAATGAACTCAAGCATACTTTTTGGCTGTTAGAACGTGTAGCCTCAGCTAAAGCTTTAAAAGCTCTACTAGAAGAACATCCCATCTATGAAAATTATGAGATTGTGTTAGCTGCTGGCGACGGGCGTATGTCTGAGGATGACGATAAAGTCAAACTCAAATCCTTAGATTTGGTTAGAAAAGCGATAGCAGAGAATGACAAAACCATCACCCTATCCGTCGGTCAATTGACGACAGGTGTCACTATCCCTGAATGGACGGGCGTATTGATGTTATCAAATTTGAAATCACCTGCACTTTATATGCAGGCCGCCTTCCGTGCTCAAAATCCTTACTCATGGACCGATAACAAAGGAAATCACTTTCGCAAAGAAAGAGCCTATGTATTTGACTTTGCGCCGGAAAGAACCTTGATTCTCTTTGATGAGTTTGCCAACAACTTATCGCTTGCAACTGCAGGAGGCGGCGGGACTTCGACAACTCGTGAAGAAAATATCAGAGAATTACTAAATTTCTTCCCTGTCATAGCTGAAGATAGTGCTGGTAAGATGGTTGAAATTGATGCTAAGGCGGTTCTAACCATTCCTCGCCAGATAAAAGCTAGAGAAGTTCTTAAACGTGGCTTTATATCCAATCTCTTATTTGATAATATCAGCGGTATTTTCCAAGCTAGTCAAACAGTTCTAGACATTTTAAATGAACTCCCAGTTGAAAAGGAAGGGAAGTTACAAACATCATCTGAACTATTAGACTTTTCAGATGTTACAGTAGATGATGAGGGGAATGCAGTAGTAGACCATGAAATCGTAGTTAATCAGCAAATGCGACTTTTTGGAGAAAAAGTCTATGGACTTAGTCAATCTGTGACAGATTTGTTCACTAAGGATGAGGACAGAACTCAAAAACAGCTGGTTAATGATTTGAGTAAGACAGTTTCTCCAGTGATTGTAGAAGAATTGGAAGCAGGCTATGACCTTAAAACGAGGGAAAAAGAACAAATCAAGAAAGAAATTTCCAAAACATTTGAGAATGAAATTCGAAAAAATGAGATAGAACGTAAAATTTCTGAGGCTCATATCAAGGAAGAGTTGAAAGAACAACTCAAGGAAGCAAATGATAAGGAGCAAAAAGATAAGATTCAAGAAGATTTGGATAAACGTTTAGAAGAAAATAATCTCATTCACAAAGAAAAACTAGAGCAAACACTCAAAAAAGAAGTGGAAAAAATGCCTGAGAAGTTTATCGAACAGGTTGAGATAAAACGGGTTGAACAGTTAAAACAATCAGCTCAAGATGAGATTCGTGACCATCTTCGTGGATTTGCAAGAACCATTCCAAGTTTTATTATGGCCTATGGTAATCAATCTCTAATACTTGATAATTTTGATACCTTTGTTCCTGAGCAAGTCTTCTTTGAGGTGACTGGTATTACGATTGACCAATTTCGTTATTTGAGAGATGGTGGACAAGATTTTGCAGGGCATCTCTTTGATAAAGCAACATTTGACGAAGCTATTCAAGAATTTCTCCGCAAGAAAAAGGAGTTGGCAGATTATTTTAAAGATCAAAAAGAAGATATTTTTGATTATATTCCACCGCAGAAGACCAACCAGATTTTCACGCCTAAACGTGTGGTAAAAAGGATGGTAGATGATTTAGGAAAGGAAAATCCAGGGATATTTGAAGATTCATCTAAAACTTTTATTGATTTATATATGAAGTCAGGTCTCTATATTGCAGAATTGGTTAAACGCCTCTATAATAGTGATGGTTTGAAACAATTATTTCCAGATTCTGAAAAACGTTTGAAGCATATTTTAGAGAATCAGGTTTATGGATTTGCTCCGTCTGAGATTATCTATAATATCTCGACTAATTTTATTTTTGGAAATCTTTCTAAAGATATTAGTAGGAAGAATTTTGTTTTAGAAGATACTATTCCAGCGGCTAAAGAAGGAAGAGTTCAGGAGTTGGTTGATTCCTATTTTGAAGATAATTAAAAAGAAGGCCGAGTCAAAATTCTTTGAAATCAGAAAAAACGCATAAGATAAGGTATTGACAATCCTTGGTATTATGCGTTTTATTGTGGGAAGATGTATAATGAATTGAAATAAGATATGAACAAATTGATTAGGGATTTAAAGCATTTTATAACAACGTTTTAGAGTAATGGGGTGCTATTTCAACTTCAACCTACTATAATACAGAAAAAAACAACTCCCTGATGATTCAAGGAGTTGTCTATGGTTAAATTAGTTTTTAGAAGCTTCTTGGAATTCTGGTTTTTTCCATGCTTCGTCAATGATAGCTTGCAATTCTTTAGCAGATGCTTGCATTTTTTGAGTTTCTGCGTCGTTCAATGGAATATTTACTGGACGAACGATACCATGTGCACCAACAACAGCTGGTTGACCGATAAAGACGTTCTCAACTCCGTATTGACCTTCTTGGAATACTGAAAGTGGAAGTACTGCGTTTTCATCGTCAAGGATTGCTTTAGTGATACGAGCAAGGGCTACTGCGATACCGTAGTATGTTGCACCTTTTTTGTTGATGATTGTGTAGGCTGCATCACGAACACCTTCGAACAATTCAATCAATTCAGCTTCTTGAACATTTTGAGTGTCTTTAAGGAATTCTTCAAGGTTTACACCAGCGATGTTAGCGTGTGACCAAACAGCGAACTCAGAGTCACCGTGTTCACCCATGATGTAGGCGTGCACTGAACGAGCATCAACATCAAGTTTCTCAGCAAGTGCTTGACGGAAACGAGCTGAGTCAAGTGAAGTACCTGAGCCGATAACGCGTTCTTTAGGGAAACCAGAGAATTTCCAAGTTGAGTAAGTCAAGACGTCAACTGGGTTAGCAGCAACAAGGAAGATACCTTTGAAACCTGATTCAACAACTTGAGTTACGATTGATTTGTTGATAGCAAGGTTTTTACCTACAAGGTCAAGACGAGTTTCACCTGGTTTTTGAGGCGCACCTGCAGTGATCACAACAAGGTCAGCGTCTGCACAGTCAGAGTATTGAGCTGCATAGATTTTTTTAGGTGAAGTGAAGGCAAGGGCGTGGCTAAGGTCAAGCGCGTCACCAACAGCTTTTTCATGCAATTGTGGAATTTCGATAATTCCAAGCTCTTGTGCAATTCCTTGGTTAACCAGTGCAAAAGCGTAAGATGAACCTACAGCACCATCTCCGACAAGGATAACTTTTTTGTGTTGTTTAGTTGAAGTCATTGTTCTAAACATCTCCTTAATTTTATTAGGGGATTTTCCCCAGACAACTTCATTCTATCACTTTTAAAAAACTTTGTCACGAATATGCCTTATAGTTCTCAATGTAAACGTTTTAGTGATTTAGAGGCTGAAATAGATGGGAATTTATGGTATAATGTTGTTACTTACTAATTGTGAAATGAGGCATTTATTAATGCAGGATAAAAATTTAGTGAATGTCAATCTGACAAAGGAGATGAAGACGAGCTTTATCGATTACGCCATGAGTGTTATCGTAGCCCGGGCTCTTCCTGATGTTCGAGATGGCTTGAAACCTGTTCACCGTCGCATTCTCTACGGAATGAATGAATTGGGTGTTACTCCAGACAAACCTCATAAAAAATCTGCTCGTATTACAGGGGATGTCATGGGTAAATACCACCCACACGGGGATTCCTCTATCTATGAAGCAATGGTCCGTATGGCTCAATGGTGGAGCTACCGTTACATGCTTGTAGATGGGCATGGAAACTTTGGTTCCATGGATGGTGATGGTGCTGCCGCCCAGCGTTATACTGAGGCACGTATGAGCAAGATTGCTCTAGAAATGCTTCGAGATATCAATAAGAATACGGTTGATTTCGTCGATAACTATGATGCCAATGAACGGGAACCCTTGGTTTTGCCAGCTCGTTTTCCAAACCTTTTGGTCAATGGAGCAACTGGTATCGCTGTTGGTATGGCAACCAATATTCCACCTCATAACCTGGGTGAGACCATTGATGCAGTGAAGTTGGTCATGGACAATCCTGAAGTGACTACCAAGGACTTGATGGAAGTCTTGCCTGGTCCAGATTTTCCAACAGGTGCCCTTGTCATGGGGAAATCAGGCATTCATAAGGCTTATGAAACAGGTAAAGGTTCTATTGTTCTTCGTTCTCGTACTGAAATCGAAGAAACTAAGACTGGCCGTGAGCGCATTGTTGTAACAGAATTTCCTTATATGGTCAACAAAACAAAGGTACATGAGCATATTGTTCGTTTGGTTCAGGAAAAACGGATTGAGGGCATCACAGCAGTACGTGATGAGTCAAACCGTGAAGGTGTTCGATTTGTTATCGAAGTTAAGCGTGATGCGTCTGCTAATGTTATCCTCAACAATCTCTTCAAGATGACCCAGATGCAAACCAACTTTGGTTTTAATATGCTGGCTATCCAAAATGGTGTACCGAAGATTTTATCCCTTCGTCAGATTTTGGATGCTTATATCGAGCACCAAAAAGAAGTAGTTGTTCGTCGGACACGTTTTGATAAGGAAAAAGCGGAAGCGCGCGCTCATATCTTAGAAGGTCTCTTGATTGCGCTAGACCATATCGACGAAGTGATTCGTATCATCCGTGCTAGTGAAACGGATGCGGAAGCACAAGCTGAGTTGATGAGTAAATTTAAGCTTTCTGAACGTCAAAGTCAGGCCATCCTTGATATGCGTCTTCGTCGTTTGACAGGTTTGGAACGTGATAAGATCCAGTCTGAGTATGATGACCTCTTGGCTCTGATTGCGGATTTGGCGGATATTCTTGCTAAGCCAGAACGTGTTTCTCAAATCATCAAAGACGAATTAGATGAAGTTAAGCGTAAGTTTGGTGACCAACGTCGTACAGAGTTGATGGTCGGTGAAGTCTTGAGTCTTGAAGATGAGGACTTGATTGAAGAAACGGATGTCTTGATTACACTTTCTAACAAGGGATACATTAAACGTCTGGATCAAGCTGAGTTTACTGCTCAAAAACGTGGGGGTCGTGGTGTTCAAGGAACAGGCGTTAAGGATGACGATTTTGTTCGTGAGTTAGTGTCAACTAGCACCCATGATCACCTGCTCTTCTTCACAAATAAAGGGCGAGTTTATCGTTTGAAAGGTTATGAAATTCCTGAGTATGGTCGGACGGCCAAAGGTCTACCAGTAGTTAATCTCTTGAAATTGGATGAAGGTGAAAGTATTCAGACTATTATCAATGTTAAGTCTGAACGCAGTGATGATGCTTACCTCTTCTTCACAACCCGTCATGGTATTGTGAAGAGAACGAGTGTTAAGGAATTTGCTAACATTCGCCAGAATGGTCTCAAGGCTTTGAACCTCAAGGATGAAGATGAGTTGATTAATGTCTTGTTGACGGAAGAAGATACGGATATTATCATTGGTACCAAGTTTGGTTATGCAGTTCGCTTTAATCAATCAGCCGTTCGCGGCATGAGTCGTATCGCCACAGGTGTGAAAGGTGTTAATCTCCGTGAGGGAGACACAGTAGTTGGTGCTAGCGTAATTACTGATCAAGATGAGGTTCTTATCATTACTGAAAAAGGATATGGTAAGCGTACAGTCGCGACTGAATATCCAACAAAAGGTCGTGGTGTTAAAGGAATGAAGACGGCTAATGTGGCTGAGAAAAATGGTCCTCTATCAGGTCTCTTGACTGTGAAAGGTGATGAAGACTTGATGATTATCACTGATACAGGTGTCATGATTCGAACCAACGTTGCCAATATTTCACAAACAGGGCGTTCAACTATGGGAGTTAAAGTAATGCGTCTGGATCAAGATGCTAAAATTGTAACCTTTACTACGGTTGCAGCGGCAGAAAAAGAAGAAGTTGGGACAGAAAATGAAACAGAAGGTGAAGCATAATGTCTCAAAAAAATAATAAGAAGAAAAACAAACGAAAAAATCTACTGACAAATATTCTAGCAGGATTTCTGATACTACTATCAATTGCTTTGATTTTTAATGCTAAAATTCGTGATATTTTCATAGTTTGGAATACCAATAAGTACCAAGTTAGTCAGGTATCAAAAGAAAAAATAGAAGAAAATCAGGATACAGAAGGAAATTTTGATTTTGATTCTGTCAATGCTATCTCTTCTGAAGCGGTTCTAGCTTCTCAATGGGATGCTCAAAAATTACCAGTTATCGGCGGAATTGCAGTCCCTGAATTAGAAATGAATCTACCAATTTTTAAAGGGCTTGATAATGTCAATCTCTTCTATGGTGCTGGTACGATGAAACGCGATCAAGTGATGGGGAAAGGAAATTATAGTCTAGCTAGTCATCATATTTTTGGTGTCAATAATGCTAATAAAATGTTATTTTCTCCTTTGGATAACGCTAAAAATGGTATGAAGATTTATCTAACCGATAAAAATAAAGTTTATACTTATGAAATACGTGAAGTCAAACGTGTTACACCGGATCGTGTTGATGAAGTTGATGACAGAGATGGGGTCGATGAGATTACATTAGTAACCTGTGAAGACCTTGCTGCTACAGAACGTATTATTGTAAAAGGTGATTTGAAAGAAACAAAAGATTATTCACAAACATCTGATGAAATCCTAACAGCTTTCAATCAACCGTATAAACAATTTTATTAATACAAATCAGTGAAATCATGGATTTCACTGATTTTTTAAGATTTTCATAAAAAAAACTTTTATGAAATACAGAAAACGCTTCCTAAAATCTAAAGTTTGTGATATAATTATCAATAAAAAAGATTTAGGAGTTTATTATGGTTTCTTCAGAATTTATCTCAAAGATTGAATTTGCTTGCAAGAAGAAGGAAAGTCTTTATAGTCAAAGCAAATTTAAGTATGCGATTCGTTCTATGTTCGCAGGTGCATTTTTAACCTTCAGTACAGCTGCTGGTGCAGTTGGGGCTGACTTGATTAATAAAATTGCACCAGGTAGTGGACGCTTCCTCTTTCCATTTGTCTTTGCTTGGGGATTGGCCTACATTGTTTTCTTGAATGCCGAGTTGGTAACATCAAACATGATGTTCTTGACTGCAGGTAGTTTCTTGAAAAAAATCTCTTGGAGAAAAACAGCTGAGATTTTACTTTACTGTACCTTGTTCAACCTTATCGGGGCTTTGATAGCAGGTTGGGGCTTTGCCCACTCAGCAGCTTATGCACATCTGACACACGATAGTTTCATCTCAGGGGTTGTTGAGATGAAGTTAGGCCGTTCAAATGAATTAATCTTGCTTGAGGCGATTTTGGCAAATATTTTCGTAAATATTGCGATTCTTTCATTTGTTTTGGTCAAAGATGGTGGTGCCAAACTTTGGCTTGTGTTGTCAGCTATTTACATGTTTGTATTCTTAACAAACGAGCACATTGCGGCGAACTTTGCTTCTTTCGCGATTGTGAAATTCAGTGTTGCTGCTGATTCAATTACCAACTTCGGTGTTGGAAATATGCTTCGTCACTGGGGAGTAACCTTCATCGGAAACTTTATCGGAGGAGGCCTCTTGATGGGTCTTCCATATGCCTTCCTCAATAAAAACGAAGATACTTATGTAGATTAAGAAAATGAGCACGATTGATTCGTGCTTTTTTCATTTTCAAAATAAGGTAATAGCTATTTCTTATATCAAAATATAGAAAACTGATATTTGTAAACTATAACTTAAGGTGCTACAATGTCCTTAATCAAACTATTTGGAGGTCGTTTTATGACTCGTGATTTTAAATTTGAAACTCTACAACTACATGCTGGTCAAGTTGTGGATCCAGCTACTAAGTCTCGTGCAGTGCCGATTTATCAAACAACATCCTTTGTTTTTGATGACACGCAGGAAGGTGCCGATTTGTTTGCCTTGAGAAAACCAGGGAACATTTATACTCGCATCACCAACCCTACAACAGCTGCCTTTGAAGAAAGAATTGCTGCTCTTGAAGGTGGTGTCGGAGCTCTTGCAACAGCATCAGGTATGGCCGCGGTTACTTATACGATTTTGGCTCTTGCACATGCTGGTGATCATGTAGTAGCAGCTTCAACCATTTATGGTGGAACCTTCAATCTCTTGAAAGAAACCCTTCCTCGTTATGGGATCACAACAACATTTGTAGATGTGGATAACTTGGAGGAAGTAGAAGCAGCTATCAAAGACAATACTAAGCTTATCTTGATTGAAACCTTGGGTAATCCCTTGATTAATATTCCTGACTTGGAAAAATTGGCTGAGATTGCTCATAAGTATCAGATTCCACTTGTTTCTGACAATACTTTTGCTACACCTTATTTGATTAACGTTTTTTCTCACGGTGTAGATATTGCCATTCACTCTGCGACTAAGTTTATCGGTGGGCATGGTACGACTATTGGAGGAGTGATCGTTGATAGTGGTCGTTTTGACTGGGCGGCTTCAGGTAAATTTCCTCAATTTGTTGAGGAAGACCCAAGCTATCATAACTTGAGCTATACTCGTGATGTCGGTGCAGCAGCCTTTATTATCGCTGTTCGTGTTCAATTGCTTCGTGATACAGGTGCAGCCTTGTCACCGTTCAATGCTTTCCTCTTGCTACAAGGACTTGAAACCCTTTCACTTCGTGTGGAACGCCATGTTCAAAATGCTGAGAAAATTGTTGATTTTCTTGTCAACCATCCTAAGGTAGAAAAGGTAAATTATCCAAAACTTGCAGATAGTCCTTATCATGCCTTGGCTGAGAAATACTTGCCAAAAGGTGTGGGCTCCATCTTTACCTTCCATGTCAAAGGTGGGGAGGCAGAAGCACGCAAGGTAATTGATCATTTAGAAATCTTTTCTGACCTAGCAAATGTGGCAGATGCCAAATCACTTGTTGTCCATCCAGCAACAACCACTCACGGTCAATTGTCAGAAAAAGACCTCGAAGCAGCAGGAGTCACACCAAACCAAATCCGCTTGTCGATCGGACTTGAAAATGTAGAGGATTTGATCGAAGATTTGCGCTTGGCCTTGGAAGAAATTTAAAGAAAAAGAAGATAAACAGTGGGTTTCGACTCACTGTTTTTGATTTTCCCTCAGGCATGATATAATGGTTACAGAAGTCTAGAAAGAGGAACGATATGAACGAAATCAAATGTCCCAACTGTGGGGAAGTCTTTACAGTAAATGAAAGTCAGTATGCTGAACTTTTGTCCCAAGTGAGAACAGCAGAGTTTAATAAGGAATTGCACGATCGCATGAAGCAGGAACTGGCCTTGGCTGAGCAAAAGGCCATGAATGAACAACAGTCTAAACTGGATCAAAAAGACAAAGAAATTGCTCAATTGCAGAATCAAATCCAAAACTTTGATACAGAAAAAGAATTGGCCAAGAAAGAGGTTGAACAGACAAGCAATCAGGCTCTCTTGGCTAAGGACAAGGAAGTACAGGCCTTGGAAAACCAATTGGCCACCTTGCGTTTGGAACATGAAAATCAACTACAGAAGACCCTCTCTGACCTAGAAAAAGAACGAGACCAGGTTAAAAATCAGCTCCTACTGCAAGAAAAGGAAAACGAGCTTTCTCTTGCTTCTGTTAAGCAAAACTACGAAGCCCAGCTCAAGGCAGCTAGTGAACAAGTCGAATTTTACAAGAATTTCAAGGCTCAACAATCCACAAAAGCGATTGGGGAAAGTCTGGAACAGTATGCGGAAAGTGAGTTTAATAAGGTCCGCAGTTTTGCCTTTCCAAATGCCTACTTTGAGAAGGATAACAAGGTTTCAGCGCGTGGGTCTAAGGGGGACTTTATCTTCCGCGAGAGTGATGAAAATGGTGTTGAAATCATTTCCATCATGTTTGAAATGAAAAATGAAGCTGACGGAACAGAGAAGAAGCACAAGAATGCAGATTTTTACAAGGAATTGGACAAGGACCGTCGGGAGAAGAACTGTGAATATGCGGTTTTGGTAACCATGCTTGAAGCCGATAATGATTACTTTAACACAGGGATTGTTGACGTCAGCCACGAGTATGAAAAGATGTATGTGGTTCGTCCTCAATTCTTTATCCAGTTGATTGGGCTCTTACGTAATGCGGCGCTAAATTCCCTAAAATACAAGCAGGAGCTGGCCTTGGTGCGTGAGCAAAATATTGACATTACGCATTTTGAAGAAGACTTAGATGCCTTTAAACTAGCCTTTGCTAAGAACTATAACTCAGCTTCGACTAACTTTGGCAAAGCTATCGATGAAATTGACAAGGCCATCAAACGCATGGAAGAGGTCAAGAAATTCCTAACCACATCTGAAAACCAACTTCGCCTTGCAAACAACAAATTGGAAGATGTTTCCGTCAAAAAATTGACCCGTAAAAATCCAACTATGAAAGCTAAGTTTGAATCTCTGAAAGGGGAGTGAGAAAGAAATATATGAACGGTATTATCAACTTAAAAAAAGAAGCGGGGATGACCTCGCATGATGCGGTTTTTAAACTGCGCAAGATTTTGGGAACCAAGAAAATTGGTCATGGTGGGACCTTGGATCCGGATGTGGTGGGTGTTTTGCCCATTGCGGTTGGCAAGGCGACACGCATGGTCGAGTTTATGCAGGATGAGGGCAAGGTCTATGAGGGTGAAATCACTCTTGGTTATTCAACGACGACTGAGGATGCCAGTGGGGAAGTGGTCGCAGAGACACCTGTTTTATCGCAATTGGATGAAAAGCTTGTTGATGAAGTAATTGCTAGCTTGCTTGGGCCTATTAAACAGATTCCGCCTATGTACTCTGCGGTTAAGGTCAATGGTCGCAAGCTCTATGAGTATGCGCGTGCTGGTCAGGAAGTAGAGCGTCCAGAACGTCAGGTGACCATTTATCAATTTGAGCGAACAAGTCCGATTTCTTATGAGGATCACCTCGCACGATTCACTTTTCGTGTGAAATGCAGTAAAGGGACTTACATCCGTACCTTGTCAGTTGATTTGGGTGAAAATCTTGGTTATGCGGCTCATATGTCACACCTAACACGTACTAGTGCAGCTGGTTTGCAACTAGAAGATGCTCTTACCTTGGAAGAAATTGCTACAAAAGTGGAGGCTGACCAATTGGACTTTCTCCATCCTATAGAGATTGGGACAGGGGACCTCGTCAAAGTTTTCCTAAGTCCAGAAGAGGCTACAGAAGTGCGCTTTGGTCGTTTTATCGAACTCGAACAAACAAAACAAGAACTGGCTGCCTTTGAAGGCAATCAATTGCTAGCTATTTTAGAAAAAAGGGACAATCTCTATAAGCCAAGGAAGGTTTTTAGCTAGTCTAGTTTGGTGTAAGTATTAGGATTGTTACCTATAATCTATCCAAATCAGACTATAAATTTTGCAAAAAATGTGATAGAATAGACGACGGATAAAAAAACGGAGGATAGCATGCAAAATAGACCAATCATTATCGGAGTGACAGGTGGTTCTGGTGGTGGTAAGACCAGTGTTTCAAGAGCCATTTTATCGCATTTTCCTGATGAAAAGATTTCCATGATTGAGCATGATTCATACTATAAGGATCAGTCTCATTTGACCTTTGAAGAGCGTGTCAAAACCAACTACGACCATCCTTTTGCCTTTGATACAGACTTGATGATTGAGCAGATTAAGGAATTGTTGGCAGGGCGTCCGGTGGACATTCCGACTTATGACTATACAGAGCATACACGAAGCAGCAAGACCTATCGTCAGGAGCCTCAAGATGTCTTTATCGTTGAGGGGATTTTGGTCTTGGAAGACAAGCGCCTACGCGATTTGATGGATATAAAGATTTTTGTGGATACGGATGATGATGTGCGCATTATTCGTCGTATCAAGCGCGATATGGAAGAACGTGGCCGTAGTCTTGATAGCGTTATTGACCAGTATCTAGGTGTGGTTAAACCAATGTACCACCAGTTTATCGAGCCAACCAAGCGTTATGCTGATATTGTCATTCCTGAAGGGGTCAGCAATACAGTGGCTATCGATCTTTTGACAACCAAAATTTCCAAGATTTTGGAAGAAGCTCGAAACAGCAAATAAACAGATGAATTAGATTTAAGTAAATTTATTGTATATGTATTAAGTTTGGAAAATAAATAATCAAAAGAAACTAAGTTTTCTCTAAATCGTTCTAAGAAAGAGTGAGTAATATGAACAAAAACTCAGTAAAATTTGGATTAGCAAGCGCATGCTTAACTTCTGCTATCTTATTTGGGGTACATACAGTTGAAGCCTCTGACCAATCTTCAAACATTCAACAAAACGAGTCTGATAGTTATGGCAAGGATTTAACTACGTATAAGGCAGAAACAACAAAATATGAATTAGATAAGAAAGCATATGAAGCAGAACTTAAAGCCTACAATGAAAGTGTGGCTAAATATGAAGCAGATAAGGCTGAATACGATAGAGCTGTTTTAGCAAATAAAGAACTTACTACCAAATATGAAGCTGATAAAGCAGCCTATGAAAAAGCAAAAGCTGAATATGACAAAGCGTTAGCTGCAAACAAAGAAACAGTGACAAAATACGAAAGTGACCTTGCAGAATACAATAAACAAAAAGCTGAGGCGGACAAGGTAAAAGCTGAATACGAAAAACTTAAAGCTGAGTGGGATGCTAAAAAAGCACAATATGAAAAAGATAAAGCGGCCTATGATAAAGCTCAAACTGACTATAATATGGCCAAAGCTGATTATGACGTTAAACTCGCAACATACAATACAAAACTTGCAGAATACAATAAACAAGTTAAATCTAATGAAGCTGCTGATAAAATTGAAAACGATAAACGTAGAGCAGAATATAACGAAAAATTGAAAAAATTCGAAGAAGAATCGAAGAAACCAGGTCGTTTTGCAAGCGAAGAAAAAAACTATTTGATTTTCGTTAAAGAACCAAATGCTAAAATCAGCATAGAAGTTAAAGATACTGGTGATACTGGTGCTTTAGCAATGTTGAAATATACTCAGAAAGACGGAAGTTTTTGGAAACTAAATCATAAAAAGTTGAGTAGCGACCAATTATCAGATGAAGCATTAGCAAAAAATAATTTGACAGATAAGATCATCAAACGATGGGATGAAACAGTAACAGGTTATCGAGAATACGGCAAAGACCCACATATCACCACATATCCTGTCATTGCCAAAAAAGATAGACCGTTTACCGTGACTTACACAAACTTAGAGAACACCACATACGATAAGAAAAAAGTCACACGTATTGATTATGAATACACTGTCTTAGAGACTGGTAGTTCTGTTGATACAATGCAAATTTCTCCTGCCTACGATCCAACTATTTCAGTATCAATCTATGGTGATTTCAGAAAACATGGATATAGTACAAGAGTTCGTATGAAACCAACTCTATATCTTGAAGATGGAACGAAAGTGATTCCAACAAAAGAAAAACCAGTTATGTTTGCAGTGAGTTCTATGAATACAGGATGGCATGGTTATAGTGACAATTCGTATTATTTCGCAGACAATAAGGATATGTTTAAGGAATTCTATGGGAAATCAGGAGTTTATGACGAATACTTAAATGACGAATTTAAGAAACTGTATAACGTAGACCTCGAAACAGCATCAAAACCCGGCGGATTATTGAGTGACCCTTCCAAACGTCAAGAGTGGAATACAAAAAAAGCAGAATTGAAAACAGCATACGTAAAAGATGAAGAAGAGTACAAAAAAGATGGTTTCAAAAAAGTCAAAGATTATATGACTAACAAATATGGATCCAATGTGAATACATGGCCTAGTACCTATCGTGAAATTGTGTATGCTATTCATAATGCTTCATTTATCAAATTGAATGAATCTTTTGTCTATAAACATGATGATGGATTTTATGCCGATAAAACATTAGATGAAATTAACAGTGGAAACCCGGTATGGGATAACCAAGAATCACCTTACAAATACAAAGGTGCAGGTGTTATAAAAGTGACAGAAGATGGCTTCTATTTGGAATTTGGTGCAACCGTCCCATTCACTCAATTATTCGGAATCAACACGGCTATCGTTGACGAATATATTGATGTGAAACCGAAACTAGAATTGGTTGAAACACCAAAACCAACGCCACCAACGAAACCAGTTGAACCAAAACAACCAGAACTTAAAGAACCAACACCATTAGGAGTTGCTCCAAAAGAACCAAACAAGTTCGATAAAGAAAAACCAGTGAAACCTGACTTGAAAGAACCAAAAGCTCCAACCCCACCGGTTAAGCCTGACTTGAAAGAACCAACGCCACCAACGCCACCAACGAGACCAGTGGAGCCACCAAAAGTGGAGAAACCAGTAAAACCAGTTGAACCACCAAAAGTGGAGAAACCAGTAAAACCAGTGGAACCGCCAAAAGTGGAGAAACCAACAGAACCGGTTGAGCCACCAAAAGAGGTGATACCAACGAAACTAGTTGAGCCACCAAAAGAGGAAAAACCAACATTGCCACGTACGGGGAGTGCGTCGGACATGAGTATGACTGTGGTTGGGTTATTAACAACTTTAGCATCATTCTTTGTGTTTACTAAACGTAAAGATGAAAGTAACAAATAGTTATCAAGGTTTTGTCGAAAAGATTTAAGCAGAAGGCAAAAAGTTCACTTTTAAAATATCAAAAAAACGAGTATATCCGTAATTGGATATACTCGTTTTCTTATGCCATAAGCTGTCAGATATTTGTTGAAAACCTATTATTTATTTTTCCCTCATAATGGTACATAAATGGAGATTTTTAGGCATATTTTTGGTATAATAATACCCATGAAAGAGCAAGTAAATGAATAGTAGGTGGAGATGGAAAAGTATTTATCGGTAACAACTTTGACCAAGTATCTGAAAATGAAATTCGATAAAGACCCTTATTTGGAACGGGTCTATTTAACTGGTCAAGTTTCCAACTTTCGTAAACGACCTACTCACCAATATTTCTCCCTAAAAGACGACCATGCAGTTATTCAAGCGACTATTTGGTCTGGGGTTTATCAGAAATTAGGTTTCGCACTGGAAGAAGGGATGAAGATCAATGTAATTGGGCGTGTACAGGTTTACGAACCAAGTGGTAGCTACTCCATTATCATTGAAAAGGCAGAGCCTGATGGGGTTGGGGCGCTTGCGATTCAGTTTGAACAACTCAAGAAAAAATTGACAGAAGAAGGCCTGTTTCAAGAACGCTTCAAGCAACCTCTGCCTCAATTTTTTAAGAGAATTGGTGTAGTGACCAGTCGCAGTGGAGCCGTTATTCGAGATATTATCACGACCGTCAGCAGGCGCTTTCCAGGTGTTGACATCCTTCTTTATCCGACCAAGGTTCAAGGTGAGGGTTCTGCGGAGGAAATTGCTAGAAATATTGCGCGTGCTAATCAACGAGACGATTTGGATTTGCTGATTATTGGTCGTGGTGGTGGTTCCATCGAGGATCTCTGGGCCTTTAACGAAGAAATGGTGGTACGAGCTATCTTTGAATCTCGTTTGCCAATCATTTCTAGTGTGGGACATGAGACGGATGTGACCTTAGCGGATTTTGTGGCAGATCGTCGCGCTGCCACACCAACAGCAGCGGCTGAACTGGCAACACCTGTGACCAAGTTGGATATATTAGCTCATTTGCAAAATCAGGAAAAACGGATGGCAACAGCAGTCCGAAATGTCCTATCGAAGAAACAAGAAGCTTTGAAAAAATGCAGTCAGTCTGTTATCTTTAGACAGCCAGAGCGTTTGTATGATGGCTATTTGCAACGCTTGGATCAATTGCAACTGCGCTTAAAACAAAGTTTGCGAACACGGATTTCTGATAACAAGCAATTGGTCCAAGCAAGGACGCATCAACTGGTACAATTATCACCTGTTACCAAAATCCAACGTTATCAAGACCGTCTTGGTCAGCTGGATAAGCTTCTCCGTAGCCAAATGGCTTTGGTTTATGATGCCAAGGTTGCTGAGGTCAAGCGTCTTTCAGAAGCTTTGCTGATGTTGGATACCAGTCGAATCGTGGCGCGTGGTTATGCTATTGTCAAGAAAGAAGAGTCAGTAGTCGATTCAGTTGAAAATTTGAAGAAAAAAGACCAAGTGACGCTTTTGATGCGAGATGGTCGAGTAGAATTAGAGGTTAAAGATGTCAAAACAAAAGAAATTTGAGGAAAATCTAGCAGAACTGGAGACCATTGTCCAAAGTTTGGAAAATGGTGAAATTGCTTTAGAAGATGCAATTGCTGCCTTTCAAAAGGGTATGGTCTTGTCAAAAGAGCTCCAAGCGACGCTGGACAAGGCTGAAAAGACCTTGGTCAAGGTCATGCAAGAAGACGGAACAGAAAGTGATTTTGAATGAAGAAGCAAGAAAAATTAGCTCTTGTCGAGTCAGCCTTGGAAGATTTTTATGGAGACCAGCAGTTTGCCTCTAGTTTGCGAGAGTCTGTTCTCTATTCCATTCATGCTGGTGGCAAGCGTATTCGGCCTTTTCTTCTGTTAGAAGTTCTGGAAGCCTTGCAGGTGGCTATTAAACCAGCACATGCACAGGTGGCTGCTGCCTTGGAAATGATTCATACAGGGAGCTTGATTCATGACGATCTTCCAGCTATGGATGATGATGATTATCGTCGAGGGCGTTTGACCAACCATAAGAAATTCGGTGAAGCTATGGCCATTTTGGCTGGAGATGCTTTATTCCTGGATCCCTATGCCTTGATTGCGCAGGCAGATTTGCCAAGTCAGATCAAGGTGGACTTGATTGCCAACTTATCCCTTGCTTCAGGTAGTCTGGGTATGGTGGCTGGGCAAGTTCTGGACATGGAGGGTGAACACCAGCATTTGTCTTTGGAAGAACTTCAGACCATTCATGCCAATAAGACTGGAAAATTACTAGCTTATCCCCTCCAAGCAGCTGCTATTATAGCTGAATTGGCACCTGAGATGCAGGCAAAATTTAAAACTATAGGTGAATTGATTGGGCTTGCTTTTCAAGTTAGAGACGATGTACTGGATGTGACCGCCAGTTTTGAGGAGATCGGCAAGACACCTCAAAAGGATTTGCAGGCAGAAAAGTCAACCTATCCAGCCTTGTTGGGCTTGGAAGAGGCCATTGCCTTTTGTAACCAAACCCTGGATCAAGCTAATACCAAATTAGACGAAATTGCTCAGCAGGTTCCTTTTGAGATAGAATCGATTGTAAGTGTAGTAGAAAGTTTGAGAATCAATGGCTAAGGAAAGAGTGGATGTACTAGCTTATAAACAGGGCTTGTTTGAAACGCGAGAACAAGCCAAACGCGGCGTCATGGCTGGACTAGTCGTTGCAGCCCTGAACGGAGAACGATTTGACAAACCAGGAGAGAAAATTCCAGACGACACTGAGCTAAAACTCAAGGGTGAAAAACTCAAGTATGTCAGCCGTGGTGGCTTGAAACTGGAGAAGGCCTTGCAGGTCTTTGATTTGTCAGTTGATGGAGCGACCACGATTGATATCGGTGCTTCTACTGGAGGCTTTACCGATGTCATGTTGCAGAATGGTGCTGAGTTAGTCTTTGCAGTTGATGTCGGCACCAATCAGTTGGCTTGGAAATTACGCCAGGACCCGCGAGTTGTCAGCATGGAGCAGTTCAATTTTCGCTATGCTGAAAAGACTGATTTCGAAAAGGAACCGAGCTTTGCCAGTATTGATGTGAGTTTCATTTCCCTCAGTCTGATCCTTCCGGCCTTGCACCGTGTCTTGGCTAATCAGGGTCAGGTTGTGGCTCTGGTTAAGCCTCAGTTTGAGGCAGGACGTGAGCAGATTGGGAAAAACGGAATCATTCGTGATGCCAAGGTCCATCAACATGTCCTTGAATCTGTCACAACCATGGCAGTAGAGGAAGGCTTTTCAGTCCTTGGTTTGGACTTTTCTCCCATCCAAGGTGGACATGGAAATATTGAGTTTTTAGCGTATTTGAAAAAAGAAGAGTCAGCAAGCAATCAGGTTCTTGCTGAAATTGAAGAAGTAGTAGAGAGGGCGCATAGTCAATTTAAAAATGAATAAAAAAGAGAGACTTGAAAAAATTAGACGATTTGTGACAGATTATCAAATCGGCACGCAAGAAGAAATTGTAGAATATTTGAAAGAAGCAGGAATCACTGCTACTCAGGCAACGGTATCACGGGATATCAAAGAGCTAGGCATTGTCAAAATTCCTTTGAGAGATAACACCTATGTCTACGAATTGCCAAAATCAATCGTGAAAAGTTTGCAACTGGCTGAAGACAATATTGAGTCAGCTGAATTGATGGATAAGATGATTAATCTCCAAGTTATTCCAGGAAATACAGCTTTTGTAAAAGCTCAGTTAATTGAGACTTTTGCTGACAAGATTTTTAGCTGTTTGGCTGATGATAGCTCGATTTTAGTCATTGCCAGAAGTGAAAGTCTAGCTGAGGAAATCTTTGAACAAGTAAAAAATTGGTAGGTCTATATGTTACTTGAAATTTCGATAAAAAACTTTGCCATTATTGAGGCTATTTCCCTCCATTTTGAAAAGGGGATGACTGTCCTGACTGGTGAAACGGGTGCAGGGAAGTCAATTATCATTGATGCCATGAATATGATGTTGGGAGCTCGTGCGATGACAGATGTTATTCGTCATGGTGCGCCAAAGGCAGAGATTGAGGGGCTTTTCTCAGTTGAGAATAGTCGCCTTTTACAGGAAATTTTTGATGAGCAAGGTTTAGAATTGGGTGATGAAATTATCATTCGTCGGGAAATCTTGCAAAATGGTCGGAGTATTAGTCGTGTCAATGGCCAGATGGTTAATCTGTCTGTTTTGCGTGCTATTGGACAACATCTTGTGGATATTCATGGTCAACATGACCAAGAAGAGTTAATGCGTCCCCAACTGCATATCCAGATGTTGGATGAATTTGGCGATGTAGCCTTTTGGGACTTGAAAGAAACCTATCAAACGAGTTTTGATGCCTACCGTAAAATGCGCAAGCAGGTTCTGGAAGTCAAGAAAAACCAACAGGAACACAAGGCACGTATCGAAATGTTGGAATTTCAAATGGCAGAGATTGAGGCAGCAAACTTGCAAGCAGGGGAAGACCTGGCTCTCAATCAAGAGCGTGATAAACTGCTCAACCATAAAAATATTGCGGATACACTGACCAATGCCTACAGCATGTTGGACAATGAAGATTTTTCAAGTCTGGCCAATGTTCGTTCAGCCATGAATGACATGGAAAGTGTCGAAGAGTATGACCCTGAATACCGTGAAATTTCAAGCTCTCTGTCTGAGACCTACTATGTTTTAGAAGACATTAGCAAACGTCTGGAAGCTATTATTGAGGACCTTGATTTTGATGGCAATCGCCTCATGCAGGTTGAGAATCGCTTGGACCTCCTTCATACCATTACGCGTAAGTACGGTGGGACTGTTGACGATGTCTTGCTTTATTTTGCCAAAATTACGGAAGAATACAATCTCTTGACAGGCAATAACCTTTCGTCTGAGGACATGGAAGCAGAGCTTAAGAAATTGGAAGTCAATCTTGTTGATTTGGCTGGTCAACTTGCTTCTGCTCGTCATGACTTGGCTCAGCAGCTCGAGGCTGAGATTAAACAAGAACTGCAAGATCTTTATATGGAAAAAGCCCAGTTTCAGGTTCGTTTTAGCAAGGGGAAATTCAGTCGTGAGGGCAATGAAATGGTTGAATTTTACATTTCAACCAACCCTGGCGAAGACTTTAAACCCTTGGTCAAGGTTGCGTCTGGTGGGGAATTATCTCGTCTCATGCTAGCCATTAAGTCCGCCTTTTCACGTAAAGAAGGCAAGACCAGTATTGTCTTTGATGAAGTGGATACGGGAGTTTCAGGACGTGTTGCCCAGGCTATTGCGCAGAAGATTCACAAGATTGGCCAGCATGGTCAGGTTCTGGCTATTTCCCATTTGCCACAAGTGATTGCGATTGCGGATTATCAATTCTTTATTGAAAAGATTAGCAATGACCATTCAACAGTTTCGACTGTTCGTCTCTTGACGGTTGAAGAGCGAGTGGAGGAAGTTGCCAAGATGTTGGCAGGTGATGATGTGACCGAAGCAGCCCTGACGCAAGCTAGAGAATTGTTGAGAAACAGGGAGAAATAAGATGACAGACTATTATGTAATTGGAGATGTTCACGGAAAAGCTGGGATGCTGGAAGACCTTCTTAAAACATGGGATGGTCAGACTCAGTTGCTCTTTCTAGGGGATTTGATTGACCGTGGTGAAGATAGTCGCCGTGTTCTTGAAATGGTTAAGGACTTGGTCGATAATCAAGGGGCAATCTGTTTGTCAGGAAACCACGAGTATATGTTTTTGACTTGGCTTGATGACCCAGAAGAAAGTTATGACCACTATCGTCGCAATGGTGGAGATACAACTATTAACTCTATCCTAGGTCGTCCCTTAGATGCACCAGTTGATGGAGTAGAAGATGCCAAGCGTGTTGCTACCGAAGCAGCAGATTTGGTCGAATTTATTCGTCAAATGCCATTTGTGGTAGAGACAGACAAGTATATCTTTGTTCACGCAGGTATTGATTTAACCTTGGATGACTGGCATGAAACCACAGATTATAAAAAAGTCTGGCTTAGAAAACCATTCCACGAAGCAGAAAATCATACTGGAAAAATCATTGTCTTTGGCCATACACCGGTCTATGGTTTGTTAAAGCAAGAGCGTGGTACTGCTGAGCTTTGGACTACCGAAGATGGCAAGATTGGAATGGATGGAGGAGCTGTTTATGGTGGTGTCCTTCACGGGATTGTCTTTACAGACCAAGGAATGACAGAACACCACTTTATCGAAAATGACGGCTTTGTCGCTGAAGATTAGTACTCCTAGCAGGGTATGGTCTTGTCAAAATGTCAAAAACAATTTATAATAAATAGATACCCTGAAAGGAAGAGAATCATGAACTTAGAAGAATTGAAAAAACGACAGGAGAAGATCCGTAACTTCTCTATTATCGCCCATATTGACCACGGGAAGTCGACTCTAGCAGACCGCATTTTGGAAAAAACAGAGACAGTTTCAAGTCGTGAAATGCAGGCCCAACTTTTGGATAGTATGGATTTAGAGCGAGAACGTGGGATTACCATTAAACTCAATGCCATTGAGCTGAATTACACTGCAAAAGATGGGGAAACTTATATTTTTCACTTGATTGATACACCAGGACACGTTGACTTTACCTATGAAGTTTCCCGTTCACTAGCTGCCTGTGAGGGTGCTATTTTGGTGGTCGATGCTGCCCAAGGAATTGAAGCTCAAACCCTTGCCAATGTTTATCTAGCCTTGGACAATGATTTGGAAATCATGCCAGTCATTAACAAGATTGACCTACCAGCTGCAGATCCTGAGCGCGTACGTACGGAGATTGAAGATGTCATTGGTTTGGATGCCAGTGAAGCAGTATTGGCTTCTGCTAAGTCTGGTATTGGTATCGAAGAAATCCTCGAGCAAATTGTAGAAAAAGTACCAGCACCAACGGGTGATGTGACGGCGCCTCTTAAGGCCTTGATTTTCGACTCTGTTTACGATGCTTACCGTGGAGTTATTCTTCAAGTGCGTGTCATGGATGGAGTGGTCAAACCTGGGGATAAGATTCAGCTCATGAGCAATGGCAAGACCTTTGATGTTACGGAAGTCGGTATTTTTACTCCGAAAGCAGTTGGTCGTGATTTCCTTGCGACTGGTGACGTTGGTTATATTGCAGCTTCTATTAAGACGGTTCAGGATACTCGTGTGGGTGATACAGTTACTTTGGCAACCAATCCTGCGGCAGAGCCATTACATGGCTACAAGCAGATGAATCCTATGGTCTTTGCGGGTCTCTACCCAATTGAGTCAAACAAGTACAATGACCTGCGTGAAGCGCTTGAAAAATTGCAACTGAATGATGCTAGTCTTCAGTTTGAACCAGAAACATCGCAGGCACTTGGATTTGGTTTCCGTTGTGGTTTCCTTGGACTTCTCCATATGGATGTTATCCAAGAACGTTTGGAACGTGAGTTCAATATCGACCTCATCATGACAGCTCCGTCTGTTATCTATAAGGTTAATTTGACCGACGGTGAGTCAATGGATGTGTCTAACCCATCTGAGTTCCCAGACCCAACCAAGATTGCGACCATTGAAGAGCCTTATGTCAAGGCGCAAATCATGGTACCGCAAGAGTTTGTTGGAGCAGTGATGGAGCTAGCTCAGCGTAAGCGTGGGGACTTTGTGACTATGGACTATATTGATGATAACCGTGTCAATGTTATCTATCAAATTCCACTGGCTGAAATTGTCTTTGACTTCTTTGATAAACTTAAGTCTTCGACACGTGGTTATGCAAGTTTTGACTACGAATTGTCAGAATATCGCCCATCTAAGCTGGTCAAAATGGATATCCTTCTCAACGGAGACAAGGTGGATGCCCTCAGCTTTATCGTTCACAAGGACTTTGCCTACGAACGTGGGAAACTCATCGTTGATAAGCTCAAGAAAATCATCCCCCGTCAACAATTTGAAGTACCAATCCAAGCAGCAATTGGACACAAGATTGTCGCTCGTACGGATATCAAGGCCCTTCGTAAAAACGTACTTGCTAAATGTTATGGTGGTGACGTTTCTCGTAAACGCAAACTCCTTGAAAAACAAAAAGCAGGTAAGAAGCGCATGAAAGCTATCGGATCAGTAGAAGTTCCTCAAGAAGCCTTCCTCAGCGTCTTGAGTATGGATGAAGAGTAAGTTGTTTAATTGCATTTCCTTCTTCATAGGAAATTTATATAAGAATCAATCGTAAAGCAGGCTTAGATGGTCTGCTTTTTTAGTTTTTATACTCTTCGAAAATCTCTTCAAATCACGTCAGCGTCGCCTTGCCGTAGATATGATCACTGACTTCGTCAGTCTTATCTACAACCTCAAAACCATGTTTTGAGCTGACTTCNNATTTTCATTGAGTATTAGAACAGGAAAAACGTTTGAAGTGTTTGTTTATATGTTTGTTTTTATACAACAAACTATAAGAACAACAAAAATATAAAAAAAGAGACAAAAATCAACAGAAAACTATTGACAACGATTTCATATAGTGTTATACTTAGGTCGTAAAGTTAATGGAAAGAAGGGAAAACCTTATGGGATTAGATCATTTCTTTGACAAAAACCTTGTGTTTTGCTTAGAAGCGGATAATCAAGAACATCTCTTTGATCAGGTTGCAACTTTATTGGAAGAACGAGAAATCGTAACTCCGACCTATCGTGAAGCCTTGATCACGCGTGAAAAGTCATTTCCAACTGGCTTAGATATGGAATTTTTGGGTAAAGATTTGCCGAATGTGGCTATTCCTCACACAGATATTGTTCATAATCTAGCTGAAAAAGTTGTGGTCGTTCGATTAGAGAAACCGGTGACCTTCCACAACATGATTGCGCCAGATAAGGAAGTAGAAGTATCCTTGCTCTTCTTTATCATTAATAACTCAAGTTCAAGTCAAACGAATATTCTTGCTCAGTTGATGGACTTCTTCACAGGAAATGGTCATCTTGAAGACCTATCAAAAATTTCTGAACCAGAAGCCCTCTATGCTTATATCGCTGAAGCAATCGCTTAATCTTGTCTATTAAAAATATTAAATCGGAGGAGATCCATATGATTAAAATTCTTGCTGCCTGCGGTGCAGGTGTTAACTCAAGCCACCAAATTAAAAGTGCTCTTGAAGAAGAACTTTCAAACCGTGGTTACGATGTGCACTGTGATGCAGTCATGGTCAAAGACGTTAACGAAGACCTTATCAAAGGTTATGACATCTTCACACCAATTGCTGCGACAGACCTTGGTTTTGACCCAGGTATTCCAGTTATCGAAGCTGGACCAATCTTATTCCGTATCCCAGCTATGAGTGCTCCAGTATATGATAATATTGAAGCAGCTATTAAAGAACACGGGTTAAGCTAATTTTAATTTGTTAACATTCATATAACATAAAAAAGGGAGGAACTGTTATGGATGCAATCTTTGACCTAATCAAAAAGGTTTTCACGCCCGTCTTAGATATGGGTGGTCCTGTCATCATGTTGATCATTTTGACAGTATTGGCTCTACTTTTTGGAGTGAAATTCTCCAAAGCGCTTGAAGGTGGTATCAAACTTGCCATCGCTCTTACTGGTATCGGTGCTATCATCGGTATGCTCAACACTGCTTTCTCAGCATCGCTTGCAAAATTCGTTGAAAACACTGGTATCCAATTGAGTATCACTGACGTTGGTTGGGCACCACTTGCAACAATCACTTGGGGTTCTGCTTGGACGCTATACTTCTTGCTCATCATGTTGATTGTCAACATAGTGATGCTAGCTATGAAGAAAACAGATACACTTGACGTTGATATCTTTGATATCTGGCACTTGTCTATCACAGGTCTTTTGATTAAATGGTATGCAGACAACAACGGTGTGAGTCAAGGGGTTTCACTCTTTATTGCTACAGCAGCTATCGTCCTTGTTGGTGTGTTGAAAATTATCAACTCTGACTTGATGAAACCTACATTTGATGACCTTCTTAACGCTCCAAGTTCATCACCAATGACATCAACTCACATGAACTACATGATGAACCCAGTTATCATGGTTTTGGATAAGATTTTTGAAAAATTCTTCCCAGGTCTTGATAAATATGACTTTGATGCTGCTAAATTGAACAAGAAAATCGGTTTCTGGGGATCTAAATTCTTTATCGGTTTCATTCTTGGTATTGTTATCGGTATTATGGGAACTCCACATCCAATTGCAGGAGTTGAAGATGCAGATAAATGGCGTCTTGTTATCAGAGGATGGTTGTCTCTTGGTTTGACTGCCGGTGTATCTTTGGAACTCTTCTCACTTATCGGTTCATGGTTCATCGCTGCCGTAGAACCACTTTCACAAGGTATTACAAACGTTGCTACTAAACGTCTTCAAGGACGTAAATTCAACATCGGTCTTGACTGGCCATTCATTGCTGGTCGTGCTGAAATTTGGGCTTGTGCTAACGTACTTGCACCAATCATGTTGGTTGAAGCAGTACTTCTTTCAAAAGTCGGAAATGGTATCTTGCCACTTGCAGGTATCATTGCTATGGGTGTTACTCCAGCTCTCTTGGTTGTAACACGTGGTAAATTGCTCCGTATGATTATCTTCGGAACACTCTTGTTGCCACTCTTCCTTCTTTCAGGTACACTTATCGCACCATTTGCAACAGAACTTGCTAAAGGTGTAGGTGCCTTCCCAGCAGGTGTGAGCGAAACTCAATTGATCACTCACTCAACTCTTGAAGGACCAATCGAAAAACTTCTTGGTTGGACAATTGGTAACACTACAACTGGTGATATCAAAGCAATCCTTGGTGCAGTAGTCTTCCTTGTATTCTATATCGGTATCTTTGCATGGTACAGAAAACAAATGATTAAACGTAACGAAGAGTACGCAGCAAAAGCAAAATAATGAGCTCCTATAAAATGTAAGCTCAATGAAAATCAAAGAGCAAACTAGGAAGCTAGCCGCAGGCTGTACTAAAGTACGGCAAGGCGACGCTGACGAAGTTTGAATTGGATTTTCGCAGAGTGTAAATTGTTGAAACTAGGTTGTCATACCGTTTAGGAGTGACAGCCTAGTTTTTTATAAACTATCAAGAAATCGGAGAAAATAATGGTAATTGAATTAAAATCAGAACAATTAAGAGTTCAATTTAACAGTTTTGGTGGGGCTCTTTCTTCTATAAAAGATGCTGAAGGTCTTGAGTATTTGTGGCAAGGAGATGCTACATATTGGAGTGGACAAGCTCCTGTTCTCTTTCCCATTTGTGGTTCATTGAGAGAGGATACAGCACTTTATATAGATGATAATGGACAAGAAAGTAAAGGAAAGATTCCTCGTCATGGTCTGGTCCGCAAGAAAGAATTTGAATTAGTTGAACAGACAGACAAGAGTGTAACTTTTGCAATTGAAGACGATGAAAATAGCTATCAGAACTACCCTTATCATTTCCGCCTAGAAATCACTTATATCCTTACTGGCAAGACAGTACGAACTCAATACAAAATATTTAATAAAGAAACTAGCAAGGTCATGCCTTACTTTATTGGTGGACATCCAGGCTTTAATTGTCCTCTACTGGATGATGAGGTCTATGAAGATTACTATTTAGAGTTTGAGAAAGAAGAGACTTGCTCTGTTCCACGCCCTTTCCCAGAAACAGGTATGTTGGATTTCCAAGATAGAAGTCCATGGCTAGAGGGACAAAAAGAAATAGATCTTAGTTATGATCTTTTCAGCACAGATGCAGTGACTTTGGATGAATTGCAATCTCGAACAATTGTCCTTCGTTCTCGTAAACATGATAAGGGATTGAAAGTGCACTTTGCAGAGTTTCCAAACCTCATCATCTGGTCAACTTTGAACAAGGGACCTTTCATTGCCTTTGAACCATGGTCTGGCTTGTCAACATCCCTTGAAGAAGGAGATCATTTAGAAGATAAGAAGAATGTTCGTCTCTTAGAAGCCAATCAGGTTGAAGAAATAGGGTTTGAGATAGAAGTTTTATAAAAAAGTAAAAAATAAATAACAAAAACAAACATAAACTGTTGACTTTTTCAAACAATAGTAGTATATTATGTTTGTGAGGACTAATTGACTGTTTTTTAAATACAGCCAATACACTGCTGGAATCCAGCATAGAAAAAATAAAAAGGAGTATACAATATGTCTATTGTTATCGGTGCAGATGCTGCAGGTTTGAGATTGAAAGAAGTTGTGAAAGACTTCTTAGAAAAAGAAAATTTCCACGTTGTGGATGTTACAGCTGAAGGTCAAGACTTTGTTGATGTGACTCTCGCTGTTGCTGCAGAAGTTAACAAAGAAGAACAAAATCTTGGTATTGTGATTGATGCTTATGGAGCTGGTCCATTTATGGTTGCAACTAAGATCAAAGGAATGGTTGCTGCAGAAGTATCTGACGAACGTTCAGCTTATATGACTCGTGGCCACAACAACTCACGTATGATCACTATGGGTGCACAACTTGTCGGTGATGAATTGGCTAAAAACATCGCTAAAGGATTTGTTAACGGTAAATACGATGGTGGACGTCACCAAATTCGTGTCGACATGTTGAACAAAATGTGCTAATTAGATTACAGTAAGAAAGGTAAGTTAAAAATGAGAATTGCAATTGGATGTGACCACATCGTAACAGATGAAAAAATGGCGGTTTCAGAATTTTTGAAATCAAAAGGATATGAAGTCATTGACTTTGGTACATATGACCATACACGTACTCACTACCCAATCTTTGGTAAAAAAGTAGGGGAAGCTGTAACTAGCGGTCAAGCTGATCTTGGAGTATGTATCTGTGGTACTGGTGTTGGTATCAACAACGCTGTAAATAAAGTTCCAGGTGTCCGTTCTGCCTTGGTTCGTGATATGACAACAGCCCTTTATGCTAAAGAACAATTGAACGCCAACGTTATCGGTTTTGGTGGTAAGATTACTGGTGAATTGCTTATGTGTGATATCATCGAAGCTTTCATCCATGCTGAATACAAACCATCTGAAGAAAACAAGAAATTGATTGCGAAAATTGAACACGTTGAAAGTCACAATGCTCAACAAACAGACGCAAACTTCTTCACTGAATTCCTTGAAAAATGGGATCGCGGAGAATACCACGACTAAGAGGTGACCTATGATTTTAACAGTCACAATGAACCCATCCATTGATATTTCCTATCCTTTGGATGAGTTGAAGATTGATACTGTCAATCGTGTGGTGGATGTAACCAAAACGGCTGGTGGTAAGGGACTCAATGTTACCCGAGTACTTTCAGAATTTGGGGATTCTGTTCTTGCTACTGGTTTAGTTGGTGGTAAACTTGGTGAGTTTTTGGTTGAACATATCGATGATCAAGTAAAGAAAGATTTCTTTTCTATTCAGGGAGAAACTCGTAACTGTATCGCTATTCTTCACGGAGACAACCAAACAGAAGTTCTTGAAAAAGGACCTGAAGTTCTTGAACAAGAAGGTCAAGAGTTTTTGGAACATTTCAAAAAACTCTTGGAGTCAGTTGAAGTAGTAGCTATCTCAGGTAGTCTGCCAGCTGGCCTTCCAGTTGATTACTATGCGAGCTTGGTTGAACTTGCTAATCAAGCTGGTAAGCCTGTTGTCTTGGACTGCTCTGGTGCAGCACTTCAGGCGGTTCTTGAATCACCACATAAACCAACAGTCATCAAACCAAATAATGAGGAACTGTCTCAGCTTCTAGGAAGAGAAGTTTCTGAGGATTTGGATGAATTAAAAGAAGTCCTTCAAGAACCTTTGTTTGCAGGTATTGAATGGATTATCGTTTCACTTGGTGCTAACGGTGCTTTTGCCAAACATGGTAACACTTTCTACAAGGTAGATATTCCTAGAATTCAGGTAGTAAATCCTGTTGGATCTGGAGACTCTACTGTGGCAGGAATTTCTTCAGGACTTCTTCACAAAGAATCGGATGCAGAATTACTCATCAAGGCAAATGTCCTTGGTATGCTCAATGCTCAAGAAAAAATGACTGGTCATGTCAACATGGCCAACTATCAAGCTCTATATGATCAATTAATAGTAAAAGAGGTATAAAATGGCTTTAACAGAACAAAAACGTGCACGCTTAGAAAAACTTTCTGATGAAAATGGTATCATCTCAGCTCTTGCATTTGACCAACGTGGTGCTTTGAAACGCCTCATGGCTCAACACCAAACAGAAGAACCAACTGTAGCTCAAATGGAAGAACTTAAAGTATTGGTTGCAGATGAATTGACTAAATACGCTTCATCAATGCTTCTTGACCCTGAGTATGGACTTCCAGCAACTAAAGCTCTTGATGAAAAAGCTGGTCTTCTCCTTGCTTATGAAAAAACAGGTTATGACACAACAAGCACAAAACGTTTGCCAGACTGCTTGGATGTTTGGTCTGCAAAACGTATTAAAGAAGAAGGTGCAGATGCAGTTAAATTCTTGCTTTACTATGATGTAGATAGCTCAGACGAACTCAACCAAGAAAAACAAGCTTATATCGAACGCATCGGTTCTGAGTGTGTGGCTGAAGATATCCCATTCTTCCTTGAAATCCTTGCTTACGATGAAAAAATTGCGGACGCAGGTTCTGTAGAATACGCTAAAGTAAAACCACACAAAGTTATTGGTGCTATGAAAGTCTTCTCAGACCCACGCTTTAACATTGATGTCTTGAAAGTAGAAGTTCCTGTTAACATTAAATATGTTGAAGGCTTCGCTGAAGGTGAAGTGGTTTATACACGTGAAGAAGCAGCAGCCTTCTTCAAAGCTCAAGATGAAGCAACAAACTTGCCATACATCTACTTGAGTGCTGGTGTATCAGCTAAACTTTTCCAAGATACTCTTGTATTTGCTCATGAATCAGGTGCAAACTTTAACGGAGTTCTTTGTGGCCGTGCTACATGGGCTGGATCAGTTGAAGCATACATCAAAGATGGTGAAGCAGCAGCTCGTGAATGGCTTCGCACAACTGGTTTTGAAAACATTGACGAACTCAACAAAGTTCTTCAAACAACAGCGACTTCATGGAAAGAACGCGTGTAAGCAAGTCCTCCTAGATTAGGAACATGAATCTAAAAATTTTTAAAAAAAGTTGTATGTAAAGGTTTACAAAATAACTTACTTGTGCTATACTTAAATCACAAGTTAATACAAGGTGAGTGTTACTAAGTAATATTAGGCATGATCACGGATGAATTAGGAATCGACTGATTTTCTAGTTCATTTGTGGTCATTTTTTGTACTCATATACCTTTAAGATATAAAAGGAGGTTGACATGTATCGAATTCTAAATCCAATGAATCACAATGTCTCGCTTGTCAGAAATGATAAGGGAGAAGAGGTGATTGTAATTGGTAAGGGGATTGCATTTGGAAAGAAGAAGGGAGATTTGATTGCTGAAAATCAGGTTGAGAAAATCTTTCGGATGAAGACCGAAGAGTCCAGAGAAAACTTTATGGCTCTTCTCAAAGATGTTCCGCTTGATTTTATCACAGTGACTTATGAAATCATTGATAAGCTATCAAAGAAATATCACTATCCGATTCAAGAGTATCTCTATGTAACCTTGACAGATCATATTTACTGTTCTTATCAAGCTCTAGCACAAGGAAGGTACAAGGATAGTAATCTGCCAGATATTTCTGCTAAGTATCCTGTCGCTTTTCAAATCGCAAATGAAGCATTTGGAATTTATCGTCAAAAACTGACAGATAATTTTCCTGAGGACGAAATTATTCGGATTGCTTATCATTTCATTAATGCCGAAGGTGAAAATGAAGTGGAACTTGTGGAGTCGATTGATAAGAGGAAAGAAATTCTCAGGAATGTTGAAGAAGTGCTAAAGGGTTATGCAATTCAACGAACCAAAGAGAATAACCATTTCTATGATCGCTTTATGATACATTTGAATTATTTCTTGGATTATTTAGACAGATCTAGAGATGATAACCAATCGCTTCTGGATATGGAAGACCATATCAAACAATCCTACCCAAAAGCCTTCGAGATTGGTTCTAAGATTTATGATGTGATTACGCAACATACAGGTCTTGATTTGTATAAAAGTGAACGTGTTTATCTAGTTCTACATATCCAACGTTTATTATCATAAAAATTTAATTAAAACTATATAAGGAGAATTCTATCATGAATAGAGAAGAAGTAACATTGTTAGGTTTTGAAATCGTAGCCTATGCTGGCGATGCTCGTTCAAAACTATTGGAAGCCTTGAAAGCTGCTGAAGCTGGTGATTTTGAAAAAGCGGACGCTCTGGTAGAGGAAGCTGGTTCTTGCATTGCAGAGGCTCACCACGCGCAAACAAGTCTATTGACTAAGGAAGCAGCTGGTGAGGAGTTAGCATATAGTGTGACCATGATGCATGGCCAAGACCACTTGATGACAACTATCTTGTTAAAAGATTTGATGCACCACTTAATCGAACTTTATAAGAGAGGAGTTAAATAATGAACAAACTAATTGCATTTATCGAGAAAGGAAAGCCTTTCTTCGAGAAATTATCTCGTAATATCTATCTTCGTGCTATTCGTGATGGTTTCATTGCAGGTATGCCTGTTATTCTCTTCTCAAGTATCTTTATCTTGATTGCCTTTGTGCCAAACTCATGGGGTTTTAAATGGTCTGATGAAGTTGTAGCCTTTCTGATGAAACCTTACAGCTATTCAATGGGTATCTTGGCTCTCTTGGTAGCTGGTACAACAGCTAAGTCATTGACCGACTCAGTAAACCGTAGCATGGAGAAAACCAATCAAATCAACTATATGTCAACATTGTTGGCAGCAATTGTTGGTTTGTTGATGCTGGCAGCTGATCCTATCGAAAATGGTCTAGCTACTGGATTCTTGGGGACAAAAGGTTTGCTTTCAGCCTTCCTTGCTGCCTTTGTTACTGTAGCCATCTATAAGGTTTGTGTTAAGAACAACGTCACTATTCGTATGCCTGACGAAGTTCCACCAAATATCTCACAAGTCTTTAAAGATGTGATTCCATTCACTCTCTCGATTGTTTCACTTTATGCTCTTGATTTACTAGCTCGTCATTTTGTTGGTTCTAGTGTGGCAGAATCAATCGGTAAATTCTTTGCTCCATTATTCTCTGCAGCTGATGGTTACCTTGGAATTACAATTATCTTTGGTGCCTTTGCCTTCTTCTGGTTTGTTGGTATCCATGGTCCATCTATCGTTGAACCAGCTATCGCAGCTATTACCTATGCAAATGCCGAAGTCAACTTAAACCTTCTCCAACAAGGTATGCACGCTGACAAGATTCTCACTTCTGGTACACAAATGTTTATCGTTACCATGGGTGGTACTGGTGCGACACTGGTTGTTCCATTCATGTTCATGTGGTTAACAAAATCAAAACGTAACCGTGCAATCGGACGTGCTTCAGTAGTTCCTACCTTCTTTGGTGTAAATGAACCAATCTTGTTTGGTGCACCACTTGTATTGAACCCGATTTTCTTCATTCCATTTATTTTTGCTCCTATCGCAAACGTTTGGATCTTTAAATTCTTCATTGAAACTCTTGGAATGAATTCATTTACTGCCAATCTACCATGGACAACTCCAGCTCCACTAGGTTTAGTTCTTGGAACTAACTTCCAAGTTCTATCATTCATTCTTGCTGCTCTTCTAATCGTGGTTGACGTAGTCATTTACTATCCATTCCTTAAGGTCTATGATGAACAAATTCTTGAAGAAGAACGTTCAGGTAAATCTAATGATGAATTGAAAGAAAAAGTTGCTGCGAACTTCAACACTGCAAAAGCAGATGCTATTCTTGAAAAAGCTGGTGTAGAAGCAGCACAAAATACAATCACTGAAGAAACAAATGTCCTCGTTCTCTGTGCAGGTGGAGGTACAAGTGGACTTCTTGCAAATGCTTTGAACAAGGCAGCAGCAGAATACAATGTTCCTGTGAAAGCAGCAGCAGGTGGATATGGTGCTCACCGTGAAATGTTGCCAGAGTTTGATTTAGTTATCCTTGCTCCTCAAGTTGCTTCAAACTTTGAAGATATGAAAGCAGAAACTGATAAACTCGGTATTAAACTTGCGAAAACAGAGGGCGCTCAATACATCAAATTAACTCGTGATGGAAAAGGTGCTCTAGCATTTGTACAAGCTCAATTCGATTAACGATAGGGACTGTGAAATAGTCTCCTCTCGTTACGGAAATCGCTATGGCGAATTTCCTAATCGCCTTGTTAATTCGTCGGTAAAAAGATATCGTTTTTACCTCCTCATGTCACAATTTGGTGACTCGATACAAGAAGTGAGATGGAGAAGGATGGCTCACTGACTCCTCTCCTCTCACTTTTACTTTATTTTAAATCAAGAAATAGGTGAAAAAAATGACAAAAACACTTCCAAAAGACTTTATTTTCGGTGGCGCTACAGCTGCTTATCAAGCAGAAGGTGCTACACATACTGATGGAAAAGGACCAGTTGCTTGGGATAAATATCTTGAAGATAACTACTGGTACACTGCCGAACCAGCCAGTGATTTTTACAATCGATATCCAGTTGACCTCAAGCTAGCAGAAGAGTATGGTGTCAATGGCATTCGAATTTCTATTGCTTGGTCACGTATTTTCCCGACTGGTTACGGTCAAGTAAATCAGAAAGGTGTCGAGTTTTATCATAATTTATTTGCGGAGTGTCACAAACGTCACGTTGAGCCCTTTGTAACTCTGCATCACTTTGACACGCCAGAAGCTCTCCACTCAAATGGAGACTTCTTAAACCGTGAAAATATCGAACACTTTGTAGACTATGCTGCCTTCTGTTTTGAAGAATTTCCAGAAGTAAACTACTGGACAACCTTTAATGAAATTGGGCCAATCGGTGATGGTCAATACTTGGTTGGGAAATTCCCTCCAGGTATTCAGTACGACCTTGCCAAAGTTTTCCAATCGCACCACAATATGATGGTATCTCATGCACGTGCGGTAAAATTGTATAAAGAGAAAGGCTATAAAGGGGAAATTGGTGTCGTGCACGCTCTCCCAACCAAGTACCCACTTGATCCTGAAAATCCTGCAGATGTTATTGCGGCAGAGTTGGAGGACATTATCCATAACAAATTTATCTTGGATGCAACTTATCTGGGTCACTACTCTGAAAAGACCCTGGCAGGGGTAGAGGCTATCTTGGCTGCAAATGGTGGTAGCTTAGATCTTCGTGAAGAAGATTTTACAGCATTAGAAGCTGCGAAAGACTTGAATGACTTCCTTGGAATTAACTACTATATGAGTGACTGGATGGAAGCCTTTGATGGCGAAACAGAAATTATCCATAATGGTAAAGGTGAAAAAGGAAGCTCTAAATACCAAATCAAAGGTGTTGGTCGTCGTGTAGCTCCTGATTATGTACCACGTACAGACTGGGATTGGATTATCTACCCTCAAGGTTTGTATGACCAAATCATGCGCGTGAAGAAAGATTATCCCAACTACAAGAAGATTTACATAACTGAAAATGGTCTCGGCTATAAAGATGAGTTCGTTGATAACACTGTTTACGATGATGGACGTATTGATTACGTGAAGCAACACTTGGAAGTCTTGACTGATGCGATTGCAGATGGTGCTAATGTAAAAGGTTACTTCATTTGGTCATTGATGGACGTCTTCTCATGGTCAAACGGTTATGAGAAACGTTACGGTCTCTTCTATGTAGACTTTGAAACTCAAGAACGTTATCCTAAGAAATCAGCTCACTGGTACAAGAAAGTAGCAGAAAGTCAGATTATAGACTAGTAGAATTAGTCATTAGATATAGAATTATAGTGAGGTAAAAAGATGTTCAAAAATTTTATCCAATCTATTTATGAAAAAGTTTATATTATCAATTTCGAAAAATGCTCTCAAATACCGTGTTTGACGAATGAAGAATTAAAAAGTCTTGGAAAATGGTATGTCTCGACCGGTAAAGAATGGATTTGCCATTCAGACTATGAGCTGGAAGAATTTAAAAATATCTTTTTAAATTTTATCAATCATGAAGAACGAGATAATATCTCCTTTGATTCAGATTTTATGCCGTTTCAACAATCGTAACCAATTGCTCAAAAAAGTTAAATCTTATATCTAGTACTCTGCAAAACTCTTATCTAATCACCTTGCTTATACTCAATAAAAATCAAAGAGCAACTTTAAACTAGGAAGAGAGTCGCAGGTTTCTCAATGCATAGCTTTGAGGTTGCAGATAAAGCAATTGGGCAAAAAGTCTTTAACGTAGAAAAACGCATAATATCAGGTGTTGAAAAACTTGATACTATGCGTTTTATTGTGGGAAGATTTACTTCTGAAATTGAGTTCTTACCCAGAATCTTTCAGTTTATTAAGGCTTGATGACTTTAATGTGTTTAGATAGCTCAAAAAGGATTGAATCACTTAGTTTAGAATCTGAAACAATAGTATCAAGATTTGATACATTATAAAAAGTATAAAAATCAAACTTATTGAACTTACTATGATCTGCGAGCAAATATTTTTTATTAGAATTATTTAAAGCGATGCGTTGAGCCTCTCCCTCTTCCTCGCTAAAAGTAGCTAGAGCTCCGTTTTGAATACCATTACAGCTAACGAAAGCTTTGGAAAATTGGAGATTAGAGAGATTTTGTAGGGTCAATGTGCCAACAAAAGCACCTGTAATATCGCGATAATTTCCACCTATCAAAATCAAATCTGTTAATTTTCGTTCGCTTAAAATCAGAAAAACAGGTAGACTGTTGGTCACGACGCGGATATTGTCAATAGGCAATTCGCGCGCAAAAAATTCTAATGTTGTTCCTGGTCCAATGAAAATAGTTTCTCTTTCTTCTACTAGACTGCCTGCAAAACGGGCTATTTCTTGTTTTTCTGCCGTTTGGAGGGCTTGTTTTTCAATATTTGATCGCTCATTAGTCAAAAGGGAGTTGGTTCGAAGTTTTTCAGCTCCACCATGCACACGAATCAGCAAGTCTTTATCAGCTAATTCCTGTAAATAGCGCCTTGCAGTCATATCTGAAACGGCTATTTCGTCCATAATCTGTTTAACTGTTATGGTGCCTTTACTATTTACTATCTCTAAAATTTTGGTTAATTTTTCTTGTTTGAGCATATTATCACCTCGTTTCCTACTACTATCTTACCATAAACTAGCTCATCATTCAAATACAAAAACAACAAAATAAAACAAAAACAAAAATATCGAGGTTTATTTTCAAAACTTTCGATATTTTATTAGATTATTATTTTGTTGTTTCAAGTTTACTTTTTATGATTGAGAGTGGTGGAGAATTATACTCAATGAAAATCAAAGAGCAAACTAGGAAGCTAGCCGTAGGTTGCTCAAAACACTGTTTTGAGGTTGTAGATAAGACTGACGAAGTCAGTGAGCATATCTACGGCAAGGCGACGCTGACGTGGTTTGAAGAGATTTTCGAAGAGTATTAGTCCAAACCGTAGTTGTAGTCATCGTCTTGCATGGCTTCAACTTCACCAAGAAGATAACCATTTCCGACTTGAGAGAAGAAGTCGTGGTTGGAAGTTCCTGTTGAAATACCGTTCATAACGATTGGGTTCACATCATCTGCTGAATCTGGGAAGAGTGGATCTTGTCCCAGGTTCATGAGAGCCTTGTTAGCATTGTAGCGAAGGAAGGTTTTGACTTCTTCCGTCCAACCAACACCGTCATAGAGGCTCTCTGTGTAGCCTTCTTCATTTTCATAAAGAGTATAGAGTAAGTCGTACATCCATTCTTTTAGCTTTTCTTGCTCTTCTTCAGGTAATTCATTGAAACCAAGTTGGAATTTGTAACCAATGTAGGTTCCGTGAACAGATTCATCACGAATAATCAATTTGATGATTTCCGCAACGTTGGCAAGTTTGTTGTTACCAAGGTAGTAGAGCGGTGTGAAGAAACCAGAGTAGAAGAGGAAGGTTTCAAGGAAGACGCTAGCCACTTTCTTTTCAAGTGGGCTACCGTTTAGGTAAATTTCGTTGACAATCTCAGCCTTCTTTTGTAGGTAAGGGTTGGTATTGGTCCATTCGAAAATTTCTTCGATCTCAGCCTTAGTATTCAAGGTAGAAAAGATTGAAGAGTAAGATTTAGCGTGAACAGATTCCATAAATTGGATGTTATTGAAAACAGCTTCCTCATGTGGTGTACGGATATCTGCGCGAAGGGCTTCAACCCCAGTTTCAGATTGCATAGTGTCGAGAAGGGTTAAACCACCAAAGACTTTTCCTACCAAGTCTTTTTCTACATTTGGTAGCTTTCTCCAGTCATCCAAGTCGTTTGACAAGGGAATACGTGTATCGAGCCAGAATTGCTCTGTCAGCTTTTCCCAAGTTGATTTGTCGATGACATCTTCGATGGCATTCCAGTTAATGGCTTTGTAGTAAGTTTCCATTTGAAATCTCTTTCTGTGTTTAGTATTGCGAACTCACAATTATCTTTATTTTATCATAATCCTAGAGGAGTATCGCACAAAAAGTCGGAAGCCCGACTTTTTGTTATTTCATAGTATAGATGCTTATTCTAGTTTAGTTTAGCAGGGTGAATGAATCACTTATCTGAGAAAATGTAGTTTCCTCAAGCAAAGATTAAATCACACAGCTTTCACATTGGTTAGCACCGACTTCTCCACCATCGTCTGTGAAAGTACGGACGTAGTAGATAGACTTGATACCCTTGTTAAAGGCATAGTTACGAAGGATAGACAAGTCACGTGTCGTTTGTTTGTTTTCTTTCTTCCATTCGTAAAGACCTTTTGGAATGTCACTACGCATAAAGAGTGTGAGTGAAAGTCCTTGGTCCACGTGCTCAGTCGCAGCAGCGTAAACATCAATCACTTTACGCATATCCATGTCGTAAGCAGAAGTGTAGTAAGGAATGGTTTCTGTTGACAAGCCAGCAGCAGGGTAGTATATTTTACCGATTTTCTTTTCTTGACGTTCTTCGATACGTTGTGTAATCGGGTGAATAGAAGCAGAAACGTCATTGATGTAACTGATAGAACCATTTGGCGCTACAGCAAGGCGGTTTTGGTGGTAAAGACCATCTGCTTGAACCTTGTCGCGCAGTTCAGCCCAGTCAGTAGCACTTGGGATAAAGACATCTTTGAAGAGTTCTTTAACACGGTCTGATTTTGGAACAAACTCGCCTGTAATATACTTGTTAAAGTAGCTTCCCTTAGCATAGTCTGATTTTTCAAAGTTGTGGAAGGTGATGCCACGTTCACGCGCGATATTGTTTGATTCTACCAAGGTCCAGTAGTTCATAAGCATGAAGTAGATGCTTGTAAATTCAACAGACTCAGGCGATCCATATTCAATCAGTTGTTGGGCAAGGTAGCTGTGAAGTCCCATGGCGCCGAGACCAAAGGTGTGGGCTTGGCTATTTCCATGATCGATGGTAGGAACAGCTACGATGTGTGAACTATCTGTAACGAAAGTAAGGGCACGAACCATAGCACGGATAGAACGACCAAAGTCAGGTGAAGTCATCATGTTAACCACGTTGGTTGAACCAAGGTTACATGAAACATCCGTTCCCATTTGAAGGAATTCTTGAGCATCGTTGATCAAGCTTGGTTCTTGGACTTGAAGAATCTCAGAACACAAGTTACTCATGATAATCTTTCCATCAACAGGATTTGCACGGTTAGCCGTGTCGATGTTGACTACATAAGGGTAGCCAGACTCTTGTTGCAATTTAGAGATTTCAGTTTCCAAATCACGCGCCTTGATTTTTGTCTTACGGATATTTGGATTTGCGACCAATTCATCGTATTTTTCAGTAATGTCGATGTAATTGAATGGCACACCGTATTCTTTTTCTACAGAGTAAGGGCTAAAGAGGTACATTTCTTCATTTTTACGAGCCAATTCGTAGAATTTATCAGGTACTACAACACCAAGTGATAGAGTCTTGACACGTACTTTTTCATCAGCGTTTTCTTTCTTAGTTGAAAGGAAAGCGATGATATCTGGGTGAAAGACGTTGAGGTAGACAACACCGGCACCTTGACGTTGCCCCAATTGGTTGGAGTAAGAGAAGCTGTCTTCAAAAAGCTTCATAACAGGAACGACACCTGAAGCAGCTCCTTCATAGCCTTTGATAGGTGCACCAGCTTCACGAAGGTTGCTGAGGGTAATTCCCACACCACCACCAATACGTGAAAGTTGAAGAGCTGAGTTGATAGAACGTCCGATAGAGTTCATATCATCCGTCACTTGGATTAGGAAACAAGATACCAACTCCCCACGGCGAGCACGTCCAGCATTCAAGAAGGAAGGAGTAGCAGGTTGGTAGCGTTGGTGGATGATTTCATTGGCAATATCGATTGCAACAGCTTCATTCCCATCAGCGAAATAAAGAGCGTTGAAGAAGACACGGTCTTCCATATTTTCAAGATAGTATTCACCGTCATTAGTCTTTAAGGCATATTGATTGTAAAATTTATAAGCTGCCATGAATGACTTGAATTGGAAGTTTTGGTCTTTGATAAATTGAGCCAATTCTTCCAAGAACTCTGGACGGTATTTCTTAATAAAGGCTGTTTCGATGTAGTTGTGTTCAATGAGGTAATTGATTTTGTCTTTGATTGAATCAAAAACCATAGTGTTTGGAACTACATTTTCTTTAAAGAAAGCATCCAAGGCTTCCTTATCTTTATGAAGCATGATTTGTCCATTGACAGGACGGTTGATTTCGTTATTAAGACGGAAGTAAGTCACGTCCTCAAGATGTTTTAATCCCATAAAATTTCCCTTATCTAATTACAAAAGAAAGGCTTCTAAGTTAGCCCTAGAAGCAGTTTCTTCTGGATGATGTACTAAGATTATGCTAATTGTTTCAGTTTTCCTGGTTGGAAACCTGAAAAGACTTCAGTTGGTGTTTGAATAATAGGAGCTGCGCTAAAACCGAGTTCTTTGACTTGATCGATGTACTCAGGCTGCTCATCAAGATTGATTTCTTTATATTCAACGTTATTACTGTCCAAGAAACGCTTGGTCATTTTACATTGGACACAATTGTTTTTAGAATAAACGGTTACCATTGTGTAACTCCTCTTTAAAATTTAATACTACCTTAGTATATCAGAAAATAAAATTTTGTCAATGATTTAAACTAAATATAGTGGTCTGTTTTTCTAGCCAAGCTCACAAAACACAATATGTAGTGTTTGTTTTATAAAACAGCAATGATTATCCTATAAATCGTTTTTAAAGAAACTATATCCTGTGTTTTGTTATCTAGGATAGAAGATTTTCAGCAAGTTATCTGAAAGGAAATTGAAGGAAAATCCAGAAAATGCTTGAAAAAAATCCTAGAAGATGATATAATACCAAATTGTAAGGGTTATCACATATAACTCAAAAAAGAAAGAACAAAAGGAGAGTCAAACTATGGCTTCTAAAGATTTCCACGTAGTGGCAGAAACAGGTATTCACGCACGTCCAGCAACATTGTTGGTACAAACTGCTAGCAAATTTGCTTCAGATATCACTCTTGAGTACAAAGGTAAATCAGTTAACCTTAAATCAATTATGGGTGTTATGAGTCTTGGTGTTGGCCAAGGTGCTGACGTAACTATCTCAGCTGAAGGTGCAGATGCAGATGACGCTATCGCTGCAATCTCAGAAACAATGGAAAAAGAAGGATTGGCATAAGGGAAATGACAGAAATGCTTAAAGGAATCGCAGCATCTGACGGTGTTGCAGTTGCAAAAGCATATCTACTCGTTCAACCGGATTTGTCATTCGAGACTATTTCAGTCGAAGATACAAACGCAGAAGAGGCTCGTTTGGATGTTGCTCTTGAAGCTTCTCAAAACGAGCTTTCTCTTATCCGCGAGAAAGCTGTAGGTACGCTTGGTGAAGAAGCGGCTCAAGTTTTTGACGCTCATTTGATGGTTCTTTCTGACCCAGAATTGATTGGTCAGATTAAAGAAACAATTCGTGCTAAGAAAGTCAACGCAGAAGCAGGTCTTAAAGAAGTGACTGACATGTTCATCACGATCTTTGAAGGTATGGAAGACAACCCATACATGCAAGAACGTGCAGCGGATATCCGCGACGTGACAAAACGTGTATTGGCAAACCTTCTTGGTAAGAAATTGCCAAACCCAGCTTCTATCAATGAAGAAGTAATTGTGATTGCGCATGACTTGACACCATCTGATACAGCTCAATTGGACAAAAACTTTGTAAAAGCTTTTGTAACAAACATCGGTGGACGTACAAGCCACTCAGCTATCATGGCACGTACACTTGAAATTGCAGCTGTATTGGGAACAAATAATATCACTGAAGTAGTGAAAGACGGTGATATCCTTGCCGTTAACGGAATTACTGGTGAAGTGATTATCAACCCAACAGATGAACAAGCGGCAGAATTTAAAGCAGCTGGTGAAGCTTATGCTAAACAAAAAGCTGAATGGGCACTTTTGAAAGATGCTCAAACAGTGACTGCTGACGGTAAACACTTCGAGTTGGCCGCTAATATCGGTACTCCAAAAGACGTTGAAGGTGTTAACAACAACGGTGCTGAAGCTGTTGGACTTTACCGTACAGAGTTCTTGTACATGGATTCTCAAGACTTCCCAACAGAAGACGAGCAGTATGAAGCATACAAAGCTGTTCTTGAAGGAATGAATGGTAAACCAGTGGTTGTTCGCACGATGGATATCGGTGGGGATAAGGAACTTCCTTACTTCGATATGCCACATGAAATGAACCCATTCCTTGGATTCCGTGCCCTTCGTATCTCTATTTCTGAAACTGGAGATGCAATGTTCCGTACACAAATCCGTGCCCTTCTTCGTGCTTCTGTTCATGGTCAGTTACGTATCATGTTCCCAATGGTTGCCCTTTTGAAAGAATTCCGTGCGGCTAAAGCAGTTTATGAAGAAGAAAAAGCAAACCTTCTTGCTGAAGGTGTTGCAGTTGCGGATGATATCCAAGTTGGTATCATGATTGAAATCCCTGCAGCAGCCATGCTTGCAGACCAATTTGCTAAAGAAGTAGACTTCATGTCAATTGGTACAAACGACTTGATCCAATACTCAATGGCAGCAGACCGTATGAACGAGCAAGTTTCATACCTTTACCAACCATATAACCCATCAATCCTTCGCTTGATCAACAACGTTATCAAGGCAGCTCACGCTGAAGGTAAATGGGCTGGTATGTGTGGTGAGATGGCTGGTGACCAAAAAGCTGTTCCACTTCTTGTCGGAATGGGCTTGGATGAATTCTCTATGTCAGCAACATCTGTACTTCGTACACGTAGCTTGATGAAGAAATTGGACACTGCTAAGATGGAAGAGTACGCTAACCGTGCCCTTACAGAGTGTTCAACAATGGAAGAAGTCCTTGAACTTCAAAAAGAATACGTTAACTTCGATTAATGTGATTAACCTTGTAACCTAGTTGCAAGGTTTTTTGCTACATTTTGGAAAAGTATAGTCCTATAAAGTCCACTTTTCAATGGTTCAGAGGCATGGTATAATAGGGGAAAGTAATTAGAATAAGAGAGAAACCATGTCTAAAGAAATTGATATTGAGTATTACCACCAATTAGCTTTGCAAAAGCAGAAGGAACATCGCAAAGTTTTAGCCAATCTAAAGAAAAAACCTCCTAAAAACCTAGACAAGATTGCCCAGCAGATTCACCAAGAAGTTTTTGCTGAGATTGATTGTACTGCCTGTGCTAACTGTTGTAAGACTTTGGGACCCGACTTTAAAGAAGCGGATATTACACGAATTGCCAAGTATTTTAAGATGAAATTACCAGCTTTTGAAGCGGAGTTTCTGCAGGTAGATGAAGATGGAGATAAGGTTTTCAAATCCATGCCCTGCCCATTTTTAGGAGGAGATAACCTTTGTTCTATCTATGACGTTCGTCCAAAGGCCTGTCGTGAATTCCCTCATACTGACCGCAAAAAGATCCATCAAATCAACCATTTGACGATTAAGAATACCTTGACCTGTCCAGCAGCCTATCTCTTTGTTGAGAAATTAAAGGATAAGTTGTAGAGATTTAAAGGATAAAAAATCTCTAATAATAACTAGTAATATGAAGGGAGTACTCCTGTGCCTAGACCGAAAACAAAAGAGGATCTAATGCTGGCCTCTAAGGAAAACTATGAAAAGCTCAATCGTTTCATCTCCCAACTAAGTGAAGATGAGCTACAGACTCCATTTGATTTTTCAAGAGACCCAAAGAAAAAAGAAGCTCACTGGAAAAGGGATAAAAATCTACGGGATGTCTTGATCCATCTTTATGAATGGCATCAGTTGCTTTTGACTTGGGTTTATTCTAATCAAAAAGGTAACGAAAGACCTTTTCTCCCTGAACCTTATAATTGGAAAACTTATCGAGAAATGAATGTCGCTTTTTGGAAGAAGCACCAGAAAACGTCCTTAGAAGAAGCGACTAGACTCTTGGAACAATCACATAAAGAAGTTTTAGAGTTGATAGAAGTTTTTAGCAATGACGAACTCTTTGCCAAAGGTATCTATCAGTGGACGGGAGGGACAAGTCTAGGTTCCTACTTTGTCAGTAGCACTTCCAGTCACTATGATTGGGCTCTGAAAAAACTCAAAGCTCATCGGAAGAATTGTAAGGGATAGATGGACTGTTTGAAATAGAAAGAATGAATTTTTTTAAATATGAGATAAGATTAAAAGGGCTATCAAGTGATGTAGCCCTTTTGAGTTATACAAGCAAATTACCATGCAAAAGCTGTCGTTGGAGCATTGAGCGCTTCTAACCACTGTTTATTTTTTACGGGGCAAAGAGTTACGGATATACCTGCCATATCTAGACTGGTCATAAATGTTCCTGATTTTATAAAGGTAATAGTGATTCCTTCAATTTCTAAGAGTTGAAGGAGATCATTGATAAATATGCCCATTTCTAGGTTGGTAGTAGTGCCTAGATTATTTACAAGCAATATAAATTGATCACCCTTTTTCCAATGATAGTGCAATCTTAATTTACTTATAATTTCATTTGCAAGGATTTCCGATGATTGGAATGGGACTATACGATAGCCTTCTTCGCCATGTATCCCAATACCATAAGAAATATTTCCTTCTTCCAAGTTAAATAGTGGAAGGGTGGCTTGGGGGAGACTAGCAGATTTCGTTGCAAAGCCAATTGTTGCGATTTCGGGAGCAAGTTCATGACCTAAATCAGTTAGTTGCTCTATGTCGGCACCATTTTGAGCTGCATATCCTAGAACTTTATGAAGTAAGATTGTCCCTGCAAGCCCTCTTCCTCTAATTTGAAATCTATTGTGAGGTTCAATAGAAATATCGTCGTGTGCTAGACTATAGCCGACCTTAATTCCTTCTTGTCTAGCAGTGTTAATGGCTGAGCTAAATTCTTTGATGTCTGCTTCGAAATTTTTTACAATGATGAAGACACCGTGACCATTGTTTAAAAAACGAATGGACTCTAAGATTTCAGTTCTTGTAGGAGGAGTAAATAATTGGCCATAGATAGCAGCAGTAAGCATTCCTTCTCCCACATATCCAATATGCGCAGGTTCGTGACCGGAACCCCCACCCGACAATATTGGAACCTGATGAGGATTGCGATTTTTTTGATAGACTAATGGTAAGGTAGGGTGTTTTTCTAATTCAGGATGACTGCTGATAGTTGCTGAAATGTAACTTGAAATAATTTTCTGTTTATGATTTGAAATAAATGTCATTGTGGTCTCTTTCCAATAATTGTCATGATTAGAAAGTCTGGTTGTGGAACTGGACTTTTTTTATTGACGTAAGCCTTCACGATTTCTGCTAGAGCATGTGAATGGTAGTCTAACAAAAAACAAGTATAAGCAGATGAATCGCTATCAATCTGACCGTATTCTCTTAAAATTTTTGATACAAGCAAGCGACAGTAGCTGATAAAGTGGTCATAGAAGTTATTTTGCCCTTGAATATCAAAAAGTTGAATATAAAAGTCACGCTCTTGTTCGAAATAAAAAAATAATTCTTGTAATAGTTTTTGGCCTGAAATGAAGTCCAAGTTATTGGTGATATACTCGGTTAAGTCATTTTCAAATATCCAGTCTAGCAGTTCATATTTGTCAAGAAAGTGATTATAAAAGGTCTGTCTACGAATGCCAGCTGATTCCATGATATCTACAATAGAGATTTTATCAAATTCTCTAGTAGCTAATAGGTCTCTAAATGCCTTGGCAATCCGTTTTTTTGTAATAAGTGATGATGCCATAGGAAACCTTTCTTTTACTTACTTCATTTTACCAAAAAAATGTTTTAAACGGGTTTAAAAGGGGACAAATAATAGAATCTGTCCCTTATCATCCAGCGATAAAAAATATATAATGAAAGCGAAAACAAAGGTAAATACCGAAAGGAGTTTCTCATGAAAAAAATTATAAATGAACCGACACAAGTTGTTGATGAAATGTTGCAGGGATTGTCATTCATGCATGATGACTTGGTAGAACGCTTAGATGGTTTTGATGTCATCGTTAGAAAGGCAGAAAAGACAGGAAAAGTTGGACTCATTTCTGGTGGAGGTTCAGGACATGAACCAAGTCATGCTGGATTTGTAGGAGAAGGAATGTTGTCTGCTGCCATTTGTGGAGCAGTCTTTACTTCACCTACTCCAGACCAAATTTTAGAAGCCATTAAGGCGGCTGATGAAGGTGCTGGAGTTTTCATGGTCATCAAGAACTATTCTGGTGACATTATGAACTTTGAAATTGCACAAGAACTTGCTGAAATGGAAGGTATTGATGTAGCAAGCGTTGTAGTCGATGATGATATTGCTGTTGAAAATAGTCTCTATACCCAAGGGCGTCGAGGTGTTGCAGGTACTATATTAGTCCATAAAATTTTGGGGGCTGCAGCTCGTTCTGGTAAATCATTATCTGAAATGAAGGACTTGGCCGACAAACTTGTCTTAGAAATTAAAACAATTGGATTAGCTCTATCTGGCGCTACTGTTCCAGAAGTTGGGAAACCAGGATTTGTTCTAGAAGATGATGAGTTTGAATACGGAGTTGGTATTCATGGTGAGCCGGGATATAAGAAAGAGAAAATGCAACCTTCAGCACAATTGGCCTCTGAATTGGTTGAAAAACTATCTGAAGGTTTCCAACTTAAAGCTGGTGAACGCTATGGAGTTCTTATCAATGGTTTAGGAAGCACTCCTCTTATGGAACAATACGTATTTGCAAATGATGTGGCTAAATTACTCCATGAAAAAGGTGTTGAGTTGGCGTTTAAGAAAATTGGAAACTATATGACATCAATTGATATGGCCGGCTTGTCATTAACATTGATTCGATTGGCAGATGATGAATGGTTGGATGCTCTAAATGCACCTGTTACTACCCCAGCTTGGTAAAACTCAAGGAGGAAATGTCGCATGAATGCTGAACAAGCTCTTGAATGGATGAAGCTTTTTAATGAAAAGATTCAAGAACAGAAAGATTACCTTAGTGAGCTAGACACCCCTATAGGAGATGGAGACCACGGTGGAAATATGGCGCGTGGCATGGCTGCAGTTATGGAAAACTTAGAAGGAAAGCAATTTGAGACCAGCAGTGATGTGTTTAAACTTGTCTCAATGCAACTACTGAGTAAGGTAGGTGGTGCTTCTGGTCCCTTGTATGGCTCTGCTTTTATGGGCATGGCCAAGGCTGATTCTAATTCGAAAATAGAGGAAATCTTACAAAGTGGTTTGGATATGATTGTCAAACGTGGGAAAGCAGAAGTTGGAGAAAAGACAATGGTTGATGTTTGGACTCCTGTTATTGCTGCCTTGTCTGCTGGCCAATTGACTCAAGAGGTTATTGATAAGGTAGTGAATGCTACCAAAGATTTACTTGCAACTAAAGGAAGGGCATCTTATGTAGGAGAACGTTCTCTTGGACATATTGATCCTGGGTCATTCTCATCAGGATTACTCTTTACTGCTCTTTTAGAAACTGGGGTGGTTTAATGGGAAGTATTGGTCTTGTTATCGTTTCACATTCCAAACACATTGCACAAGGTGTCGTTGAACTGATTAGTGAAGTAGCTAAAGATGTTCCGATTACTTATGTAGGAGGAACCGAAGATGGAGGAATTGGAACAAGTTTTGATCAAGTAGATAGGGTTGTTTCCGAAAATCCAGCAGAGACTTTATTAGCTTTTTTTGACCTAGGTTCTGCTAAAATGAACTTAGAAATGGTGGCTGATTTCAGTGATAAAAGTATCGTCATCAATAGGGTTCCAATTGTAGAAGGTGCCTATACTGCAGCTGCTCTTCTTCAGGCTGGTGCAGAACTGTCAGTTATTCAAACACAGTTGTCGGATCTTGAAATCAATAAATAAGGAATTTTACTATAACTCTTATTATAGGTGAGCTATTGATTATCTCAACTATAAAATGTTAAGTAAATAATTTCAAAATCAGAAAGGGATTGCTTTATGCAGTTCCTTTTTATTTTAACAGGAGTAAAGCTATAGTGTTTCTAAATTGCGAATCATTCAAAACTGATTGTGATGGAACTATTCTAGCTTTAGAATCCTTCAAAAATTAACATTTAAGGCAATCAATGGCTTAGAAGAGTGCCAAAACATTTAGTTTATAGGAATTCTAGGTCTAGAATTACATGGATATTTATGAAGTTAGAGTATTCGATAGTTAGGGTTGTTCTATTCTGAAAGATTTAAGCTGTCAATATTCTAGAATAGTAGTTTGCCAATGAATTTTGTTGAAAGATTCCTTGTTTTATGGTAGTCTAAAGTAAAAGAAAGCCTTATCATTATATTTTCATTTGTTAACAATGTATTTCGACTTTATCTAATGTAGAAGAAAGAAATATCATGAAATGCTTATGACTTGTTGGAAAGAGAATGTGAACTAAAAATAGATTTAGGAGTAGGTATATGAGTAGTTTAGAGTCAATTCGTAAAGCGCATATCATCGTGTGGGGTGCCTATCTATTTTTATCATTAAGGGCGCCGTTAATTAGCAGTACTGATTATTTCTTGCTTATTTTTTTAGCATTTATCTACTCAATAGTATCGTTACCTATATACTCTGTGAAGAATAAAATAGTATCCATTTGTTTGGCTATAAACTCGATTCTGTTAATGAGTTTTCCAATTTTAATCAATAAATTTTTCCCAGGAAAGGTTTCTACTTATATCGTATTAATCAGTATTTTTATCCTGGAGTTCTTAATCTTTAATATAATTGGTAAAGATTTTGATACTAGATTAGCTAGCGAGTATAGGAAAATCAGTCATTTTAAAAGTAAGATGTCTCAATCTCCTTGGATAAAATATTTAGAGATTTCTAGTTTTATATTAACTATATTTCCATTTATTCTTCATGGTACAGTTGCTAATCGTGTATTGACTCTTATCTTTTTGATAAAAATTTGTGTAGATACTACGATAAAGATTCTATTAAACAGAATCTTTAAGAAAAGTAAGGTAATGAAAAGGAGGATATTTTCTCTTTTTGTACTAGATTTGATTGTCTATTTATTTTTAGGCTATGTTTTAGCAATGCAAAAAGATGGATACCTATTTTCAATTCTACTAATTTTTTCTAATTTCTCACTTCCCTTTATCAGAGAAAAAGAGTATGAGTTATTTAAAAATAAGAAGTGAGATAGATATGGTTAAATCTTAGTTCTCTTTAAAATCAAATCAGGTAGAGAAAGGGTATTTTATCTAGGTAACAAAGTGCTTTAAACGCAGTCAACGATTACTGATTAGAGAACTATCCTAACCATGCAACGTTAAAGAGGAGAAATCTTATGAAACTCGTATCACCAAATAATTATGCTGCTATTGAGTAAGAAGAGATGAGGTGTATTGATAGGGGATTATCTCTACATAAAGACGGGGGAATCTTACAGTAAACGTAGCCACTGCTTATTTTATGGGGAATTAAATATGTTTAAACTAAGTGATAGAGTCAGAGTGGTCTTTGCTCTTTTAGGAGTAAGTTCCATATTGGTTAGTATGTATCTTATACCTTTTATTAAAACTGAGAATAAATTTTGGGAAATACTTTTATTTATATTAGGTGTATTGCTAATTGGAATTGTGTTACTAAATCCCCAAAAAAATTAAATTTTGGAAATAGCGTTAGTGAGTAGGTAATCATTTATTGATTGGATTTTTTAATGCTATTGATGAATGGGATGGAAAAAGTGACAATAAATTAAGAACAGGATGATAGTATTATGATGGTTGTTTTAATTTTGATGGTTGTGGTGTTTCTGTATTATGTAATTACAGAGTATTTTCAGAATAGTTATATTGACTGTATACTATTTCTAACATTGCTGATTTCTCATTTGATATGGGATTACTATTTTTTACCCATTGAAGTCTTAGTAGCATTAAGTGGAGTAAATTTGCTGTCAAGATTATTCAAAAAAATGAGAAGTCAATAGATTTGTTAGTGGATTATAAAGATAAAAGGTAAAATTGGGATATTTAAAATGAAACATTTTATTGCTGGTATCGGAGAGATAAAATTAGCTTTCTACATCTTATATGTTTTGCTAGGTCTAGCACCTTTATTTCACACTTACATAATAAATGCTGAAACAGGGGTAGGAAAATTAGCCTTAACTATTATAGGGGTAGTCTCCGTATTTATTTTAACTATTGCTCGAATTTATAGAAGACTTTTCTATAATTCACTAGATTAGTATGGATTAGTTAATCCATTAGAACTATTATTCTTTGTGGTACTATACTACTTTTAAGTTTTTACATTAAACAACTGGCTGAAGTGAAAGTTGTTTATCTTAGAAAGGAAAACCTCAAATTGTCCTACAAATTTCTACTTTTCGACTTTGACCACACTCTTCTTGATTTTGATGTTGCTGAGGATGTGGCTTTGACACAACTCCTAAAAGAAGAAGGGGTTGCAGATATTCAGGCTTATAAAGACTATTATGTTCCTATGAACAAGGCTCTCTGGAAGGACTTGGAGCAAAAGAAAATTAGTAAACAAGAGCTGGTTAACACGCGCTTTTCTCGTTTATTTGCTCATTTTGGACAGGAAAAAGATGGTAGTTTTCTAGCCCAGCGTTACCAATTTTACCTCGCCCAACAGGGACAAACGATTTCAGGCGCTCATGAACTTTTGGACAGTCTCATCGAGCGAGATTATGACTTGTATGCTGCGACAAATGGAATAACTGCCATTCAGACAGGGCGTTTGGCTCAGTCTGGCCTGGCACCTTATTTCAATCAAGTTTTTATCTCTGAACAGCTACAAACACAAAAGCCAGATGCTCTTTTTTATGAAAAGATTGGCCAGCAAATTGCTGGATTTAGTAAAGAAAAGACTCTGATGATTGGAGATTCCCTAACCGCCGACATTCAAGGTGGCAATAATGCGGGGATTGATACTATCTGGTACAACTCTCATCACCTCGAAAATCACACACAAGCCCAGCCAACCTACGAAGTCTATTCCTTCCAAGACTTGCTGGATTGTTTAGATAAACTGTAAAAAGTGGTTTAGATAGCCACTTTTTGCTATAATAGAGGCAGTAAAAACGAAGGAGTCGGCTATGGAACACTCGTCTTGGCATGCTTTGATTAAGGAGCAATTACCTGAAGGTTATTTTGGGAAAATCAATCAGTTTATGGAGCAGGTCTATGCTCAGGGTACTGTTTATCCGCCCAAGGAAAAGGTTTTTCAGGCTCTCTTAACAACACCGCTTGAAGAAGTTAAGGTGGTGATTCTGGGGCAAGATCCCTATCACGGGCCAGGTCAAGCGCAGGGCTTGAGTTTTTCTGTACCGGACTCTATCCCAGCTCCGCCATCCTTGCAAAATATCTTGAAGGAATTGTCAGATGATATCGGGGTCAAGAAATCTCATGATTTGACAGCTTGGGCTGAACAAGGAGTCTTACTTCTTAATGCTTGTTTGACGGTTCCTGCTGGACAGGCCAATGGTCATGCTGGTCAAATCTGGGAGCCTTTTACTGATGCTGTGATTCAGGTGGTCAATCATCTGGATAGACCTGTTGTTTTCATCCTCTGGGGAGCCTATGCACGCAAGAAGAAGGCCTTGGTTACCAATCCTCACCACTTGATCATCGAATCAGCCCATCCCAGTCCTTTATCTGTTTACAGAGGATTTTGGGGTTCCAAGCCTTTTTCCAAGGCCAATGCATTCTTAAAAGAGACAGGACAAGAGCCAATCGATTGGCTTAGATAAGGAGAGAATATGCCTCAGTTAGCGACGATTTGCTACATTGATAACGGGAAAGAACTACTCATGCTCCATCGTAATAAGAAACCCAATGATGTTCATAAAGGGAAATGGATTGGAGTGGGTGGTAAGCTAGAGCGAGGAGAGACACCTCAGGAATGCGCGGCGCGTGAAATCCTCGAAGAAACAGGGCTCAAAGCTAAGCCAGTTCTAAAAGGTGTTATCACTTTTCCTGAATTTACACCAGATTTAGACTGGTACACCTATGTTTTTAAAGTGACGGAGTTCGAGGGTGACTTGATTGACTGCAATGAGGGAACGCTAGAATGGGTTCCCTATGATGAGGTTTTGAGTAAGCCGACTTGGGAAGGTGACCATACCTTTGTTGAGTGGCTTTTAGAGGATAAACCCTTCTTTTCAGCCAAGTTTGTTTATGATGGGGATAAATTGTTGGATACCCAAGTCGATTTCTATGAATAAAGGAGAAAGCAGATGCTACTAATCAAAAATGGTCGTGTAATGGATCCCAAGTCTGGTTTGGATCAAGTGTGTGATGTCTTAGCCCAAGATGGGAAAATTATCAAAATTGCACCTGAGATTAAAGAAGAAGGAGCAGAGATGATTGATGCTACAGATCTTGTAGTTGCTCCTGGCTTGGTCGATATTCATGTGCATTTCCGTGAACCTGGTCAAACCCATAAGGAGGATATTCATACTGGTGCCCTAGCGGCCGCTGCAGGTGGTTTTACAACGGTTGTCATGATGGCCAATACTAGTCCAACCATTTCAGATGTAGAGACTTTGCAAGAAGTTCTCCAGTCAGCTGCTAAAGAAAAGATCAATGTCAAGACGGTTGCCACTATCACCAAGAACTTTAATGGCCAAGACTTGACTGACTTTAAGTCACTCTTGGAAGCTGGAGCAGTTGGATTTTCAGATGATGGCATTCCACTTGAAAGCAGTAAAGTTGTCAAGGAAGCCATGGAGGAAGCTAAAAAGCTTAATACCTTTATTAGTCTTCATGAGGAAGATCCAGATTTGAACGGTGTTCTTGGCTTTAACGAAAATATCGCTAAAGAACATTTCCATATCTGTGGTGCGACTGGGGTTGCTGAGTATGCTATGATGGCGCGTGATGTCATGATTGCCTATGCAACCAAGGCCCATGTTCACATCCAGCATTTGTCTAAGGAAGAAAGTGTTAAAGTAGTTGAGTTTGCTCAAGGATTGGGTGCGCAAGTCACAGCAGAAGTAGCGCCACAGCATTTCTCTAAGACAGAAGCACTTCTTTTGACACAAGGTAGTAATGCTAAGATGAATCCACCGCTTCGTTTGGAATCAGACCGTCGTGCCGTTATCGAAGGTCTCAAATCTGGCGTCATCACAGTCATCGCGACAGACCACGCGCCTCATCATGTAGATGAGAAAAACGTTGAGGATATTACCAAAGCGCCATCTGGTATGACTGGTTTAGAAACATCCCTGTCTCTCGGCTTGACCTTTTTGGTTGAAGCTGGTGAGTTAAGCTTGATGGAATTACTCGAAAAGATGACATACAACCCAGCCAAGCTTTACAATTTTGAAGCAGGTTACTTGGCTGAGAATGGTCCAGCGGACATCACTATTTTTGATGCTAAGGCTGACCGCCTTGTGGACTCCCATTTTGCTTCCAAAGCAGCTAATTCACCATTCATCGGTGAAACCTTAAAAGGGCAGGTTAAATATACTATCTGTAAGGGACAAATCGTCTATCAAGCTTGATAGGAGTTGGCATATGAATTATTTTCGAAAACGTAGGGAGAGACAAGCAAAATCTAATAGCGGAATTTAGTGTCCCGCATCTAATCGTTCTAAAATTCAATATGAAACTAAAGAAAAAGCTGACCATGCGGTTCAATATGATAATGGAGGTTTAGTTAGAAGCTATTATTGTCGTACATGTGCGTGTTGGCATACTACTTCAAAATCTAATAACCCTCCGCTAAGTTTGAAAAACTATGGTCTGAAACTCTTTGGTTTAGATAAATCAGAATAGAAAGAGAAGTATGTATAAGACAAAGTGTTTACGAGAGAAGTTAGTATTATTTTTAAAAATTTTCTTCCCAATCCTGATCTACCAATTTGCCAATTATTCTGCCTCTTTTGTTGACACTGCAATGACAGGTCAATACAATACTATGGACTTAGCTGGTGTGTCTATGGCAACTAGTATCTGGAATCCTTTCTTTACATTCCTAACAGGAATTGTGTCGGCCTTGGTGCCTATCATTGGTCACCATCTTGGTCGAGGCAAAAAGGAAGAAGTTGCGTCTGATTTTTACCAATTCATCTATCTGGCCTTGGGTCTATCTGTTCTCTTGCTGGGGATGGTAGTTTTCCTGGCACCACCCGTTTTAAATCATATCGGACTAGAAGTACCAGTGGCAGCAGTAGCGGTTCGCTATCTTTGGTTTTTATCTATTGGAATTATCCCCTTGTTACTCTTTAGTGTCATTCGTTCCTTGCTGGATTCGCTGGGCTTGACCAAACTGTCTATGTACCTCATGCTTTTGTTACTTCCTCTCAATAGCGGATTTAACTATCTCTTGATTTACGGTGCCTTTGGAGTTCCAGAGCTGGGAGGGGCTGGTGCTGGTTTAGGTACTTCCTTGGCTTATTGGGTCTTGCTGGGAATTTCTGTTCTGGTTTTATTTAAACAGGAGAAGCTCAAAGCCCTACACCTTGAAAGACGAATTCCACTTAATATGGATAAAATCAAGGAAGGAGTTCGTTTAGGTCTTCCTATTGGGGGAACTGTTTTCGCGGAAGTGGCTATCTTTTCCGTGGTTGGCTTGATTATGGCTAAGTTCTCGTCCTTGATTATCGCTAGTCACCAATCAGCCATGAACTTTTCAAGTCTTATGTACGCCTTTCCTATGAGTATCTCATCGGCTATGGCTATTGTCGTTTCCTATGAAGTGGGAGCCAAGCGATTTGATGATGCGAAAACCTATATTGGTCTAGGAAGATGGACTGCCCTTATTTTTGCGGCCTTCACCTTATCTTTCCTTTACATTTTTCGAGGAAATGTGGCTAGTCTTTATGGTAACGACCCAGAATTTATCGATTTGACAGCACGTTTTTTGACTTACAGTCTTTTCTTCCAGTTAGCAGATACCTTTGCGGCACCGCTTCAAGGAATTTTACGGGGGTATAAGGATACCGTTATTCCTTTTTACCTTGGTTTGGTTGGTTATTGGGGGGTGACACTCCCAGTAGCTATGGTATTCGACTCTCTAACAGATTTTGGAGCTTATTCTTACTGGATTGGTTTGATTATTAGTCTAATCGTGAGCGGGGCTCTCTACCGTTGGCGTCTAACTGTGATTATGAAGAGATTTGAATCCAGAAAAGCTTGATTTTTAGAATTCATACAAGCAAAAATATTCTTCCTTGTCTACATTATTTTAATTAGTAGTAGGTAGACGAGAACTTCAAAAATATAGAAACAATTGATAATCCACGCTACTTTACTGGTATCAGATATAAAGAAAAAGAAGTTGCTAAAAATAAGCAACTTCTTTTCTTGACATATATTTTACATAAGTTATATTACGTAAAATCATAAACTATCCAAGGCATTTTTTTGTTCATCATTGACGATATGAGTATAGAGGTCTGTGACTTGTGTACTGGCATGTCCTAGCTGATGGCTGACCAAAACTTGCGATTTAGTAGCATCATAGAGCCTAGTTGCTAGGGTATGGCGCAGTTTGTGGGGAGTTACACGGACTTTGAAGTCCTCAGAGTACTTAGCAACCATTTTCTCAACGCTGGAAGCGTCAATACGATTGGGAACACCTCTATAGAGTGTCAAAAAGAGGGCTGTGTCTGTCTTTTCCGTTTTATAGCGTTGATTTCGAATGGCTAGATAATTCTCTAAATAAGGCTTAGCAAAAGCAGCGACATTGACCGAGTCACGTTTGCCACCTTTTCGAGTGACATCAATAACCATCATCTTGAGATTGAGATCTCTTAGATCCAGATTAACAGCTTCAGATAAGCGAACACCAGACGCCAAGAGAAGGGCGATAATGGCCAAATCACGTTCTTTATTTTTGTTGAATGATGAGAGAGCGCGATTTGAAAGTTGTTGTGGATACTCTTGGTCAATATAAGTTAGAAAACCTTCTGTTTCATCACCTAAAAAGAGTTTTTGCTTGATGTTTTCAGCTCTGGCAGCAAGGGTTTCTTTCATTTTCTTGGTTGAAACTTTTTTCATTACATTACGATAGAAATAAGGTTCTCCATGATCGTTTTCAACTTCCTCAGTCAAATACTTATAAAGACTAGAAAGTGCTGACAAAGTCCGATTGATGGTTGTCTGAGAAACACCTTGTTTGGTTGTATTAGCATTCAGCAAGGGACGTTCACGTAGATAAAGGATAAAGGATTCCATGTCTTTCTTAGACATATTTTCCAAAACTGATAAAGGAATATCGGACATTTTATCATCGTTTGAAATACCAGACTCCAAAACCCAGCTGAAAAATCGATCGTATTCCTTGAGGTATTCGTACAGGGTTGTGAAACTATAGGGGACAGCAAGCTTAGATTGGTAGTATTCCAGAACATACCAGGGCATGATTTGTTTTAGTTTGTCGATTCGTTCCAGTAAAATCTCACGTTTCATGTATTTTCTCCATAAATAAGTCTACTAGTAGTATAGCATAGACTTATTTATTTTTCAAGAAAATTATAGTTTTTCGGAAAGATGTTATAGAGCTTTTTAAAAAACTTAGACCTGTGTAAAACAGATCTAAGTCAGCTAAATAACTAATACTCTTCGAAAATTAAATTCAAACCACGTCAGCGTCGCCTTACTGTACTCAAGTACAAAGTACAGCCTGCGGCTAGCTTCCTAGTTTGCTTTTTGATTTTTATTGAGTATAAAAAACTTTTTCGTCCAAAATTGCCTAAAATATACCTTATTAAAGTGAAAACTAAAAATTTTTCAATTGTATATAATCCAAAATTTATTTTTTAAAATAAAATATTTTTTAGGAAGTAACTAAGACAATTTACATAAAAAATAAAGTACATTGATTGTAAAATGTACTTTATGCTTCTAATTCAGTTTTATCAATGGTTTAAGTTTAGTTAATTCAATTGTACATAAACTTTTAGTTTTACGGATCTAAATCTTTGCAGTTTCTATTGTGAATCATTAGCTAGTGCTTTTTCTAGTTTCCAAATACTAAACCAGAATGAAATAGTCAACAGAATAAGGAAAATAATAAAAATCTCACCCACTAAACTTCTGTTCATACTACATAACTGAAGAGAGCTATATAAGGAGCTATGAGATACAAAATGCATTGTATAATTGCTATCGTTTTCTTTTTCATGATTTTAATCTTACTGTACAGATTTGATACAGTAAACTCCTTTCTAGCTTTATGCTTTATCATTTCTAACTTAATTATAGCCTTATTTTCAACAAAGTTCGATTACTTGATGTTAAACATCTTGTTAGTAAAGAATAACCGATCTCATTACTGAGAATCGGTTTTCTATTATATTAAATTAAGAAGTTTATTTTTTACATAACATAAATTATGTAAAAATCACTACAACAACAAATCTTTGACTTTTCCAATTTCACTTTTTGGAATAACCAGGTGAATCATATCTCCGAGAAACATTCTAGTTGAGCCGTTAACTGTTTGGCTCTTACCATTATGCACTTGGGTAGTGATGAGGACGTTGTGTGGTAAGTTGAGTTCATGAACTTGTTTCCCAGCAATTTTATCAGAAACTGGTATTTCGATAAGTGTAACTTCTCCTTCGCTGGATACTTCTTCTGGAAGCATTTTTTCCAGCATGGCTTCATAGACTGGTGCACCTTTGAGTAGGTCCATAATGATGTAGGAGACCAAGGTTACTAAACCAAGTGGCATGAGGTTGCGAATATCTCCTACCATCTCAGTTACGAGGATCATGGCGGTTAAGGGAGCTTTTGATATGGCTCCAAAATAGCCACTCATTCCTAGAATGACAAATATAGGGAATTGCTCTTGACTGACAAGTCCAAGATTGACACAGATAACACCAACTAGGGCACCAAGCAAGGAACCGAGAGCCAAAATAGGTAGGAAAATCCCTCCTGGAAGACCACTTCCATAACTAATCATGCTCCAGATAAAACGGATCAAAAAGTAAGCTAACAGAACTTGAAAACTAAAATCTTGCTCAGTTAAGGAAAGAACCAGCTGATTTCCACCACCAAGGATTTGGGGTAAGAAGATTCCGACTGGTATGATGAGAATGAAGGCCAGAATTGGATAATAAGCTCTATCCAAATGGATTTTTTGACCAATCAAGTCGTAAACTCTTCCGACGTTTAATACAGCTTTCTCATAGAGAAAACCTGAAAGTCCAAGGAAAATTCCCATGACGAGATATATCCAATACTGATCTAGGGTCATGAGAGGGATATTATCAGGCATATCCAGTACGGGTGTTAGGCCAAATATGAGCAGAGAAACAAAGTTTGCTACGAGACTAGCTGCGAGAGTAGATACCCAGAAAAAGCGTGAAAAATGGTGATAAACTTCTTCTACCACAAAGAGAAGTCCTGCAATCGGAGCATTAAAGGCAGCGGCTAAACCTGCTGCAGCTCCACTGGCAATTAAGGAACGTTCCTCTACTGGACTGGATTTGAGCCACTTGGCAATTCCTTTACCACCAACTGCTCCCAGTTGGATACTTGGCCCTTCACGCCCCAGCATGAGTCCGCTGGCAATAGCTAGAATTCCTAGAATATATTTTTTCCAGAGAACGCCCCACCAGTTAAGGGTCATGAGGCCTTTCAGTTCGGCTTCGACTTGAGGAATTCCTGAGCCTTTAATATCTTTTTCAGAGCGTGTCAGTTTGGCACTGAGCCAGCAGATGATTAGATAAAACAGGGCGATAATAAATAAATTAATAAATAGGTGTCCTTGATCTTGATAAAGTCCTTGTATCAGGTGGAAGCCTTTTTCAATTAAGAAACGAAAGGATCCGACGATAATTCCAACGGTGAGGCCGACAATGATTCCTCGACCAACTTGGGATAGTATAGTGCTGGATGCAAAGGCGAATTCTTTCTTAGAACGGACTATTTCAGACTGTTCCTCCATGGTATTTCCTTTCAATTAACTTTCTTTTTTACCTAAAACCAGTGATTTAACGGGTTCAAAGCTGGTTCGGTGAATTGGGGTAACTCCTAGTTTGTCAAGTCCTTCTAGGTGTTTAGCTGTTCCATATCCTGCATTAGTAGCGAAATCATAGCCGGGAAACTGCTGATCGTAGTCCTTCATCAATTCATCACGTGTCACCTTGGCTACTATGGAAGCTGCTGCGATCGAGAGGGAATTAGCATCACCTTTGATGATGGCAGTTTGTGAAATGGGCAACTCCAGTTTCATGGCATCTATCAGGAGGTGTTCAGGTTGAGGACTGAGCTGGGAGATTGCTTCCTGCATGGCCAATTTGGTTGCTTCATAGATATTGACTTGATCGATGACCTGATTATCCATGATACCAATGCCGATTGACAAGGCTTGGTTTTGAACGGCTTGGAAAATTTCCAGATGTTTCTTTTTAGGAATTTTCTTGCTATCGTTGAGACCTTTAATCTTACAATTTTTAGGTAAAATAACGGCTGCAACGACTACAGGACCAGCAAGAGGACCACGGCCAACTTCATCAACACCAGCAATTAAGGTCAAACCTTGCTTATAAAGTTCTTTTTCGTAGGAGAGCATGGATTCCAAACGAAGATCCTCATCCAATTCTGCCTGAATAGCTTTTTTACGCTTGCTGATTTCCTTTTGAACTCCAGAGCGATTATCCTGTTCAAGCTCTAAAAAAATAGGGTTATCTAAGTCCTTGACCGTAGCAAGGAGTTCTTTGACTTCTTTAATCGTCGCCATCGAGGTCTTCCAATGTATCTAAGGTATAGTTACCGAGTTTGCCGTCGCGGACTTCCTTCACGAAGAGACTGTAAAAACGGTCATAGTCATCACGGAAACCGAGGGCACGGGTCATGTCCATAATAATAACAGGCGCTTCTTCTTCAATTTTCATTTGTTTGAAGCGTTCAGCCAGCTTTTCTGGATAATGTTCTTTGAAATAATTAAGACCAAAAATAGTTACCTCATCCATAGGAAGCAACTGGTCTTTGATAGCTCCAGTCAAGGCTAGTTTCAGTGCAACAGTTTCATCCTCAAACTTAGGCCATAGAATCCCTGGTGTATCCAAGATTTCCAGATCTTTATTGGTTTTGAGCCATTGTTGCCCCTTGGTAACACCTGGTTTGTTGCCGACAATGGCAATCTTCTTACCAGCTAAACGGTTCATAAGAGTTGATTTACCAGCATTTGGAATCCCGATAATCATGGTACGCAAGGTTTCAATCTTGATACCACGTTCTTTCTGACGAGTAATCTTATCAGCCATGAGTTTTTTTGCCGCATCTGTTACAACTTTTACAGTCACTTGCTCTTTGGAGTTGATAGCTAGCGTCTGGATTCCTTGTGATTCAAAATACTGACGCCATTCTTTGGTCATTGCTGGGTCAGCCAAGTCTGCCTTGTTTAAAATCAAGAGTTTTGGTTTGTCACCAACAATTTTGGTCAACATAGGATTTTGACTAGATAAAGGTAAACGTGCATCCACCAAAATCGTTACAAAATCAACAAATTTTAAATTTTCCTGAACCTGTCGACGTGCTTTAGACATGTGACCAGGAAACCATTGAATAGTAGCCATTGAATTTTTTCCTTTCGTAGCAAGGGTTTAGATACCCTATTTTATTTTACTATCGTTTGAACATAGAGAGTTCTCAAATGAATGATGTTCAAATAGTTTTTTGTTTTATGATATAGAAATCTACTTTATATTATATCATGCCTTCTTTATTTTGTCCGATGATAGCCTTTCAAGTACCCTATATAGAAAAAAGCCATCAAATGATGACTTTTCAGAGGGAGCAAAAAACTGCCCTCTTTATATTTTAAACATTTAAATGTCTTCTTTAAACAGTTGGTTAAAGAAACCGTCTGTGTTTTTAAGAAGGGCTTTGAAGACCTTAGATTTAAGAGCAACAGTGTGAGAGAAGTCATCTGGTTTCTTCAAATCTTCTTCAACTGCTTTAACAAAGATATCCTTCAATTGTGTATAGTTGGTAATTTGTTTACCGTCAATTTCAATAGCAGTAAATCCTTGTTCTGCTTTAGCTTTAACATCGTGATACCAATGTCTCTTCCACTCTTCAAGTGTCTTGAACTTGTCTCCAGAAACTTTCTTAATAATGAAATCATCACCTAATCTACCCTGGTTTTGTTTATCAGCTTCACCTTGATATTTGCTAGATACATAACTAGTGAAACCTTTGTCATATCCATAATAACCCCACATACGGAAGGCATTATGTTTGAATGATAATGAACCTGGGGCACCTTTACTTGTATTACCACCATAAATACCAGCCATCATTTGAACATTAACATATGCTGAATTAGGCCTAAAGTCCTCTGGTCGGAATATACCATTACCTGGATTATTATGTTTGGTCATAAAGTTATTATCAACCAAATCATCGATACTTGCTAATGATTTAGCTTTCTCTCCATCATTTAGGTCACGAACTTTATCCCATTGGTGTGGAGCGGTTAATTTATTTAAACCATCAACATGTCTATCGACTCTGTCAATTTTCTTAAACCACTTGCTATTGTTACCATTTAATCGTGGAAGTACGGCGTCTGCTTCTACATGATCTAGCATCATCAGTGCTTCATTATAGTTTTTCATATATCGATCGATGTCTTCACGAGTTTGTAACTTGTCAGGATTATAATTGTACCATTGGTCACCATCATTTTCACGATGATAAGCCATGTTCAAACCTAAAGCACCATATTCACCATTAGTTGTTGATTTATCAGGTGTTTGCAACATACCTTGCGCATAGGCTTCGACGTCTGTACCTTGACGATGCTTATGACCACCGAAGTAAAGCATTCTATCGTTTACGTGTGTTGTTTCGTGAGTAAATGCTGAAATGCCAAACTGACTAATCATATCAGTTACCATGAAATAAACTTGGTCATTAGGGTTAGGATTAGGGAATATTGACGCCATAGCTCCCATATACCAGTTGGTATCATGGAATTTCCAAGTTGGTCCATATAATTCACGAATAGGTGCAATTGGTTTATTATTCTTATCATAACCCATACGATTTATGCCTTTTATACCGCTATAGTTTTGGTTATCCCATACAGGTGTTGGAACCATATTTTGACTCTTAAGTAATCTATCACGAACATTAGATAATGATAAACGTGACCAGAAGTCAAGGTAAGTTTGTTGTGCATGTGCAACCTTATCAATTTCTTTTTTGAATTCATTTCTAGTTTCTTCTGTATGTTTACCATATTTCTCAAATGAACTATAAGCCATCGTATTGTATGTTGAAATTAAGAACATATGAGCATTCTTAAGCGTTAATAAAGGCAAAATCATACGTCCATGAACACCGTTATCTAAACCATCGAACACACGATGACGTTTATCTTTCAACTCTGTATTTGTTGTCTTAGGTTCTGAAACATAAACATTTTTAGCAGAATGGATAAACCAATCGTTAATATCTTTATCCTCAGTGAACAAACGCATGTTGTATTCTAAGAAGTTACGCAAATTACCTTTACCAGTATTACCTGCGATGATTTCACGGTAAGCATCCTGAGTCTGATCCCCTTTCAAGTTCTTTTCACTTGAACCGATGTTGATGAGTCTGTCAATAACACTTGGTGTTTTACCATAAAAATCAGGTTTGAACATCAAGATGTTTTTTATACTCATGTCACCGTATTTGATATCATAGTAACGATTGAGATAAGTCAGAGCCATCATGATTTTAGCTTTATTGGTTTCCACTTTCTTGAGAAGTGATTTTATCGCAGCTTCATCACCATTTAATTGATGGTCTTCATTTTCGACCAAGGCTTTGACTAACTTATCTAGATTTTGCTTCACTTCGGAAAAGCTTTCTTCTAAGTATAGATCTTTAATATAACCATTCTTACGTTCATCCGTATTCTCTGCAGGTTTATCACGTCTACTCATTAAATCTCTTACTTCTTGTGAAATCAATTCCACACTTGATAATTGAGATTTAACATCAGCAATCAATTTATCACGATTTTTAACAACCATATTCGGTGTATAAACAACATTTTGTCCAGCAATCGCATACTCACGAACTTGTTTCACTTTGGAATCAGCATTAGCAGTTACAAACATTTCTTCTTTAGTGCCATCTGCATAGTGAATCATTATTTTATCAATATCTGATAAATCGGTCACGAATTGAGCATCCTTCATACCCGTAACAGAAAGGACTTCTTTCTTAGCTAAGTTTGAATCTTCTGCAAGTTTGTTACCTTGGTTGACAATCCACTCTTTGTTATAAAATGGTTGAAGTTTCTCAATATTACGATAAGCTAAATCACGTTCGGATTTGTAATCTTGCGTTGATTTGTATTCCTCTGATTTTGGTGTTGTAAGGTTAAGCGTATCTTCAGGAAGAGTACTAATTTCAAATCCACTAGCTGTTATATTGTACCCTTTAATTTTCTTATTAGCTTCTTCTAAACTAATTTCTTTAACACGTTTAGAACGTTGATATGAAGAGGCTCCTGTACTCATATCACGAACAACGAAATCATTTTCAAGTCTATTACCTGAGAAGTAACCACCTTCGTCATCTATATTTCTTGAACCATAGAAGATCTCACCTTTAGAAACTTTCACCATTGATACGTTATCTTCAATTTGCCCTAATACCCAGTTAGAACTGATAAACCCACCAACATCAACTGGATTATCAATGTCAATTGTACCTTTAGCAACTGAATGACGAACAGAGCCCTCTTTTCCTACAGTGAAATTATCCATACCATTATCAGATTTCGCAACAAGTCCAGCAGCTCTAGCTCGTTTACCTGTGATTGTTACATCAGCATATGCTCTATCTAAGTTACCTTTCCAAATTTCACCAGCAATACCAGCTAAATTCCAATCACGATCACCAACAGCCTGCAATTTACCGATAAATGCTACATTTCTTAACAGGCCACCACGATCAATCTTATTAACAATACCAGCAATACTATTGTTTCCAAGAATGCTACCAGTAACCTTGATATTCTCAACTGTCGCATTTTTAACAGTATTAGCAAGTGCTGAAATATCATTAATCCAAGGCATATTGATATTAACGTTTGCTAAGTTAATATTTTTAACTGAACCACCTTCGATACCACCGAATAATTGACGTTTCATGTTATGAATTGAATACTGGTTACCTTCTACACTGGTCAATGTACCTCTAAATGTCCCAGGTACATATTCTTTATTAAGCGTTGGTACATTTTCTGCGTTCAAATCTGCACCGATTTTAAATGTACCGTTTTTATCAGCATTCATAGCATCTACCAATTCTTTAAAGTTATAATAAACGTTATCAACTTTTGGAACTGGTTTTTCAATGTAATGAATGTATTCATTTCTAGTCTTAGATGGATCAACATGTTGAATTAAATCTTGAGCGGTTGCTGTAATTTTATAAAGTTCTTTTTCTTTTTCAGTTATTACCTCAATCTTATCAACTGCTAAACGTGTTACTTTATTATCACGACTAGTAATTTTTAAGTACATTTTCTTCACATCTTCATCTGAAGGTTTTTCAGTCATGAAATCACTAGGTGTTTCAGTACCATCGTCATTTACCTTCACTAAATTAGTAGATGCGATATTTTTAATTTCAACTTTTTTCAAATCCAAGCGAAGTGGTTTCTCTTCTAATATTGCAGTTTCTTCTCCCTTGCCACGGTCATAGGTCATAGTGGTCTCTATCTTATAGTCCTTGTAGAATTTTAAATCTTCTACCTGCTTATTTAACTGCTCTGAAGTCAAATCTACTGTTTTGACAATTTCATTTCCATCTTTAATTGTCGCAGTAATTTTATTGATTGTGACTCCATCTGTATTAACTAAATGATAAGAAAGAGTTGCGGATCGGTTTAATACATTTGTATTTGTTCTATCTAAGGTCAAAACAGGAGCCGTTTTTTCTTTAGGTTTTTCTTTGGTACCTTTTACAAGAATTTTAGGCTTCATTTCTTTCAAAATAGTTACTGTTTCAACTGGGTCACTGATTTTTTTGCCATGTAACTCTTCATAGCTAGTAACAATTTGACGTTCGCCATCCTCACCAACTTGTCTAACAGAATCCTCGCCTATAAATTTGCTAGGATCAGATTCTTCTATAGTCGTTTTAGAAATAGTCTCGGTACGGATATCGGTATGTAAAGAAGGCAACTCTTCTCTTTCTGATGCAACTTCTGAAACTGTAGATACTGGTTCAGTGTATTCTGGAATGTCGTTAACAGGTGGTGCAATCAAGTTTCCGTTTTCGTCTACTCCTGTTGTACCTACTGGTTCAGTGTATTCTGGAATGTCGTTAACAGGTGGTGCAATCAAGTTTCCGTTTTCATCTACTCCTGTTGTACCTACTGGTTCAGTGTATTCTGGAATGTCGTTAACAGGTGGTGCAATCAAGTTTCCGTTTTCGTCTACTCCTGTTGCACCTACAGGTTCGGTATATTCTGGTTTTTCAGTTTTAGGCGCTTTATCTGGAACTGTACCTACAGGAGCTGTGTACTCTGGCTTCTCAGACTTAGGCGCTTCATCTGGAACAGTACCTACAGGTTCAGTGTATGCTGGTTTTTCATGAACTGCTGGTTCAACTAAATTACCGCCAATTGGAGCTGTATATTCTGGTTTCTCATGAACTTCAGATTCTACCAGATTACCACTAACTGGTGCTGTATGTTCTGGCTTCTCAGCTTTAGGCGCCTCGTCAGGGACTGTGCCTACCGGTGCAGTGTACTCTGGCTTCTCTGATTTAGTTGTCTCGTTTGGAACGGTGCTTACAGACTCTGGATTTTTAGGTTTTTCTGCTTTAGGCGCTTCATTAGGGATACTTTCCTGAGTTTCAGATACTGGAACATTTTTTGTCCCCTCAGCTTTATGTTGAATTTCTGAAATTGCATCATCATTAAGGGGTAAGTATCCAATATAACGATACCCAGCAATTTGAACTACTCCTTCATTACTTGGAGCTTTCAAAGGATTGCTTAGATCGAGAGCTTGCATACTAGAAAGACTAATCAGTCCAATCGTAGTAACTAAGAACAGACTAGCAACTTTTTTATTTTTATGAACCAAAAGGACTAAACTACCAACAGCTAATAGACCTAAAGCTGTAAGCACAGAAGTCGATGAACCTGTCGCAGGAAGAGTTTCCTGCTGATAAATAAGAGCATAAGTTACCTCATTATCAGTAGGAATTCCTGCTTGAATCTTGCTTTGTTCTTCCTTTATAAGAGCGCTTTTTTCAACATAATGATAGGTAGAAGCATGAATGATTGACGGCGCAACCAAGATACTTCCGAGTAATACCGAACCAACAATCCCACAGATTTTTCGGATCGAAAATCGTTCTTTTTTAAATAATGACAAGCGTAATCACCTTCTTTAATTTTATTTCCTAACAGTAAAAACTATTTTTTATTCTCAAAAATTGAACTTCTAAAATCATCGGTTTGGTCAAGATAAGCTTTAAAGATTGCTTTTTTCAACTTATGAACCGCACTATCTGTTTCTGGATTATAGTTATCCCAATGAGGTGTATCTAAATCTTCCAATACAGCTTTTCTCATTAAATTTTCTAACTCGTTTATCGATTTAATAGTCTTTATTTTTCGATTATACCAAGGGGTTGATGGATCTTTAAATGACACTGTATTTAATTGTCCAAACTTATCTTGGCGCTCTTTATACATGGCCTTTTTAAAATCACTCCAAGTGTGGTATTGACCATTAAATAATTTCTGAAGTACTAATGTATCTGTTACTAATCCTTTGGTCTTACCATATGAGGTAATCGTTTTATTATTTGCCCTAGCATCGGGTTCAAATTGATTTGAGATATATGGTACCATACCATCTTTAAATCCTTTTGCAGCTAATAGTTCATAGGCTATACGACGGCCCATCAGGTCACCTGGCGTTCCTTTATCATTACTTAATGCTGCATAAATCGGCGCAAATAGTTTGATCGTATAGTAACCATTTCTTTCGTATTTACCTGAAGCATATTCCCTAGACGAAATAATATTATTCTCAATCAAATCATTAAATGAATGTAATTTTTCAGCTTCTGCATATGCCAAATCTTTAACTACATTTGTTGCATAGACACTATTTCCATCTGGATCTGGATGATACTCATTTGTAACTTTTCTAAGAAGTTGTTGTTTTTGATTCGTATCCAATTTAAGAATTGAATTTCCTTCAAGATATTCCAACATATAAACAACATCAAACATGTTGTGTACATATTTTTGAAGATCTGTCGCGTCTTTAAATCTCGTAGTTGGATCGAGTATTTGTAATCGTTCTCCTTCTTTACTATCCGATTTTAAATGTTTCAAGATCGAATTAATGGTGATTGTCGCATCTTCTGGATGGTCTGGTGCTTGCAATAAGCCTTTAGCAAAAAACTCTGGTCCCAAGCCACTTCTTCGACCATAGCCACCAAGATAGATGTCCTGATCTGAATCATGCGTCATTTCATGTGTATAAGTGATAGCTCCATCCTTATCCAACATACGATAACCCATATAATAAACGGCATCCCCTGTAGCATAAGCACCGTGTCCATTATGTCCAACCTTATTTCCAACAGGTCCAAAGAAATGTTTCATTGCAGGATTTGGATTATCAAAATCTGCTACTTCTGTAGCCTTTCCTTCAGTATTATCAGTTCCAAATTTATAGGCATCATAAAGCAAGATATTTCGGTAAAGTTTCTCACGCCCTTCCTTATCTAGAATACGATACCAATAATCATAGTGATCTCGTTGACGCTCTGCTGTTTCGTGAGCACTCTTTTCAACAAAGTTATTTAGATCACCATTTGCTTGATGTTCTTTATTACGATAGCGATCATAAGAACCAAAACCTAGACTAGATATGGTTGAAATGACAAATACGGATCTTTCTGGCAAGGTAAGTAGAGGCAGTACCATGTTACGGTATTTCCAGCTGTCGCTAGTGATTCGATCATAGACACCGATAGAGTACTTGCTGCCAACTTTTTCCTGATTAGCCCTCACTTCTGGAATATTAGATTTTTCTTCAACGATTAAGGCTTTTGTCTGTGATTTAAACCATTCATTGTTAGTTTGATGTGGTGCAAATGCTTTACGGTAACCTTCTAAAGCACTAAACAAATCTTTTGTACTGTAGTTATTAGTCAACAAGGCATTGTAAGTAACCACATTATTTTTAGCCAAGAGATTGTTGTAGCCAGATTTGCCTAGTTCAATAATCGTATCAAGAGGAGAGGTATTTCCCTTACCAAAGAAATCCATATGGAACATAAGCAAATCTTTTGCGCTAGCCTTATCAAATTGGAAATCATACCAGCGTTCTAGATAGGTTAATCCTAGCATCAAGGCTTCTTTGTTGCGCTTGATTTTATCAACAATGTAATTGTCAATAGCACTATTATTTCCAGAAACAGCTGCATCAACTGAAAGTAATTTTTTAAGAGTTTCAGTTAAGTGATCTTTTGTCTTAGTGAATTGCTCATCTAGATAGAGTTCTGTTAATTTAACATTATCCGAAATTCCTAACAAATTCTTAAGAGCAGTTGGATTATACTGTACTGCAGTTAAGTCATTTTTAACTCTATCTATTATAGATGTATAATCTTTTAGGAAAGTATTTGGTGTGTATACTAGACCTGTAGTTCCAATAGTATACTCAGCCAGATTTGCAAAGTCACTATGGTAGGTTACGTTTACTTTCTCAGATGTTCCATCTTTGTAATGTAGTAATAAGTGATTGATAGAGTGCTTGTCTGAAGTAATATCTGAAACCACTTCCTCATTTTTCATAGCGACAACAGATAACAATTCTTTCTTAAATAGATTATTATCAGCTGACAATTGATTTCCATACTTCACAATGGTGTCTCTATTATAGAAAGGCAATAATTTTTCTATATTTTTATATGCAACTTCTCTTGCCGCTTGATAATGAGTGGCCTTGGTATAATCTACATCCTGTTTAGCAGAATTTGTGAAATCTTCCACGGTTATAGTTTTCTTTGTAGTAATCTGGTCTTTCTTGGCTTGAACTGCTTCTTTTTCAATCTCAGTACCACGTTCTACAGTGGAATCAACTGACATTACCTCATCTCCAACTGCTTGAACATTAACTACCTTATTGTCTTTATTACTGTATACCTTTGTCTGCTTCATACCATCAAAATGGTATCCAGAAATCGCATTCCCATTTGTAATATTCATATCGCTGAGAACGTTATTCAAGTGGCCGGTATTATCATCTGCTCCGCCGTCTTGTGTCCATAGGGAACCTGCAACTCCACCAACTCTAGCGAATGGTTTAACATTATTTATTTCACCTTCAGCATAACTATTTGCTACAGTTGCATTATTTTCTACGATACCTGCAATTCCGCCAATGGTTTGGTTAGAACGTTCTGCATTACTTGAAATAGTTACTGATGCTATAGAATGACCTACACTAGCATTCGTACCAGTTAATTGACCGACTAGACCACCAATTGCATACTGAGAGGTTGTAACAAAAGTATTTGTTATTCTTCCGGTGAAGCTACTATTACTTACGGTAGAATTTTCAACTTTTTGGACAAGTCCTCCGATACCTAGCTCACCAGCAATGATTCCATTTGCGTGAACGTTATCTAAAGTTGAAGAATTTGTGGCTTCCTTAGCAACTGATGCGACATGATTCTTACCAGAAATATTGACATCTTTTAAGGTGAGATCCTTAACAGTAGCGTGTTCTAATCTATTGAATAACGGCTTTTTCAAATTATAGATAGCATAATGTTTACCCTGATGACTACCAATCAATTTCCCTGTAAAGTTATTTGTAATATAACTTTCTTGATTTTCATTTAACTCAAACTCGCGAGCATTCATGGTCGCACCCAGTGTAAAAGTTCCATCTGGTCTACTATTCATATCAGTTACTAATTTTTTAAATGATGTGTAGATAGGGCTATCGTTTTGAACAACTTTTGGAAGATAATAAGTAAAATTATCTTGGTATTGATTGTCTACAGATTGCTTCAAGTGTTCCAATCTAGCTGTAATTTTATAGACTGCGTTACCGTCTTTTGTAGTGTCCTCAATATTTGAAACTGGGAGCAGTACATCTTTAAATTTAGTTGACTTCACCTTAATGAAATAAGCAGATTTATTATCTGGTACTTTATCCAATCTTGTATGCTGTCTTGACCGATCTCCTTCATAACTATAGAGCTCCACATCAGAAACACTTCTTAGTTCTATTGTTTTTTCTGGATCTGTTTCTTTCGGCTTCTCAACGGGAGTTTCAGGTTTTAGTTGCTCAATATTCCCCTTGTATTCAGGAAGTGCTTCTACCTTCTCTGGTTCAACAATAGCGCCAGCTTGTACTCCTGTGTATTCTGGCAGTGGGGTTACCTGCTCCGGTTCAACAATAGCTCCAGCTTGTGGGCCTGTGTATTCTGGTAGGGGTGCTACTTGTTCTGGTTCGACTATCGCTCCAGCCTGGACTCCTGTGTATTCTGGCAGGGGGGCTACTTGCTCAGGTTCAACAATAGCCCCAGCTTGTACTCCAGCATATTCCGGTTCAACTTTTTCAGGTTCAACAATAGCTCCAGCTTGTAGACCTGTATATTCTGGTAGCGTGGCTACCTGTTCTGGTTCACCCTTATCTGTTACAACAGCTTCTGGCAACTCTGGTTGGACTTCGGGCTCACCTTTGTCGGCTACAACAGCTTCTGGTAACGCTGGCTGGATTGCAGGTTCACCTTTGTCGGTTACTACAGCTGCTGGTAGTTCAGGCTGAATTGCGGGTTCAACAATAGCTCCAGACTGTACGTCCTTATGTTCTACACCAGTCTCAGGTTGTTCCGTTATAACTTGAGTTTTTTTAGTACCTTTTTCGACTATTCTTGAAACAGGCGCAGTCGTTGAAGTTGAAACAATTTCTCGCGAAACTTCTTCCTTGTTTACAGAGAATATTCTGATGACTTCAACTTTTTTACCTAATGTACCTTCTTGTTTTACTCTTACAGTTCCTTCAGCTAAATCAGGATTCTCCTGAACTTCTTCTTGAAAATCTATTTTTTTCTCTATAGTTTCATCACGATATAAGAGTTCAGGTTTGTTCAATTGACCTGATAAAACTTCATCCTGTGGATTTAATGTATTTACCCCAGTCTTTTCTTTTGGAGAATTCTTCTCCTCTTTCTTCGTTTCTAGATTCTTATGTTCTGCTAATTGTGCTTGAGAATCTGAAGATTGTTTCTCTTCTTTTCTTGGATTCGTTAATTCTGTAGAAAGAGGTTTTTCAACTACTTGAACTTCTGTCGGCTTAGTTGAAGAAGCTGTTTTTTCTTCCTGAATATCTTGTACTTTGGGATGGTCTACAAAATTCGGTGTAACACTATAATCCACCTTTTGTTGTTTTGTAGGAGTGGCTGCTGATTTTTCTTGATTATTTACTTTAGACTCAGAAGTTATGTTTCCCTCTTTGATATATCCAACATATCTGTAACCTGAAATATCTTTAGGAAGAGGTAATTTTTCTCCAGAGGTCAATTCATAGTCCGTATTGTAATTCAGTAAAAGATTATTTTCTAAAGCATGGGCTGAAATTAGGACACCATTTCCTATCCCTGCAACCAATACTAAATGTAGTACCGTTTTGTTCTTAACTTTTTTCTTAGAAACAGCAAAAATTAAAATTCCCAGAGCAGCTAAGCTAGCACCAGCAACCAAGGTTTGCATATCATTCTTGCTTCCAGTATTTGGCAATTCCGCCAGTTGATTTTGAGAATTTAACTTATAAACAAGATAATAAGTCTCATCATCATTCTCCACGTATGTTGGAATATCATAGACAAGCTGCTTCTTTTCATCTGATGATAGCTCTGACTCTGTCACATATTTATAGTGAACACCTTTAGTCTCTTGAGCCTCTACAGATGAACTACCTAATACAGACATAAAAAACAAACTTGAAATCGTAGCAGATACAAGTCCTACTGATAATTTTCTAAATGAAAAACGCTGCTGTTTTTCACCAAAATACTTTTCCATGATTCCTCCTTGAAATAAAATTTATAAATGTTATAAAGACTTTTATTATATTAATGTATTATCTATAAAAAAGGCAGTATACCTTAATTATACTATTTATTTACCGAAAAGTCTTAAAATTGAGGAGCGTTTTCATACTTTGTTTTATATTATTTTTGGGATACAATAACACCTACCATGGAATTTCCACGGTAGGTGTTACTCATATCACTAATCGTTCTAAAAATGGTTTGATGCAGTTGAGGAGAATTCCTTCTATCCAGCTTTCTTGTGCTGAGGATAGATGTTCTGTCTGGAGGCTTTCTTTTAAAAAATCTCGAACTTGTTCTGGTGCGATTTCAAACTCAAAGGCTTTCATTTTATAGAAAAAGTCTAGCAGATGGTCTGATAAGTATTCAGTTGAAAAGGGTACTTCACCACTTTTTCGATATTCTAATAAGAGCCGAGCAAATCTGGATTTTTCTTCAGGTAGATCACGAAAATAGGCATTGAGGAGCCAGGTCTGCTTCTGCTTTCTTTCAATTGGATCTTGGGCTGCAATTCGTTGGTCTTTTTCCAACTCTTTTTGGTATTGTTTGGCCTTGATAGCCCGTTCTGTCCGATTTTTACCAAAAAGAATTTTCTCCCACTTGCGTTCTTCTTGGGTCAGGGTTTCTGTAAAGCCAAAGTAATCTTGATAAGCACGCTCTGCTGGTCCCATAGCTAGAACCAGATTGTCTGCATATTGCTTGGCGATTTTATCCCTCTTCTTGCGCTCCTTCTCTGCCTGGATACGGAGTTCTTGCTCGTAGTCAATTTTCTCCTTGCCTAGCTTGACAAGATAGAGTTGGTCATCTGGTTTTCCAAGTAAGAAGGGTTTGATACATTTTTCAAGAACTTCTTCCATCCGAGCCTTTTTCTTGGGCTCTGCCTTGGTCCAACTTCCTCCTTGAAAGACTTCTAAGAAAAGCTGGTAGTCTCTCTCAGGTGCAAATTGATTGCCACGATTGGGTTTGAAAATACCTTTTTCCCAGAGCCACTTTAGAAGTCGCTCGTCAAAGTCACTTTTATTGACCTTGATTTTTTCCTTTTTCTGGGCTTTTCTGGTCAGATTTTCAATCTTTCTGAGCAATTTTTCTTCCTCTTCCAATTGCTGGTCAAGGGCCAATCGATGAAAATGCCGAACACAATCGCTACCAATCGGAAAGAGACGTTGTCCTGTGACGCCGTTAAAGAGTTCGTAGGCGTACTTGATAGCATTTCCACAGACACAATTGCTACGGCCGATACCGTTAAAAATCAAGGAAACTTCATTCCATTCCTTGGTAGCTTGTTCCCAAGTATCCGCTTTTGAAGCCTGTAAAACCGCATCATGTAGGGATTTTCTAACTGGAAGTGTCATGAGGTCTCCTTTCTAATACTCCATGAAAATCAAAGCGAGCAAACTAGGAAGCTAG
>NZ_VMMX01000003.1:136612-189773 GCF_013277415.1 Streptococcus sp. 68 | reverse complement strand
TAACCATACCTACGGCAAGATGAAGTTAACGTGGTTTGAAGAGATTTTCGAAGAGTATAAATTATACTTTTACAACTTGAACTTCGTCTTTACCCAGTAAAATCAAGTATTTCTCAATATTTTTAATCGAATAGGCTCGAGATAAAGCCTCTCCGTATAGCGCTAACTGACCACGATAACGGTCTATGAGTTGACTTGGGTCATCATAGCGGTCTGTCTTATAGTCGAACAGAATAATTTTGTCTTCGTAAAGTAGATAGCCATCAAGGATACCACGGACAACAAAGTCTTCCTGACTCTTTTGGTCTCGTTTGAGCATGGAGAAAGGTTGCTCGCGGTATAGATGGTTGGTATGAGCGAGAATTTCCTGACCGAGTGCTGTGTCAAAGAATGCAAGAATTTTCGCAAGATTGATCTTGTCTCTGACAGCTGGGCTGGTTTGAACTTGTTTGAGAGTTTCTGTTAGGCTGGCAAGGGTTGGTTGCTGGCTGAGGTCCATTCTCTGCATGAGTTCGTGGGTGGCACTACCAATCTCAGCTCCTGTTACCTTTTCTTTGGTTGAAAAATCTGGTAAATCAAAGCTAATTTTCTTGTCTACTGACTGGTCTTGACCAGCAATCTCGACACCCTCCATATCCATAACTGGTTCGTAGAATTTCTTGATTTGACTTGGGGTTTGAACACTAGGAAGTTCAATGGCTGCACGGTGAAGAGTATTATAAACTTCTACTTCTTTCAGCATTTCAAGAGCTTCTTTAATAGTTTCAGACTGGCGATTGTCTGCTTGGGAGCTATCTTGGAGAGGACTCTTGGTTTCCAACTGACCGATAGCTTCTCTGGTCAGCTGTTCTTCACCAACAAAACGATAGCTAAAGTTGAGCTTGTCCTTGGCAAATACCTTGCTGATAGCCCAAAGCCAATCTTGAAAATTCCGTGCTTGCAGTCTAGTATTGCTATTTAGTTTTCCATTTTTAGCTGCTGGGTATTCCTTGGCTTCCAGCTTTTCACGAGACCCCTTACCGACAAGATAGAGCTTTTTCTCAGCCCGCGTCATGGCAACGTAGAGGAGACGCATTTGCTCAGAATAGCTTGCCAGCTGTAATTCCTCTTCATTTTGCCTATAAGTCAGGCTAGGAATAGAGAGCTTGATGGTTTTCGGATAGTGAGCTTCCACTGCTCCTGTCTCCATCTTGGCAATATACTTAAGTCCTAGACCGTTTTTACGACTGAGAATGACTTCTGACATGCTGTCTTGTTTGTTGAAATCTTGATCCATATTGAGGATAAAAACGTAAGGAAACTCCAGCCCTTTACTCTTGTGGATGGTCATAAGCTCTACTGCGTCCTTAGGTGGTGCAACTGCAACACTTGCCAAATCGTGCTGGGCTTCCAAGACTTGGTCAATCATACGGATAAAACGAGACAAGCCCTTGAAATTGCTCTTTTCAAACTGGTCAGCTCGCAGTGCTAGGGCATAGAGATTAGCTTGTCTAGCAGGCCCATTTGGCAAAGCCCCAACGTAATCATAATAAAAACGGTCGTTATAAATTTTCCAAATCAAGTCATAGAGAGAGTGCGTTTTGGCATACAGGCGCCAAGAAGCCAAGATTTCCATGAATTGGTTTAGTTTCTCAGCTAGAGCTGTGTGGATCAATTTTTTCTGGCTTGTTACCATTTTTTGAGCATTGACCAGTTTCTCATAGAGATTTTCTTGGATTTTATCCTCTGCTTTCTGAAGGGACAAACGTGCTAACTCATCCTCATCAAAACCAAACATTGGAGACTTCATAAGGGCAACCAAAGCGTAGTCTTGCAGGGGATTGTGAATGACACGAAGGGTGTCTAGCATGACTTGTACTTCTAGGGATTGGAGATAATTGTTTTGCTCTCCGTCAGTTTTAACAGGAATCCCGTACTCAGACAGGGCGAGAAGAATCTGGTCATTACGACTGCGGCTGGAGGTCAAAAGGGCAATTTCTTTAAAGGAAACACCTTTCTCCTGATGAAGTTTCAGAATCTCCTTGATAACTAAGCGCATTTCACCTGTTAGTTTCGTTCCTGCCGGGCTTTCTTCTTCCTCATTTGTGTCGTCCTTGTCGTAGAGGAGAAATTCTGCCTTGTTCTCAGGGTTAGGAGTTAGTTTGGTATTGGCAAAAACAAGCTGGTGCATGTTATCATAGTTGATTTCACCGACCTCTTGATCCATAAGGCATTCAAAAACATCATTGGTTGCTGATAGCACTTCGGAACTACTACGGAAATTTTCCTTGAGGAGAATGAGCTTGCCCTCTTTTGGATTTTGCGCATAGCGTTGGAACTTTTCATTGAAAATCTGCGGGTCTGCCTGACGGAAACGATAGATAGATTGCTTGATATCTCCCACCATAAAACGGTTGTGGCCATTAGAAAGTAATTCCAGCATCCGTTCTTGAATATGGTTGGTATCTTGATACTCGTCTACCATGACTTCATGGAAGCGCTCCTGATAAGCCTCACGGACTTGCGGAAAATTCTCCAAAATCTCAATGGTATAATGGCTAATATCAGCGAATTCAAAGGCGTTTTCCTGGCGCTTACGCTGACGATAAGCTTCCACAAAATCACTCATGAAAGTTTGGAAAGTCTTAGCTAGTTCCCAGGTCTCTCCATGATAACGTTCTTGATAGTCGAGAATGGTTATCTGGTCTGACAGTTGTCCTAGTTTAGCAAACTGGGACTTTCTCTCTTCGTTGTAGGCATCAGCCAGGGGCTTCAAATCAGCCTTACGACTGGCATTGGTCAGAGCTCGACCGTTTTTCTCTTTCGAAATCGCGACAACACGCGCAAGCACTGCTTGGTAAGCCGGACTATCGGATTCCTGATTTAGGGAGCCAATTTCATCCAGAATCAACTGGACATTTTCTAAATAGGGAGCCTTAGGAAACTCCTTGGCATCATTATCCAGATGATAACGGAAAAAGCTTTCCAAATCCCAAAGGGCTTGCTGGATTTGCTCAGTCAGTCTTTCTTTTTCACTGCTAAAATCAGCGTTTTCAAAGCCTTTGAGGAAAGATTCACTCAGCCATTTTTGAGGGTTGCTGGTGGATTGGAGGAAGTCATAGATTTTATAGACCTGCTGGCGCAGACCACGTTCATCCTTGCCGCGCCCTGCAAAATTTTTCAGCAAATGGCTAAACTTCTTTTTCTGCTTACCTTGGTAATGGGCTTCAAAGACCTCATGGAAGACTTCATTTTTTAGAAGGAGTTGCTCGCTCTGGTTTTGTAAAATCCGGAAATTAGGCGCAATATCAAGCAGATAGCCATGTTTGCCAAGGAATTTTTGTGTGAAAGAGTCCATGGTACCAATAGCAGCGTTGGGTAGGTCTGCCAACTGGCGACCCAAGTGTTGTTTGAGGTCGACATCGCTGCTTTCTTGGATTTGTTGGCTGATTTTTTTCTCCAAACGTTCCTTAAGCTCTGTGGCAGCCTTAACAGTAAAGGTTGAGATAAAGAGTTGAGAAATTTCGACACCACGCGTCAATTGGTCCAGAATACGCTCGGCCATGACAAAGGTTTTACCAGAACCAGCCGACGCTGAGACAAGGATATTTTGACCAGAAGTGTAGATGGCTTCGATTTGTTCGGCAGTTTTCTTTTGTTCCTTGCTCGAATTTGCTTCTACTTCTTGCAATTTTTGAATTTCCTTCTCAGTTAAAAAGGGAATAGGCTTCATCGATTCAACTCCTCTCTTATTTTTTCAAACCAAGCTTGCTTGAGTTTTTCTCCGACCAGACGCTTGCCGTCAGGCAAGTCTAACTTTTCTAGAAAACGGGCTTGGCCCAAGTGGTAATTAGCTTCAAATCCAGTAATAGCCTGATGCTGCTGAACGTAGGGGGCAATGCTTCTGCCATTTTCAGTATAAGGGTTAATGGCGAACTGACCTTCTAAAATTTTCTCAGCTGCTTTCTTGTAAAGATGGGCATTGTAGTCCAGTAGGAGCTGGAATTCTTCATCTGTTAGCTGATTGGCCTTGTTTTTGTTGTAAAATTCACCCAAATGACTACTTTCTTTTTCTAAAAAGAGGCCTTGGTATTTCATTGACTTGCTAGCTTCTACTACTGCACCTGCCAGACTTTTAACGGCCATCAAAGATTGGACAGGCTCAGCCATTTCCAAGTACATAGCACCAAAAAAGTTCTGCTCCCCTTCTCTTTTTAAGGCAGCTAGATAGGTTGGCAACTGGGAATTGAGTCCATTAAAGAAATGAGGAAACTGGAACTGAGTCAGACTCGACTTGTAGTCTACTACCCCTATCGCCCCATCAGCTTTCAAACGGTCAATCCGGTCCACCTTACCTCGTACAAAGACACTGCGACCATTGTCCAATTGAATAAAGGCTTGCTCTTTTCCGCCAAAATTTGCTTCCTCTTTGATGGTTTCGATGGCTGGATTGTGTCGGAGAATATGGCCAGTCGTCCGTGCAACATCAAGCAGAACTTCCTTGGTAAACTGGGCTTCCAAACTTTCTTGATAAATAGCTTCAAATTCGCGTTCTTGACTGGTTTCTTGAATAGCTTGTTCTAAACGTTGGTCAAAAGAATCTTCGTCAGGCAACTGCAAGGCGCGTTCAAAAATACGGTGCAAGAAATTTCCGTGACTGCGGGCATCAGGGCGCAGGCGTAATTCTTCTTGCAAGCCTAAAACGTAGCGGAGGAAATAACTGTATTGGTTCCGATAAAACTCCGTCAAACCAGAGGTAGACAGGTAAAACTCCTGATCAGTAGGATAGAGAGCTTGTAAGGTGTCCTTAGCCAACTGCTTACTGCTTGGACTGGTTGAGAGGGCTGGATTTTCCAGACCTTGCAGTTCTAGTTTTTTACCCATCACACGCGCCAGAACCTTGACAAAGGTCAAATCTTGCTCCCTATCACTCGTCTCGCCCTGCTGGTGATAGGCAACCAGACTGGACAAAAGACTGTGATATGAGCCCATATCCTCCTTAGACAGCCCTTTGTGATTCATCCTCTTCTCTTTTCGACTAAATCCAAAATGGACCAACTCTTGAAGATAGATTGATTCCTTGCTTTCACTTTCGTTAAAAAGGCTTGGAGCCGACAAAACCAACTGCTTACGAGCAGAATTGACCAAGGAAAGCATAGTGTAGCGATTTTTCTTGAGATTTTCACTGCTGGCAATCAGTAATTGCGCCTCATCTTCTGTCGCTTGGTTTAGGCTCTGTCTTTCTTCGTCTGTCAAAAGACTGGTGTTTTGCGCAATTTTTGGTAAATTGTCCTGAGTCAGCCCAATGGCATAGACCAAGTCAGCCGTTAAGGGCGCAATCAAATCATAACTCTGCACCAGAACAGTGTCCACTGTCGCTGGAATGGTGCGATACTGAGATAGGCTCATTCCAGAATGAAGCAAGGCAAGGAAGTCCTCCAGACTAACTTGCGAACCAGCAAAAACGGTCGCAAATTGTTCTAAAACATGACAGAAAGCCTTCCAAACTTCGGCCTGTCTTTCTTGTTCTACAGCTTCCATAGTGGCTGTCAAATCTTGTAACTGCTTGGTCACAGCTCCCTCTTTTAGAAAGACATTCCACTTTTGCAAGAGATTTTCAGACTTCTGTTTTCGGCTAGTAAAAAGAGTCTCAAGAGGTGTTAAAATACGCAGACGAAGGGCATTCAAACGCTCTAAATCAAATTTTCCATGGTGGGATTTGGTAAAGGTTTGCTGAAAGGCTGGCAAGCTATTGATACCAAGATAGCGGATATATTGCTCAAAAACATCAATATCAGCTTGACTAAGGTCGGTATACAAACCTGTTCTAAGAAGGTTTATCAAATCTTCCTGCCGGAAACGATAGCGTTTTAAAGCCAAAATAGACTCGACAAACTGTGTCAAGGGATGATGAGCCATGGATTCGCTTCTACCAAGATAGAAAGGAATCTGGTACTGGTCAAAAATAGTTTTGAGAGATAACTGGTAAGAAGCCACATCACCCAAGAGAATACGAAAATGCTTGTAACTCAGGTCTGAGTTCTCATGCAATTTCTGACGAATGCTACGGGCTAGCAACTCCAACTCTTCTTTTTGCGTCAAGCAAGACCAGATTTGTAAGTTTTCACGGTCCTTCTCATCGACATCCAATGTGAGTTCTGAAAAATCATAAGAAGACTCTAGCAAACGAGAGGCCTTGTCAAAGCTATCCATCTTCTCATGAGTTTGAGAATAGTCTTGAGCAGGCGTTTGGTATTTAGAGGCTAGATGATGGAGAAACTCCACACTGGCTTGGTAAAGATTGCCCTCACTAAAAGGACTAGTATAAGCTTTCTTACTCGCATAAGCCCCAATAACAATCTCAACACCCTTCCCATGAAGTAAGTCCACAATTCGCTCTTCTTCGGCAGAAAAACGGGTAAATCCATCAATAACCAAGGCAATTTGAGTAAAATCACTACTAACTTTGTCATTCTCAATAGCTTCAATCAAATGGGACAACTGACTTCCCTGAGCTAACTGCTCTTGATTGAGGTAGGCCGTTACTTTCTCAAAAATCAAGAGTAAGTCTGCTCGCTTGTCCTCATCCGTCAAACTCTCCAAGTCCAAAAAACTCATCTGAGCTTTGGTCATCTCGTGGTAAAGCTCAATCAACTGCTGGATAAACTGAGGATCCTGCTTGATGGCGCCGTATACTCGTAAATCCTTGGGGTCAAGTTCTGCAAGGCATCTGTAAAATACCATCCCAAGACCGATATCATCAAGAGTAGTTTTAGCTGGTAAATCATTCAAGACCAGATAACGAGCCATTTGAGCAAAGCGCGTGACGGTAATCGCAAAAGAAGCCTGCTGGGGCAAGCATTCCAGCACGGCACGTTCCTTTTCAAAAGAAAGAGAGTTAGGAGCGATATAGAAGACTCGCTTGCCAGCAGCAACTAACTCCTCCGCCTCTCTGGTTAGAATTTCTGTCAAAGAAGTCCGAATATCAGTATAAAGTAATTTCATCTCAGCCTCGTTGGAATTTTTCATTACCTTTTATTATACCATTATTAGCCTCGTAAATCTGTTAAAATATTTAGACCATCCTTTCTTTTCTTCATCATCTACTAAATCTTAAATACTTAGCTTTACTTGTATTAGATAGAATAAATCTGGCTACTGAAAATCACATAATAAAAAAGCCTCGGTAACAAGGCTTTGAGTTTTATGATTGTTCCCTAGGTCCAGAGTAGACTTCAATGTGTTGTCCTAGTACCTTGATATCGACTGGTAGATTATCTGATTTATCGCCATCAACATCGGACTCTAATTCGATATCAGAAGAAATTTTAATAGTACGTGCCTTTATATATTCAATATTTTCATTCTCTACAAGATCTCCTTTTAACAAATCCGGAATCAAAGATAATTTAGAGAATATAGAAGCATCTTTCAAAATTAGAATATTTGCATATCCATCCTTGTTTTCTTCAAAGATTTTTTTATCTGCAAAATAATTTGTTAGAAGTACTAAAACATGACTTGCTTCCCCAAGGTAATTTCCATTTTCGGTTTCAACTTTAATGTTAAAGACTTGATCTGTCATGACAGACTTCATGGTATTAACTGCATAAGCCAAGATACCAAATTTCGTTTTATCTTCAATTTCAACATTATGAATGGCTTCAGGGAGAGACCCGATACTAAAGATATATCCAAAATAGTGACCATTTGCTTTTCCGATATCAATCTTATCAGTTAAATTGAAATCTAGTTCTTCAATAGCTCCGTCAATATCTTGATTGATTTCTAAAAGTTTTGTAATAAGGTTACCCGTACCACCTGGTATAATTCCCAGTTTAGGAATATAGTCCCTTTCAGCAATCCCTGAAATAACTTCATTGACTGTACCATCTCCACCAAAAACTAGAATTGATTCATATCTTTCTCTAGCAGCTTCTTCTGCGAAATTTGTAGCATCTTTGGCTTTTTGAGTAATTTTAGTTTCCACATCATCAAAATACTCTCTTGCTTTATTCTCCAGCTTCTCTTTGTAATCTAAAGCTTTTTCTCCTCCAGAAGTTGGATTGATAATTAGCATTATTTTTTTCACTCTGTATTTTCTCCTTAAAATTGAAATAGAAAGGTTATTCTCGATGAAAATCAAAGCGTAAACTAGGGAACTAGCCGTAGGCTACTCACGACACTGTTTTGAGTCTGTATATTAGCCTGACGTGGTTTAAAAAGATTTTCTAAGAGTATTAACCTGATGACACATGATATTTGCGTATATTGCTATTATACAATGAAATGTTAAAAAATAGAAATAAATTGCTTTTAATATCAGTTTTTATCTCATATTAAAAAATGATCTATTTTTTACTAGTATGTTGTTCTTAATCATCCAAACTAGTCTCTCTCCTCCACACGATGGAATATAGTTCGTAGATATTATTGCTATTTTCTAGTTCTGGATAAAGATAAAACTCACTTGAAAGAAGATTTTCCCCATATATAAGTCAGTCTTTGTCTGACTAGCTACTAGCAAATAGATGAGTTAATGTTTATTGTCTATTTGTGAAGATGAAAATACTTCAGAGGCAGGCACAGATAAGGATGAAAAAACTTAATTTTTAAGAGAATATGAAATAATACTCAATCAAAATCAAATAGCAAACTAGAAAGCTAGCTACAGCTTGCTTAAAGCAGGACTTTGAGGTTACATATCAAACTAACGGGTCAGCTCAAGACACTGTTTTGAATTTGTAGATTAGACTGACATGCTTTGAAGAAATTTTCGAAGAGGATGAATATCTCTATAATAAAAGGCATATTATCAAGTGTTTTTGACACCTGATAACATGCACTTTTCTGATTTTAAAGATTTTTCTCCAACTTTATTATCATTTAAGATAAGACGCTTCCATCATGTTTTGCATCATCATCAACAAACTGTTCTTTTACCAAATCCTTTATATCACTTTTGATACTCTTAGTATCTATAATAGAATCTTCACCTAGTTGGTGAAATGTCGCTTTATCTCTAATAGTATATTCTTGTTCATCGTCATATTTTTTGGTTATCAATCGAATCATCTTTCGTCTTAAAGATTTTTCCCCTTTGATGTTTCCTCTTTCTTTTATCCATGCCACTGCTAAAATGACCAGCATTAGACAACCGACATAACCTAAAAGAGGATACATAATGGAGACTAATTCTTTAAATCCCATAAAAGATAAACCATATCCTATAGCGACCGTAGCAATTAGAATAGGGTAAAAGCGCTTCGGTTTGTTTGAAGAGAAACGTTTTGCCAAGGCATAAAATAAACTGAAAGCTGTATTAAAAATAAGTCCAAAAATAATTAGAGCATACAGTAAAGAAAATAGAGGATGAATTTGCTCCGCAATTGTTAACATAGGAATATCAACAGTTGAAACAAGTTTTATATTGGCGTATAAAATACCAGTTGCTACGGTAATAATCAAACTAACTACAAGTCCACCTAAGAGACCACTTTTTTCCGCAACACCAATTCTCATGACAGAACCTCCTAAGACAAATGCCATGGATACACCAGTCATAACAGTTAGTGCGAAATAATTTAGTAAAGAAACCCAGACATTGGGCATCGGAGAAGAAAGTGTAGCTGTGATTGCTTCTAATTCTTCAAAATCAAAACTTTTCCCTACGAAAGTATGTACTGCCATAATGATAATCATGACAAAGACCAAAGGAGTAAATATCCCAAGAACGCTGGTAATCTTTTCAAAATTAAGAAAACTGACAATAATGACCAAGATAGCACAAATCAATCCTCCCAACCAAAATGGCAAACCAAATTGTTGGTTAAGGTTTGAACCAGCCCCAGCAATCATAACAAAACCAATTACAAAGCAGGAAACAATTAAAGCAAAATCAAGAATCTTATTAGTAATAGGCCCGGCAATTTGGGAAAGAACTTCAAAATGATCATTTGAACGGAAATAGCTTCCTAAGGTAATGATAATTTTACCAAAAATAATACTTATGATTCCAAGAACAATCGTTCCAATGATACCCCATTTACCAAAACTAACAAAGTATTGCATTAAATCTTGGCCTGAAGATAATCCAGCACCAATAACAACACCGACATAAGCTAATGCTATATTTAAAATACGTTTTAACACTATTTTCTCCTAACCGTTATCACTACAATCAATGACTGTCTATTTAGTATACTATTTTCTTATATTATTGTCAAAAATATAGGTATTAGAACCCTGTACATAGAAATATTTCTGCACGATATAGCAAGATAACACAAGGACTAGTCAGCTACTAATCAAACTTTTATAGTTCTCAATTGTTTGGAGATATTGGCTAGTCTTATGTTAGATAAATATCACAAAGATAGCAATACATTAGACATCCATACAACATTCAACCGATACATTCCAGATGATGACGGTACTAAGACTTTTGCAAGCTTCAGGATAACACACCTCACAAAAAGAGAGATTGAAATACTTGATAAAATGATTGAATTAAATCGTCTAAGCGAAACAACCGATAAGAATTGGCATAAAAGTGACCGCATCTTTGTTACAAATACGGGAAAGCCCGTTCATAGCTCCATCCTAAGCAAGTCTCTCCAGCGAGCAAATGAACGCCTAAAGAAACCAATTCCTAAACATCTATCACCTCACATCTTCAGACATACTACTATCAGCATTTTAGCAGAAAATAAAATTCCGCTAAAAACAATCATGGATAGGGTTGGACATTCTGATTCTGATGTTACTAATTCCATCTATACTCACGTCACGAAGAACATGAAAGATGAAGCAATCAATGTACTGGATAAAGTTATGAAAAAGATTTTTTAAAAAGTTTTGCCCATTTTTTGCCCCCTAAATACAAAAATAGCCCTTCGGATAAAATCCGAGGGGCTAGAAACGTTGTTAAATCAACGGCCGAACTTTTGAATTTCAAGGTTCGGGATAAAATAGTTCACTGAACTATTTTATTTTTTAAGGTTGTAGAATGATTTCAATCCACGGTATTCAGCTACTTCACCAAGTTGGTCTTCGATACGAAGCAATTGGTTGTATTTAGCGATACGGTCTGTACGTGAAAGTGAACCAGTCTTGATTTGTCCTGCGTTAGTTGCAACTGCGATGTCAGCGATTGTTGAATCTTCAGTTTCACCTGAACGGTGTGATACAACGGCAGTGTAACCAGCTTCTTTCGCCATTTCGATAGCGTCGAATGTTTCAGTAAGAGTACCAATTTGGTTAACTTTGATAAGGATTGAGTTAGCAGCACCTTCTGCAATACCTTTTTCAAGGTAAGAAGTGTTTGTTACGAAGAAGTCGTCACCAACCAATTGAACTTTACCACCAAGACGTTCAGTAAGAGCTTTCCAACCGTCCCAGTCATTTTCATCCATACCATCTTCGATAGTGATGATTGGGTATTTGTTTACCAATTCTTCAAGGTAGTCGATTTGTTCTGCAGCAGTACGTACAGCTGCTCCTTCACCTTCGAATTTAGTGTAGTCGTAAACTTTACGTTCTTTATCGTAAAATTCTGATGAAGCACAGTCAAATCCGATAAATACGTCTTTACCAGGAACATATCCAGCAGCTTCGATCGCAGCAAGGATAGTTTCAACACCATCTTCAGTTCCTTCGAAACGAGGAGCGAATCCACCTTCGTCACCTACGGCTGTTTCCAAACCACGAGATTTAAGGATTTTCTTAAGAGCATGGAAGATTTCAGCACCCCAACGAAGAGCTTCTTTGAATGATGGCGCACCAGCAGGTACGATCATGAATTCTTGGAAAGCGATTGGAGCGTCAGAGTGAGAACCACCGTTGATGATGTTCATCATTGGAGTTGGAAGAACTTTAGTGTTGAATCCACCAAGGTAGCTGTAAAGTGGGATTTCAAGGTAGTCAGCAGCAGCACGAGCTACAGCGATAGACACACCAAGGATTGCGTTTGCACCCAATTTACCTTTGTTAGGAGTACCGTCAAGTGCGATCATAGCACGGTCGATAGCTTGTTGATCACGTACATCGTAGCCGATGATAGCTTCAGCAATGATGTTGTTTACGTTGTCAACAGCTTTTTGTGTACCAAGACCACCGTAACGAGATTTGTCACCGTCGCGAAGTTCAACTGCTTCGTGTTCACCAGTAGAAGCTCCTGATGGAACCATACCACGTCCGAAAGCACCTGATTCAGTGTAAACTTCTACTTCAAGTGTTGGGTTACCGCGTGAGTCTAGGACTTCGCGAGCGTAAACATCAGTAATAATTGACATTTTTTACTCTCCTTATGAGTTAAATTTTTTACACCTCTATAATACCTTAAAACACCTCCTTTTTCAAGAAAAAACGTTATCTTTGTGCAAATTTTCCTTAACTTTATAAAGTAATCGCTTTCTTTTGTCTGTTTTATTCTAACTTTTATGATATACTGTTTTCATGACAGATTTATCAAAACAATTACTTGAAAAAGCTCATGGTGGGCCAAAATTAAATCCGGATGAGCAAAGACGCTATCTTGGTACCTTTGAGGAAAGAGTTCTTGGATATGCAGATATTGACACAGCAAATAGCCCTCAGTTAGAAAAAGGATTTTTATCTATTTTAGAAAACCTTCAGGAAAAAGCAGAGCCACTATTTGTAAAGATTTCACCAACTATCGAATTTGACAAACAAGTTTTCTACTTAAAAGAAGCAAAAGAAACTGATAATCAAGCCACCATAGTATCTGAAGAGCACACTTCTTCTCCTTTTGGCCTGGTTATCCATAGCAATGCACCAGTTCAAGTAGAAGAAAAGGATCTTCGACTTGCTTTTGCAAAGCTTTGGGAAGTTAAAAAGGAAGAACCAACCAAAACATCCTTCTGGAAGAAATGGTTTGGCTAAATCTTGTGCATATTTAATAAGTGCCCGATATTGGCTGCAGTGCGCTCCAGATAGAGACTGGCATTTTTCAAACTATCTTCTAAAGGTTCACATTTCTCCAAAATTGAAAAGGCCACTTGAATATTTTCAAATGGTAAGGGAGGTAAATCCTCAGCAAGACTACCGCAAATAGCAATAGCAGGAACTCCAACAGGGGTTCTTTTTGCTACACCAATAGGCGCTTTACCTGCTAAGCTTTGACGATCTAGCCTTCCTTCTCCTACAACAACCAAGTCAGCATCTGAAACTTTCTTATCAAAGTTGATTAAGTTCAAGCAGGTATCAATTCCAGACACGATATTTGCCTGAGCAAAGGCACACAAACCAGCAGCAATGCCTCCACCAGCTCCTGCTCCTTTAATTTGCAATGTTGCAGGTGAGAATTTTTTATAAAAATCTTGGATTGCATGATCTACGACTGCAAACATAGTAGGATCTAGGCCTTTTTGTTTGCCAAAAATGTAGGTCGCACCTTGATGACCACATAAGGGACTCACGACATCTGCTAAAATACGAATTTGCACATCTTCAGGAATTTCATAGCGATTTTCTGTTGAGACAGAAGCTAAGTTTAGTAAGGATTGACCACAAGCGGGCAAGACATTTCCATCCCTATCATAAAATTGATAACCTAAACCAGCAGCAATCCCAATACCTCCATCATTACTGGCCGTGCCACCCACTCCGATATAGATATCTTTAATCCCTTGAGCAATGAGATGACGAATCAACTCTCCAATACCACAAGTTTGGATTCGCAGTGGATTTCGTTGCTCTAGCGGAATCTTTTCAAGGCCAACCAAGTCAGCTACTTCAAATAGGGCTAATTCCCCTTTTTGAAAATAGCTCATAGCTTCTTTTTGGCCAAAAGGGCCTGTCACTTGGAACCATTTTTCTTCTAGGTCAAGAGAATGTCGGATAGCATCTACAGTACCTTCTCCACCATCACCAACAGGGCAGAGAAGACATTCTATATCTGCTATCGATTGTTGGAAGCCTCTTTTAATAGCTTCAGCCACCTGTTGAGCAGACAAGCTTTCCTTAAACGAATCTGGTGCAATTACAATCTTCATATTTTCCCTCATTCTAAACAGTCAATCAAAGGTAGAACTTCTAAAAAATCCCTCTTGTCAACATGATTTGGTATTTCTTTTTTGAGTACTTCTTTTGCACAAAAGGCGATTCCTAGTCCCGCTGACTTCAACATCAATAAATCATTGGCCCCATCACCGATTGCAATCGTTCTTTCTTTAGAAAGTTTTAGTTCCTCTCTCCATTGTTCCATAGTCTCTTTTTTAACCTCGGGACTAATAATTTGTCCAACTAATTTCCCTGTTAGAAAGCCACCTTTGACTTCAAGTTGGTTGGCAGAGAAATAGGCAATTCCAAGAGATTTTGCCAATCTTTCAACTATTGGTGTAAAGCCACCGGACACCAGACCAACTAGGATACCATTCTTTTGGAGAATGGAGATGAATTCCTGGGCATTTGGCGATAGATGAATAGTGTTGAAGACTTTATCAAAAACCGAAACAGGAAGACCTTCCAAGAAGGACACTCTGTCTCGTAAACTGCTTTCAAAGTCCAACTCTCCTCGCATTGCCTGACTTGTAATCTGCGAAATTTCCTCCTCACAACCTGCCTCTCTACCCAACAAATCAATCACTTCTTCTAGGATTAAGGTGCCGTCAACATCCATGACACACAAGCCTTTTACTTGAGACATCAGTTCTCCTCTCTAAACAGCCTAAAAATCGTATGAAGTCATCATACGATTTTATCTATTAATTAACTAAACTATGGTACAAGTCAAGATATGACCTGCAGGCTGTATCCCATGAGAAATCACACGCCATAGCTTGTTTTTGTAGGTTTCTCCAAACATCAGGATGGTTTCTATACAAGTCCAATGCTGTTTGGAAAGTCCAATTTAACCAGTAAGGAGATAGATTGTCGAAGCTAAAGCCAGTACCGCTTCCTTCGATTGGATTGAAAGCACGAACGGTATCTCGCAAGCCACCAACTTCATGAACCAATGGCAAGGTTCCGTAGCGCATCGCCATCATTTGAGACAAGCCACACGGTTCAAAACGACTTGGCATGAGGAAGAGATCACAAGCGGCGTAGATTTCTTGAGCTAGTTTGACATCAAAAGTGATATTTGCTGATAGCTTGTCAGGATAAACTTGAGCAAACCATGAGAAAGAGTGCTCAAAGGCTGGATCGCCAGTTCCCAAAAGAACAATCTGAACATCATTTTGCAAGATATGGTGCAGACTTTCGACCACCACATCAAAACCTTTTTGACGTGTCAAACGAGAAACAATTCCCACCAGTGGAACGTCAGCTCTAACTGGCAAGCCAACTCTTTCTTGCAATTTTGCCTTATTTTTGGCTTTTCCAGACAAATCTTCCTGATTGAAATGATAGTCTAAATGAGCATCAGTCTCCGGATTATAAATATCCGTATCAATCCCATTCACGATACCAGATACTTTACCAGACTCCATTCGAAGAATCTGATCCAAGTTACATCCGAACTGACTGGTCATAATTTCATGAGCATAACTAGGTGAAACGGTTGAAACACGGTCAGCATAAAGAATACCAGCCTTCATCCAGTTCAGACAGTTGTTCCAGCGAAGGGTACCATCAGCATAACGCTCAAAGCCAACTCCAAACAAATCCCATAACATTCCTTCTGAAAATTGTCCTTGGAATTCCAAATTATGAATGGTTAAAACAGTTTTTATTCCTTGATAGGCTTGAATCCAACGGTATTTTTCCTTTAACAAGAAAGGAATCATAGCTGTATGGTAGTCATGAACATGGAGAAGGTCAGGGATAAAATCAATCCTTTCCATAGCCTCAATGGCAGCAAGTTGGAAGAAAGCGAAACGTTCCCCATCGTCAAAATCACCGTAAACATGACCACGGAAGAAATAATATTGATTGTCAATAAAGTAGAAGGTTACACCATTTAAGACGGTTTTCTTAATTCCACAATACTGTCTGCGCCAACCGACGCTCACCTCAAAATGAAGAACATCTTCAATCTGATTTCCAAATTTAGCCTCTACCATGTCATAGTAGGGTAAAATCACTGCAACTTCATGTCCCGCTTTTACCAGTGATTTTGGAAGAGCGCCAATAACGTCTCCCAAACCACCTGTTTTTGAAAAGGGTGCACCCTCTGCTGCTACAAATAAAATTTTCATGAATGAATATCCTCTGTTACTTTGCTACCTTTCTTAACGACAACTGGATGTTCTGCAGTTCCTCGAATCACAACACCAGGCTCAACTTCAACACCCTTGTCCAAGATAGCATATTCTACCTGAGCTCCTTCTCCAATAACAACACGAGGGAAGAGCAGGCTATCTTTAACCAAGCTATCCTTATGGACATGAATATTACGTGATAGAACAGAATTAGCCACTTGACCTTCAATGATACTACCAGACGCAAACTGAGAAGTACTTACCTTAGATGTATTGGCATAGTAAGTTGGCTCTTCGTTTTTGACCTTTGTATAAATCTTTTGATTTGGTGAGAAGAGAGAGTAGAATTTTTGTGATTCAAGCATATCTTTGTTAGCTTGATAATAAGACTCTACAGAGTGAATATTTGCCAGATAACCTGTGTACTCGTAGGCAAAAGCCCCTTCTTTTGCAGCCAAATCCCGTAAAACATAGCGCAACTTCTCTGGATGTTCTTTCTTAGCTTCTTCTTCTAAGCGTTCTATCAACCAAGGTGTATCAACGACAAAGATATCTGTAGACATGTTATAGATTTGATCTGGTAACTTGCTATCAAAGAGTTTATGAGAACGAACATGGTCTGTTTCATCCACTTCCAAGATTGCGTTTACTTCTGAAATGTCTTTCTTAGCTAGTTTTTTATATACTACAGTGATAGGCCCTTTTGTTGTACTATGTAGATGGAAAACTTGGTTCAAATCGATGTTAATCAGAACATCACAGTTGAGGGAAACTGTTTGGTTTGAGCCAGAACGTTTCAAATAAGTAAGAAGCTGTTGGTAGTATTCTTTTCCAACTGTACTACTTTCCACACGGGTATTGTAAATACCTAGATAATAGTGACTGAGAAGAGTTGATAAGCCCCACTCGCGTCCTGAACGAATATGGTCAAAGACTGAGCTGATATTATCCTGCTGGAAAATACCAAAGACACTACGAACACCTGCATTAGCAAGACTAGAAAGCGGGAAGTCAATCAAACGATATTTCCCACCAAATGGCAAACTTGCTACTGGACGGTGGTCCGTCAATGTCGACATATCATGAAAACCAACTGTATTTCCTAAAATGGCAGAATATTTATCAATCTTCATCTGTTGCTACCCCCACTACTTCATCATATCCTACAACTTGTACTTCATCTGTTCCATCAATTTCGACACCGTCAGAAATAATCGCACCTTCACCAATAATGGCACGTTTAATCTTAGCTCCTTGACCAATGATAGCTCCACTCATGATAACTGAATCAACAACTTCCGCTCCTTCGCGAACTTGCGCGCCTGTTGAAAGGATAGAATGTTTAACAGTTCCATCAACGAAACATCCGTCTACAACTAATGAGTCTTCCACATCAGCATTTGCTCCGAGGAAGTTTGGTGGTGAAATCAAGTTTCTTGAGTAAATCTTCCATTGACGGTTACGACTATCCAAGGCATTTTCTGGAGAAATGTACTCCATGTTCGCTTCCCAAAGCGACTCAATCGTACCAACATCTTTCCAGTAACCGCTAAATTCGTAAGCATAAACACTTTCACCTGACTCAAGGTAATTTGGAATGACATTTTTACCAAAGTCTGACATATCTACATTGCTCTTTTCAGCAGCGACTAACATATTACGAAGGCGTTGCCAATCAAAAATGTAGATTCCCATAGAAGCTTTGGTAGATTTAGGTTGAGCTGGTTTTTCTTCAAATTCAACAATACGATTGTTGGCATCAGTATTCATGATACCAAAACGGCTCGCTTCTTTCAGAGGAACATCAAGAACTGCTACTGTCAAGCTGGCATTATTATCCTTATGAGACTGGAGCATATCATCATAGTCCATTTTGTAGATGTGGTCCCCAGATAAAATCAAGACATACTCAGGATTGACACTGTCGATATAGTCGATATTTTGGTAAATAGCGTGACTAGTCCCTTCGAACCAACGATTTCCTTCACTGGCAGAATAAGGTTGAAGAATAGAGACACCAGAATTGATACCATCTAGTCCCCAGCTTGAACCATTCCCAATATGGTTGTTGAGAGCAAGAGGTTGATACTGTGTAATGACCCCAACATTATGAATCCCTGAGTTGGCACAGTTTGATAGGGCAAAGTCAATGATACGGTAGCGCCCACCAAATTGCACAGCTGGTTTTGCGATGCTTTGAGTGAGTTTACCGAGACGAGTTCCTTGCCCACCAGCAAGAATCAAAGCTAACATTTCATTCTTCATTTTCTACTCCTTTTTGGTTTTTACTTGTGACGGTTTTAGTAGGTTTCAAGCGGCGTTTGATTTTCCATACACTAGCTCCCATAGCCGGTAGGGTAAAGGTTAAGGTCTGCTCATAATCTTTCCATAGTCCTTCTTGCGTTTGAACAGTTTGATTATGCTCTTTCCAAACGCCTCCCCACTCTTCCAACTCAGTATTCCAGACTTCTTCGTAAATTCCTGCAACAGGAAGTCCGATTGTAAAATCTTTCCGTTCAACAGGTGCCATATTAAAGACGCAGACTAGCATGTCGCCCTTCTTACCCTTACGAATAAAAGAAAGAACACTCTGGTCTCGATTATCCGCATCAATGATTTCAATACCATCATAGCTGGTATCAATTTCCCACAAACAGCGGTTGTCTTTGTAAAACTGGTTTAGCTGAGAAGTGAAATACTTCATCTTAGCATTCATTGGGTCTTCTAGGTTAGACCATTCCAACTGTTCTTCAGATTTCCATTCTAGGAATTGACCATATTCGCTACCCATGAAGAGCAATTTCTTACCAGGGTGACAAATTTGGTAAGTGTAGAGATTGCGCAAACCTGCAAATTGATTGTAACGATCTCCCCACATCTTATGCATCATACTCTTCTTGCCATGAACCACTTCATCGTGCGAGAATGGTAAGAGATAGTTTTCATTGAAAACATACATAAAGCTGAAAGTCACCAAATTAAAGTCATACTTACGGTAAATTGGGTCTTCTTCGTAGAAACGGAGGATATCATTCATCCAGCCCATATTCCATTTGTAGTCAAATCCTAGACCACCAAGCTCTTTCATTCCCGTAATCTTGGTTGCAGACGAACTTTCTTCTGCAATCATCATCACATCTGGATATTCTAACTTAATAATGTCATTCAAGCGTTGAAGGAAATAATAACCTTCATAGTTGAGATTTCCCCCATCTTTGTTAGGTGTCCATGGAGCATCATCATAGTCCAAATAGAGCATGTTGCTAACAGCATCCACACGAATACCATCCAAATGATAGACATCGATCCAATGCTTAATACAAGAAATCAAGAAGGACTGGACTTCATTTTTTCCAAGGTCAAAATTGAGAGCGCCCCAACCATAGTTATGAGCCTTATTATGGTCTTGGTACTCAAAAGTCGGTGTCCCATCATAATAGGCTAAGGCATCATCATTGATGGTAAAGTGACCTGGTACCCAGTCTACGATAACCCCAATATTATGGATATGACACTCCTCGACAAAATCTTGAAACTCCTCTGGTCTACCATAAGCATGCTCTAAAGCGAAGTAACCCATAAGCTGATAACCCCAACTCAACCCCAAAGGGTGGGACATCAAGGGCATAAACTCAATATGAGTATAGTTCATTTCAACGAGATAAGGAATGAGTTCATCCTTGAGCTGGGCAAAACTATAAGGACTACCATCAGGATTTCTTTTCCATGAGCCAGCGTGAACTTCATAGATATTGACAGGACGTTCAGCAAAGCCCCAACGTTTTCTTCGTGCCAGCCAAAGTCCATCCCTCCATTTCTTCTCAGGAAGCTCTGTTACGATTGCCCCTGTTCCTGGACGCGCCTCATATCTGACAGCAAAAGGGTCAATCTTCATCAGTTGATGACCATTTTGACGTGTGACATGATATTTGTAAATATGCCCTTCTTGAGCCATATTGGTAAAGACTTCCCAGACCCCAAAGTCATTTCTTACCATTGGAATCTGACCCTCAATCCAGTTGGTAAAATCCCCCACCAAGTGGACAGCCTGAGCATTAGGTGCCCAAACACGGAAAGTATAGCCATACTCTCCATTCACTTGCTCTTTATGTGCTCCTAGATAATGCTGAAGGTGAAAATTCTCTCCTGTCATAAAGGTGCGCAAAGCTTCTCTTTTATCCATAATACCCCCTCTTTTCTGTAAGCGTTTTCTATGTTTTTATTATACTACCTTTTTAGAGAAGATTCAAGTAAATTACTATACTTATTTAAAATTATTTTGAAAATCTACAAAAAGTTCACTTTCTCGTTCAATTGTAAAGCAATATTTTTTCAAAAAAATGTGAAAACGCCTTTCTTTTCTCTACTATAATACCAAAAAGTTCGGATTTTTTCTATGATTATTATTGTTTTATAGCAAAAAAATAAAACCAGGAAAACAATTTCCTGATTTTACACATTTGATGAAAATATTTATCAACTTTTCTATACAAGTGAGTTGTTAGCTAAGCTCTTTCTATTCGTTCACTTCCAATAATGTGTTAGAATAGCGAGATAGATGGTCTTTATAAAACACTCAAGACGGCTAGACTAATATCATCTAACACATTATCTTCTTTTGAACGACTATTAGTTACCAACATAGCTAAATTTCCTGCATTTTCAAATTGATAGGGTTCTGATTTAGCATTCACAACCACCAAGAGGTGTTCTTTCCCATGAACTTCATAGATAAGGCAGCCGCTATGTTCAATCGCAGAATGCACAAAGACATGATGGTAAATTTCATCATAGCTAGAGTAAGAAAAGGCACCAGTTTTTGTCTTCAATCGGATGACTTGACGGATAAACTCAATACTGTCTTGACGCTCATTGATCAAATCCCAGTTGACTTGGTTCACACTGTCAGGAGCATTATAGCTATTCATCGCACGCTCTCTATCATCATGGGTCAACTCACCATTCTCACCAGTCGCAACCAGTTTGGTCCGACCAAATTCTTGACCGATTTCCATAAAGGCCATCCCTTGCATGAGTAGGTTCATAGCTGTGGCTGTCTCGACCTTGCGCATGATTTGTTCTGAACTTTGGTCTGGATGAAGAGTTGCCAATAAATCGTGAAGATTGTAATTGTCATGGGCTTCTACATAGTTAAGCACCTGATTTGGATGTGTATAGGTTCCTAATTCACGACTTCCTAGGATTGCTTTAGCTAGAATTGGCTCTGTCGCAGCACCACTGACAAAACCTGATTTAATTGCACCGTAAACTTCTCCACCTTTGACAGCATCACGCTGATTGTCATTAAAGAAACCAATGTTTGGCATTTCGTAGGCGTTGTCTTTCTTAGCCTTATCATAAGGGGCAAGACCTGTTCCCATATCCCAACCTTCTCCATAGAGGATAATGTTAGGGTCAATTTCATCCAAACTCTGACGAATCATCTGCATGGTCTTGACATCATGAATCCCCATCAAGTCAAAACGGAATCCGTCAATATTGTATTCCTGCACCCAGTATAGAAGAGAATCAATCATATACTTGCGAAACATTTCGTGTTCACTGGCTGTTTCATTTCCAACACCCGTTCCATTCTGGAAGGTACCGTCTGGATTCATACGATAATAGTAATCAGGGACAGTTGTTTGGAAAGGTGCATCAACAACTGAAAAGGTATGGTTATAGACCACATCCATAATGACACCAATACCCGCATCGTGGTAAGCTTGAACCATGGTCTTCAAATCACGAATGACCTGAGCTGGATCATCTGGATTAGTTGAAAAACTAGTTTCTGGTGCGTTATAGTTTTGTGGATCATAACCCCAGTTGTAGGTTACATTCCCGTCCTCATCGTATTCTTTGTGACGGTCTGCAATTGGTTGCAACTGAACATAATTGTAGCCCAACTTCTTGATATGATCAAAAGCAGTTGACTGACCGTACTGGTTAACCGTTCCAGTCTGAGCAGCACCCAAGAACGTTCCTCGAAGATGTTCATCCACACCTGAGGTCGGTGATTGGGTCAAATCACGAATATGCATTTCACAAATAACTGCCTTACATGGATTTTCCAAACGCCAAGCAGCATCAGAACCATGCTTGACCTCGAAATTTTCGACTTGTTTTTCTGCATGGCTCAGAATAGCAGAACGTTTGCCATCAGGGCTGGTCGCTATTGTATAAGGATCACGTGTCAGTGTTTCGTGATGAGGGAATTGGACTTGATACTGATAAGCCTTACCAGTCAAATCTTCCTCAACATCCAAACTCCAGACACCAATAGTATTGTCCTTATGGTTATAAGAGTAGCGATTGCCTCTCTCCATATCAAAAGTCTTCCAAACAGGTGCATCATTAGTAGCTGATTCATAAACCACAACCTGTACTGCTGTCGCTGTTGGTGACCAGAGGGAAAAATGAGCCTGATTGTCCTCTACATGGCAACCCAATTCCCCTTGGTAACCCCAATGATGGTCAAAACTAGCGCTGTTAATGGCCTTATCAAAGGCAAAAGGATTTTGATTTTTATAGAAAGGACTGGCAATAGCAGGATTTTCAGAGTAATAAATCCGATCATCGCCTTCCAAAATCCAGACCTCTGTTAAGAGGGGATAGTGATTAAAACGGATAGCATATTCTTTACTGATTTGGCCGGTATGAACCACAAAATTCAAGCTTTCTAAGGGATGAACACTTGGGTGTTCAAAGCTAAATAAGGCACCAAAATAATCTTCTTGGTAAGTTAGTAAATCAATTCGTTGATCCTGGCTTTTTACAAAAGAGCAAGTGTCATATTCACCATTCTTGCGATGGTAATGAATGCGCATAGGGTAGGTATACATTTTTATTTTTCCTTTTTATTTTATTTCTGTTTCACTAATAAATTCTTGACCGATTTTGTCCCGATTAACAAATATTGTCATTCTATCTAAACTCTATTTTTAAAAGATCATTACAAACTTTCTAGCCATGCCTCGTCTCTAACCTCAATACCAAGTTCTTGTGCCTTTTGAAGTTTACTTCCAGCATCTGCTCCTGCCACGACGAGGTCGGTCTTTTTAGACACACTGCCTGTTACCTTGGCACCCAGACTTTCGAGTTTACTTTTGGCTTCTGAGCGCTTGAGACGTTCCAATTTTCCAGTCAATACCACGGTCAAACCTGACAAGGCTGCATCCGCTACTACTGTCTGACCTTTATAGTCCAGATTGACCCCAGCTTCTTTTAATTCTCTGAGAAGAATTTCAGAGCCTTCTGTAGCAAAGTAAGTCTGAAGACTCTTGGCAATCACACCACCCAGGCTTTCAATACTAGCCACTTCCTCTGGATCTGCCTGAGCCAGATTTTCGATTGAGAGAAAATGTTGAAGTAAAAGCTGACTGGCCTTACTGCCGACATGACGAATTCCCAAACCAAACAAGAGTTTCTCGGCTGAATTTTCCTTAGATGCTTGGATAGCCTGATATAGTTTAGAAGCGGACTTTTCCTTGACCCCCTCTAAAAGGAGAAAATCTTCTTCTTTCAAACGGTAAATATCTGCCACATCCTTGACTAGATCTGCAGCAAATAATTTCTCAACTACTGATGGTCCAAGGCCTGTAATATTCATGGCATCTCGAGAGGCAAAGTGGATCAAACCTTCCATGATTTGAGCAGGGCAACGCGGATTGATACAACGGAGAGCCACTTCATCTTCAAAGTGCAACAAGTCAGAGTTACAACTTGGACAGTTTGTAGGAATATCTAGTTTCTCTTCAGAAACCCGTTTGGACTCTACCACACGTAAAACGGCAGGGATGATGTCCCCGGCCTTATAGACGATGACCGTGTCGTCTTTGCGAATATCTTTTTCAGCAATATAATCCACATTGTGCAGGGTCGCACGGCTAACAGTTGTACCAGCAAGCTGAACAGGTGTCAGATTTGCAGTTGGGGTTACAACACCGGTACGACCAACTGTCCAATCAACTGATAAGAGTTGAGCTTCTTTTTCTTCAGCAGGAAACTTGTAGGCTACTGCCCACTTTGGAGCCTTGACGGTAAAACCAAGTTCTTCTTGGCTTGCTAAGTCATTGACCTTGATTACAACTCCATCAATATCATAAGGAAGATTTTCCCGTTCCTCTCCTACTTCTTGGATAAAATTCCAAATCTCATCCATGCTTTCAGCCAGAATTCGTTTAGAATTGACTACAAAACCAAGTTGTTCTAGGTGCTTCAAAACCTTTTCTTGGCTGTCACGAGTTGACGGGCTGGCTTCTTGATAGAGAAACGTTGCAAGATTGCGCTTGGCAACTACTGCTGTATCCAGCTGACGTAGTGTGCCTGCCGCCGCATTACGGGGATTGGCAAATTCAGGCTCTCCATTTTCTTGGCGAGCTTGATTAACCTGGTCAAAAGAAGCGCGTGGCATATAACATTCCCCACGAACTGTGATATCTAGTTCTTCTGGCAAAGTTAAAGGAATGTCTTTAACACGCTTAAGATTTTCTGTGATGTTCTCCCCAACAGAACCGTCTCCACGTGTTGCACCTGCAACTAAAATCCCCTTTTCATACGTCAGCGAGATAGATAAGCCATCGATTTTCAGCTCACAAATATAGGTTGGATGAGCCACTTCCTTACGAACACGCGCATCAAAAGCTTCAAGCTCCTCACGTGAAAAAGCATCCTGCAAACTATAAAGAGGATACTGATGACTGTATTTTTCAAAACCATCTAAAACCTTACCACCAACACGATGGGTCGGACTGTCTGCTAATACTTGATCTGGATAGGCAGTTTCTAACTCAACCAACTCTCGGTAAAGACGGTCATACTCACTGTCTGAAACCGATGGATTATCGCTGGTATAGTACTCAGTCGCATAGCGATTGAGCAAGGCGACTAACTCATTCATTCTTTTATTCATAAGACCATTTTACCATAAACTAAGCCCTCCTCACAAACGAGAAGGGCGGAAAAAATACTTAGTTTGAAATTATTTTTGAAACTCAAGCAGCCTTATATCAATTTTTCAAAATGAGTTCGAACATAAATAAACGATATACAAGACAAGATGATAACACCACTTCCAATTATCAGGAAAGAAGAGAGATGTACACTTGGCAAGAATGTCATAAATCCTTTTGCAATAGGCATAAATAGAATAGCTAAGGTAAAAATTGTACTCAGTACTCTCCCAAGAAATTCGCTCTCAACCTTGGTTTGTACTTGAGTAAAAAAGTGAATATTAAAAATCGTCATAAACAATTCACAAACTAAATTTCCAGAAAAGGAAAGAAAAGTTGGCAGTGGTAATCCCATCATAAAAACTCCGACACCTGTCAAAGCCAGTAAAATCAAAAGATTATAAACATTAGCTTTAATTTTACTAGCTAGAAGAGCCCCAATGATGGAACCAATAGCCCCCATAGTTAAAATACTTGCATAGACTCCTTCTGACCCGTAAAGCTGATTCGAAAAGGGGAGGAGAAATTCAAAAGCTGCAAAAAAGAAATTAACGCTGGAAGCTACCAGCAAAAGGAAGAAAATTTCTTGCTGATGCCAGATATAGTGTAACCCATTCTTGATATCTACAAACATATCTCTCCCAGTAAAAGCCTTTTTCTCTTGAACTCCTGCTTCCTCTTTTGGAAGGAGAGCCACTAGAATAAAAGCAATGAAAAAAGTCAGCGAGTCTAGCAGTAGCGTCATATGGAGACTTGCAAACTGTAAAACAAGGAAGGAAAGAACAGGAGAGCTAACACCTACAACCTGCAAAATCAGCTCTAGGCGAGAATTATAGATCACAATCTCATCTTTCTCCACCACTTCAGTTATGATAGCTTTATTGGCTGTACGAGAAAAGGCAAAGGCAATCGACTGCACAATATTAGCAAAAATCAAAGCGCCAATCATCCAGCTGTCATTCCTTATGAAAGAAATAGCCAGACAAAGAATCCCACAAACAAGGTCTGTCACCATTAAAATCTTACGACGAGAAAAACGGTCTGAAATCACTCCGCCAAAGGGATTGATCAGAATAGATGTGACGAGTTCAGAAATCTGATACATTCCTAAAACTGTCTGTCCGATAGTCCCCATGGAAGCCAACCAGACACTATTTCCATAATCATAGAGCATATTCCCTATCTTGTTAACAGCTCCGCGACTAATCAACTGTACGGCATAGCGATTCATATAAAAACTCCTCTCAAATTTTGAAACTATTGTATCAAAACTGAAAGGAGCTTTTTTCTTTTTCCCTTATTTGGGAAAATTAATTTTTGATAAATTTTTCGTAGTGTTCCTGATAGTAGGCTACTTGCTCTGGAAGACCTAGCACGTCAAAAATATGCATGGCCTCTTGCATTTGGCTACAACCTTCTTTACACTTTCCTTTTTGATATAAGGCAAAACCTTTTAAATAATGGAAAACATTACGCTCATAAAGCTTAATACCTTTACCAATAATCTTCTCTGTATAAGTCTCAAAATAGCTTGCATTGTCAAAAGAAAGATGCTCTAAACAATGCTGGTAACAATTGAGGGCCAAAATCAACACTAATCTCTTATGGCGACCAATCTCTTGGTAAAATTCCTCCCTCTCCATAACTTCTCTACCAATCCGAGTGACATAGTCCACATCGTAGAAACTATAGAGGTTCCCGAAAAGAATCAATTCATACATGGTCCATTCTTCTGTTTTGAAGAGATAATCTGCTACCTTATCCAAATCATCCTGCTTCATATGATAACTCGAATCTCTTTGACAAATCAGACCCTGTAGCAAAATCCAGTTCAGCTCAAAATAAAGGGGAGTCGTCGAACTCTTAGACTTTTCAAGTTGTTCTCTTTGAAGCTTTTGAAAACCTGCAATATCGTTTGAATAGTAAAGTGGGATAATCTGTGCCATCATAGACACATGTTCATGATTATGAAAATTCCTTGCCTTATCCATGAAATTTTCGATTGTGACATGAATGTTATCCAAAATCTCAAAGAAACGTGAGACTGCTAAGTCAGACTCCCCAAGCTCAAAGCGAGATAACTGAGAAGTTGAACAGGACTCCCCTGCCGCCTCCTTTAAAGAATAATTTCCACTTGTTCGAAATTCACGAAATACTTTTCCAAGATGTTCCATCTTTACACCTGCTCTGATAATTCTTCCCATTCAAGCATGGCTTCTTCCTGACGATGGCTGATTTTGTCCAACTCAGCCTGCAATTCCATCAGTTTATCGGCATCGTTTGTTTCCAACATTTGTTCAGAAATGGCTTGGCTTTGACTTTCTAACTCTTCAATTTCAGTTTCAAGACTTTCAATTTGTCGCATGAGCTTGCGAACTTCTTTTTGACTTTCTTTCTGGGCCTGATAGTTATTGACTAGACTTGCTTCTTTTGCTTGATTGCTAGTTGAAGCTTCCTCAGCCTGAGTCATTTCTACTTCTGCTTTCTTCTCAACATAGTAGTCGTAATCTCCCAAGTAAAGAGTCGAGCCATTCTCTGACAATTCCAGTACATGAGTGGCCACACGATTGATAAAGTAACGGTCGTGGCTGACGAATAGAAGAGTTCCATCAAAGTCAATCAAAGCATTTTCCAACACTTCCTTGCTATCAATATCCAAATGGTTGGTTGGCTCATCCAGAATCAAGAAGTTGTTGTTTTCCATGGACAATTTAGCCAAAAGTAAGCGAGCTTTTTCGCCACCAGACAGCATGCCGACGGATTTTTTGACATCATCTCCTGAGAAAAGGAAGGCACCTAGGCGGTTACGGATTTCAACTTCTGGTGTCAGTTTAAAATCATTCCAGAGTTCATCCAGCACCGTATTACTTGCTGTCAGCTTACTTTGAGTTTGGTCATAGTAACCCACCTCCACATTAGCGCCAAATCGCTTCTCTCCCTTGATAAAAGGAATCTGGTCCACAATTGACTTGATAAAGGTTGACTTTCCAATGCCGTTTGGTCCAACAATAGCAACAGCGTTCATCTTACGAAGGTCTAGATTGATAGGCTCTGACAATATTTCCCCGTCATAGCCAATAGCTGCATTTTCGACAGTCAGAACAACATTACCAGACGTTTTTTCCGACTGGAAAGTCATATTGGCTGATTTCTTGCCAGCTTCTGGCTTGTCCAAACGCTCCATTTTTTCCAGTTGTTTGCGACGCGATTGAGCACGTTTGGTCGTTGAAGCTCGGACTAGATTGCGATTGACAAAGTCTTCCAGAGCAGCGATTTCCTTTTGTTGCTTTTCATAGTTTTTTGCTTCAGTAGCTAGCTTCTGCTCCTTTAATTCGACAAAACGAGAGTAATTACCCACATAGCGATCCAAGGAATGCTTGGTCAAATCTAGCGTAATTGTCGCAACCTTGTCCAAGAAATAACGGTCGTGGCTGACAATAATGAGCGCGCCGCTATAATTTACCAAGTAATTCTCTAGCCAGGCAATAGTTTCAATATCCAAGTGGTTGGTTGGCTCGTCCAAGACCAAGAGATTGGGCTTTTCAAGGAGCATTTTGGCTAGAGCTAAGCGAGTATTTTGCCCACCAGAAAGCTCAGCAATTTTCATCTGCCACATAGACTCGTCAAACTTGAATCCATTCAAAATCGCTCGAATATCAGCTTCATAGGTAAAGCCACCTGCCTGACGAAAATTTTCAGATAAGCGGTCGTAATCTGACATCAGTTTATTCAAATCCTCACCAGACTTTTCACCCATCTCCAGCTCCATCTGACGCAGTTGTTTCTCAGTCCGACGCAAGTCATCAAAGACATGAAGCATCTCATCGTAGATGGTATTTTCAGACTCAAAACGGCTATCTTGGGCTAGGTAAGATAGAGAAATATCTTTTTTCTTATTGATTTCTCCACTAGTTGGCTCCTCTTCTCCAACCAAAATCTTCAAAAGAGTAGACTTTCCTGCACCATTTTTCCCAACAAGGGCTATCCGATCACGTTCATCAACTTGTATGTTAATATTATCAAAAAGAACCTCTCCTGCAAAAGAACGTTCAATTTTATTAGCTTGTAAAATAATCATACAAGTAGTATAGCATGTTTCCCTAAGGCATTCAAGATAATGGTAAGTATTTTAGCGAAGGATATGCAACATAAAATAAATTATGTAAAATTTGTGTTATATTCCTTCGCTATCTTGTTGGATTTTCTAACCAGCTAATCTTGCTTCAAATAGTTATCGCACAAGTCTATTATTTAATTCTTTTCATTATATACGTACGTATAGCAAATTGAAATAAGATGAGAACAAATCGATTGGGAAAGTAAAATTAATTTCTATAAATGTTTTAGAAATTGTTTCGTACTATTTTAGATTCAACTACTATATATACAATATTTTCGGAGTATTCAACTTTTTAACTCTATTTATTACTAGATTATTCCCCCCTTCGCTCCACTTCCATTACAGAAGTTTCCTCACTACTATGGGCTCGGCTGACTTCTCATGATTCGTTGTTACTACGCTTTCAGCGCTCATGATACCTCGCGGATAAGTCGTACATCTTTCCTAGTTTATACAAGATATGAGGACGTTAGAAGGTTACAGTGAAAATAGGAAATCTGACGCAGAGTCTTTAGGCACTAGGAAGATTTATCTTTTTCACACAAACCTTAGTCCGAATTCAATTACTCTCATGATTTACGCATATAGGTTACGACTACCTTTTTGGACTTTAGAGTTTTGAGCCCCCTTATCCGCTATATACGCCTTACTATCACGTTCCTGTTCGTAGAGCCACGATTTCGCCATCCCTTCCTCTGACGATTCTTATTTCCAACGTCAGACTTAAAACGGTCTATCCCCAGACCATTTTAATCCGCTACCTCACGATAGTCAGGCTTGGGAATCGCTATTGGGTTCACCGGTAGCAGGTGCCCACCGAGGACTTACACCTCAGATATACGACATGCCTATCGTACGTAAAAAGCCTACTGCCCAAGCTAGAAAGCTTGATACAATAGGCTTTTCAAAGGCTGATTATTTAACAGCGTCTTTAAGAGCTTTACCAGCTTTGAATGCTGGAACTTTAGAAGCTGCAATTGTCATTTCTTTACCAGTTTGTGGGTTGCGACCTTTACGTTCTGCACGCTCACGAACTTCAAAGTTACCAAAACCGATCAATTGAACTTTTTCACCAGCTGCAAGATAGTCAGCTACTGCTGCAAATACAGCTTCAACTGCTGCTGCTGAGTCTTTCTTAGTCAATTCTGTAGCTTCTGCTACTTTAGCGATCAAATCTTGTTTGTTTGCCATGTTAACGATTCCTCCAAATAATTTCTAATTAACAAATATAATCATATCCTAAAATCCCTTTTAGGTCAAGTTAAAAACGCTATTTCTTCCCATTTTATTTATTTTTTTAGGAGTGGTAACGTACCAAAATAGCCCAAGCGTTCTCACCCGTGTGAGTTTGAATAATGGAACCCGTTTCCAAAACAGAAATTGGCTTTTCAACATAAGCTTGTAAGCTTTCTTTCATCTCTTTTGCCCAATCATCACTACCAGAATATGAAATTCCAATCTCTGCTACAGAACGTTCAGAAAGCGATGTTATCAACTCATCTAACCATTTTTTAAAAGTTTTAGCTCCACGACCTTTAACCATTGGCTGCAATTCATGGTCTTTCATCTGCATGACAACACGGATATTGAGAAGTGAGCTCAACAATCCAGTTACACGGCCAATTCGTCCACCTTTGACAAGATTTTCCAAAGTTGAAACGCCAATATAAAGTTCTGTGTGGTTTTTAACCTCTTCTACATGAGATAAAATTGTCTCCATGTCTTTGCCTTCTTGAGCTAATCTAGCAGCCTCAACAACTTGGAATTTCAAGGCTTGGTCAGTGAAGGAACTATCAACAACAGTCACATCTGCAGTAGATAAACTAGCACCCTGGCGTGCTGCTTCTACAGTACCAGAAAGGGCATGGGACATATGAATAGCAAGAATCTGGCTACCATCCTTGCATAGGTCTTCAAAAACTTCAGCGAAGACACCTACAGGTGGCTGACTTGTTTTCGGAAGATTCTTAGCTTCTTGCATCAACTGAAGAAATTTACCTTCTTCTTTCAAATCAGCATCAGAATAAACAACATTATCAATCATTACAGATAATGGAACAATTGTAATATCTAATTGTTTTACAAGTTCAGATTCAATAGTAACAGATGAATCGGTTACAATCTTAATTTTTGTCATAGTATCAATCTTTCTATTTTAGGATTCAGATTGGTTTTCTTACTTCTAATTATATCAAAAAAAGATTAAAAATCCTAATGGAGTCACTCAAATTTTCCGTAAAAATTTGATATAATCAACTTATAAGAAAAGAGGTGTCCTATGATTAAAAAAATTTATCCTATTTTAACCATTTTACTAGGTGCTGCTATTTATGCTTTTGGTCTGACTTATTTTGTAGTTCCTCATCATCTCTTTGAAGGAGGGGCAACAGGTATTACCCTTATCACCTTTTATCTTTTTAAAATCCCTGTTTCGCTCATGAACTTGCTGATTAACATTCCCCTTTTCATCCTAGCTTGGAAAATATTTGGAGCAAAATCTCTCTATTCTAGTTTACTGGGAACCATAGCTTTGTCAGCTTGGTTGGCTTTTTTTGAGCGTATTCCCCTTCATATTAACCTTCAAGGTGATTTACTAATCACTGCCCTTATAGCTGGGATTCTCTTGGGAATTGGTCTTGGAATTATCTTTAATGCTGGAGGTACAACTGGCGGAACTGATATTCTAGCTCGTATTCTCAACAAATACACTCATATATCAATGGGGAAACTACTTTTTATCTTAGATTTTTGTATTCTCATGCTCATTCTCCTTATCTTCAAGGATTTGAGATTGGTTTCCTACACACTCTTATTTGATTTTATCGTTTCGCGTGTTATTGATTTGATTGGCGAAGGTGGCTACGCAGGTAAAGGCTTTATGATTATCACAAAACGTCCTGACCAACTTGCTAAGGCGATCAATGATGACCTAGGAAGAGGTGTTACTTTCATCTCAGGTCAAGGCTACTATAGTCAAAAAGATTTGAAGATTATCTACTGTATTGTCGGTAGGAATGAGATTGTGAAAATGAAGGAAATGATTCATCGAATCGATCCTCAAGCCTTTATAACCATTACAGAAGCCCATGAAATCCTTGGAGAAGGATTTACCTTTGAAAAAGAATAAAAAGAGGTAATGTCGTGACCTCAAAAGTTAGACTAAATCATCTATCTTTTGGGTTACAAACAACCTCTTTTTTCTTTACTCAAACTCTTAAGACCAATTCCGAGCGACTTCTTCATCAGCCTTTAACTGATCCACTAATTGGTCAACAGAATCAAATTTTGTCATATCTCGAATGCGATCAAGCCAATAAACCATGACGGTTTCCCCATAAATATCTTGATTAAAATCAAAAATATTGACTTCAAAACGTGCTTCTTCTCCATCAAAGGTCACATTTTTCCCGACACTAGCCATAGCACGATACTTCTGTCTTTGAATCTCAACATCAACGACATAAACGCCATCTGCTGGCATATAAGTACGGTCTAAAAGCACCAAATTAGCTGTTGGATAACCAATCGTACGACCACGAGCATTGCCATGAACCACCATCCCTCTTGATGGAAGCGGTGCCCCCAAAAGTTCTCCTGCTTCTTTCACATTTCCATCTAAAATAGCTTGACGGATACGAGTTGAACTAATCTTTCCTTTCTCATCTTCTACAGGTGGAACAATGATAACTTCTCCATCAAAGTAATCCTTTAAATCTTCTGCTGTTTTTTTGTCAGAACCAAATGTATAATCAAAACCTGCAACAATAATTTTGGCATTCATAGCCTTGATATAAGTTGCAAAAAATTCTTCTGCCGTGAGACTAGCGAATTGACTACTAAAATCAAGGAGATATAATTCTTCTACACCTTCCCGCTTTAATTTTCTTTCACGTTCAGCAGGGTTCAAAATATGCAAAAATAAATCCGGATGATAAGACTCTAAAGCAATCTTTGGTGATTCATTAAAGGTCATAACCACGATAGGCAATAAATCCTTTCTCGCAGCCTTATTGGCAACACGAAATAATTCTTGATGCCCCTTGTGTATACCATCAAAATAGCCAAGGACTACGACTGAATCAGATGGTGTGCCAATATCTTTTTGGTTTTTTATAGGAATAGTAATAATCATAAACTAATTATATCATAGCGATAGCTATTTCTGGAACAGAAAATCTGAAATGTCATTTTTTTAACCTGAAGTGTAGCTGTTTTCAAAAAGCACTTCATTCTATCGTTGCTCAACTATGAACTTTGCAATATTCTTCTCAAAAACTTGTAGGACATCTTCAAAAGTTTGAAAGGAGTGATTAGACTTGTTCAATAACCATAAAGTGTCATACTATGCTTATGTATGAAAAAGCAATGCAACTAACTCCTGAGAACTTTAAATTACTAGTTGGTGCTGAAAAGGTAGAATTTAGAATCGAGGTACACCTATGGCTGTAAAATTTACAAAACGAGACGACTTGGACAAAATGTTTGAAGAGTTTGCGAAACTCCCTGATTTGAAACAAGTTACTTTCCCTGATGACAAAGAGAAAAAAGCCAAAGCAGAAAAGAAAAACTAGATGACTGCCTTCCAACAACTCTCATCTAGTATGCTTCAGACTGGCGCTATTTTTCTCTCCATCTGTTAGCTTGGATTCTCAGACAGTTTCAGCTAAAGAATATCTTTTCCCTTATCAGAAGGAACGGCTCAAGCCATTCAGACAAGTGAAGGGACGACAAGCCAATATTTGAAACCAGATAACAGTTCTTATAGAGAATCTGAAGAAATCGATTAGGAAACTCAAATCAATTTTTAGCAGTGTTCTATTCCAGATTCAATCCACTATACATATTAAAAAGTATGGGTACCAAAACAAAAAAATAGGCTCTCCGAAAACTCGGAAAGCCTTATTTAATGCTATTTCTAGCTTCCTCGCCTTTACATTTCAAGGCTCAGGATAAAAAGGTTCACTGAACCTTTTTATTTAGCGATTGGGTAAACAGAAACTTGTTTTTTATCGCGTCCTTTACGTTCAAAGCGTACTACGCCTTCAACTTTAGCGAACAAAGTATCGTCTCCACCACGACCAACGTTTACACCTGGATAGATGTGTGTACCACGTTGACGGTAAAGGATTGATCCACCTGTTACAGTTTGTCCGTCAGCTGCTTTAGCTCCAAGACGTTTCGCTTGTGAATCACGTCCGTTTGATGTAGAACCTCCACCTTTTTTGTGGGCGAAAAGTTGCAAGTTGTTAAGAGTCATTTTTAACATAATGTTTTCCTCCGTGTTAGTTTTCTGTGATAACTCTAGTTTGGACGAACTCAGAAGAGTTCTCCGATAAGTTTGCCATACCTAAGAAAAATGATTCAAAGAATAACTGGGTCATTTCTCTCTGGTGTGAAGGAAGATCTTTTGGTATTTCAACCATCAGATAGCCACCTTCATCTTCGTTTAATTCTAGGATTGGTTCATAGCCTGCAAATTTCTCAATAGAATTGATAAAGTTAATGGCAAGCGTAGAAACCGATGCACACACGACATCTAAGCCGTATTCGCCACTCTCGGCGTGTCCAGTAATTTCCGCACTCCTCAGCTCGCCATCTTCGGCTCTCTCAAAGACTGCCTGTATCATGTGTTCTCCTTAAAATTAAGCGTTAATTGCGTTGATGACAACTTTAGTATATGGTTGACGGTGACCTTGTTTACGGTGGCTACCTTTTTTAGGTTTGTACTTGTAAGTAACAACTTTCTTTTGTTTTCCTTGTTTTTCAACAGTTCCAACTACAGTAGCTCCAGCAACAAGTGGAGTTCCGACAACAGTGTTTTCACCACCAACAAGAACAACTTCGTTAAAAGTAACTTCTTGACCAGCTTCAACGTTCAATTTTTCAACGTAAACTGCTTGACCAACTTCAACTTTAACTTGTTTTCCGCCAGTTTTGATAATTGCGTATGTGCTCATTATGCACCTCCTATGATTTTTATGGGTTTCCCCGATTTTTTTGTGAAGACTCGCCTAGCATCGTGGGACGAACCACTTAAACTTGAATAATCAAGCAACGATGTTCGTGCGGTTGCACAGGATCGTGCATAGTCAACTCTTCAAGTATAGCATATCTCCTATTTTCTTACAAGTAATAACACCTAAAATCAAGCTTTTTCTTTTACTTTTTTCTGCCAAGAGGCAAAAAGCATGCTAAGGTAAAAAATACTCATCATAATAGGAACACCAAGAATAGTCTTTTCATGATAGAAAATCGTCAAATAGGCTGAAAAGACAACACCAAGGACAAAACTACTAAGCAGGCTAACAAATATGAACCCTTCACGCAAAAAAGGAGTGTGCTTGGTTCGGAAATAATCCCCAAAAGCCAGCATTGTTCGTTTGATATTCCCTGTCATAAAGGCATTATTGTAAGCAATACCCGAAACCTCACCAAAGGCAGTTGTCACCAAGCCCATACAAAAGGCTAAGGGCGGTACTAGATAGATATTATCTACAGTTTGCGGCACAAAACCAATAATGATTGATAGTATTGCCAAAGGAATCAGTGACAGAATCGGTTTTTTTACAATTCTCAATTTTTCCTTATAAATGGTTAGTAAAAAAACTCCCAGCATAAATGCTATTAAAGTTAAAAGCTTATCCCTAACATCCGAAACATTATTCTGTATTAGCTCTACCGAAAGAAAGACAACATTTCCTGTTTGTCCAGCTACAAGGGTATTCCCGCGAACAATAAAAGTGTAAGCATCTACATATCCAGCACAAAACGTCAAAAAAAGTGCTAACCTTTTAGACTGACGTGATATTTTTCTTATAGGTAATAACCTCATTTTCCCTCCCATTGTATTTTCTCTTAGAATATTGTACCATTTTCTTTCTAAAAAATCGTAGGCTACCATTTAGATTTTACTATTAGCATAAAAATAATAATAGACAACTATTTATCCAAAAATAGATAGAGGTAACATGTTTGTAAACAAAGCATACGAACCTTTAGTAAAATCATTTCCATGAAACTAGAATAGAGCCCCTCTTAGCAAAAATCATTATTTTAATTTATTTCTAATCACTCCTTGATATAAATAACTCTCACCAATAAAAGACTATGTCTTAAAAAAATGGTATAATAAAATCAGTACTTGGGCTTGATGGCTATGCTACTAATAACAATTAGGAGAGAAAATCAGGCACTTGTTAACAACAAGGATTATCCCCTTGAAACGAAAGGAATCTTAAAAATCTTATGATGAACATGCAAAACATGATGCGTCAAGCACAAAAACTTCAAAAACAAATGGAACAAAGCCAGGCCGAACTTGCTGCCATGCAATTTGTTGGCAAATCTGCTCAAGATCTTGTCCAAGCGACCTTAACTGGAGATAAGAAAGTTGTCAGCATTGATTTCAATCCAGCTGTCGTTGATCCAGAGGACCTTGAAACTCTTTCTGATATGACCGTTCAAGCCATCAACTCTGCTCTTGAACAAATCGATGAAACTACCAAGAAAAAACTGGGTGCTTTCGCTGGGAAATTGCCATTCTAAAAACAAGGAGCTAGAACAATACTTGTCGATAACAAAGGCTAAGAAAGGTGCAAAAATTATAAAAAACGCATAATAGCAGGTGTACAAAAAACACTCAATATTATGCGTTTTCTCATGAAAAAATTCTCTTTTCATACTCATTTAATACTCTTCAAAAATCAAATTCAAACTATATCAGCGTCGGCTTGTCGTACTCAAGTACTTCCTGCGCCTAGCTTTCTAGTTTGCTCTTTGATTTTTATTGAGTATAAAATCCAAAAGGGAATTTATCGTTTTACGGACATGTATATTACAGATTTCTATAGGTCGTATATAGACAGGATATCATCGCTTGGAAGTTGTCCTTTTTGACACCAATCAGTAATTTAGTTCTCAGGAGTTAATGGCAGTGCTTTTCGTACATAGTTTCATAACTACAGTATAGCATAGTATATCGCTTTATAGTTTTCACTATTGATGAACTGCTTGAGCTGCTGTGATAAGGGTTAAATTGTAAACATCTTCTGCACTACATCCACGTGAAAGGTCATTAACCGGCTTATTCAAACCTTGTAAAACAGGTCCCACAGCTGAGAAACCACCGAGACGTTCTGCAATCTTGTAACCGATATTTCCAGCTTCGATACTTGGGAAAATAAATACAGTTGCTTGTCCAGCCACTTTACTTCCTGGAGCTTTTAAAGCTGCCGTTTCAGGGTGGAAGGCAGCGTCAAATTGCAATTCCCCATCTATTTCAAGATCTGGGCGTAGTTCATGCGCACGTTGTGTAGCTGCTACTACCTTATCAACGTTCTCACCAAAACCAGAACCTTTACTTGAGTAACTTAACATAGCAATTTTTGGTTCTATACCAAACATTTTCGCAGTGATTGCTGAATTAATTGCAATTTCAGCCAAGGCATCTGCATCAGGATTGATATTGATAGCACAGTCACCAAATAGGTAACGTTCTGAACCACGAGTCATTAGGAAGGCACCTGAAGTACGAGTAACATTAGGACGAGTTTTTATGATTTGAAGGGCTGGACGAACTGTTGCAGCAGTTGAGTGAAGTGCACCTGAAACCATACCGTCAACCAAGCCCATATATACTAACATTACACCAAAGTAGTTAACGTCTTCACGTAAGAGTCTAGCAGCTTCTTCTTCTGTTATCTTACCATTTCGACGTTCAACGAGCGCAGCAACCATTTCTTCAAACTTAGCGTAGTGGTCAGGATCGATGACTTCATAACCCTCGTGAATCCCTTCAATTTCAAGGTAAATTTTAATTTTTTCTGGTTTACCAAGCAAGACTGGAATAACATCTGTTTCTTTTACCAAGCGTTTCGTAGCTTGAAGAATACGAGGTTCTTTTCCTTCAGGTAGAACGATGCGGACATTTTTACCAACTAGGTTGGCTCTTAGACTTTCAAAAACTTCCATGAGTTTTCTCCTTTAAAATAATAAATTATACTCTAATATTTTTTATTGAGTATTAGTTGATAACTGTTTAATAAGGTTACTGAAATCATCCGGCAAGGGACTTTCTAACTGCAAATCTTGCTCTAAAAATGGATGATAAAAGGATAGGTAATGGCAATGCAGAGCCTGACGTTGGATGCCGTCGTCCAGACTACCACCATACAAGTCATCTCCCAACAAAGGAAAACCAATATGAGAAAAATGGACTCGGATTTGGTGGGTTCGACCAGTATGCAAGCGAATATCGACCAAGTGAATATTTCCATAGGAAGCGACAATCTTATATGATGTATGGGCATACTTTCCACCTTTAGCTACTCTTCTAGTGATAATAGAGTCTTCATCACGCGCAATCGGAGCAATAATTTCCCCCTCTGACTCCAAATATCCATCTCCTTTAACGAGGGCAAAGTAGCGTTTTTCAATGGACTTCTTCTGCAACTGCTTGTCTAATCGTGCGTGGGCATAGCCGTGCTTGGCGAAGAGCATCAAGCCAGAAGTGTCCCTATCAAGTCTGGTCACAATGTGAACCTGCTGATTTTCATAATTTTGCTTGACATAGTAACCCTTAATAAAATTGGCAATGGTATTAGAGTGATTGACACTAGGAATAGAAGCCACTCCATAGGGTTTATTTAAGACTAGAAAATGGTCATCCTCATAGAGAATATCCAGTGGGCGCTCGATTGCTTCTAGAGTTTCAAAGCCTTCCTCAGCGGGAATGTCAATGGTAACGCGGTCTCCAAGATCCAATAGATAGGTTGCATTTTGTGGTTGGTCATTGACCAGAATAGCTCCACCACGAAATTTAATCTTGGCCAGCAATCCCTTAGAAACCTCGTGCTTTTTTAAGAAGGTCTTAACCTTGACATGTTCATCTGCGATAAATTCAAACCTCATTCGTCCACCTCGCCGATAAAAGCATCCTTAACGCGGTTCCAGAAGCTGGTATGGCTAGGAGTCGCGACAAAGTGAATCTTATGATGATCAATTTGATACTCGATTCGCTCGATACTACGGAAGGAATAAACACTATTGTCAACCGAAATGGTGTGGTAATCATTTCTTGTTGGAATGAGTTCAATCTTATCCTTCTTAGGCACAATAATGGAAGAGCCCAGCGTTCGATAGACACGATTATTAAGGCTGGCAATTTCCGTTAATTGCAAAGCTTCAATGGTAGGATGTAAAACAGCACCACCAAGAGACTTGTTATAGGCAGTACTACCAGTCGGTGTCGAAACTGTTAGCCCGTCTCCACGAAAACGTTCAAAGGGAACACCATTGATGACAATATCTGCCACCATGGTTCGATCAGACCTGCGAATGCTGGCTTCGTTGAGGGCACGAAAAATCTTGACCTCTCCATTTCCAAGAAAAACCTTCACATTTAGAACAGGGTAAGAAACCCTTGCTCCGGTATCTAGCTGCAAATTGGTCATTAACTTATCCAACTCAAAATCACGATAATCGGTATAAAAGCCCAGATGTCCTGTATGAAGACCGATAAAGCGTACCTTATCAAGTTGGTCTTCGTACTTATGAAAGGCCGACAAGAGCATGCCATCTCCACCAATGGAAATGACAATGTCCGGACTGCTATCATTGAGTATAAACTGATTTCTCTTCAAACGATCTCGCAATTCATACAAAACCCTTTGACTCTGCGGTTTTCTATTGGCTATCAAGTCAATTCGTTTACCTGTATTCTTCATCTGTATCGTCACTGTTTCCTACACCGTCATTTAATTTTCTACTCAAAGGATCAAAAAGAGCCTGGGCTTCCTGGATATCATCACGAATTTCACCCATTTCTTCATCCAACTGATGGGCGATTCTAGCTGTAATTTCCAGTCTCTTCTTAATCTCATTTGGGAAATCCCCTTGGTACTTGTAGTTGAGAGAATGTTCTATCGTTGCCCAGAAATTCATGGCCAAGGTACGTATTTGAATTTCTGCCAAAATGGTCTTGGCCCCATTGATGGTATCAACCGTATATTCTACTACCACATGGTAGGAACGATAGCCTGATGCTTTTCGATGAGTAATGTAATCTCGCTCCTGTATGATACGCATATCCTGACGCTTGTGCAAAATCTCCACTACTTCCTTGACGTCATCTACAAACTGGACCATCACACGTAAACCAGCAATATCCTGTAAATCGTGTTCTAATGTCGCATAAGTAATGCCGCGACGAGCCATTTTTTCTTTTATGCTCTCAATCGGCTTGACTCGACCAGTCACAAATTCAATCGGAGAATGCTTATTTTGCTTACGATATTGCTTGCGAATACCACGTAGTTTAATCTTTAACTCACCAACAGCTTGAATGTAAGGATCTAGAAATTCTTCCCATTCTAAGGTCATATCTTCTCCCTTGTTCTCATATTATCCTTCAAAAATATCTTTGATTTTTTCTCCAGATTCATATACAATAAATACAATGCTTATTATACCATAATCCGCTTTCAACGATAAAGAAAAGGTAAGAAAAATGAAACATTTAGAAATTGAATTGAAAACACTATTGAAAAAAGATGAATACAATCGTCTAAAAGACCAGTTCACAGACGTCACTCCTGTTCTTCAAAAAAACCACTACATGGACACACCTGATTTTGAACTGCGAGAAAAGAAAATTGCTATGCGCATTCGAACCTTTGAAGACTGGGCAGAATTGACACTCAAAGTCCCGCAGAGTGTTGGAAACATGGAATACAACCAAAAATTGCAACTAAAAGATGCTGAAAACTATCTGTCTAAGGAAGAACTTCCTCAAGGGCTAGTACTGGATGAATTGGCGAAACATGGCATCCAAAGCAAGAACTGGCAGGTACTTGGTTGTCTAACAACACTTCGCTATGAAATGCAAACAGCTATCGGTCTCATGGCTCTGGATGAAAGTCAATACTTTGATATGACGGATTACGAATTGGAGCTTGAAGTGGAAAATCACGAGCAAGGCAAACAAGATTTCCAAAAATTTTTAGAGGAAAATCAGATTTCTTATCAAAAAGCTCCTTCAAAATTGGTTCGATTTGTCAAAAGTATGAAAAATAGCTGAAATAATCTCCATTTTTTGGTAAAATAGAAAAGATAAAAATACACAAATCCCAGTTCATATAGGTAAGGCAAATATCACTAGGATTTAAAAAGTTTACAGAGGACGGTCTATAATGTCAGATAGAAAAAACATGAAACTTTTCGCACTCAACTCTAACCAAGAGATTGCACAGAAAATTGCTGAAGCTGTTGGTGTCCCACTTGGAAAACTATCATCACGTCAATTTTCAGACGGAGAAATCCAAGTGAATATTGAAGAAAGTGTCCGTGGTTATGATGTTTACATCATCCAGTCTACAAGTTTCCCTGTTAACAACCACCTAATGGAATTGTTAATCATGGTCGACGCTTGTGTGCGTGCAAGTGCCCACAGTATCAACGTTGTCCTTCCATATTTTGGCTATGCACGTCAAGACCGCATTGCTTGTCCTCGTGAGCCACTTACAGCAAAACTAGTTGCCAATATGCTGGTTAAGGCTGGGGTTGATCGTATCCTGACTCTTGATTTGCATGCCGTTCAGGTTCAAGGATTCTTTGATATTCCTGTTGATAACCTCTTCACAGTGCCCCTATTTGCAAAACATTACTGCGATAAGGGTCTACTTGGGTCAGATGTTGTTGTCGTCAGCCCTAAAAATTCAGGTGTCAAACGTGCTCGTAGCTTGGCTGAATATCTTGATGCTCCTATCGCCATTATCGACTACCCTCAAGACGATGCAACTCGTAACGAAGGTTATATTATTGGTGATGTTGAAGGTAAGAAAGCCATCTTAATTGACGATATTCTGAATACAGGACGTACCTTCTCTGAAGCTGCTAAAATCGTTGAACGTGAAGGGGCTACAGAAATTTATGCTGTTTCTAGCCACGGTCTCTTCGTCGAGGGAGCTGCTGAACTTCTTGACAATACTAAGATTAAAGAAATTCTTGTGACTGATTCAGTAGCAACAAAAGAAAAAACTCCTAAAAACGTATGCTACATCACTGCTAGTGAGTTAATTGGTGACGCCATCGTCCGTATCCACGAAAGAAAACCAGTCAGCCCACTCTTTGCCTACAACAAAAAGAAATAAGGTGATCCTTTGATTTATTTGGACAATGCTGCGACGACTCCTATGTCAGCAGTTGCTATTTCAGCTATGACCAAGGTGATGCAAGAAACCTACGGAAACCCTTCTAGTATTCATAGTCATGGTCGTCAAGCTGGCAAACTCTTGCGAGAAGCCCGTCAGGAACTAGCTCAGTTACTGGGGACAAAACCTCAACATATCTTTTTCACTTCTGGTGGGACTGAGGGCAACAATACTGCTATCATTGGCTACTGCCTTCGTCACCAAGAACGAGGAAAACATATTATCACAACTGCCATCGAGCACCATGCTGTCCTTGAAACCATTGATTACTTGGTTCAACACTTTGGTTTTGAAGTAACCATTATCCAGCCAGAAAATCAAGAAATCACCGCCCAGCAAATTCAAGAGGCCTTACGTGACGATACGATTTTGGTTTCTACCATGTTTGCCAATAATGAGACTGGAAACCTACTGCCCATTGCTGAAATTGGCCAAATACTCAAGCAACACCCAGCCGCCTATCATGTCGATGCAGTTCAGGCTATTGGTAAAATCCCTATACACCCAGAAGAATTGGGCATTGATTTTCTCACTGCTTCTGCCCACAAGTTCCATGGTCCTAAGGGAATCGGTTTTCTCTACGCATCTAGCATGGATTTTGATTCCTATCTTCATGGCGGAGACCAAGAACAGAAAAAACGAGCCGGAACTGAAAATCTAGCTGCCATCGTGGGTATGGTTGCAGCCCTAAAAGAAGACCTAGAAAAACAGGAAGAACATTTCCAACATGTACAAAATCTAGAAACTGCCTTTCTTGCAGAGCTAGAAGGAATTCAGTATTACGTGAATAGAGGACAACATCATCTCCCTTATGTTCTCAATATTGGATTTCCTGGTCAGAAAAACGACCTCTTACTCCTTCGGCTAGATTTGGCTGGAATTTCAATCTCTACTGGCTCAGCCTGTACGGCAGGCATTGTCCAATCCAGCCATGTTCTTGAAGCCATGTACGGGGCAAATTCAGAACGCTTGAAGGAATCCGTTCGTATCAGTCTCTCGCCAGAAAATACTGTTGAAGACCTACATACCCTCGCAAAGACCTTAAAAGAAATTATCGGAGGTTAGCCATATGGCATTTGAAAAAACCATTCAGTTAAAAAATTGTCGTTACGACTACACTCTTAGCCCTTCTGTTAAAAAATTCACCCTTAAGGACAACACCTTTTTTGAGACTAAGGTTGGTAACTATGAATTGACTCTTCTACTTGAAAAAGTGCCAAACAGCGGTGAAGGCTTCCAACTCAAAATCATCATTAACAAGGAACTTACAGGTGCTAAAATCAATATCACTGACAAGTTTGGGCTACGTCTAGTTGATATTTTCAAATCAGAAGACCACCACATTCATCAGGAAAAATTCTATTTCCTCATGGATAGCTTGGTAGAACGTGGTGTCTTTACAAAATCGGAAAGATAGAGCCAAAATGTTTGAACTGACCTATAAGGACAGCTATCATGTAGAGCGCACTCTCAAGTATGAGGATTACGAGGCTCTCATGCTAGCTCTGTCAGGATGTGTGACTCTGCCAGATACACTTTATGTAACTTCTTTGACCTTTAAAGGACAGGAAGTTTACCAAGGACTGGTCGGAGACCTCTACCGTTTTCTATCACATGCAGATTTTTTACAACAAAACTAAGATTTTTCTTAGTTTTTTCTTGTTTTTGTTGATTTTTTCACAATGTTTCTATAAAATAGAAGAATAGAAAGGTTGTGATTTTGTGAAAGATAAACAGTCTGCTATTCCAAAAGCTACAGCAAAAAGACTCTCTCTCTACTATCGAATTTTTAAGAGATTTCATGCAGAAAAGATTGAACGTGCCAACTCTAAGCAAATTGCAGAGGCCATTGGGATTGATTCAGCGACCGTACGTCGTGATTTTTCCTATTTTGGTGAACTAGGTCGGCGTGGATTTGGATATGATGTCAAAAAACTGATGACATTTTTTGCCGATTTGCTCAATGATAACTCTATTACCAATGTCATGCTGGTTGGTATTGGAAATATGGGCCATGCCCTTCTCCACTACCGCTTCCACGAGCGTAACAAGATGAAGATTATCATGGCCTTTGACCTAGATGACCATCCCGAAGTCGGAACCCAAACTCCTGATGGAATTCCTATTTACGGGATTTCTCAAATCAAGGATAAAATCAAGGATGCTGATGTGAAGACTGCTATCCTGACCGTTCCCAGCGTTAAGTCACAAGAGGTTGCCAATCTCTTGGTTGATGCTGGCGTGAAAGGAATTCTTAGTTTTTCACCAGTCCATCTGCATTTACCAAAAGATGTGGTCGTTCAGTATGTCGATTTGACAAGTGAACTCCAAACACTCCTCTATTTCATGCGAAAAGAGGATTAGAAAGCGAAAATCATTTTATGAAAAAACCAGTTATAGGGATTACAGGAAACGAAAAAACTCATCCTGATGATGACATCATGATGAGCTACGCAGCAAAAGGCTTTGTTGAAGGCGTTAAAGACGCTGGAGGGATTCCCATCATCCTACCGATTGGTGATCAAGAAATGGCCTGCCACTATATCAGTATGATTGACAAGCTCATCTTGACAGGTGGGCAAAATGTTGATCCAAAATTCTATGGTGAACCAAAAACCATTGATAGCGATGACTACCACCTTCAAAGAGATATATTCGAACTAGCCCTCATCAAGGAAGCTATCAAACAGCAAAAGCCGATTTTCTCTGTCTGTCGTGGGACTCAACTCTTTAACGTTGCCATGGGTGGAACTTTGTACCAAGATATCGAAGATCACTGGCAGGATTGTTCCGCCGAGTACACAACCCAACGCTTGGTGACAGAACCTGATACAGTTCTTCGAGAAATCTATGGAGAAATCTCCCATATCAACTCCTTCCACCACCAGAGCATCAAGGATTTAGCACCAAATTTAAAGATTGCGGCTCATGATCCTAAAGATGGTATTATAGAAGCTGTTATGAGTACGGATGATGTCGCCTTTCTCGGTGTCCAATGGCATCCAGAGTTTCTTTTTGAAAATCGTCCCAAAGATAAAAACCTCTTTGACTATGTCGTTAATGAACTTTAGATTAAATCTGTTTTTTCACGGTAACTAAAGTAACTAGAATATGAGACAATCAAATGGTCCAAGAGGACAATTCCCATCAGGTCGCAGGCTTCTTTAACAAGTTTAGTGACATGATCATCATTTCGGCTAGGGGCTACCGCTCCCGAAGGATGATTGTGGACCAAGATGAGAGAAGTCGCCATATGCTTGATAGCATAGTGAAGAATCTCACGTGGTTCAGCAATACTACGAGTAGCTGAGCCGATAAAAATGGTCTGTTGATGGATGATTTGATTTTGAGTATTGAGATAGAGCGCCACCAGGTGCTCTTGTTTTTTGTCCCCCAATTCCTGTTGCATCTTCTTGGCCAACTTTTGACTGCTGAGAATACTTTCCATCTCAAGAGTCTCGTGTTTATGAATACGATGCCCCAGTTCAATCATAGCTTGCAATTCTATGGCCTTAACACGTCCAATACCAGACAGACTCTGCAATTCCTGCAGGGTCATTTTTTTCAAATCCGTTAGGTTTGAAAGATTGTTCAAGACTTTCTGGGCAATTTCAAAAACACTAGCTTGACGTGTTCCTGTTCTGAGTAAAATAGCTAGTAACTCTTGATTACTGAGCGCTTCAACTCCTTCCTTGGCCAGTCTTTCTCTTGGTAATAGTGAATCTTCTTGGAATGAAATACTGTACATAAAAATCCTCCTCACTTTATTATTCGTGAGAAGGATGAAAAATTAGATTTTTTTCTCAATTGGGGCCACACTAGCCAAAAGTTTTTTCAAACCTACTTCTGGGAAATTGATTTTCAATTCCTGCGTAGCACCGCTACCTGAAACTTCCAAAACAGTTCCCTCTCCCCACTTCTTGTGGAGGGCAATGTCACCAATGGACCAATTTGCCTCGCTAGAAGCTGATTTTGCTCCAGCTGTAAATTGACTAAACGGAAGGCCACTTGACTGGATAGATTTTGGGGCAGCACTGCGTTTACGGTCTTGAAGAGCCTGGGCAAGACTCATACCTTGACCGAAGGCAAGGTCACCACTGCTATAAGATGCCTTAAAGCTTGTATTTGCTGGACGAGCCAGACCTTGATACTCAAGTAAGTCCGAGCTGATTTCGTTAATAAAACGAGTGGGACGGTTGTAGTTGGTACGACCGAAAAGCAAGCGTGAGTTAGCATTGGTCAGATAGAGAATTTTCTCTGCACGCGTGATACCTACATAGGCCAGACGGCGCTCTTCTTCCAATTCATCTGAATCCTCAGCTGCACGACTAAGTGGAAAGACATTTTCTTCCATCCCAATCAAAAAGACAACTGGAAACTCGAGACCTTTGGCAGCATGCAGGGTCATCAAGGTCACTTCTGATGTCTCCTGACTACCTGAATCTGTGTCCGCAATCAAGGCCAAGTCATTTAAAAAACGACTCAGTTTATCCAGACCAGTTTCTTCTTCTGGCCCATCAGAGGTGTCATCAAAGTTTTTCGTCACAGAGAGGAACTCCTCGATGTTTTCTACACGAGCCTTGCTTTCTAAGGTCGCTTGGGCGTTAAGAATATCGACGTAACCTGTTTTTTCTAGGACGGCCTCAACCAACTCAGTAATGCTTAAGTGGTCCAGTTGCTCTCGCAAATCTAACATCATATTTGCAAAATCCCAGATAGACTGGGCTACTTTACCCTTGATACCAGACAACATGATATTGGCTGAAGCATCTAGCATAGACATGTTTTGCATATTTGCAAAGTCACGAATTTTCTCAACAGTACCTGGCCCAATTCCACGTTTTGGTTCGTTGATAATACGCTCAAAACTGATATTGTCACTCAAATTAGCAATAAGATTAAGATAAGCGATAATATCGCGGATTTCCTTACGGCTGTAGAACTTGGTTCCACCAACCATGGTATAAGGAATGTTTGACTTGAGCAGGGCTTCCTCAATAGTACGAGACTGGGCGTTAGTACGATAGAGAACTGCAAAATCCTTGTGAAGGAAGTTTTGACTCCGACCAAGTTCATCGATAGTTCTGGCTACAAATACAGCCTCATCTAGCTCATCATTGGCACGATAGTAAACGATTTGCTCCCCATCAGCATTCTGGGTCCAGAGATTCTTAGGACGGCGGTTTTTGTTGTTTTTAATGACCTCGTTGGCCGCTTGGAGAATTGTTTTAGTGGAACGGTAATTCTCTTCCAACAAAACAACCTTGGCTTGGGGATAATCTTTCTCAAAATCCAAAATATTCTGCATATCCGCACCACGCCAACCGTAGATAGACTGGTCCGCATCCCCAACCACACAAATATTTTTAAAGCGTGAAGCCAAGAGTTTGACCAGTTGGTACTGGGCATGGTTAGTATCTTGGTACTCATCAACGTGGATGTATTGAAACTTCTGCTGGTAATAAGTCAAAACATCAGGATTTTGATCAAAGAGACGCAAGGTCAGCATAATCAAATCATCAAAGTCAACCGACTCCGACTGACGCAGTTCTTTCTGATAGGCTGTATAACACTGGGCCACAATTTGCGTGTACATATCTCCAGCTTGGGAGGCATAAGCCCCATCATCAATCAAATCATTCTTAGCGTTGGAAATAGTTCCTAAGATGCTCCGTTCATTCCATTTTTTAGGATCCAAGTTCAACTGCTTGAGAATGCGTTTCATAAGAGTTCGCTGTTCACCAGGATCCACAATAGTAAAATTACGGTTGTAGCCAATATGATCCGCATCGCGACGCAGGATACGAACACACATGGAGTGAAAAGTCGCAATCAAACAGTCCTGAGTAGCTGGATTGAGGCTATAAGCACGCTCTTTCATCTCACGCGCAGCCTTATTAGTAAAGGTAATGGCCAAGATATTCCAAGGATTGACCAGCTTTTCATCAATCAAATAAGCGATACGGTGGGTCAAAACACGGGTCTTTCCAGAACCAGCCCCTGCCATGATCAACAAGGGACCTTCTGTCGTTTGCACCGCCTCAGCCTGACGGTCATTCATTCCATTTAATAATGCGTTCATCTTCTCTTCCTTACTCTTGAAGTCAATATTTCTATTATATCAGAATTCAGGGAAAATAGAAACTTTATGGGGAGTAGCAAAATATAGTGGATTGAAACTAGAATACTACACTGTAGGTTTCTAAAACACTCGACTCTTTCACTCAATTTTTTCATAAACTAGCTCAATACTTCAATATAAAAAAGGTAAATTTAAGATTGGCAATACGAACGTTAAACAGAATTCCATTTCTCTTTTTAGAATCAAAACAACGATATCGTAAAACCTCTACACGAACAATAGATTGCGACACTAAAATATTCTCCCCTAGTTTTGCTTTACTAATAGTATATAGGAGGAGAGCTATGAATTCTAGACCCTTTGTTATGATGTGGTTACAAACAGAGTTGGAAAAAATCTTAAAATTAGAAAAACGCATTATACCAGGCATTAAAAGCTTGATACAATGCGTTTTATTATAAAAAGATCTACTGGATTTTTTATCAAAATAAACTTCCAGTAGATCTTTTCACTTTTTATTAATAAGTTCCTTCTTCACCTTGGCTAGTCAAGATTACCGGACCATCCTTAGTAATGACAAATTGGTGTTCATATTGACAAGATAGCCCACCGTCAATAGTCTTATGAGCCCAACCAGTCTTCATATCTGTATCAATTTCCCAGTCACCGGTATTGATCATTGGTTCAATGGTTAAGACCATTCCTTCACGGAGACGAAGCCCACGACCAGCAATACCATAGTTAGGAACCATTGGTTCTTCGTGCATAGTTGGGCCAACACCATGACCAACCAAATCACGCACTACACCGTAACCACGACTTTCAGCGTATTCTTGAATGGCTGCACCAATATCACCGATACGATTTCCAACAACAGCTTGCTCAATACCCTTGTACATGGCTTCTTTGGTTACATCCATCAAGTTTTTGACTTCTTCGGACGGTGTACCAACAGCATAAGCCCAACAAGAGTCTGCAAGACCACCAGAGTAACTCTGGGTGTATTTTTTCATTTGCTCAACATTGTTGAAGTTTAATTTTGAGACATTCAAATCAGATTTGGCAATTGGACCTCCCAAAACCATATCAACCTTAAGCAAATCACCATCTTTCAAGATGTAGTGACGAGGGAAAGCGTGAGCCACTTCATCATTAAGAGAGCAGCAGGTAGCATAAGGATAGTCCATCATTGCACCGTCAACCCCAATCTGAAGCGGAAGGAAATTTTCTTCCTTACAACGACGTCGGACATACTCTTCAACTTCCCACATATCTACGCCAGGCTTAATCAAATCACGTAAGCCGATATGAATACTTGCTAGAAAATCACCAGCCTTGTCCATAGCTTCGATTTCACGAGCTGATTTTAATGTTATCATTTTTTCTCCTAGTTTCTAATTAATTTTAACAGTCACATTTGCTTTTGAAACAATCTGATGACCATGATAAATATCGTAATCAATAATAGCTGATCGTCTAGTATGGTGGATAATACGTGCTTGAATGCGCAGTATATCATCTATCTGAACAGCCTGCAAAAAGTAGATCAGCATTTGCTCGATGATGAGATTGCGACCACTATTCACAACTAAATCTTGGGTCATGTGAGTCAGTATCTCCGCCAATACACCATTAGCCAAAACACCGTTCTTCTCTAGCATAAAGGGTTCCACTGTAATGACGACTTCATCATGGTGATAAGAAAGTTTTTGACCAATCTGCTCAGAAAAAGTAGGTAGAGCAGAAACTTGGGAACGACTCATCTTCGCCATGACATCTCGTCTGGTTACAACGCCAAGCAAGGTTTGATTGCTTCGAACAACTGGTACCATTTCAAAGTCTTCAGCAATCATCCGTTGACTCACATTGGCAATATTTGTCGATAATCCAACTAAAAATAGACTACGTGACATAACCTTATCAATTGTCGTACTTGGTGACTTATCACCAGCGTCTCTCATGGTTACAACTCCAACAACAACCTGATGTTGATTGATAACAGGGAAACGACTGCTACGATTCTTACGAACTAAGTCCAAATAATCTTTAACAGTGTCAGTCTCTCTCAGAAAACCATACTCATGACTTGGACGATAAAGCTTCTCAACTGTCAAAATATCAGTCTTGATTTGTACATTTGACAGGGCTTTATTGATCATGGTCGCAACAGTGAAAGTGTCATGCTTGCTTCTCAGAACAGGAATCCCCTTTTGATTGGCCAGTTTAAGCACGTCATCATGAACATGAAAACCACCCGTAACCAGAACTGCATTTTCATTTTCAAGCGCTAGTAATTGTATACGGGTCCGGTCTCCGACAATCAAGAGCCCCCCATCATGAAGGTAAGATAAGATGTTTTGTTCGGTCATGGCACCAATAGAGAACTTACTAAATTCTCTATCAAGTCCTTCCTGTCCAGCTAACACTTCAGAAGTAGTCACTTCTGCAATTTCAGCAAAGGTTAATCTCTCTATAGCAACTTTCTGAGATTTAACACGGATAGTACCACTTCTTGGGCGAGTCTCTACAATTCCACGATTTTCAGCTTCTTTAATGGCCCGATAGGCAGTTCCATCACTGACTCCCAGATGGTTTGAAATGCTGCGAACACTGACCCTTTTACCTACTGGTAATTCCTCCAAATAGCTTAGAATTTCCTGATGCTTACTCATTGAATTCTCCTTTTACATACCGAAATTCAAGATAATCCCGCATTTTTCTTGTGTACCGATCACTTCCCTTAAACTGACGAAACAAACTAAATCCAGACTTAAGAGCAACTCTTTGGCTAGCTTCATTTTCAAGGTGGGTAATGATAGATAATTGTTTTAAGCCAAATTCCTCAAAAGAAAGCTGACAAATTTTTCTAACAACCTCTGTCATAAATCCTTGCGACCAAGCATCTTTTCTCAAAAAATAACCAAGCTCAGCTTCTTTTTTGATTTCATCTAGCTTTTCAAACTTAATTGAACCAATCATTTTTTCAGTTTTCTTGTCACAAATAGCCCATACTCCTAAAGGAGCCTTCATAAAGTAATTGGCCAGTGCATACTGACTTTCTTCCAGACTTGCCTGAGTTGGGAAAATAAATTGTAAATTTTCAGGATTTGAGGCTATCTCATGGAAGTCTTGACTATCACTAAAAAAGAAAGGACGCAAATACAAGCGATCCGTTTCAAAAAAAGAAAACATTGCTAATTTGGTCCAAATATTCATAAACACCTCTACGGTTTAATCCTCAACAAGTGTAATATCCGCTCCTAGATTACGTAATTTTTCAATAATATCAGAATAACCACGTAAGATAAACTCAATATTGGTAATTTCAGTTTGTCCCTCGGCCATCAAACCAGCAATAACCAAAGCTGCGCCAGCTCTTAAGTCGGTCGCTTTAACACTGGCTCCACGCAAATTACGTCCACCCGTGTACAAAATATGACCATTTGTTGTCGAAATGTCCGCATCCATCTTTGCTAGTTCAAAAACATGATTTACACGTTTTTCGTAAATCGTATCAACAATTGTACCACGACCATTAGCTGTTAGTAAAAGAGGGGTAATCGGTTGTTGCAAATCAGTTGCAAAGCCTGGGTAAGGAGCTGTCTTAATATTGATTGCTTTCAAATTAGACTGCTCTTCGACAAAAATGCTGTCTTCAGATACAGTCATTCTCACTCCCATTTCTTCCAGCTTAGCAATAAATCCTTCTAGGTGTTCGTAAAGAACATTATTTATACGAATCCCCTTGCCAACTGCAGCAGCTAAAGATATATATGTTCCAGCTTCAATGCGGTCTGGAATAACCTGATGACGTGTCCCATGTAATCTTTCGACACCATCAATAATGATGATATTGGTTCCTGCCCCACGGATATGGGCACCCATATTATTCAAGAGAGTAGCTACATCAATAATCTCAGGTTCACGGGCTGCATTTTCAATAATAGTACGACCATTCGCTTTAACCGCAGCAATCATCGTATTGATCGTTGCCCCTACACTAACCGTATCCATGTAAATACTTGCGCCATGGAGTCCTGTATCTTTAGCAGATAACTTCATGTTATCTCCCTCGTAGCTAACAGTGGCACCCATAGCTTCAAACGCCTTAAGGTGTAAGTCAATCGGACGAGGACCAAGATCACATCCTCCCGGTAGACCAACTGTCGCTTCACCAAAACGGCCTAAGAGGCTCCCATAAAAATAGTATGATGCACGAAGACTGTTGATTTTTCCATAAGGCATTGGAATATTTTGAACACCTCTTGGATCAATCTCCAATACATCGTCATAACGCTTAACAGTAGCTCCCATCAATTCCATGATTTCGACAAGACTAGCTACATCCGAAATATCTGGAACGCAATCTAAAGTCACCACATCATCAGCCAAGATAATAGCCGGAATTAAGGCTACAACACTATTTTTAGCACCACTAATAGTGATTTCACCTTGCAGTGGTAATCCACCATTGATAACAATTTTTCTCATTCTAAGTTTTCAATACTCTTTCAAGATTTCTAATAAGGTCTTTAAAATAAATTATATCATAAATGCAACCTTTTTTCCATCCTTTTCAATTTTATTGGATAAATCAGAGTTGATGAGTTAGTCACTGATACTCAATAAAAATCAAAGAGCAAACTAGGAAGCTA
>NZ_VMMX01000003.1:13014-136579 GCF_013277415.1 Streptococcus sp. 68 | reverse complement strand
CATATATACGGCAAGGCGATATTGACGTGATTTGAAGAGATTTTCGAAGAGTATAATCTTTCTCGAATCGCTATTGCCCCTTTTTTGCCCCCTGAAATCGAGTAGGAGCTAAGACTACCCCCCTTATCTAAGTATCGGAATACGGCTGTTCAACTAAACTTTAGAAAGAACTTCTCCCCCTTCTCTCAGTTCACAGAAGCGTTTTATACATAGCGTCCTATATTTCATGAACAAGACGTTTTCAGGCTAGCATCCTATCAGACAATCTATTTTAAAGATAACCGTGACTCAGGATCACCTCTATCTGTCGTTTTCTCTTTATAGTGATAGACCTCACGGGATAAGTCATACATCTTTCCTCGTGTATACAAGATATGAGGACGTTAAAAGGTTACAGTGAAAATAGAAAATCCTAGTCCGAATTCAATTACTCTCGTGATTTACGCATATAGGTTACGACTACCTTTTTGGAATTTAGAGTTTTGAGCCCCCTTATCTACTATATACGCCTTACTATCACGTTCCTGTTCGTAGAGCCACGATTTCGCTATCCCTTCCTCTGACGATTCTTATTTCCAGCATCAGACTTGGGAATCGCTATTTGACTCGCCGATAACTTTGACATCAGATATACTATAATAAAGTGAAAAAAGAATTAAACAATTTAATTTTGAAATTCAAATCAATTGATAACAATATTTTAGAAGATATGCTGTGCTATTCCAGATTCAGTTTGCTATACATGCCCGTCGTACCACAAAATCCCGTGTCTGATCAGACACGGGATTTTTTTATCTTCTTTACTGAGATGAATTGTCTTTTTTAGTTCGTGCCAACCTCAAGGCACGATTTGGATTGAGACGATTAAACAGTTCTTCCAATTTCTTTTCATTCCAAACGTCTGCAGCGGAAACAAAGTTGCCATCCGCATCTCGGAAAGATATCGGTTTATCTCCCATATCAATCTCCTAGTCTACAAATTCAAACTCAAATTTACCAATGCGGACTAAATCCCCATCCTTAGCACCACGCGCACGAAGGGCTTCATCAACTCCCATACCACGAAGTTGGCGGGCAAATTTCATGACTGATTCGTCACGATCAAAGTTGGTCATATTAAAGAGTTTCATCAGTTTTTCACCAGAAAGTACCCATGTCGCATCGTCATCACGACTAATTTCAAAGGCTTTTTCTTCTTCGTCAAATCCATAGTAAGCTTCTTCTTCCATATCGGACTCGTCGTAGAGCAAGAATTCTGGTGTCTTGTCTAACAATTCAGCTGTAGCATCCAAAAGCGTTGCCAAACCTTGCTTGGTCAATCCAGAAATTGGGAAAATAGCTGGTAACTCTTCAAATTCATCGTAGTTTTCAGCCAATTTCTTCTTGAATTCTTCAAGATTTTCCTGACTTTCAGGCATGTCCATCTTATTGGCTACGATAATCTGTGGACGCTCCATGAGGCGAAGATTGTATGACTCCAGTTCTTTATTGATGGCAAGATAATCCTCATAAGGATCACGACCTTCACTAGCTGACATATCAATGATGTGAAGGATGACACGTGTACGCTCGATGTGACGGAGGAACTGGGTCCCCAGACCAACACCTTGACTAGCCCCTTCAATCAAACCTGGTAAATCAGCTACTGCAAAGGATTCACCTGATTGGGTACGAACCATACCTAGATTTGGCACAATTGTCGTAAAGTGGTAGGCACCGATTTTTGGTTTAGCCGATGTGATAACACTTAAAAGTGTTGATTTCCCTACAGATGGGAAACCTACTAAACCGACATCCGCAAGGATTTTTAGTTCCAATTGTAACTCACGTTCCTGACCTGGTTCTCCATTTTCAGAGATTTCCGGTGCAGGATTTTTTGGTGTCGCGAAACGAATATTTCCACGTCCACCACGACCACCGTGGGCAACGATAAATTCTTGCCCGTGTTCAATCAAATCTGTCAAGACCTTGCCAGTATCCGCATCACGAACAGTCGTACCTTGTGGTACTCGAACTCTAAGGTCCTCAGCACCACGACCATGCATCCCTTTGGTCATTCCTTTCTCACCAGAATCAGCCTTGAAATGGCGATTATAGCGGAAATCCATGAGGGTACGTAGACCTTCATCTACAACGAAGACGACATTGCCTCCACGACCACCATCACCGCCCCAAGGACCACCATTAGGGACATATTTTTCACGGCGAAAGGCAACCATGCCATCACCACCATTACCAGCCTTGACCTTGATCTTGGCTGTATCTAAAAACATACTCATTTTTTCTTCTCACTTTAAAAAAGGGCTGGGAAATCCCAGTCACTAAATTTTCTTGAATCTATTTTATAGATTACTGAGGGCACCAATTGCAGTTGCAAAAATTCCCAATAAACTTGCTACTAGCATGATAATCACGATAAACAAGGTTATTTTCTCAAACATCGTTTTTTTACGATTTCCATTATCTCCAAATGCCATTTTTATCTCCTTCGTTACATTCTATTTTCTATTATCTTAGCATGAATTTAGCTAGTTTTCAATAGTCAGTTGCTACTGGCGCAATCATCCATAAAATGATATAAGCTACAATTCCTGCCCCATAACAAAATGCAAGAACACCCCATATTACACGAACAATAGTCGGATCCATATCAAAATAATTTGCGACCCCAGCACATACTCCAGCAATTTTTTGATCACTACCACTTCTCATCAATTGTTTTTTCATAGCTATTCCTCTTTCTATTCTTCATGGTCTTTCCAATAATCTCTGATGCTGATTAACTGTGTTTTTGAAGCCCTCAGCATTCGTCTAGAGCCTTTTACAGGCACAGCAACCACCTTTTGCGGTAGATACAAAACTGTCTTAAAGATACGCTGACTAACCGTATCATCTTTAGCCAAATCTTTCTGGAAGTTATTTGAAATGATGGCATCCAGATAAAACTCATGCACTCGTTTCCCAAAGTTCTCAGCTGAAATCTCATACAATTTCTCTGATAAGGTATGCTCATTCATATCTGGCGTTGCAATCAGAGCTTCCAAAATAGCACCAGCCAAATCATGTTCTCCATAGTACAAGGTTCCAAACATTTTATCACTGATAAGATTGTCCAGATAAGGATTTCCATGTGCAATGACAGGCGTCCCACTGGCTAAGCTTTCCAAGTATGTCAAGCCTTGGGTTTCACTTGTCGATGCCGAGATGAAGAAATCTGCCGCCTTATAATAAAGAGCCGTCTCACTAGGAGCAATCATCCCTGTAAAGACAACAGAGTCTTGAATCTCTAGTTTCTGGGCTTGCTCTTTGAGGTCATCCAGATAAGGCCCATCCCCAGCAACTACCAGTTTCACCTTGTCTTCCTCTCTCAGAACTTCTGCAAAGGCTGCTAATACTGCTTGAATATTTTTTTCATAGGAAATTCTGGAAAGACTAAGCAACATCTTTTCATCATCTTGAATCCCTAGTTTACTACGTAGTTCTTTCAAATTTTCCTGCTTGATTTCCGGACGCTCAAACTTAGCTAATTCAATCCCTGTTGGAATGACCCGTTTTTCAACCTTGACCTTATAGTCAGATAGCAAGTCACGGACAATCTCACTCGGGCAAATAACCCCATCCACATCATGCAGGAAACCTCTGACCAGGTACTTGACCATGCTAGGACGAATCAACATCCCCTTGGCAATATAATGCACATAGTCTTCGTACTGAGTGTGATAGGTATGGATGACTGGAATCTTCAATTCACGCGCAATCCAAATCCCCAACAAACCAAGAGAAAATTCTGTCTGAGTGTGGATAATATCCAGTTGATATTGTTTAGCAATTTCAAGCGCCTTGCTGAAACCTCGATAGGCAAAGCGACGATCTTTAAAAGCAAAGAAAGGAACACTTGGAATGCGGATAATTTGCCAGTCTTCATAACGATTGACATCCTTATCTGTCGTCGTAAAGATAAAAACAGCATGTCCCTGCTTTTCAAGTTCTGTTTTCAAGGTTCGAATACTGGTCGCAACACCTGAAACCTGAGGAAAATAGGTATCTGTAAATAAACCAATTCGCATAGATTACCTCACTTTTTACTTTCTCCCTAAAGCGGCTTGTTTCTCATAAAAGTCCAACCAGATTTGTAACAGATGCTCTTCAGAATACTCTCTAGAAATATTCTTAGCCTTTTCTTTGAGGTCTTTTAAGGCAGCAGGATTTGCTTGATATTCCAGAATAGCTTCTTTCATCTCTTCTCTATCTGCTGTCGCCCGATAATTTCCCTCCAAAATTACCTTATAAAGATCTAAATCACGCAACATAATCGGAGCTTCACAACTGGCAGCCTCTAAAATCGTCATCGGAAAGAGCTCATTGTAACTAGGAAGCAAGAAAAGATCCGCTAGGGCATACAATTCGCGCATCCGATCTGGCGATACAATTCCTGGAAAAATCAAATTTTTAGGAGGATTTTCCATGATTTTCTTGTAGCGTTCATAACCATCTGTCATACCACCAAAAGAGAAACCACCAGCCCAGATAAAGGTAATCTGTGGCAATTCCTCAGCCAGACGGATAAAGTCATCAATCCCTTTACGTTTCTGAACTTGACCAGCACCTACTACGATAAACTGATTGTCACTAAGACCTAGCTCTGTTCGCAGTCTGACTATCTCTTCTTGTGGTAGAGGATGCCATTTTTCCTTGTTGACAAAGTTAGGAATATAAGTCACTTTTTCACGTGGAATACCAGCTGCCACCAAATCCTCAATAAACATAGGATTGACCACCACCAAGTGCTCCATCCGATTGTAAAAAGAAAATACATAGCGTTTAACAATTCCCTTTAAGAAAAATGGAATTTTCAAACTCCCCTCAAGTGTGTCAGGCAAGAAATGAACATAGCCAATTTTCCTTCCTGAGCGTTTCTTTTGGAATGTTGATAAATAATAGGGGAAATCAATTGTATGAAAGTGAGTCACATCTGCCTCTATTGGAAGATTTTCTGTAACAATCAATTGGTCCTTGGCATCACGGTGAAGAAGACGAACTAATTCACGGTAAGCACCTGAAACTCCTTGTCCTGCTACTTTCTCACTTGAACTCAACATATTGATGCGTAATTTCTTTTTTTCCATAACTACTATTATATCATTTTCTTTGAATAAAATCAGCAAAAGAAAGGAGAGACTAGAGGAAAAGAGGGGGAAATTTCCTCACTTTTCCAACGGTCTCTCACATGTTTTTATATGTTTATACTCAATGAAAATCAAAGAGCAAACTAGGAAGCTAGCCGCAGGCTGTACTTGAGTACGGCAAGGTGAAGCTGACGTGGTTTGAATTTGATTTTCGAAGAGTATTACTTAATGCCTAGGGCAATGCGTGCATAGCGACTCATTTTTTCAACGGTCCAGGCTGGATACCAGACTAATTTGACCTCAGTATCCGTTACTTCTGGCACCTCTGTCATGGCATCATAAATCTGGTCTGTCAAAAGGTCAGCTAGGGGACAACCCATAGTTGTCAACGTCATATCAATCTCTGTTTGCCCTGTGTCACCGTCAAAACGAATCTCATAAATTAAACCAAGATTGACAATATCGATTCCCAACTCAGGGTCGATGACTTCTTCCAAGGCTGTTAAAATGCGTGTTTTGATGTTATCAATTTGCTCTTCTGTATAAGCCATATTCATCCTCACTCTTAGTCTTCAATAAAATCACGAAGCGGTTTACTACGACTTGGTTGGCGTAGTTTTCTCAAAGCCTTTGCTTCAATCTGACGGATACGCTCACGGGTTACGTTAAATACTTTACCCACATCTTCAAGGGTACGCATTTTTCCATCATCTAATCCAAAACGTAGACGCAAAACGTTTTCTTCACGGTCTGTAAGAGTATCCAAGACTTCATCCAACTGCTCACGCAAGACGATACGAGTCGTATAATCCACTGGATTTTCAATCACTTCATCTTCGATAAAGTCCCCAAGGTGGCTATCATCCTCTTCACCGATAGGAGTTTCAAGGGATACCGGTTCTTGAGCAATCTTCAAGATTTCACGAACCTTATCAGGGGTCATATCCATACGTTCAGCGATTTGCTCAGGTGTTGGATCTTGTCCCAATTCTTGAAGGAGATTCCGCTGTTCACGAACCAATTTATTGATAGTTTCAACCATGTGAACTGGGATACGGATGGTACGAGCTTGATCAGCGATGGCACGAGTGATAGCCTGACGAATCCACCAAGTTGCGTAAGTTGAAAACTTGAACCCTTTAGAATAGTCAAACTTGTCAACCGCCTTCATTAAGCCCATGTTCCCTTCTTGAATCAAATCAAGGAACTGCATACCGCGTCCAACATAGCGTTTGGCAATAGAAACAACCAAACGAAGGTTGGCTTCCGCAAGACGTTGTTTGGCTTCAATATCACCAGCTTCAACAGCTAGTGCCAATTCTTTTTCCTCTTCATTGGTCAAGAGAGGAACGACCCCGATTTCTTTCAAGTACATACGAACAGGGTCGTTGACCTTAGCCGAAGTTGACCCAATCAAGTCCTCATCGCTGAGTTCTGGTTCTTCTTCAGCACTAAGAACACGCGCACTTGGATTTCCTTCGTTATCTGTGATAGAAATCCCTGCATCCTGAATCCGTTGCAAGAGATCTTCAATTCCATCAGCGTCCAAGGTAAAAGGAACGACAAGACTAGCATTGATTTCATCATCTGTTGCTGTCCCTTTTTGCTTATGATTACGGATAAATTCTGCTACTTGTACGTCAAATGTTGTTACTTCTTTTTGTTTTGTTGCCATTGTTACTCCATTCTTCTCTTTTGTGAAATTAAACGTTCCAATTCTTCTAAGGCTGTGTCGGTATCTCCTACATGGCTAGCTTCCTGCACCTTCTTTTTGATTCTCATATTGTTCTGATTCAAGAGAGCCTTGTTTCGAGTCATTTCTACTTCACTAAGTTCCTGCGGTGACATCTCAGCAGGCAAGTCCTGAGCTAACACTTGGTACCAAGCTCTTTCAACTTCCTCTGTCTGTTCTGCTAAAACTTCTGGAGGAAGATTGCCATACTGACCAAGCAAGTCATATAAGACCTGAAATTCAGGTGTAGCAAATGCAAAGTCTTCTCGCAAGCGGTAATCGTTCAAAACAAGAGGGGAGTCCATCATTCGATAAAGTAGATGAGCTTCTGCCCTCATAATAGCCGATAACTGCTTGGTGACAGGCATTGTGATTGGCGTCGGTCTGGAAATTCCTTCCATGCGATTCTGCCTTTGCGCCTGACGACTTTCATTAACAATCTGCTCAATCTGGGCATAATCAAAGGACGCCAGACTGTCAGCTAAAATATGAATATAACTGTTTTGAGCAGTGATAGACTTTTCTTGAACAATCAAGGGAGCTATTTTTTCAATAAACTCAATCTGGGCCTGCAGATTTTCACTATTTTCAGGCTTGTACTGGTGAATGTAAAACTCAATCGGACTAATACGAGTTTTCGTTAATAGATAGGCCAAGTCTTCTGGTCCATTTTTTTGTAGATACTCATCTGGATCCAAGTTATCAGGCATGCTGACAATTTGCACAGGCATCTCACCAATTTCGTCCAGCGCTTTTAAAGTCGCGGCTTGCCCAGCCTTATCGCCATCGTAAACAAGAACCAACTTCTTGGTTAACCTTTTCAGATGCTCAACATGCTCACGACTTAAGGCCGTTCCCATAGACGCTACAGCGTTTTCTATTCCAGCCCGATAGGCTGCGATGACATCCATGAACCCTTCCATCAGGTAAATCTCACTGGCTTTACCAGAAGATTTTTTTGCCCTATCCATATGATATAATTCGTAACTTTTGTTAAAAATTTCAGTCGATCGGCTATTTTTATACTTAGAAGTTTGTGAATCCGTTTTCTGCCAGATACGACCTGAAAAGGCAATGACCTTTCCCTGATCATTGTTCAGGGGAAACATAATGCGATTGTGAAAGGTGTCTACAAATTGATTAGCATCTGAGAGGTAAAATAGCCCTGAATCTAGGAAATCCTCATCACGATACTGACCAGACAAACGTTGATAGAGATAGTTTCGTTCTGGAGGTGCTAAACCAATCCGAAAATGCTTGAGCACTTCATCTGTCAAACCACGCTGATAAAGGTAGTTTCTGGCCTCTTCCCCCATGGTCGTTGTCATGAGAATGGCATGATAAAATTTGGCAGCATCTTCATGCATATCATAAAGAGTTTGGTGAGGCGAGTCTGGCTTCTGTTCACTATAAAGCGGTTTTTCCACCTCTATCCCAACACGCTGACCTAAGATTTGGACAGCCTCCATAAAGGGAACCCCTTGGTACTCCTCGATGAACTTAAAGACATCACCTGAGCGACCACAACCAAAACAGTGGTAAAACTGCTTGTCCTCTACAACGTTGAAAGAAGGTGTTTTTTCACCATGAAAAGGACAGAGCCCTAGATAGTTCCGTCCTGCCTTTTGTAAAGAAATCACATCCCCTATGACTTCCACAATGTTGGCATTGTTTTTGATTTCTTCAATGACTTGTTTGTCAACCATACACAATACCTCCATGTTATCATAGTTTACTTTATATAGTATACTTTATTTCAGAAAAAAAGTAAACCATTTCACTCATTTTCCCTACTTTATTCAAAAAGTTGATAATAATCAGAGATTTTCATTTTTGCTTTTTCTTCTTGGTTCAAATCTTGGATAATTCGTCCTTCTTTCATGACAATTAAGCGATTGCCATACTTAAGAGCATCTTCCATATGGTGGGTAATCATAAGCGCTGTCAACTGATCTTTCTTGACAAATTCATCCGTCAATTCCATGAGTGCGACACTGGTCTTTGGATCAAGAGCTGCAGTATGCTCGTCTAACAAGAGTAATTCAGGACGCTTCAAGGTTGCCATCAAGAGACTCAAGGCCTGTCTTTGACCACCTGATAAAAACTCAATCGGTGTATTCAAGTGTTTCTCAAGACCATTTCCCACTTTTTCAATTGTTGTCTGAAACTCATCCTTATAGCTAGTCAAGCGTCGTGGTAACAATCCACGCTTTTCACCACGAAACTTGGCAATCAAGAGATTCTCTGCCACTGTCATACGAGGAGCTGTCCCCATCTTTGGATCTTGGAAGACACGAGACAGATACTTAGCGCGCTTCTCTGGTGAAAACTTGGTAACATCTTCACCCAAAATACGGATAGTTCCACTGGTTAGTGATAAAGTTCCTGCAATAGTGTTAAAGAGGGTTGATTTCCCAGCACCATTTCCACCTAAAATCGTGATAAAGTCCTGTTCAAAAATTTCTAAGGAAACATCATTTAAAATAATCTTTTCTTCATCAAAGCCATTTTTAACGACTTTGGTTGCATTTTTTAATTCTACAATTGCTGTCATTTGCTTAACTTGGCTCCTTTCAAGATTGTTTGCTTAAATGTTGGAATCATGAGGCAGACTGCTAAAATCACGGCGCTGTACAAACGAAGGTAACTTGTATTAAAGCCAAGCGCAATAACTGCCCACACTAAGAATTGATAGGCGATAGAACCGACAACGATGGTAACCAGACGTTCTGCCAAGCTCAAACTCTTGAAGATAACTTCTCCAATAATCAAACTTGCAAGCCCCACAACGATAACCCCGATTCCTCTAGATACATCGGCATACCCTTCTTGCTGGGCAATGAGAGCTCCTGCAAGGGCAATCACACCATTTGATAAGACCAACCCCATAAGCTCCATGCGCCCAGTATGAATCCCGAAACTTCTAGCCATATCAGGATTGTCACCTGTAGCAATATAGGCTTGTCCGAGTTTAGTGTCCAAGAAAAAGAGCATGAGAACAATGACAAGACTGACAAAGATGAGACCTGTCAAGAGTTGATTCAAATCCGAATCAAAAGGCAAAACATCCTGAATTTGCTTGGTTCCAAGTAAGCCTAAATTGGCACGCCCCATGATCAAGAGCATGATAGAGTGACAAGAAGTCATCACCAAAATCCCTGAGAGCAAGGTTGGAATCTTCCCTTTTGTATAAAGAAGTCCTGCTACCATTCCAGCCAAACAACCTGCTCCTACAGCAACAAGTGTCGCTAAAAAGGGGTTCACGCCTTTGGTTATCAGAGTGACAGCAACAGCTCCCCCAAGAGGGAAGGAACCTTCTGTTGTCATATCTGGAAAATTTAAAATCCTAAATGTCATAAAGATCCCCAGACCTAAAATAGCCCAGACAAATCCTTGAGAAATAATAGAGACAATCATATTTTATTTAATCCTTTCTATATTCATCTTTTTAAAAAATGGGAAGAGTCTCCTCCTCCCTACCTTATTTATTCAATGACTTGTCCTGCTTCTTTGAGAACAGACTCAGGAATAGTAATACCTAGTTCTTGTGCTATTTTTTTATTGATGACTGACTTACCAGTTGAAAAGACATTGACTGGGGTATCAGCTGGTTTCGCACCTTTCAAGACTTGCGCAATCATTTTTCCAGTTGCCACACCAAGGTCATGTTGGTCAACTACAACGGATGCCAAACCACCTACTTCTACCATAGCTGTGGCACTTGGATAAATTGGTTTCTTAGAACTTTGATTGCTAGAGACAACCGTTGGAAATCCTGATGCAATAGTGTTATCAATTGGAACCCAAATAGCATCTACCTTGCTAGTCATAACAGTGACAGTTGAGGCGATTTCATTTGTTGAAGGAACTGCAAATGTTTCCACTGTCAGACCTGCTTTTTCAGCATAAGCCTTAAATTCTTCGACCTGTGTTTTTGAATTGTCTTCGCTACTTGAGTAAAGAGCTCCGATTGTTTTCACATTCGGTGTCAGAGCCTTGATGAGTTCAACTTGTTGTTGAGCTGGATTGTGGTCAGATACCCCTGTAACGTTGCCACCTGGTTTTTTCAAATCTTTAACCAAGTTAGCACCGATTGGGTCTGTAATAGCGGCCATGATAACCGGTAGGTCTTTTGTGGCACTAGCCAAACCTTGAGCAGCTGGTGTCGCAATACCAACCACAAGGTCATTGCCATTTGCAACCAATTGTTTACTCATTGTCGCAACCTTACTTTGATCACCTTCTGAGTTCATAAAATCGATTTTAACTTGATCATCTTTATATCCTTCTTCAGCAAGTCCAGCTTGAATCCCTTTATAAATCAAGTCAAGAGATGGATGGCTCACAAATTGAAGCACACCAATCTTGGTTATTTTCTTCTCATCCTTATTATTCTTAGCTTCTGGTTTATTCATTGAAGAATAAATCAAGCTTCCTGCTACTAAGACTGCTAATGCAGCAATAATTCCAATTAAACGTTTATTTTTCATTCTGTTTCTCCTTTTTATTTCCTTTAACATATTTCACTTATCTAATACTCTTCGAAAATCTCTTCAAACCACGTCAGCGTCACCTTACCGTAGGTATATGANNTAGCTTCCTAGTTTGCTTTTTGATTTTCATTGAGTATAAACAAGCGACGCCATCGTTTTCTTTCCATACTAACCCCCATCAAAAAATCCTCACACAAAAAACTTGTGTGAGGACGTCGATGCGCGGTACCACCTCAATTATAGGGAATTTCCCTATCGCTCTGTCTCGCAATAACGAGATGCACTGTAAGGTGTGCTCACCGAATTTTTATGATTTCAAATTCTAAATAACATTCAGCCCAATTTTCATCATCGCCACTTATCTGTTTTCAGCTACCACAGACTCTCTAAAAAGTTTGTATGATTACTTTTCTGAATGGTTAAATTATATCATTTTTCAACTACTTGTCAATAGTCTATTAGAATTTTTTTCATCTTCACTTTTGAAAATGATTAGCCTGAATTACGCAATCCTGTCGCAATTCCGTTGATGGTGATATGAATCAATCGTTCTTGATCACTTGACAATTCTCCACGGCGTTGGCGTTTAATCAACTCCAACTGAATATAGTTGAGAATATTAAAGTAAGGCATACGGTAATCCAGACTAGCTTTTAGATATGGATTGTCAGCTAAGAGTTCGTCATGTCCTTCAATAGCCAAGATAACGTTCTTAGTAACTTGCCATTCATTTAAAATAGTCTCATAGATGGCCTTAACTTGCTCGTCTTCACAAAGTTTAGCATATTCAAAAGCAATATTCATATTTGATTTTGATAAAACCATATCAACATTTGAAAGAAGCGATTGGAAGAAAGGCCAATTTTGGTACATATCTCGTAAAATAGCAATATTCTCTGGATTTTTATCGATAAATTCCTTGAAGCTTGAACCAACCCCGTACCATCCAGGGAACATAACACGACTCTGTGACCATGAGAATACCCAAGGGATGGCACGCAAACCACCGATTTCAGTAATCGTCTTACGAGCTGCTGGACGAGAACCAATATTAAAGCTTGAAATAGCCTTGATTGGACTTGACTCAAAGAAATAGTCATAAAAATGCTCATTACCAAAGACCAAATCACGGTAGATATCGTAACTACGGTCCACTACTTGATCCATAATGGCTTCATAACGATTTGAGGTATTGGTATCGCTCTTCTTCTGAGTAATCATACGGTTAATGGCTGCAGATACTAGCATTTCAAGGTTATAGTAGGCAGCATCTTTGTTACCGTATTTATTCCCAATTACTTCACCCTGCTCCGTCAAGCGGATACGATCCTTGATAGACTTGAGCGGTTGAGAAGTGATAGCTTCATAGGTTGGTCCACCACCACGACCGACAGTCCCACCACGGCCATGGAAGAAGGTAACCTTAACGCCAAATTCATCTCCAATAGCAGTCAATTGTTGTTGAGCCTTGTAAAGGGTCCAACATGATGATAAGTAACCGCCATCTTTATTACTATCAGAGTAACCAAGCATGATTTCTTGGTAGTTATTGCGTGAAGCAATCCATTTTTTGGCAAGAGGAAGAGAAAGATATTGTCTCATTGTTTCCTCTGAATGATCCAAGTCTTCAATTGTTTCAAAAAGGGGAACAATCTGAACACGCGCCCTTTCCGTATCCACCAGTCCTACTTCTTTTAATAGAATAGCTAATTCTAGCATATCAGAAAGGCTGGTAGCATGCGAAATAATGGTTTGGCGGATGACATCATCTCCCAACTTATCTTTCAAAACACGAGCCGTCTTAAAAATAGCTAGTTCTTTTGCTAATAATTCTGATTTTTCTGCGTGAGTAGCAGAAAGAATTCGGGGATCTTCTTCTAACTCTTTCAAGAGAAGGTCACATTTTTCTTCTTCGCTCAACTCGCTATAACGAGAATGAATTCCTGCTGATTTCAAGAGTTCTGCCACACAGGCTTCATAGACGCTAGAGTCTTGTCGCATATCAATTGATGCTAGGTAAAAACCAAATATCTCTACTGCCTGCAATAATTCCACAAAATCACCTGAAATCAAGGACTCGCCCTTATTTTCTAGTAGAGAATCTCGAATGGCAATCAAATCCTTGTAGAAATCATTGGCAGTTTCATAGCGAGTCCCAACTTCCTTATCCTCAATCAGATAGGTTTTAGTTGCTTGGATTTTTGATTGAATATCAAACAAGGCACGACGGTAAAGCTCTTTTTCGCGGTAAATCGAGTTATCCTTGGATTGACGAGCCATTTCTCTGACTTGCTTGCTGACGTTGACAATGCTAGTTGAAAGAGAAAATTCACGATAAAGTTGGTAAATCTTTTCATCATAGTAGTTCATGATGACTTCACACTGAGTGAGTGCAGACTGCTTCAAGGTCTCTGCTGTAACAAATGGATTTCCATCACGGTCACCACCTATCCACATACCCATGGTGATTGGTTTAGCTTGTTTTAAATCCAGACCATGCACTTGCGCTAAGCGCTTATACTCTGTCGTCAAGTGAGGTACAGCTTTCAAAAAGGAGCTGTTGTAATATTCCATAGCATTCGTGATTTCGTTAGTCACTTTTAATTTTTTCTCACGAATCATGTCTGTCTGCATGATAATTTCGATGTAACGACGCAAATCATTGTGCCATTTTTCTTTATTGATCAACCCCAACTTAACATCACGGTATTTACGCAAAAGACTATGAATATGATTTGTTAAATCCAACATACTTTTGCGTTGCACTTGTGTTGGATGGGCTGTCAAAACAGGGACAACATTCAAGTGTTCTAGGATCTCAACGGCATTTTCCTTTTCTGCTACCAATTTAATCGTTGTAGATAATTTACCTAAGTAGTCCTGATCAATATTATTTTGATGATTGATTTCATAAGCTAAATCCACATCCTCTGAAATATTAATTAAAAGAGGTAAGATTGAAAAATAGCGTGAAATATAGACCATTTCATCATTTGATAAGCTAGTCACTAGACGGTTTAGACCTTGATAATCTTCCTGCGTTGATAATTCTTTCAACTGCATGATTTTTTCAAAGGTCTCTGGGGCAAGCATATTTTTAGTAATATCTTCCAATAATTCTGTTAGAATCAATACTTCTTCTTGCACAACACTTTTATTACTATAATTTTCTAATTTTTGAAGAGACATAGACTATCCTTTCTTTATTCTACTTCACAGAAGGTTCATTGGTTGATTTTCCAATTCTCGGTACAACTTAGCGCGTTTTTCACTGGCGTCAATATTTAAGACAAAGGCCACTGCCACTGATAAGACTAGAAGGCTATTTCCACCCTGGGATAAGAAGGGAAAGGTTACTCCTGTAGATGGAATCAAGCCCGAAATCCCTCCGATATTGACAAATACCTGAACCAACATCATCCCTCCGACACCGAGTGCAACCATGGCATTGAAAGGATTCTCCGCTCGGATACCGACCAAGATAATCCGCAAAATCATGAAAAACAAGAGAGCTAAAATAAGGCTGGCACCAACAAAGCCAAATTCTTCAATCACGATAGAAAAGACAAAGTCTGTATGAGCTTCTGGTAAATAACCTCGTTTTTCAATCGAGTTTCCAAGACCTAGACCAAACCAACCGCCATTGACCATGGCAAAATAAGAATTAGATAACTGGTGACCCGCATCAGCACGATCGGCAAAAGGATTAAAAAAGGCACTAAAGCGCTTGGCTACATAGCCAAATACTGGAATTTTTGAAAAGGTCTCAACACCGATTAGGCTGATAGTGGTCAAGAAAAAGACAGAAGCGGCAGATACGAGCGCCAGAATGGTTGAAAACCAGCGATAAGCGATTCCACTAACTGTATACATAATCAAGGAAACCAAGACTAAAATAGTCGCATTCCCTAAATCAGGGAAAATTCCCAAACTTCCAATCAGAACTAGGAGAACGAATCGCCAATCATTAAAAGCACGAGGAAGCCATTGATTTTGAGTCAAAACTTGAAAATCATAAATAGCTATTTCTTCTTGCTGTTTGGAGAATCGGTGAGCCAAATACCAAATAATAATGATTTTTAAGTACTCAGCTGGCTGAATAGTTACTCCTGCAACCGAAATCCAACCGTATGCCCCGTTTACGGAAATACCAATAAAACGAGCCAAGAACAATAAAAGCATTTCTATCAATATAACTAAAATGATTAGTCGCTCATTTCTCAAAAAATCTAGTCTCAATTTATAAATTAAGGCAATCAGTATCAAACTAACAATCCAAAAGATTCCTTGGTTTCGAACCAATTGCAAGGCGCTCTTGCCTTCTTCAATTAAAATAGCGCTGGTGGTCGAATAAACCACAATCAAGCCCAAAATAGATAAAAGCAAGTAGGGAATCAAGATGGAATAATTTAATAAGTGCCTCTTACTAATCTTCATAGTATCACCACTCTACTAGGATACAGACAAATCTGTTCCAAATTCCGTTTTATTTTCTAGTTTTGATTGCTATTATACCATTTTTTCAGAAAGAAAAAAACTCTTACCTTACAATCCTTCGAATTTTACTGTTTTTACAGAATTAAGGCAGAATTTGAAATCGTAAAACCATTTTGAATAAGAGTTTCTTCAACCCATTGACTCCGACTAATTAAGTTGCTTTCGTGAATACTAAAATCAGCCGCAATTTGTTCATAAGTGCGCTATTCTCGCATGTATTGAATAGTTACCTTGAGGAGATAGTCTAGGCTTAATTTGGGTTTCCGTCCACCTTTTGCGCGTTTACGTTGATAAGCTGTTTTTAACACAGCTAACATCTCTTCAAAAGTCGTGCGCTGAACACCTACAAGGCTCTTGAAACGGCTATCGCTTAATTGCTGACTTGCTTCAGAATTCATAGTTTTATTGTATTATATTTTGTTTCGCAGAAAGTCTATTATTCCTTTCGTTCAAAGGTTTTTACGCTTTTAGCAACAAGCTTACACACTGAGCGTTTCGGACTTACCGTATCGTTTCGTCGGTTTTCCTCTTCATTCTACGAGTCCTATCGAATGGGAGAACATTTACTTCTACTTCGCTGATACCTCAGCTTGTACAAGCAGTGATACTGCCTCAACATGGTAAGTCTGCGGAACTCAAAAGGTTTGGGGAACCTTTTGAGGATTAACTACGTTTCTCTAACAAACTTACACATTCGACATGATGCGTCTGGGGAAATAGGTCAACCGGCTGTACTTTCTTCAACTCATATCCCAATTCTTGGTAGAGTTTGATATCACGCGCCATGGTTGCGACATTGCAGGAGATATAGGCGATGCGATCAGCTCCTGTTTGGGTACTAGCTTTGATAAAACTCTCGGTGAGTCCTTTTCTTGGTGGATCCACTAGGATAAGGCTTGGTTGAATTCCTTCCTTGAGCCAATTTTTCATAGCATTTTCAGCTGTGTCGCAGACATAGTAGGCGTTAGTAATGCCGTTCAAGCTAGCATTTTTCTTGCTATTTTCAACCGCTTCTGGAATGACTTCAACACCATAAACTTCTTTGACATGTTTCGCAACGGAGAGGCCAATCGTCCCGATACCAGAATAGGCATCAATGACCACATCATCTTCTTTTAATTCAGCAAAGTCAATGGCTGTTTGATAGAGTTTTTCAGCCATTTCAGTATTGACTTGGTAAAATGCTGGTCCAGCGATCTGGTAGTCATTTCCCAACATCTGATCCGTAATATAGTCTTGTCCATAAAGTGTGCGCCATTCCTTACCAAAAATCGCATTGGTATTCTGGTCGTTGATATTTTGCATAACAGACACAATCTCTGGGAACTGCTTAATCAGTTGTTCAATCAATTGGTCAACACGAAAAACTTTGGGACGAGTTGTTACCAAAATAACCATAATTTGACCTGAATAGTGTCCGCGACGCACCACAAGATTACGAATCAAGCCAGACTGCTCCTTTTCATCATAAGGTTTCAAATCATAACGGCGGAGCAAGTCGCGTAGGGCTACTACTAGCTCGTCAATTACAGGATCCTGGATAAAGAAATCTTCCAGTGGCATGAGATCGTGGGAATTCTTACGGAAAAACCCAGTTTCCAAGACACCATTTACTCGACGAACAGGGACCTGTGCCTTGTTGCGGTACTTGATTGGATTTTCCATACCAAGCGTCTCAGCAACCTCTACATCAGCAATCCCAGCAATCTTGTATAGACTATCCTTGACTTGCTTGGTTTTAAACTTGAGCTGTTCTGGATAGGCAAGATGTCCTAAATCCGCGATTCCTGAACGCAGGTAAGCCAAATCTACGTCTTGGTTACGGTGTGGTGACTGGATAAGGTATTCTTCAACCTTCCCAAAACCAATCTTTTTATTAACCTTAAGGACACGCATGAGGATTTTTTCACTCGGTAAAGCATTCTCTACAAAAAAGACCAAACCATCCACCTTGGCAACTCCTGCACCTTCGTGGGTCAAGTCAACAATTTTAACTTCTACAATATCATTTTTCTTTAACATTCTCTTCTCTTTCTATTGGCCGACAAAAAAGACGGCAACGTTACGGTTACCATCTATTATACCATGAAATTTCTTAAGAACCAAAACTCTTGAAGAAGTTGACAATGGCTTGCCAGAGGGCGCTTAGGAAATTACCGCCGTCCTCTAGCGCCTTATCAGCATCAAAGTTAAGGTTGATATTTTTAAAACTGTCGCCAGCTTGTGAAACAATACTTTGTTTAAGGTCATTTAGGGTTTTAGTGAAATCTGCATTGCTGAGGATATCACTCTTTGAGAGATTTAAAGCAAAATTGATGATGATATTGATCTGGTTTCCTGTTATCACCTGATCAAGTTTGTAATTTTTCAAGGTATCTTCAACGATTTTACGGACATCTTCCTCTGTCAGATTTCCCTTGCTTTCTTTAGCTTTGGCGAGTCCTGACTTAATATCTGCTAAAGCAACGTTTAATTTATTAGCATCATAGCCTGTTTTGTCCTTGTTTTCAGCATTGATATCTGACAAAGCCTTTAGCTCTTCTTGAGCCAAGTCTTTGTTGGCTTGTGGCACCTTGGCTCCATTAGCTTCCAGCGAATAGTAAATCCCGGCTAAGGCACTCTCACCTGTAACTGGAATAGGTGCTGCTACAGTGATTTTGGCGTGTTCCACACCCAAAGTTACGGCTGCATTTCGGTACATATCCTGAGTCACCTTAGTAATGTTTTCTGGTGCTTCAATCTTGACCTCAAGTGGCGATTTGTCCCCTAGCTTTTGAATCTTGGCTGATGAATACAACTGTAAACTAGAGTCATTGGCAACATTCATAATCTTAGAATAGACATCAGGTGTCAAGGTCTTGAGTTCTTTGGTGTCTGTTGAGGCATTGTAACCTAGTTTTTTTAGGGTTTGATTTTTTTGATCTTCAGACAATGATGAACCTAGGACATATTCAGGTTGAACATAGGTTTCATCGATGACTTTTTGAACATCTGTTGCTGCATGGGCGCTATTCATAGCTGTTACTGCCCACAAGACCGCAGCACTAGTCAGAAAGAGTTTCTTTCTCATAGGGAATTTCCTCCTTTACCTTTCTAGAGTAATATATCTATCTTAAAGAAAACTTATAACAAAAACACCTGGGCTAGCCAGATGTTGAAAAGAGAGTGAAACATTTGATGATATATAGGTTGAGTTGCACTTGTCTAGAATAATAATAGTTTCCTCCATTTACATAGAGTTCGGCTCCATGAAAAATGGAAATGGGGTGAATATAACTATAAGTCTTTCCAGTGGTATTGCCAAGCAAGGGGGCAACAGTCTCACGAGAGTACTGTTTGGCCAGAGCCAAGGTATTTTCCTTGCCATTTTGTGCGATAAAATCGATATAGGCAGGACCAAAATTATAGGCTTGAACAGCTGTCCAGACATCTACCCCCTGCTTCTGGGCTAGATAGAGATTGTCTGTCAGAGTTTGAACGCCTTGCCGAATGCTAGAGGCATTATCATTGATGGTGTTGGTGGAACCACTTGCAGACTCACTAGACTGCATAACATCGCCTTCTTTTCCTTTTGTTTCGGTATAAATCATAGCGAGCACAAGCTCTTCGTTTGCTGGGGTGTCTTTTTCACTCAAGATTTCTCGCACCATGGGTTGATAGGTCATGACTTGCTTGACATCTTGGTGAATGCGGTAAGCTTTATAGCCAGCAAAAAGGAAGACTGCCAGTACAAGCACTCTTCGAATTCGTTTAAACATTATTTACTTTGAATATCCTCGATATTTTTGATTAAGATAGAGTAGGTTCCATTGTCATTTTGGATAAACTCAACAGACTCGGCGTCTTGATAGACGTTATTGGGAACGATGAGCTCAATTCCATTTGACAAGGAGAGTTTTTGATTTTCAAATTTCTTTAATTGGCGACTGGCATCAATTTCATCAAATTGAACAGGATCTGGTACGGCTTCTTTGACTTGGTCAATAAAGCTTAGACGAGCTGTCAGATTATTATCAAAAAGGTCATTGGCCAATTTTTCTGGTGACAATTCATTGCTTTCTTCTAGGTTGTTGAAAATCACTGATTTGACCTTAGATTGAAATTGAAAATCGTCTGTATTAAAAGTTTCAGCAATTCTCTGGGCTGTTTTTTCCAGTTCCTTGATGGATTTCTTAGGTGAAATCTTAGGGGCGACGGCAAGAAGATTTTCTGAAAAATAGTTCAAGAAAGCCCCGTTGTACTTGATTCGTTTTTCAATCAGATGGTACTTGCGACTCTGAAGATTGACCACCAAGGCCTCATCAGCACCCGTTCCAAATCCAGGCAAGTTATTCTGAGTCAGCTTGATTGGATTCTCAACTTCTCCACCGAGGTGGGTCAGGGTCTCCCGCAGGGCAATTCGCAAGAAAGCGAAATGTTCTACACCTTCTTTAGAAAATTGCACAAAAATCAAGTCATTGGTCTTGAGATTTTCTGAAATACTAAACTCTTCTTTCCAGAGATTAGCCAGCGTTACTGATGTCTCCAACAAATCGTCTGTGATATGATTGAAGAAGGGATTTTCTTCCTCGAAAATCCCAGTCTTGGCTTCATCTGAATAGACACGTTCAATTTTTTTACGCAAGTATTCTTCGATTTTTGGAGTAATATTGAGAAACTTATCCGCTAGGAACAGCTCGGTATCATCCGGACTGAACTGATGAATAATAGCTTTCTTAATATAAATGTCCATAAAAGTTTTAGTCCTCGTATAATGGGAAGGCATCTGTCAATTCTTTGACAGCACTTCTCACTTCTTCTAAGACAGCTTCATTTTCTGCATTCTTAAGGGTTTTAATGATGAGTTCAGCCACTTTGTGACTTTCTTCTTCACCAAATCCACGTGCAGTAATGGCTGCTGCTCCGATACGAATTCCACTTGTCTTGAATGGTGACAAGGTTTCGTAAGGAATTGAATTTTTATTTAGGGTAATATTGACTTCATCCAGCAAGTTTTGAGCAACTTTTCCGTTTTCTACAACCTTAGTCACATCCACTAGGAAGAGATGGTTTTCAGTCCCACCAGAAATGATACGGAAATCAGGATCTTGCAAGAAGACTTCTACCATAGCCTTGCTGTTTTTGATGACATTGGCAGCGTATTCCTTGAAAGCCGGATCTAATATCTCTTTAAAGGAAACAGCCTTAGCGGCCACAACATGCTCCAAAGGACCACCCTGAATACCAGGGAAAATAGCTGAATTGATTTTCTTAGCTAAGTCTTCATCATTGGTCAAAATCAAACCACCACGAGGGCCACGAAGGGTTTTGTGGGTCGTTGTTGTCGTGATGTGAGCGTATGGCACTGGGCTTGGATGTAGACCAGCAGCAACCAAACCAGCAATATGAGCCATATCTACCATGAGTTTAGCCCCAACAGCATCCGCAATTTCACGGAATTTTGAAAAGTCGATAATTTGAGAATAGGCTGAAGCACCTGCTACGATCAATTTTGGTTTTACTTCTTGGGCTTGTTTCAAGATAGCATCAAAATCCAAGAGTTCCGTTTCAGGGTCAACACTGTAAGAAACAAAGTTGTAGGTTTGACCTGAGAAGCTGACAGGAGCTCCGTGGGTCAAGTGTCCACCTGCTGCCAAATCCATCCCCATGACGGTATCACCTGGCTCAATCAAGGCCATGTAAGCCGCACAGTTGGCTTGGCTGCCTGAGTGAGGTTGGACATTAGCGAATTTAGCGCCGAAAATTTCTTTTGCGCGTTCAATGGCTAGAGATTCTACCACATCTACTACATCCGTTCCACCATAATAACGGTGTCCTGGGTAACCCTCGGCATATTTGTTTGTCAAGATAGACCCTTGAGCTGCCATAACAGCCTTGGAAACTACGTTTTCCGAAGCAATCAACTCGATATTATTCTGTTGGCGTTCTTCTTCTTTGGCAATAGCATTCCAGAGATCAGCATCGTATACTTTAAAATCATCTTTGTCAAAAATCATAGGTCTTCTCCTTTATTGTGTGACTAGTCCATTAGTTTGATTTTACAATAAGAAAATAAACTAAAAGATGCGAATAAACCGTTTCTGCACTTTATCACAAGTATAACCAACTTTTTCATAAAATGCATGAGCTCCCAGACGATGATCGGCAGAATTTAAGCGGATAAACCCATAACCACGTCTTTTTGCTTCTTCTTCCAACCCTTGTAGTAAACTTTTACCAATACCTTGACCTTGCGCTTGAGGTGAAACTGCTAAGGCTAAGATATTAAATCCTGCTTTAGAATAAAGTGATTCATAGACCTCAGCGTGGACATATCCAAGTAAGACATGACTAGCTGCATCCTCATAGCCAAGAAGGAAATGATGTGAATCCTGAGATAATCTAGCTAGTTGACTAGCTGTGTCCTCTGGACTAAAAGAATAGCCTAAGGCTTCTTGGTTAATTTCACAAATGGATTTCACATCAGTTTCTCTTAAATCTCTTAGCATTTCATGCCTCCTCAAAAGAAATCTCTGGCAACCTAGCAAGTATATCTTCTCGCTTAATGGCCCCTTGGCGTAAGATTTTCACCTTATCTCCAGACAAATCCAAAATCGTTGAATCCTGTCCAGTTAGAAAAGCATCGTCTTCTAGACCCAGAACCTCTTGGTCAAAATCCTTCAGAATTTGTTCAAAGGTTACTCCACTTGCCTGACCTGAAATATTGGCAGACGGCCCAATCAAGGGACCTGTCTCTCGAATCAAATCAAGGGTAATCGGATGACTGGGCATCCGAAATCCAACAGTCGCGAGGCCAGAATTGACCCAATAGGGAACTCGGTCATTGGCTTCAAGGATAATGGTCAAGGAACCTGGTAAAAAGGTCTCTACAAGTTTTTGTAGATAAGTTGGCTGATTCATAGAAAAGTGCAAGATGTCCTCTAGAGAGGCGATATTGAGGTTAAGCGCCTTGTCTCTTGGACGACGTTTAAGTTGGTATACATGATTAACCGCTTTTTCGTCTAGAGCCTTGGCAAAAAGACCGTAAACCGTCTCTGTAGGCAGAACGACAGCTCCACCATTTTCCAACTCTTGTCTAATCCTGTCCATCATCAACCACGACCATCCTATCTTGACCAAATTGGTCCTTGAGTGTTCGAACTCGCTGTTCAGGAAGATGTTTCCTAAAAAGTTCAGGAACACTTTGACCTTGCTTGTATCCAATTTCAAGGTAAATCTTACCACCATCTTTGAGATAGTCTTTTGCATCTTCCGCAATTCTACGGTAAATAGCTAGGCCATCCTCGTCTGCAAAGAGAGCTAGATGAGGCTCCGAATGCAAGACATTCAAGCCGACCTCTGACTCATCTTCACGAGAGATATAGGGTGGATTGGAAACAATTATATCATATTTTTCAGAAATTTCTGTAAAACAGTCAGATTTTTTTAAAAATATTTGAAGATTTTGATTTTTAGCATTTTCGTTAGCTACATCTAAAGCATCTTGGGAAATATCTGCTGCTGTCACTGACCAATCTGGTCTGTTTTTTGCTAGAGCGAGAGCAATAGCTCCACTACCTGTTCCAATATCCAAAACTGAAAGATTTTCCTCAGGATTTTCAGATAGGATAAGCTCCACTAACTCCTCTGTCTCTGGACGAGGAATCAAAACCCGCTCATCAACTGTTAACTGCATACCAAAGAAGTCTGCATGACCGATGATGTACTGGGCTGGTTTATGAGCTACTAACTGTTGGAAAATTTCTTTTACAAATACTTCTTCCTCTTCCGTCACTTCCTGCTGAAGAGCAAAGACAAAGTCAGTAAAAGAGAGATTTTTCAGGCTACGATAGACAAAAGAGAGGCTTTCAGCTTCCTCTCCTTGTCTTATCAACTCTTCTTCAAAATCTGAAAATAATTGAGCTAATTTCATTATTTGTTTAATTCTTCTAATTTTTGTGTTTGGTCATAAAGCACCAAGGCATCTACAACTTCGTCCAATTTACCAGATAAAATCGTATCTAGTTTTTGGAGGGTTAAGCCGATACGGTGATCTGTGACACGGTTTTGTGGGAAATTATAAGTACGGATTCGTTCTGAACGGTCACCAGTACCGATTGTTGACTTACGCTCAGCGTCTTGTTCATCCTGAGCAATTTGTGCAAAGTGGTCAGCAACACGCGCACGGATGATTTTCATGGCTTTCTCACGGTTTTTCTGCTGGGTACGTTCTTCCTGCATCTCAACCTTGATATTGGTTGGCAAGTGAACGATACGAACCGCAGTCGCAACCTTGTTGACGTTCTGTCCACCAGCACCAGAGGCGTGATAGATGTCGACACGAAGGTCTTTTGAATCAATATCGTATTCAACTTCTTCTACTTCAGGCATAACAAGAACTGTCGCTGTCGAAGTATGAACACGGCCTTGGCTTTCTGTCACAGGGACACGCTGTACACGGTGGGCACCCGATTCATACTTGAGTTTAGAGTATACAGATTGACCTGAAACCATGGCAACGACTTCTTTAAAACCACCGACACCATTCATAGAGGATTCCATGACTTCAAAGCGCCAACCTTGGGCTTCCGCATACTTTTGATACATAGTTAGAAGGTCTCCAGCGAAAAGTGCCGCTTCGTCTCCACCAGCTGCTCCACGGATTTCAAGGATGATATTTTTGTCATCGTTTGGATCCTTTGGAAGGAGCAAGATTTTCAGTTTTTCTTCGTATTCTTCTTTTTCAGCCTTGGCATCTTTGAGTTCTTGCTTGGCCATTTCTTCCAAGTCAGCATCTCCACCTGATTCCTTAATCATTTCTTCAGCGTCAACGATGTTTTGAAGGACTTGTTTGTACTCACGGTAGGCTGTTACTGTATCACGAGTTGAAGCTTCTTCTTTTGAAAGCTCCATAAAACGTTTGGTGTCAGAGACCACATCCGGGTCACTCAGCAATTCTCCTAATTCTTCATAACGGTCTTCTACAGCTTGTAGTTGATCATAGATGTTCATTTTTCTTCATTCTCCTTATTGATTTCAGGCGCAAAATAATGTTTACGGCAAACCGAGATATAGGTTTCATTGCCACCGATTTGAATCTGCTCACCATCATAGACTGGCAGTCCATCCTGTGTACGCAAAACCATAGTTGCCTTTTTCTTACAATACTGACAGATGGTCTTGATTTCGTCAATCTTGTCTGCTAAAAGCAAGAGATATTTGGAACCTTCGAACAGTTCATTGCGAAAGTCATTTTTCAAACCAAAAGTCATGACAGGTATATCTAACTCATCAACAACACGAGCTAGGTCGTAAACATGGTAACGCTTGAGAAACTGAGCCTCATCGACCAACACACAGTAAGGTTTTTCTGGTAGGTCTCGGATATAGCCGAAGATATCCGTCGTTTCCTCAATCGCAATGGCAGGGCGTTTCATACCAATCCGACTCGACACATAGCCAACACCGTCACGCGTATCCAGAGCCGAGGTCATAATCACAACACCTTTTCCTTGCTCCTCATAGTTATAGGCCACCTTGAGAATCTCAATCGTCTTACCAGAGTTCATGGTCCCATAACGATAATACAACTGTGCCATGTTTCTTGCTTCACGTCCATTTCTAAATTTTTGCTACATTCTAGTATATCATAATTTTCTTAAGCTTTAAACGGCAAAATGTGGTAAAATAGAAGAAATAAAAACTAGTGGAGGAAGCTATTATGCCATTTGTACGCATCGATTTATTTGAAGGACGCACGCTCGAGCAAAAGAAAGCTCTTGCTAAGGAAGTAACGGAAGCTGTTGTTCGCAACACTGGAGCTCCTCAATCTGCTGTCCATGTCATCATCAACGACATGCCAGAAGGAACTTATTTCCCACAAGGGGAAATGCGCACCAAATAAGCTAGCTTAAGCAGAATTGCTTAGGCTTTTTCAATCTCCAAGTAGCATCCATTGAAGAAATAGCCTAAATTTGTTACAATTTGAAAGGATACTTGGAAAAATTTCCAAGAAAAGAGCTATTTATTAAAGGAAACATTATGATTACACGTGAATTTGATACCATCGCTGCTATCTCTACTCCCCTAGGTGAAGGGGCTATTGGTATTGTCCGCCTGAGCGGAACAGAAAGTTTTGCTATTGCGCAAAAGATTTTTAAAGGAAAAGACTTGAGTCAGGTTGCCAGCCACACTCTCAACTACGGTCACATTGTTGATCCTCTGACTGGTAAAGTCATGGACGAGGTCATGGTGGGAGCCATGAAGTCTCCAAAAACCTTTACTCGTGAAGATATTATCGAGATTAACACCCACGGTGGGATTGCGGTGACCAATGAGATTCTCCAGCTAGCTATCCGTGAAGGAGCTCGATTGGCTGAACCTGGTGAATTTACTAAACGTGCCTTCCTAAATGGACGTGTTGACTTGACTCAGGCTGAAGCCGTTATGGACATCATCCGTGCTAAAACAGACAAGGCCATGAACATTGCGGTCAAACAACTTGATGGTTCCCTTTCTGATCTTATCAATAATACCCGTCAAGAAATCCTCAATACACTTGCCCAAGTTGAGGTCAATATCGACTATCCTGAGTATGACGATGTTGAGGAAGCGACTACTGCTGTTGTCCGTGAGAAGACTATGGAGTTTGAGCAATTGCTAACCAATCTTCTTAGAACAGCCCGTCGAGGTAAAATTCTTCGAGAAGGAATTTCCACTGCCATCATCGGCCGTCCTAACGTTGGAAAATCCAGCCTCCTCAACAACCTCTTGCGTGAGGACAAGGCTATCGTGACTGACATTGCTGGTACCACACGTGATGTCATTGAAGAATACGTCAACATCAACGGTGTTCCCCTAAAATTGATTGACACAGCAGGTATTCGTGAAACGGATGACATCGTGGAACAAATTGGAGTTGAGCGTTCGAAAAAAGCCCTCAAGGAAGCCGACTTGGTTCTACTGGTGCTAAATGCCAGTGAACCACTAACCGCCCAAGATCGACAACTTCTTGAGATTAGCCAAGATACAAACCGCATTATACTTCTAAATAAAACCGACCTGCCTGAAACGATTGAAACTTCGGAACTACCTGAAGACGTTATCCGTATTTCAGTCCTTAAAAATCAAAATATCGATAAGATTGAAGAGCGTATCAATAACCTCTTCTTTGAAAATGCTGGTCTAGTCGAGCAAGATGCTACTTACTTGTCTAACGCACGTCACATTTCCTTGATTGAGAAGGCCGTTGAAAGCCTACAAGCTGTTAACCAAGGTCTTGAACTGGGTATGCCAGTTGACTTGCTTCAAGTTGACTTGACTCGTACTTGGGAAATCCTCGGAGAAATCACTGGGGATGCTGCTCCTGATGAACTCATTACCCAACTCTTTAGCCAATTCTGTTTAGGAAAATAAGAAAAATCCATGATCCTTCATTCGGTCATGGATTTTATTGTCTTATTAGTAATCTGGTCTTAAAACCCCTGTTACAGTTGCCTTGGTCGCTTCGTAGTCGCCATCTACAACAACCTTGATAATGCGTTTGGCATCTTCTTCTGGTGCTGGAACAAGAGGTAATCGAGTTGGACCAGCTTCAAATCCCATATAGTTGAGAACGGCCTTGACAGGAGCAGGACTTGGATAAGAGAAGAGGGCATTGACTTTAGGAATGAATTTACGCTGAATAGATGCAGCTTTCTTCATATCGCTTTCTGCAATGGCAGTAAACATCTCGTGCATTTCATCCCCATTTGTATGAGAGGCAACAGAAATAACCCCATCCGCACCAAGGTTCATGGCATGGAAAGCATCTCCATCCTCACCTGTATAAATTAAGAATTCTTCAGGCTTGTGCTCAATCAAGTAAGCCATATTGGCCAAGCTAGTACATTCTTTGACACCAATAATATTTGGATGGTCAGCCAAATGAAGCATGGTTTCTGGAGTTAATTCGACAACCACACGACCTGGAATGTTATAGATAATAATAGGTAAGTCAGAAGCATCTGCAATAGCTTTAAAGTGCTGATACATTCCTTCTTGAGAAGGTTTGTTGTAGTAAGGAACAATAGCAAGTCCAGCTGCAAAACCGCCAAATTCCGCTACTTCTTTGACAAACTCGATCGAGTCACGCGTATCATTGGTACCTACACCCGCAATCAAAGGAACACGTCCATTGACAATCTTTTGTACAGCCGCAAAGAGTTCCAACTCTTCATCGTGGGTCAAGGTCGGACTCTCAGCAGTGGTCCCTGCGAGAAGAATTCCATCCGTATGATGGGCCAATAAATGCTCAATCAAGGCTGGAATGGCATCAAAGTTAATGGAACCATCCTCGTGGAAGGGAGTAATAAAGGCTGTGATGATTTTACACTCTTTTAAATCTTGATAAGACATGAAAACACCTCTCTATTTCAAAGAAGGAGTTCATATGAACTCCTAAACGTTATGGCTATTTTAATTCAAATTTCAATTCAGCTGTTGGACGAACCAATCCACGTTCGTGAAGAGTTTCTACAATCTGAACTGAGTTCCAAGCAGCACCTTTGAGCAGGTTGTCTGAAACAACCCACATGTGGATTCCTTTTTCAGCATCCAAGTCTTTACGGATACGACCAACAAAGGTATCACGCGAACCCACTGCATTGATGGCTTGCGGATAGATTTGATGAGCAACATCATCTTCAAGGACAGCACCTGGAAAGGCCGCGATAGCTGCTTTGACTTCTTCGATTGGAGCCACTTCTTTTGTTTCGATGTAAACAGACTCAGAGTGAGCTGACAAGACTGGAATACGTACACATGTTGCAGATACTGCAATACTATCATCTTCCATGATTTTCTTAGTTTCCTTGGTCATCTTCATCTCTTCGTAAGTGTAATCATTATCAGTGAAGACATCGATTTGTGGAAGAGCGTTAAAGGCGATAGGATAATGTTTCTTGTCACCGCCTGAAGGTAAGATTTCCGCATGCAAATCACGTGGTTTCACACCATCATTCAAAACTTCACGAAGTTCACGTTGTGTTTCAAGAATCGCTCCCATACCAGCACCTGAAACTGCTTGGTAAGTTGAAACAATGATACGGTCCAAGCCCCATTTTTGGCGAACTGGCTCAAGCGCCACCATCATTTGAATTGTTGAACAGTTAGGGCAGGCAATGATCCCGTTGTGGGCATCAAGTGCATGAGCATTGACCTCTGGAACAACCAAAGGAACATCTGGATTTTGACGGAAGTAAGATGTATTATCTACTACTACCGCTCCAGCTTTAACTGCGTATGGTGCATACTTAGCTGATGTAGAACCACCTGCTGAAAAGAGAGCAATATCAACTCCTTCAAAAGCTGTTTCAGTCGTTTCTTCAATCGTAATATCTTGGTCTTTAAATTTCAAAGTCTTACCCGCTGAACGTGCAGAAGCAAGTAAACGAATTTTATCGATTGGAAGTGTTGATTCTTCCAACATTTTTATCATCTGAGCTCCGACAGCACCTGTCGCGCCGACTACAGCAACTGTATATCCCATAAATAACCTCTTTCGGAATTTTCTAAAAATTTCTATAATAGATGTATTATACTACTTTTTTCATGAATTGCAAAGCTTTTTCATCATTTTTTGAAAAATAAAAATCCCCAATCGCTAGACTAGGGACTAAGAGGCATCTTCATGTGATGAGCAGGTTCACACAACTCATCAAGGTCCGCTCCTGCGTTATGACCTCCTTATGCTCAATAGTAGCCCGAAGACTACCTATCGACTCATCGCATCTTCTATTCTACTAAAGAGAATGACTTTTGTCAACAAACGAAACGCTTTAACTTCATTTATACAGGTCGATAAGAAAAACCTTGATCTCCCAAGGTCATTTTGTCTATATCATGCTAATTGCCGGGATTGAACCGGCGACCTCATCCTTACCATGGATGCGCTCTGCCAACTGAGCTAAATCAGCTTACTTAAGAAGTATACTATAATCAGAAAAGCTTGTCAAGTTTCCTTAGAAATTTTCCATAAGAAAAAGCCAGGTAAAGGCTACCTAGCTTGTCCTATTCTATTTGCTTAAATCAATTCGACGACCAATTTTACCAATAATAATCGCTCCAATAATCAATGAAGCAAATTCACCAATTCCTGTTGTAAACCAAGTAAGGAAGAATGGTAATTCTGCTACAATATTTAACTCTGCAGCGATGGTAAACATGGAAATTGAAAAGAGGATTGAAAAGAAGAAATGATCTTTTCGAATCAATCCGTTAAAGAGGTAATCCTTGCTGTATTTTGCAAAAAGCCAAACACCTAAACTGAGGAATACCAAGGTTGATCCACCACCAACAAAAACATCTAGCAGTCCGAAGCTAAAGAAATTAGCAATCATACAACCGATAGTAACTCCGATGATGTACTTAGGATTGTAAAAAGCCATAAAGTTCATCATTTCTGAAATACGAAACTGATAAGCACCATAGCTGATGGCATTTAGGGGCGGTGTGACAGTCAAAACGACGTAGATAGCAGCGACGATTGCAATATCTGCAACATCACGAATAGTTAATTTTTTCATCTTTTCTCCTTTGGCGGTTATCCGCGTGTAATATGCTTGGTGAAAGAAGCTAAGCACCAAGGGTTGCTTTATTCAACCTTACTAGTATAGCACAATAGCCTGCTTTATGCTATACTTAAAGCATGAAAAAACCTATTCAAAAATTTTTTAACAATGAAATCTTAGCCTATCTCTTTTTTGGCCTTGCAACAACTCTAGTTTCGATTCTCTCACGACTAGTCATTTATCAACTAAGTCATCAGGAACTCCTTGCTACCGCCCTAGCAAATATTATTGGTATCCTATTTGCCTTTATCACAAATGATACGATTGTATTTAAGCAAGCAAGGAAGAGTCGACTTATCCGTTTAGTGAAATTTTTTCTTGCCCGCCTTTCTACTTTTCTGTTAGATTTGCTCTTTACTTTTCTGTTTGTGACTCAATTCCCTCATATCATAGGGCAATTCGTAAATGAAAACATTGATAAGATAAATGCTATTGAAACAATAATTGCACAAATACTCATTATTATCATCAATTATATCTTGAGCAAGGTCTATATTTTTAGAAAATAATGTTCCATTTATGAGCCTTTTAATTGCCTTCTATAATGATTTAGGATACAATGAAACACGAAACGTTGAAAGGAAAACAGTATGTTAAAAAATCTAAAATCATTCTTGCTTCGAGGAAATGTTATTGACCTTGCTGTCGGTGTTGTCATTGCCTCTGCTTTTGGTGCTATCGTTACTTCACTTGTAAACGACATTATCACTCCTCTTATTTTAAATCCAGCTTTGAAAGCTGCTAAAGTCGAACGTATCGCTCAACTTTCTTGGCATGGAGTCGGCTATGGTAACTTTTTAAGTGCTATTATCAATTTTATCTTTGTGGGTACCGCCCTCTTCTTTATTATCAAGGGTATTGAAAAAGCACAGAAACTGACTGGCATAAAGGAAGAAAAAACTGACGAAAAAAAACCAACCGAATTGGAAGTCCTTCAAGAAATCAAAGCTCTTCTTGAGAAAAAATAATCGTTTAAAAGGATCTAGCACAAAGCTAAATCCTTTTTTCTTTACTCTTTGGGTAACTTGCCTGCTTTTTCTAGCATCTTCTTGATAAGATAAGGCATCTTGACATTCTCCCGACTTTTTTTCTCAATTAGTTTTTTCACAAATTCAGGCATTTGTAAATCTTGAGATTCAGCCAAAATGTTTTTCGTCTCATCTGAAGGAACTAATTCATCAAAGGTTTCTTCTTCTGGGAGAAATTCCTTAAACTCCTGATGTGCATTGACTCTAACTGTATTGACCAAAGCATCAATCAAACGAGAATCCGTATTTGGCATTGGGGGACGATGGTAGTTGACACCCAATTCTTGACACAAGTCATAACATTCCACATCATTATCAAACAAGACTTCAATATGCTCGCTAATGAAGCTGATAGGAACAAAAATATAATGGTCTGGATGTTCTGTCTGTTCTCTGAGATATTCTAATACATCTGGCTTAATCCATGGAATCCCAATATCACTCTCACTTTGCCAAGTATTTGTATATTGTTCGGAACTCAAACCTAGTTTTTCAGCGACTAACTTGCTATTTTCGAAAATTTGATCGATATAAGGATCTCCAAAATCCAAGGCAAAAATGGGCACACTGTGGGCTGAAAAGATGACTTTAAAGCTATCCCGCTTTACTTCTTCTTTTAAAATTTTACCAATTTCATCTGCCCAATAGTTTAAGAGTGCTTCTTCCTGATACCAGTCCTTAATGACTAAAAATTGAATTTGCTTGCTTTCTAAAAATTTTTCATAGCCCATGACAGAGTAGAAAGAATAATGAGGTTCTAAAATCAAGCAAATACACTGCTCAATACCGTCTGCTTCCATCTGACCAATCACATCTGGGATAAAAGGTCTAGAAAATTTATTAGCAAAATAAACACTATACTCATTCCCCAGTCTAGCTTCTACTAAGGCAACCTCTTCACGGGTAATTCTTTGCAGAGGCGTACCTCCAATTCGTACATAATTATCATAGAGTGTTTGAATCTCGTGGTCTTGAGGTCTCACTCCGCGACAAATATTTGTGAAAAAATCAGCCACACCTTCAAAGGTAATCTCTTCTGGCGAACCGAATGTCATCATTAAAATTGCTTTTTTTCATAACTGCTTCCTTGTGATATTTTTATCAAGTTTATTTTATCATTTATCTATTAATAAGTAAACGCCAACATAGTGAATTTCCTTAACTTCTGTCTTTTGTTTTTCTTTTCTTTCTATGATACAATGGAAAAAATGAATTCAAAAGGAGTTTTTTATGACTTACCCCAATCTCTTGGACCGCTTCTTAACCTACGTTAAGGTCAACACGCGCTCTGATGAACACTCTACTACTACTCCTAGTACACAGAGTCAGGTTGACTTCGCAACCAATGTTCTTATCCCTGAAATGAAACGTGTTGGACTGCAAAATGTTTATTATCTGCCAAATGGTTTTGCAATTGGGACCTTACCAGCCAATGATCCATCTTTAACGCGTAAGATTGGCTTTATCTCCCACATGGATACTGCTGACTTTAATGCCGAAGGAGTTAATCCGCAGGTGATTGAAAACTACGATGGTGGTGTGATTGAACTAGGAAATTCTGGTTTTAAACTAGATCCAGCCGACTTCAAGAGTCTTGAAAAATATCCAGGACAAACGCTCATCACAACCGATGGAACAACCTTGCTAGGGGCTGATGACAAGTCTGGTATTGCTGAAATTATGACTGCTATTGAATATCTAACTGCTCACCCTGAAATCAAACACTGTGAGATTCGTGTTGGTTTTGGTCCAGATGAGGAAATCGGTGTTGGTGCTAATAAATTTGATGCAGATGATTTTGATGTGGATTTTGCCTACACTGTTGATGGTGGTCCACTGGGCGAACTTCAGTACGAGACCTTCTCAGCAGCTGGTGCTGAATTGCATTTCCAAGGACGCAATGTCCATCCTGGTACTGCCAAAGGTCAGATGGTCAACGCCCTTCAGCTAGCAATTGATTTTCACAATCAACTTCCAGAGAATGACAGACCTGAGTTAACGGATGGCTACCAAGGTTTTTATCATCTTATGGATATGGATGGAAGCGTTGAGGAGGCGCGTGCAAGCTACATCATTCGTGATTTTGAAAAAGATGCCTTTGAAGCGCGTAAAGCAGCTATGCAGTCTATCGCTGATCAGATGAATCAAGAACTTGGTAGCGACCGTGTCACTCTCAACTTGACAGACCAGTACTACAATATGAAAGAAGTCATTGAAAAAGATATGACTCCAATTACCATTGCTAAAGCCGTTATGGAAGATCTGGGTATCACTCCTATTATCGAACCAATTCGTGGAGGGACAGACGGCTCTAAGATTTCCTTTATGGGAATCCCAACTCCGAATATCTTTGCTGGTGGCGAAAATATGCACGGACGTTTTGAATACGTCAGCCTTCAGACTATGGAACGCGCAGTTGATACCATCATTGGTATCGTAGCTTATAAAGGCTAAAAAGACGAGGTAGCTTAGCTACTTCGCCTTTCTTTTTATTATGTGACTATTAGTCCGTCTCGCTCCGTTAGGTGCGAGACAAAAAAACCACCCGCTATGCGGGTGCGCGTCGAAGGTTATACCAAAAAAACTCCGAACGCGATACAATAAAGGTGTTCAAGCCAATTGTAAAGCGAAAGGAGAAAAATATGGCACAAAAGGCTCATAGTTTATCGCACACAAAGTGGCATTGTAAGTATCACATTGTGTTCACCCCTAAGTATAGACGAAAAGTTATCTATAATCAATATCGAAGTAGTTTAGGCGAAATATTTCATCGCTTGTGTAGTTATAAAGGAGTTGAAATTATCGAGGGTCACTTAATGCCAGACCATGTACACATGTTAGTAAGTATTCCACCAAGGATAAGTGTTTCGAGTTTCATGGGTTATTTAAAAGGAAAAAGTGCACTCATGATGTTTGACAAACACGCCAATCTCAAGTACAAGTTTGGAAATCGGCATTTCTGGGCAGAAGGTTATTATGTAAGTACAGTAGGGCTTAATGAAGCCACAATTAAGAAATATATCCAAGAACAGGAAAAGCATGATATAGCACTAGATAAATTGAGTGTAAAAGAATATGAGGATCCCTTTAGGGATAGTGGTAAGTAATACTAAAGCCTCTTTAAGAGGCAAGTGACGAGTCAAGAGCAATGAGGCTTGAACAAAGTGAAAGCCAGCGTCTTTAGGCGCTGGCTGGTAATTTGGGCTTATATCCCTGAGACAAACCACCCGTTTGACGGGTGGTTATGATTATGCTGGTTTTTCTTAATTTCCAGCACTTGTTGTAGATTCTGTTGTTACCTTTTCTGAAGCTGGTTCAGCAGGTTTAGAATCTCTTGCGTTGCTCGGTTTGTTTTCGTCGCTAGCAGTTTCACTGTTAGATTCTGCAGTTGCGTTTGGTTGGTTCTCAGCACTGGTGTTATCACCATTTGCTTCAGCATTTCTTGCTGGACTTGTTTCTTCACTTGCGCTAGCTTTTGACTGGATTTGGTGATTCAAAACTAGAATAGCTTTTGTCAATTCAAGTAAAGCTGCTTTGTCTTTACTCTTAGCAGAAAGTTGATCTAGTAATGCATCCACTTTATCAAAGTCCGCATCAGATCCATTATTACTTTCTAAATAAGAGTGAAGCGATATGAGAATATCGTAGAGTTTTTGATAGAGTACAAGTGTCTGAGGATCTTGCTCAGCATTTTCCTTTTCCTGTTGAAGGGCGCTAGCGATACGAGTCAAGACATCTTTCACCTGGCTGTTTACTTCATCCAAGTCTGCATCAGCCTTGTTTGTAGCAGCTTTGAGATTTTCTACTTCTTCTGCCAAGGATTGTCTGATTCCTTCTTCTTGGATTTGCTCCAAGAGTTGAGTTGCCTTGCTCAAAAGACTTTCTACTTCTTCCTTGCTAACATGATTGACATGCTCTTCTTTTTTAAGATCAGGATAAAGATCTTTCAAAAATTCATAAATCGCTTGCTTAGCAGATTGGTTATCAACTGTTTCTTTATCTAAAACTGTTTCATTTACTTTTGTAGAAGCTGGCTGATTTTTCAAAGCCTCTTCTACTTCTTGTTTTGCCTGATAGATGCTTGGGAATAATTTGTTCAATTCTGCTGCCTTAAGGAAGGATTGAGATTGATACAAGGTCCAAGTCAACTGAGCTACTTTATTTCGAAGTTCATCACTCAAACGACCGTCATTTACGTGTTCGTAGAAATACTTGATGTATTCCACAGTTGTAACACCTGTTCGGTCATTAAAATCTTGCAAGGCTTGAAGTTGTGATTCAACCGCTACTAAACCAGCCTCATCTTTTGCCAATTTAGCTTCTTGGAGTCGAACGAGAAGGTCTTTCTTAGGAAGCCCATAAGAGTCTGTATCTAGTGTATTGATTTTATCAATCAAGGATTGATATTTCTTATCTAAAGCACTTGTTTCAACAGGTTTGACACTTTCATCAATATGGATGTATTGTTTATCAAAGAGGTCAAGTGTTTTTAGATAGCCCACAGTAGAGTTGGTTGCCAGTTTCTTCATATTTTCAGTAAACTGACCTAAAGCTAACTCAATCTGTCTTTGTTCGATAGGTTTGTCTTTATAGATACTTCTGCTATCAGCTAGAAGTTGATCTACTTTTTCCAAGACTGCCTTCTCATCAAAGGCTCCAGGTTGATAATTGGATTGTAGGGCTGGAATCTTGTTTTTCAAAGCCACTTCATATCCCTTCGTTTGAACCTTGATATAGTGATTGTGGTCGCCATGAGGAATCACAAAACTACCATTTTCTACCTGCAAACTATAAGGAGACACACCATCACGTAAGGCAGTCGTATAAAGTTCATTTAGGAAATCAAGCTCTGTATTGCCAGTTTGGAGTGGAAGTCGAACATGTTCCTTACGAACAGCATATGGGTGGATATGAGTTGGATCGTAGGCTTGGTCTGGATTTCCAAAGACAAAGAATCCGTTTGAAATTCTAATAGCTTCAAGTGGAACACCATAGGTCTTAGAAATGTAAGCAATCTTTTCTTCATCACTAGCATCTCTTGAGAAAGACTCTACTGTTTTAGCAAGAGGTTGAACAGGCTCTGCATCATGATGTGCTTTCAAATGATCCTGAGCTTCCTTAATTTGATCAGCTGTCAAGTCCTTCTTGAAGAAGTAATGATTGTGGTTACCATGAGTCATGACAAAGCCTTGATCATCCTCACTAATGACACGATCGGCATCAAAACTGTGATCATGGTCTTCATCATGATGGTGTCCATGATGATCTTCATCGTGATCGTCATCGTGATCGTCATCATGAGCTGGATTTGGTGTTGCTGTATTTGCCCCTTTCAAGTGGTCTTGCGCTGCCTTAATTTGGTCTGCTGTCAAATCTTTCTTGAAGAAGTAATGATTGTGATTACCATGAGTCATGATAAATCCTGATTCATCTTCAGCGATAATACGATTAGCATCAAAGCCGTGACCATCTTCTTCATGTTCCTCATGTGAAGTTCCTGGATTGATTGGAAGAGATGGCGAAGGTGTTGTTAGACTATTACTTGGAAGAGTCGGTTGTCCAATTTGATTCAACTTAGGAATGTAATGGAAATGATCACCATGTCTTACGATATAAGCTGTTGCTGTTTCCTCAACAATATCTTTTGGATTAAAAATATAGCCATCAGATGTTGAAGAGATAGGCTTATTTGTGAGTAATGAGGCATGATTCAAAGTAGATGGACTAGACGCTACTTCATGAGGTTTTTCATTTGTAGAGACCGTAGAATCAGTTCCACCGATAGGCACCATTCTAGCAATCTTTTCTTCTAAAGCAGAAAGTTTGCTATAAGGAATAAAGTGATAATGGTCGCCATGCGGAATCGCAACTCCATTTGGCGTACGGCTGATAATCTTAGCAGGGTCAAAAACCAGACCATCTGACTCACTGTAACGTTGGTCGCTAGGTAAATCATAGAGTTCTTTCAATAGACTTTGGAGATTTTCAACTTTGCTTTCTGGCTTGCTAGTTGAGCCTTGTGCTACAGATTGCGTGTTATTGTCACTAGCTGTTGAAGAATAGCTTAGCTGACTTGGTTGCGTATTTTTGCCAGCTAGATGAGCTTTTGCTGCTGCTAATTCACTAGCAGACAAATCACTTTTTGGAATGTAGTGATAGTGACCTCCGTGGGGAACGATATAAGCATCACCCGTATCTTCGATAATATCAGCTGGATTAAAGACATAACCATCATCTGTCGTATAGCGTCCCTGAGACCTTGCTACAGCAACATCAGAGCTGACCTTCTCATTATCTTTGACATGTTCTTGTTTTTGACGATTGATTTCATCCTTAGTTCGAACATTATCAGCATGAGCTGCATCTTTTAGGTAGACATAATATGTTCCATCGACCTTGATGATATAACCACCTTTGACTTCATTGACAATATCAGCGTCTTTAAGTTGATAGTTTGGATCCTTCATCAAGAGTTCTTCACTAAAAAGGGCATCATAAGGAACTTTCCCATTATAGTAATGATAGTGGTCACCGTGTGACGTTACATAGCCCTGATCTGTAATCTTAATGACAATTTGCTCAGCCTGAATTCCTTCTTTTTGGCTGACCTGGTCTGGTGTCAAGTTTTCACTTTTCTGACTTGACTGACTGCCATCCACATAAGAGACACGATTATTGTCCTTATTTTCCTGCGAACGATGCTGGTTTAGTGCATATGCACATAGACTCAAGGATACGATAACAGCTGATCCAGCTGCTATATACTTTTTACTGAATTTCATAAATCCCTCATTTCAATAAATAATGAAGCTTTTTCTTAACTTCTTTTTCTCGGTTAAACAATTTTTTCTAAACTGGTTATTTAACCATTTAATTAACCAGTAAATAGTTTACCTTTTTTAAACTTATCTGTCAAGATTTTTATATCATTTAAAAAAATAAAAGCCAGTATTGCTACTGACTCTTACATCATCTTGATTTAATAGGATAAACTTATGCTTCTGGTTTCGTCGTAACTGACTCACTACCTTTTAACAAAGCAAGTAATTTTTCTGCTTCTGCCATGATTCCATTATTATCCATGGTTTGCAGGCTCAAGTTACCTCGTAAACTAGCCAGGGTTTCAGTCGCAGTAGCTTTCAAACTAGCATCGGTTACTGTATCAAGTAGAGCTTCTACTTCTTTGAGTTTGGCTTCCACTTTTTCAGTCTCTACTTGATGGACTTCTGGCTCTTCTGTAGTATCTTCAGCTTCTTCCTCTGTCTCGTCTTCATCAGTGCTCGGTTTATAAAGATTATCTGCTGAAGGATTTAAACCAGCGTGATTCTCTTTTTCATCAGATTCAGGGCGAGTTGGCTCACTTACTTCATCATGTTCCTTATTTTCATCAGGTTTACCGTCTTGGTCTGCCTTATTTTTACGAACATGGTCGCTAGCATTACCCCAACCATTATCTGAATGAGGACGTTGGTCCGGATGTTCAACGTAGTATTTTACAGTCGCAAATAAATCTTCTAAGGTATAACCCTCAGGTGCCTTATAGAGTCCTTCGTCAAACCATGCAAACTTAAGATTATGATAGTGATCAAAGTGAGGAATTATAAAGTAACCATTCTGTACAGCTACAGTATACTGTAAATGATTTGGTATTTTTTCTAATGGTACCTTGTTCTCAGCTGTTACGCGGTTATAGATAGCTTCTGTCCCTGTTGCCTCTGGTTTTGCTTCAGTAGAATTTGGAGCTTGTAAGCCTTTTTCTTTAGCATAAGCCTGAGCTGCTGCCCTTTCAGCTTCAGATAAGCTGTCTTTTTTAATCCAGTGGCTATGGTTCAAGTGTGGAGTGACGTAGGCATTTCCTGCATCACTTTCAATATCATGTTCGTCAAAAATGTAGCCATCTGAGGTTGTATATTTACCTGCTAATTTCGCTAATTTAATTTCATCGTTTGTATAGGCAATTTGAGCATTTGGTTTGCCAAGGCGTTCTGGGTGGGTAATTGGTGCTAGAAATGCCAATAAATCATCTACCAATTTTACTTTATTATTAGAAGATTCATTATTCAAGCGTTCTGCTAATTTGTCTAAGGCTTGGAAATCAACAGCACGCCCCTTATTTTCAGACAAGGCTTTATGAGCCTGGGTTAACAGATTATAAGCTTTATCATAAAATTCTTTGTCACGAGAAGAGACGTTTTCTTTCTTCGCAACTAGAGCATGTGTCTCTTGAGTTTTCTTAGACAAGAGATTTTCAATAGCATCAATCTTATCCTTAGCCAAGTCTTTAGCAAAAACATAGTGACTGACACCAGCAATTTCCACAACATAGCCTTTTCCAACTTTTCTAACAACCTGTTCTACTGCAAAATTAGTTTGTTTTTTCTCAGTTGACGGTTGAGCTTGCGGTTTTGGTGCTGGTTTCAAATAATGCATTCCTGGCACGACTGCACCATTTTGCCCTTTTAACAGAATCATTCTTGCAATCTTCTGCTCTAAATCAGACATTTGTGAATAAGGGATAAAGTGATAATGATTTCCGTGAGGCACAGCAACACCATTTGCTGTACGATCTGTTATTTGTGCTGGGTCGAATACCAAGCCATCCGATTCCACATGTCGTTCTGACAAAGGTTTGGCATACAATTCACGTAAAAGGCTTGAAATATCTTCCCCTTGATTCTGATGATAAGTTGGAGTGACAGTTAGATTGTGGTTCTCTGACAAGCTTGGTTGAGCTGGATTTGCATTATGACTAAAACTTGAAGAAGGACGAGACCCCTGCTTCCCATTCCAATAGGCTTGGGCTGCAGCCAATTCCCCTGCAGACAAAGCGCCTTTTGGTATATAGTGGAAATGATTGCCATGCGGTACAATAAAAGCGTCTCCTGTATCTTCAATCACATCTGTCGGACTAAATACATATCCATCATCCGTTGTATAGGCGCCTCCAGTTCCTCGATTCGATGCTTGCGTATTGAGATTAAAGTTTGGTTTAATGATTGAACTTGGTGTTGAACTTAGTTTATCTGTACTGCTTGGTTTCGTATTATCAGAATGCTTTTGAACTGGCTGAGCTCCAATTGGTAGATTTCGAGCCAATTTTTCTTCCAAGGCAGACATTTGCGAATAAGGGATGAAATGGAAATGATCCCCGTGAGGAACTGCGACCCCATTTGCAGTACGTTTTGTAATCTGTGCTGGGTCAAATACTAATCCATCAGACTCCACATGACGTTGGCTAAGTGGCAAAGCGTACAATTCTTGAAGGAGACTAGCTAAATCCTCACTTTGACTTTCAGAATCTGTTGCAGGATTTTGAGGAGTTCCATATTGACTCGTTCTCACACTAGATCTTGTTTCTCCCCTGCTAGAACGATATTCAACCGTACTTAATTGACCGCCTTTTCCAGATAGGAAGGCTTGGGCAGCAGCTAATTCACTGGCAGACAAATCACTCTTCGGAATATAGTGGAAGTGATTGCCATGAGGAACGATATAGGCATCACCCGTATCTTCTATAATATCAGAGGCATTAAAGATATAACCATCATCCGTTGTATAGCGTCCTTGGGCTCTGGCTGCAGCAACAGCATTATCTGTACTTGAATTATGATTATGACTGTGTTCCTGCTTCTGACGTTTAATCTCTTCTTTTGTCCGAATATTGTCCGCATGAGCCGCATCTTTAAGGTAAACATAGTATTTACCGTTTACCTTAATAACATAACCACCCTTGATTTCATTGACAATGTCTGAATCCTTCAACTGATAATTCGGATCTTTCATCAGCAGTTCTTCACTGATGATAGCGTCATAAGGAACCTTGCCATTATAGTAATGATAATGGTCTCCATGAGAGGTCACATAACCTTGATCCGTAATCTTGATAACAATTTGTTCGGCGTTGATTCCCTCTCTCTTACTGACTTCATCTGGTGTCAAATTTTCTGCCTTTTGACCAGCCTGATCACCGTCTATATAAGCAACTCGATTAGACTCTTTCTTAGCCTGACCAGCTTGGTAACGACCAAGTTCATAGGAACAAACACTTAGGGCAAGGACTGCCACTGAACCTGCTACATATTTTTTATTGATTTTCATTCTTTCCTCATTTCAATTCTTCTGCTAGAACACTCATATTTTCTTCCAGATTTTCTAAATAAGTCTTGTCATTTTGTGGGTCTGCCTCTAAAGGATTTAGAGTTTTAAGACTCACACCTGTTGATTTGACAAGAGTTTCAGCTACTTTTGAAGAAGCATTACTTTCCGTAAAAATTGTTTTAACCTTATAGGTTTTAACAAATTCCTGAATTTCTGTTAGTTGTCTTGGACTTGGTTCTTGTTCAGGAGAGATGCCTGCAATACCAAGTTGATTAAGCCCAAATCTCTTCGCTAGATAAGAAAAGGCCGTATGTTGTGTTACAAATGTTTTCTGAGTCGCTTTTTCAAATTTAGGCTGGAATTTCTTAGTCAATTCTTGAGCTTTTTTGATAAAAGCTTGCGCATTTTTCTGGTAAGTTTCTTTATGCTCACTATCCACCTCTGAAAGTTTATCAGCGATAATCTGAGCTTCTTCGCCAGCTTTTTCAGGATCTAGCCAAGTGTGAGGGTCATAGAGCGTTTTTTCATCAACTCCATCCCCTGCTTCCACTTCCTCTAGTCCAGGGACACGTTCCAAGGTCATTCCCTCAGAAGCCTCTAAAACCTTCACTTTAGATTTTTTTAGATTGGGATCTAAACTTCCTGCCCAAGATTCTAGCGTATGCGAATGGTAAACAAAGACATCCGCGTCATAGATGGCTGCGATGTCATTCGCTGAAGGTTCAAAGGAGTGAATCCCACTACTTGACTGAATCATCCGAACATCATTCAAGTCACCAGATACTTCCTTAACCATAGCGTAGATAGGATAAAAACTGGTCACAATTTTCATCCCCTTTCCTGTCTGGCTTTCCTTTTGACTACAGGCTCCTAGCAATAAAAGAAAAACACTTAACAAGACTAAAAATAAATTTTGTTTCTTCATGAACAACTCCTTAACCGTTTAATTAACTAGTAAACATTCTACTCCTAAAAATTTAATCTGTCAAGATATTTTTAGAAAAAAATTGAAATTTCTTTCACATATAAAAATCTGCTGAGTTTCAACAACTCAACAGATTTTCACTTTATATACTCAATGAAAATCAAAGAGCAAATTAGGAAGCTAGCCGCAGGCTGCTCAAAGCACGACTTTGAGGTTGCAGATAGNNGTTTTTGAGGTTGTAGATGAAACTGACGAAGTCAGTAACCATACATACGGCAAGGCGAAGCTGACGTAGTTTGAAGAGATTTTCGAAGAGTATTATTCTTCTATGGTAGAATGCTTATAACCATAAGTGAAGTAAATAATACTTCCTATCAACAAGGCAATCAAGAAAGCAATCCAGGTTTCCATATTATACTGTAACATAAAGGATAAACAAATGATGATTGATAAAATCGGTAACAGGGGTACCAAGGGAGTTTTAAATTCCCCAGCTTTTGGCATTCCTTTTTCTTTCCGTAAGCGAATCAGACCGTAAGCCAGCATAATCAAGTAGGCCAAGGTACAAATATTTAAGAAGGCTGCAATACTAGCTAGTGGGAACATTCCTGCTGCTACTGCTGAAGCTAGACCTGTCAAGATAGTCGCATTTTTGGGTACCTTGCTTGTTTTGGTCAGTTCTTTAAAGGCAGCAGGCATTAAGCCGTCACGCGCTAAACTGTAAATCATACGCGATAGGGCATAGGTCATCGAAATACAAACTGTAATCAAGGTCAAGATAGCCACTAATGACACATAGTTGGCTGCCCAACTAATCCCAACACTACGAAGGGCAAAGGCAACGGCATCATCGACATTTAGATGACTATAGTGAACCACACCAGTCAAGACAAGCGTCACCAAGGCATAAAGAATGGTTACGATAGAAAGCGATAAGACAATCCCTCTAGGAATATTTTTTTGAGGAGTCTTGACCTCATCTACAGCCATAGAGATGGATTCAAATCCCAAAAAACCGAAGAACATTAAGGAGGCACCAGCCATAATACCAGTACTAGCACCATAGATTTGTCCAAAACCATAAGGAGCAAAATTACTCCAATTATCAAGTTTGATATGCCAAATTCCTACTAAAACAAAGAGAGCTAAAGCCGAGAATTTCAAAATAACTAGAATAGAATTAAAGCGTAAGGCTGCTTTAGCATTGAGTAAAACAAGCGAGGTCACCAATACCAAGACAAGAATAGGCAATAAATCAACAAACGTTCCTGCTTGAGGATTAAAGGTACCATTTAATGCCTGAGGAAGAGCTATCCCGTATTGAGAAAGCAAGCCTTTAAAATAAGCTGCCCAACCCGAAGCCACACCAGATATAGCTGTCATGAATTCCATCATGGTTAACCAGCCAGCCAACCAAGCTGGAAATTCTCCTAAAATAGCATAGAGATAACTGTAGGCACCACCTGTAGCAGGTACTCGTGAAGCAAATTCTGCAAAAAAGAGGGCTGATAATCCCACGCACAAGGCAGAAATGACGATTGAAATCACTAGGGCTGGACCAGCAAGCGTAGCAGCTGCAGTACCTGTAATTGTAAAGACACCTGTCCCTACCATGGCTCCGATACCCAGCAAAATCAAATCCCATAACTTCAAATGCCTGTGCATCTCCGTTTTATCCAAACTTACATTCTTTGTTCTAAATATATTCATCTTTTTCTCCAAAATCAAATGATGATTCTATTTTACCATAAATATAGGAGATTTGTGAATATTTATAAAACATTTTCCTAAAAAAATCTGACTACATCTTGTAATCAGATTTTATCGATTCTAGTTCATTTCTTTAAAGGCTACTTCTGCATCCGCATTGCTGATAGCACCAAATTGAATCTTTCCAATCTTCCCTTGACTATCAATCAGATATTCTGTAGGAATGCTTCTAATTTGATAAGCTTGGAAGGTGGTTGCTTTAGTATCATAAAGAACGGGAATATCCTTATAGCCTTGATCTTGGAACCATTGTGGGAATTGCTCAACAGTTTTTTCACCTTGAATTCCTGGTGCAATGACACTAAGAATTTCAAAATCACGATCTGGTTTTGCAGCTAATTCCATCAACTCAGGCATACTTTTCTTACATGGACCACACCATGAAGCCCAAAACTTCAAGTAAACCTTTTTACCCTTAAAATCAGATAACTTAACTTCTTTACCATCCATGGATTGTAAGGTAAAGTCTGGAGCCTCTTTTCCAACTGCTATTTGTTGTACAGTCGTTTCTTGTTTTGGCTGTTGTGGAGCTTGAGTTTTTTTAGTCTCTTCCTCAGCACAGGCCATCAATACAACTAATGACAAGAGACTTAAGCCAGCAAACATTACTTTTTTCATCTTTTTCTCCTTTATTCAAAAATTCCAGCTAGAACATTTACTTGTCCTAGTATTAACAAAATTCCCATTAAAATAATGAGGAAACCACCAATTTTCTTTAGTAGCATCATATGACGCTTGATTTTACTAAAATAAGGCATGACTACACCAGAAGCTAGAGCCAAAACCAAGAAAGGAAGGGCCATGCCCAGAGTGTAAATGAGAGTATAGATAGCTCCTTGCCAAGCGCCATTTCCTCCAGAAGCCGCAAGTGCTAAAACAGAACTTAAAACTGGACCGATACAAGGCGTCCAACCAAAGCTAAAGGTAATACCGAGTAAAAAGGCTGACCAATAACGATTGGCTTCTGATTTCTTAAAAGTAAAGCTTTTTTGAACCTCTAATTTCTTAAAATGAAAAATTTCCATCTGGTGAAGTCCCAAAATGATAATAATTGTTCCCATAACATATCGAAACCAATTTGCATAGAGAATATTACCAAAGTAACCTGCACCAAAGCCTAGAATAAAGAAAATGAGAGAGATACCTGCGATAAAGCAAAGTGTTCGAATCAAACCTGACCAGAGAACCTTTCTCCCAAACAAAGAAAAACTTTTTGCGCTTTCCTGATCATCCAATAAAATCCCAGCATAAACAGGTAACAGAGGAAAAATGCAAGGGGAAAAGAAGGACAAAATCCCTGCTAAAAAAACGGAGATTGAAAATACTATCGTTTCCAATAAAGGACCAACTTTCTTAAGATTTCTAATCCTATTTTACTATATTCAATTTTATTTGTAAGCTTTCTGCTACGCAAAATCGTATCGGGCACTATTGGACTAATCTTTTCTTTCGCTAGTCAAGGCGGATCTTATCCCCAAAATAGCCAAAAAGCAACGACAAGGTTACTCGTCGCTGCTTTTGTGAACGGAAATGTCTTTTAGGTCTGACATTTCATAAATCATGTTTTACTTGAGTTTGGCAAGGATTGCTTTAAGCTCCTCTACTAGTTTAGCTTCTGTCTCTGCTGAGCCATTTTCCTCTTTCACGAAATCAAGGGTTTCTTGGAGAAGGTTTTGGGCTTTGGCAAGGACTTTTTTATCCGCTTTTTCTGCATCTAGCTGTCCAAGAACTCTTGTCAATTCCGTGCTTAATTGCTGGATTTCTGACTCTTTCTTACGGCGAACCAACCAGAAGGCAATCACGCCTAGAAGGGCGAGTAGACCGACTACAATCACTCCTGCTGGAACTGAGTTTGTTTCAGTCATCTTATCTGAATCCTTACTATCTTCCGTTCCTTGCTTAGTATCCTTCTTGTCCTGTGCAGGCTTGCTGTCGCTAGCATTTGCTTTCACATCTTTGAGAGAGTCCAAGGCAGCCTTCACAGACTCTACTGCAGTACGTAGACCTTGCTCTGTCAAGGCACTATCTTCCAGAGCTTTTTGAGCATCTAGGAGGACCGCCTTGGCTGCATCGATTTTCGGATCAGATACTGTTACCAAAGCTTTCAAGCGTTGGTCTAACTCTTGAGTCAAGGCACGAAGTTCAGACTTGTCAACTTGCTCTTGAGCTGGAGCTTGCGTGCTCGTTGAGCTAGCTGAAGGACTTGCTGCCACTCTAGGTGCTTGAGTCGGAGCTGAACTTGGAGCTGGAGCAGAACTTGCAGGTTGACCCGGAGCAGCTGGTTGAGACGGTTGTGGAGCTGGCTCAGATGGACTTGTTGGAGTCTCTGTGCCTCCTTGGTCTGGCTTAGTAGGGGTAGAAGGTTGAGGTTGATCTGCTTGCGGAGTATACGGTGGTATGTAAATTCCATTTAAAGACTCCTTAGCTAGTTTTAGATTATCCCTAACGTCATCAACTGCTTTTTGAGAAGCATATAAATCAGCTAAAACAGCCTTAGCTTTTTCTATCGCTTTATCGAAAGTATCTTTCTTATCTTTGTCAGCATTGTGATACTTGTAACTTAGAACCGTGTTGGTTGCTTCATCTACTAGCGTTTGAAGTTCAGATTTATTAGTCTCTGCTCCTTGTAAACCTTGGAGAGCTGTTTCGACTTTGGTTTTTTCTGCGTTAATTTCAGCTTGAGTGACACCCGCTTTTTTCAACACTGCGTCTGCTTTAGTAATCGCGTCATCATACGCTGTTTTCTTACCTGGCTCTGCATTGTAGTAGTCATGCGTCTTGCGTTTTGCTTCTGCACCATTTACTAAATCTTGAAGAGCTTGCTTATTCACCTCCGGCTCTGTCGCTCGACGGCTATCAGCTGAAAATAACGATTCTAGCCCTTCATAATAAGTGTCATTTGTTCCTTTTCTTGCATATTTTACAACAAGTCTAAGTTCGTTTGTCCCTATAGTATTTTTATTATATGTACTTGGATCAAATGTAAATGTTCCATCAGCTTTTACTCGTGTAACAGCTATAGTAGTATAGTCTGATGCTCCAGGAATGTAACGATCGTTATCAACTCTCCCACCAGTCACTAAATAAGCCTTTAAATCTGCATCATTCGGAATATTATTAGTTTCAATCGGAAAAGGTATTTTACCGCTAACAATTGGACGTTCGTTGCCTGTTTTATTTGCTGCTCCATTCAATTCTTCTGTTTTTGTTATAAAGCTAGCTTGAGGTAAAGGTCTGGTAACTCTAACTGTAGTTGTTTCTTTATGTCCTGACGAATCTTCAGCTTCGACAACGATATTATTTATTCCGAATCTATTACTTGGTATATCTCCAGTTAAATCTACCCATCTTTTACTTCCACTTCCTTTTAATCCCGAAGTTGTCAAACCTAACTTATTTTTAACAGCAGCTTCTGTGAATCCACCTTGTCCACTATTCGCTTGTGGATCATAAGCTTTTACTGTAATACTTCTTATTCCTTTACCACTTGATGATTCCGCTAATAAACGAATATTGTTTCCTATAGGGTGACCATCTGTAGGGATAATTGTTTCATTCGAAAATATAGGATTATCACTTCTCCCTTTTGCAGCTCCTACTTTCAAACTAGACCCTTCCGGCGTCGTCCTCAACCCACTACCTTCAGGCAGTGTAGTTCCAGCTAAGCTATGGTTATGCCCTGCGATGTTGATACCGTTTGGTTCAGTATTTTCTGCCTTTAGACCGACCGTTGCTTTACCATTTGTTGTATCAAGTTTAGGAGCCTTAGGTTCTACATCCTTCTTAACACGTTTTAAGCCAGTGTTTTTATAACTTACTAATGTTCTAAAGGCTGCATCTACTTCTGTTTGATTTTGCGCCGTTGCAAGGACTTGTCTCGCTTCTTCGGTTTTTGCTTTTAAGGCTGCTACTGATTCTTCTGTGTAGTTTTCTGTTTTTATGGCATCAATTTCAGTTAATAGCGATTCTAAGTTCTGAGTATTTAGTTGTCTACTAAGTTCAATATCTGTTTTTGGTTGATCTTGTTTTTCTGCTATCTCTTTATTTAATTCTAATTTAGAGTTGCCTTCAGTACTCGTTTTCTCAACTTTAGCTTGGCTGTCTTGCTCTTTTCTCTCTGTCGCTTGAGTGTTTGGTTTAGCTCCTTCTTGTTCTACGTTAAGATTTTGATTGCTTGTATCTGATGGCGGTAAGACAGATGGATTCCCAGTGTTGCCATTTCCATCCTGAGCGATCACTTCTGTACTCGTTTCTGCCGCCTGCACTTCTGTCGCTGGATTAGCCACAAAAAAGACAGACCCTAGCAAGACTGAGGCTGCTCCGATTGAAAACTTGCGTATAGAAAAGCGTTGGCGCTCATTCATTTTAAACTGTTTCATAGTTTTTCCTTTCTTTCTACCCTGTCTTTGCTCCTCTAGCCATGTTCATGCAGGCATCAACTCGCAATAAAAACAGGAAAACATGACCTTTTTCATCTTAAACAAATGACAAAAAGCCCATTATTTACTAACACTTAATTATATCAACTTAGTTCCCTTCCTTCAACCTCACTTTGTTTTAGAAAATCGATAATTATATATATATATATATATATATATGCATGCTGCTTATTTTAAAGGATTTAGAGGCTCCTTATTTGGAAATTTAGTATATTTTTCATTATTTTCAGAAATTTTAAATTTATATGACATTCGAACGGAACTGTTCGTCTTGCTATCTATCGCCAGAAAGACCTATCCTAGACTCAGCAAATAAAAAAACAGGCTCTCCGAAAAATCAGAAAACCTGAGATATTATTTGATATAACTCCTATCCCAAATCACTTGATGTAGGCTCTCCCAGCTGTGTCGAGTAGCAGAGGTAGACTAACCATGACAAAAATCAGCCATAGCCAGACTCGTAAAAGCCCAGATAAATATAGGAAAGAAGCAAAGAGAAAGGCCGACAGCAAAATCATACCCAAAGTCTCTCCAAAATTCCTACAAATACCATAGAAGCCAAAGGAGAGATAAAGGATAAAGAGACTAAAGCAAAAACGCTTGCCTGTCTTTTAGTTCCAAGAACCCTATCTTGACCAGATGATTTTCCTGAATGTTAGTGCTGATTTTACAACAATGTCTCAAACTCAGAGACAGTCATGCCCAGTTGCTGACTGGCAACCTCAGAAGTTAGAATACCTTGACGGACTAGATTTAGTAGCATGGACAAACTTCCTTCGACTTTCCCACGCTCCAGTCCCTGTTCAAGACCCTCAGCTCGACCACGTTCAAGACCACGCTCTAAACCTTGTTCAATCCCCTCTGCACGACCGCGTTCAAGACCACGCTCTAAACCTTTTTCCTCTGCTTGTTCCAAGGCATAGTCCTGTGCTAATAATGCTTGTTCTTCTCGCATACGTAGTTGACTAAACATCTTCCTGTCCTCCTCGGACCAGCTCTTGTAGTCTAGCAGTTGGTCCGCCTGACTGATAGCTCGCTCAGGTTGTTGGGTAAAGGGTTTGTTCCCGAAAAACTCCAACCACGGTTTGCGAACCTCGTCTTTGCTGGTTTCTCTGTATTTTCTTAATTCCAAGAACGCCATCTTGACTAGATGATGTTCCTGTCCATTATTGGTGATGGTTAAAACCTCACCTGTCATGTCCTCGCGCATACTAAAACTATGAAAAGCCAAGTCATCTGAGAAGTAGTTGCTATCTACAATTGCGATAGCATAAACTGGTGCGATGTGTTTATAGCTCTGGTGGGTATCACCTTCTCGCTGACGAATTTTTTCGAGATTTTGATTGACCTGACTACACAGATAAGCCCACAGGCGATTGATGAAAAAATTCTGATGATGCACCTGAATCTCAATGATAACTTGAGTGCCATTGTCCAACTCTGCCAAGACGTCTATACTGGTATAAAAATCCTGCGCTGAGTACGGCAGGGAAGGCAAGACGTGAATGTTGCTCCCCTCCAAAATGGTTACATTTTTAGCTGGCAAGTCCAGCATATCGCGAATAAATTGACAAGTGATTTCTGGATTGCTAAAGATTTTCTTAGCAACCAAGTCATTGGTCGGGCTAATGCCCGGATGTCTGAGAATCATTCTTTCTCTCCTTTCATTATAGCACATTTTTTAATCTAATTTACTAGATTTGATGCTTCTATCTATTTATTCGGAAAAGAAATTGAAAAGTTCAAACTTTCCTAACAAAAAAGATAGCTAATCTCTTTTCCATCAAGAAATTTAGCTATTCTTTTTAATTGTTTTCATATCGTATAATATTTACAGATTTCTCACTCATGTCTTGCCAACAACGCTTCAAACTCAGCGACGGTCATGCCTAATTGCTCACTGGCAACCTCAGAAGTCAGGAGACCTTGGCGTACTAGATTTACTAAACCTACTTTTAATCCCTCTTCAATGCCTTCTTCTCGTCCTTGTTCACGACCCTCTGCACGACCACGTTCTAAGCCTTTTTCCTCAGCTTGTTCCAAGGCATAGTCCTGTGCCAACAAGGCTTGTTCTTCACGCATACGTAGTTGACTAAACATCTTCCTGTCCTCCTCGGACCAGCTCTTGTAGTCTAGCAGTTGGTCTGCTTGGCTGATGGCACGCTCAGGTTGCTGGGTAAAGGGTTTGTTCCCGAAAAACTCCAACCATGGCTTGCGAACCTCGTCTTTGCTGGTTTCTCTGTATTTTTTTAATTCCAAGAATGCCATCTTGACTAGATGGTTTTCCTGACCATTGTTGGTAATGGTTAAAACATCACCTGTCGTATCTTCTCGCATACTAAAGCTATGAAAAGCTAAGTCATCTGAAAAGTAATTGCTGTCCACGATTGCGATGGCATATACTGGTGCGATATGTTTGTAACTCTGGTGTGTATCACCTTCTCGTTGGCGAATTTTTTCAAGATTTTGATTGACCTGACTACACAGATAAGCCCACAGGCGATTGATGAAAAAATTCTGATGATGGACTTGAATCTCAATGATAACTTGGGTTCCATTATCTAGTTCAGCTAAAACATCTATACTTGTATAGAAGTCCTGGGCCGAGTAGGGCATGGGAGGCAAGACATGAATGTTGCTCCCCTCTAAAATCGTCACATTTTTTGCTGGCAAGTCCAGCATATCGCGGATAAATTGACAAGTGATTTCTGGATTGCTGAAAATTTTCTTAGCAACCAAGTCATTAGTTGGGCTGATGCCCGGATGACGTACAGTCATATTTCTTCTCCTCTCATTATAGCACATTTTTTAATCTAATTTACTAGATTTGATGCTTCTATCTATTTATTCGGAAAAGAAATTAAAAGTCTCCTAATTTTTAATCAATTCTTTCTAATGGATATAGAGAATAAAGGAATTTTCCCAATTTTTAGTACCATTTTAGAAGTTGTAATGTACTATTCCAATCTCAAATTACTATAAAGTTGATTGAAATAAAAACAAGACATACATTTATCGTAAACGAATTGCAACCACAAAAAAGCAAGCATTCACAAGAATACTTACCTATCATGAGAGGAATAGTTGTTCCTCTTTTTTATTACTAAAATTCAAAGAATTCCAGAGCTTTTTTCAAGAGCAAATCCGTATATTCTGGATCTTCTTGGGCTACTTCTATTTCCCACTGAACTTTTTCCAAATCATCTGTAATCACTCCATCTACTCCTAAGTGAAGAGATTTGCTAATAGCTTCTGAATCATTGACAGTCCAGACATAAAGTTTCTGGTCCGTTGTCCATAGTTTGCTTACAAAATATTCATCCAAGGTTGAGTACTCCATAGTATATCCTGTCGCCCTTGTTTTAGGAAAGACAGAATTGTAGGGCATGATAAAATAAACTGGCAGTTCGGCATCATACTGTCTTACTTTTTCAACAACATGGTAGTCTAAAGACTGGATTTGATGTCCATAAATCTTGAGCTTTGCAGCATAACGGGCTAAAAAGCGGTCCATCATGTCTGGACTATCTTTTTTACTGGTTTTAATTTCAATTAGTAATTTTTGACCAAGTTCGTTGGCTCGACTGAGATAGTCTTCAAAGCTTGAAATTTTAGTCTGGTAGCCATTTTCAAAAATATCAATCCCTTTAAGCTCCTCCAAGTTTAAGTCTTGAGGACTTTTATTGATACCTGCTAGATTTTTCAAGTTAGCATCATGCATCATGACAAACTGCCCATCTTTTGTTTCCTGCACGTCCGTCTCCACCAAGTCTGGTTTGAGTTGTGCTGTAGTTTCTAAGGATTCTACTGTATTTTGAATCCCATTTGCATTGGAAACCCCTCGGTGAGAAATAAGCTGAGGTAGATGAACCATGGGAACCTCCAGATAAATATAACCTTCTAAGGCAAAGAAAAGACTGGCACAAGTCATGACTCCCCATCGCATGATGTGATCTTTTTCTCTCCGAGGAAGCATATCCAGCTCCTTTCCTGTCAAAAATGAAACAAATTTAACCAAAAAGTAAGTCAGAGCCATATAATAAAGATTTTTAATCACAACAAAATTCAAAATACCAAGAATCAGAGACTCTCTCTGAGTGATGTCATCTACCAAAGTTTGAACCAATAACAAAGGAATCAAAGGAAGATAAAATAATAAATTTGCCTTGAGCAAGATATAAAATAAATTCCAAGCATAAAAAGCAACTCTTTTCTTGGTTTTCTCCAAGCTAAACATCACTGCTTCTCGAACAGTCAGCTGATCATATACAATCTTCGGAAGGGCAAACATCAATCTGACAGAGACATAGAGAAAGATAAGAGATAGAAGTAGGATGCTCAGCCACCACATCCAATATTTATCTTCTAAATAATCTTGGATAAACTCTGGAATGACGATTTTATTGAGATAATAAATCTTCAGCATTTTCCGTATAAAAGGAAAAAGCATAGCTATATAGAAAAAGATAAACAAAGCTTTAGCGCAAGTTAGCTTTTTCATAAATCCAAAACTTTCATGGAAAACCTTGCGGATATACTCAATTAGCCTTCGCTTTTCATGATAGAGGAGATGGCGAGCTCCGATAAAGAGAAGTCCTATTTGAAAATAAGCGACCAGCAGGTTAATGATAATCAAGGCCAAAAAAGCTAGACTAATCAATGGAGAATGAGTGAGGATGGCTAAGACATTGTTATAGGAAATAAAAAGATAACCTGTCTGATCTAATAAGAAGCTAGCCAACCATGAATTGAATGGAACCCACAAATACTCCACTATCATAAAAATCAAGAAAAAGAGAAAGAGGATTTTATCAAGATTGAGATAAATCTGTTTAAAACCCAATTTTTTAGGTTTTTCAGGTTTCATAGGCACTCCTAGTCAAATAATTGAGACAAGTCCAAGCCACCAAAAGGATTGTTTGATAAGCTACTTTCCGTCTCTAACAATTCTCTAGCTTGATCTGATTCTAGGAAAGACTCATACACACGCGCCGTCATCCGAGCATCCTCCAAGCTATTATGGGACTGACCTTGAAATCCAAGAAATGAGGCAACAGTTTGCAACTTGAGATTGGCAATACCATGTAAATCCGAACTACGGCGTTCAAAAGCTTCATCATACAAATCCACCTTATACTGCTGGCTATAATCTAAATCATGCTCTGCTAGAATAGGCAAATCACTTTTAGCAGCATTGTATCCAACCATCGGCAAAGAACCCACAAACTCTTGAAATTCTTTGATAACTTCCTCCACTGGGGGAGCATCTTTTAAGGTCTCAGCTGTAATCCCTGTCAAACCATTGATAAAACTCTTTAGAGGTACACTGGTATGGACATAGGAATCATAGGCATCGATTTCCTGACCATCTCTAAAACGCACTGCCGATACTTGAATCAAGTGTGTTTGTCCTTCGTGTTGATTAAATTCTAAATCGAAAGCAATGTAATCTTCTAATCGTTCCATTTTCTACCTCTCCTATACTGTTATTTTATACTCTTCGAAAATCTCTTCAAACCACTCAGCGTCGCCTTACCGTAGATATAGTTACTGACTTCGTCAGTTTTATCCGCAACCTCAAAAACATGTNNAAAGCAGTGCTTTGAGCAGCCTGCGGCTCGCTTCCTAGTTTGCTCTTTGATTTTCATTGAGTATTACTTGAGCAACTATACTATTCAGAAATAAAAGAAGCCATCAGGTTAGCATTTAACCTAAACAGCTCCTTGATTATCCTCTAAATAAACGAGCAAAAAAGCCTTTCTTAGTGGATTGGACTTCTTCTTTTGCTTGGTCCAGCTCTAGCTTAAGATTTTCTTGATCCTTCATGGCTTGAAGGGTCAATTGTTGCTGCTGATCCAGTTGTTTGTCTTTCTCAGCAATCTGACGGTCTTTGATACGCATCTGCTCGTCTTTTTCTGATAACTGACGATCCTTGGCTTTTAATTGTTCATAGAGACGAAGAATTTCTGCATTCTTCTCATCAACCAGAATCTCCATCAGTTCACGTTGCTTGACATCTTCACTGACAGGCTCATCTTCAAAAATCGTTTTTTTATAGATTTCTTCTAGCTTAATCAAGCCACTTCTGGTAACGACTGTTACCCCTTTGTCGTTTTTATCTGTGTCTTCTTCTGGTAATTCTTTGACACGGTTATTGATTGCTTGGCGAGATAATCCTAAGACCTCTGCAATCTCACTGACGGTCATTTCAATACTCATAATATCCTCTGAAACGTTTTCTAGCTTTTCTTTACTTAAATCTTATCATAAGCTAGAAAAACTGTCAAATTTCCGCTTAATCTAAAGCCTTCAAAAAGGCTAACAAGACTTGAGCAGAGCGACGTCCAGCTTCAATAATAAACTCATCAAAAGAGATGTTTGCTTCATGGTTGGCATTGTCACTCATAGCTCGGATGACTAAGACTGGAAGATTAAGAGCATGCGCTGCCTGAGCAATCGCTGCCCCCTCCATCTCAACAGCTAGAACTTCTGGGAAATGGGACTTAATCGCTTCTATCTTGTTATTTCCTGCAACAAAACTATCTCCTGTAGCAATCAAACCAAGATGCCCGTTTTGATCCAATTGAGATAAACTCTCTTGGATTTTGGTAACAAAGGTTTTATCTGATTCGAAATAAAGCGGTTGTTGCGCCATTTGTCCATAAGCATAGCCAAAAGCTGTGACATCCACATCATGATAGGCTAACTTGTCAGCAATCACGACATCCCCAACAGCAATACCTTCTGCTACTGCCCCAGCTGAACCTGTATTGATAAGAGCATCCACCTGGAAATGATCAGCCAAAATCGCCACACTCATAGCAGACATGACCTTACCAATTCCACTTTCTACAAGAACGACTTCATGAGAGGCAATGGTTCCTGTATGATAGGTATTGCCTAAAACAACTTGCTCTTGGGCATTGTCTAAATGCTGGACCAAATAAGCCAGTTCTTCTGGCATAGCCGCAATAATTCCTATTTTCATTTCAATTCCTTTTCCATTACAAAAGTTTCATTGCTAAGACAAGCAAAATCAAGAGAAAGATGACTGCAAATAAAATCTTATTCAACTTAGAATTGAAGACATTTCTCTTGGTATTTTCAATGCGACGGCTTTTATGAATAGATTGTTCGACCTGAATCTTCAAGGTTTCCTGGCTAAATCCATGATCCTTAGGATTGGCATAACCAAAACGGGAAGAAGAGGTTGGTAAAATCTTAGTCTCCTCATTATCATCTAGCAAAGGAGGACCTGAAATTTTTTCGCCTCTATTAGCTCTTTCAATCATTTCATCCGTTAATAAAGGTTTACCCATACTGACCTCCTCTATTTTTTGTGCAATTCCCAATATTGAACAGCCATAATTGTCTTGGCATCACAGATATGACCTGATTGGATCAATTCCTTAGCTTCTTCTAGGCTCACTTCAAGAACTTCTAAGGTCTCGTCCTCGTCCTGCGAGCGCGGATTTTCCACCTTTGTCAAATCGCTAGCTAGGTATAGTTTTAACTTTTCATTACAAAAGCCAATGGCTGAGTAAAAATCGTACAAGAGTTCTAATTTCCCTGTATAGGCTGTTTCTTCCTCTAATTCACGCAGAGCTGCTGCTACAGGGGCTGCATTTTCTCCTACTTCCAATTTTCCGGCTGGAATTTCGTAAGAGACAGCCTCGATGGCTTTGCGGTACTGCTTGACCAAGATGAGTTTTTGTTCATCCGTTACTGCTAAAACACAGACAGCTCCATTGTGGAAAATCAAATCCCGTTGGGCAGTTCCTTTACCTTCTGGTAATTCAACCTGATCTTGGACCAGTTTAAATATTGGTCCTTGATAGATTTCTTTTCTGCTAAGTGTTTTTTCTTCAAATTCCATGATAGGCTCCTACTGATTTTTAGGATGGTGAGGAAGACGTGTTGCGTATTCGTCTTTGTTGACCTGACGACCACGACCAATAGCAATCGCATCTGCTGGCACGTCTTTGGTAATAGTTGAACCAGCACCAACGAGGGAATTGTCACCTAACTCAACTGGCGCAATAATGGTTGAATTTGAACCAACAAAGACATTGTTACCGATGACTGTCTTGTATTTGTTTTTACCGTCATAGTTGACTGTAATGGTTCCTGCACCAAAATTAACCTTGCTACCCACTTCACAGTTTCCGATATAAGTCAAATGACCAGCCTTAGTATTCTCGCCGATAGAAGAACCTTTCACCTCAACAAAGTTTCCAATATGGACTTGGGCACCCAGACTTGAACCTGGACGAATGTGGGCATAAGGCCCAACAGTTACACCGTCTGCAACACTGCTTTCTTCAATCATAGAGTTGGTAATAACAGCTCCTGCTCCAATAGTGCTGTCCACTACATAAGTACCGTTTGTCAAAACAGTCTCAGCACCAATTTTCGTTTGCCCTTTCAAGGTAACATTGGCTTCGATTTGAACTTCAGGCGCAATCTCAACATCAATATCGATATAAGCTGCTTCTGGATTGACAAAGCTAACACCATTGACCATGTGTTGATGATTGATGCGACGACGCATGACTGACTCAGCAGTCGCAAGAGCTACACGGTCGTTGACTCCAAGACTCTCATCAAAATCTTTCAAAGTATAAGCACCAACTTTTTCACCAGCTTCACGGAAAATGCCAATGACATCTGTAATGTAATATTCGCCTTGAGCGTTATTGGTATTGATATTTTTCAAAGCCTCAAACAAACGCTCATTGTCAAAAACATAGGTTCCAGTGTTGATTTCCTTGATTTGTTTTTCAAAATCTGTAGCATCCTTCTGCTCAACGATGCGAAGAACCTCAGCATTGTCATTACGTACAATTCGTCCATAGCCAAAAGGATTTTCCGTTTCAGCAGTCAAGATAGTCGCCACATTTTTATGATTGATGTGGAAATCAATCAAGTTTTTCAAGCTTTCACCTGTGATTAAAGGAGTATCTCCTGCGATGACTAAGGTGTGACCTGACAAACCTTCTAAGATAGGCTCTGTCATCATAACTGCATGGCCAGTACCCAACTGTTCAGATTGAGTCACAAATTCTGTCTGTCCAGCCAAGACCTCTTCAACCAATTCCGCCTTGTGTCCGACAACTGTTACTGTCTTTTCAGGTTGGATAGCTCCCACACTACGGAAAACATGTTCCAGCATGGAAATACCCGCAACCTTGTGCAAAACTTTTGGCAAATCAGATTTCATGCGAGTCCCTTTACCCGCTGCTAAAATAATGGCAAAATTTGACATAATCTTCTCTTTTCTGTAGAAATTCCCTTTTATTATACCATATTTCAAATCATTCCGCGCTCTTGAATGAAAAAATGCTCCAAAGTCCTTTCCTTAACCCATTTTTTTGATTTTTTTCATTTTTAGGGTAAAATTATGAGATATGAGAAAACAAATTCATCCACTTATTTTATTTAGTTTTTTTGGGATTATAATTTTCATTTTAATCATCAATCGCCCACTTAATGACAACCAATCGTTTAAAACAAAATCCAATATAGCACAGATTGAAGCACAGGCTTTGAAACACTTAGACAAACCGATTATTGACCTCTCTGGCTGGCAGCGTCCTGAGGAAATCAACTACGATGCCCTCTCACAAAATATTTCAGGCGCTATTGTTCGTGTTCACAGTGGTGCTCAAACGACAAAAGAAAATGATGCTTCCTTTATCAATGGAATAGACAAGGCCTATAAGAGTCATATCACTGAACTTCAAAAGCGGAATGTCCCAGTTGGGGTCTACGCTTATGTAGCTGGAAAAAGTGTCCAAGAAATGGAAAAGGCTGCCGAAGTTTTCTACAATGCTGCCTCTCCTTACAGCCCTAGTTACTATTGGCTAGACGTAGAAGACAAAACCATGTCCAATATGAACGAGGGTGTTGAAGCCTTTCGAGCAAAACTAGCATCACTAGGTGCTAAAAACATCGGAATCTACGTTGGGGTCTACTTCATGGAAGAACACAGTATTGATACAGGCAAGTTTACCTCTGTTTGGATTCCGTCCTACGGCTCAGACTCAGGATTTTTGGAGAGCAGTCCTAAAACTGATTTAGATTATGATATTCACCAATACACATCTAAAGGAAAAATTGCCGGCTTTGACCACAATTTGGATATAAACGTCATCTCTCCCTTAAAAAACAAAGAAGAAACCTTTAGAAAACTCTTTTTAAAACCTTAAAAGCATTTGTTTAGCATTTGCTTTTTCTTTTTGTGTTTGATTGTGATACAATATAGTAAGGATTTTTTGAAATAGAAATAGTTGGAGGAAATATATGCTCTCATGGTTAGCACGCCTTATTAAAGGGATTGTGATTGCTCTTGGATTTATCTTACCGGGAATTTCCGGAGGAGTTCTAGCAGCAATCTTAGGCATTTATGAACGGATGATTGGCTTTCTGGCTCATCCTTTTAAAGACTTTAAAGAAAATGTTTTGTACTTTATTCCAGTTGCCATCGGTATGCTTCTGGGAATTGGCCTATTTTCTTATCCGATTGAATACCTGCTTGAAAATTATCAGGTCTTTGTCTTATGGAGTTTTGCGGGTGCCATCATTGGTACGGTTCCTAGCCTCCTCAAAGAATCAACTCGAGAATCTGACCGAGACAAGATTGATTTAGCTTGGTTCTGGGTAACCTTTATCATTTCTGGATTAGGACTCTATGCCTTAAATTTTGTCGTTGGAACCTTAAGTGCTAACTTTCTTAATTTGGTCCTAGCAGGTGCACTGCTGGCTCTTGGCGTATTGGTTCCTGGCCTCAGTCCATCAAATCTACTTTTGATTTTGGGTCTCTATGCTCCTATGTTGACTGGTTTTAAAACCTTTGACCTCTTGGGAACCTTCTTCCCGATTGGAATCGGAGCAGGAGCAACTCTCATTATTTTTTCAAAATTGATGGATTATGCCTTAAACAACTACCACTCACGCGTCTATCATTTCATCATCGGTATCGTCCTTTCAAGTACCCTTTTGATTTTGATTCCAAATGCAGGAAACGCTGAAAGTATCCAATACACTGGCCTTTCTCTTGTTGGGTATGTCATCATCGCCTTCTTCTTTGCACTGGGAATCTGGCTTGGTATTTGGATGAGCCAATTGGAGGATAAGTATAAATAATGGCAAAAAAAGTTAAAATCAAAAAAACATTGGTGGAACAAATCCTATCTAAAGCAGGTATCCCACATCAAGGGATTCAAATCAATGCCCTGGAAGGAGAACTTCCTCAAGGTTATGAAAAAGATCAGATTTTCAAAACCTTGGCTCTTTTGGGAGATAAAACAGGACCGATTATCGGAATTGTCCCTATCAACCAACACTTGTCTGAAAAGAAACTAGCCAAAATTTCTGGCAATAAAAAAGTGAGCATGATTCCACAAAAGGACTTGGAAAAAACAACAGGTTACATTCATGGAGCCAATAATCCTGTCGGAATTCGTCAGAAACACAATTATCCCATTTTTATCGATAAAATTGCTCTAGACTTGGATCAAATGATTGTCTCTGCTGGCGAAGTTGGTCACAGCATTATCGTCGCGCCACAAGACTTGGCTAGCTTTGTAAAGGCAGACTTTGCCGATATTTTGGAGGACAGCAAGTAATGAAACTCTACTTTGTCCGCCACGGTCGTACCGTCTGGAACCAAGAAGGGCGTTTTCAAGGTGCTAGTGGAGATTCTCCCCTTCTTCCTGAATCCATTGAAACCCTAAAACAACTTGGCCAATATCTCAAGGAAATTCCTTTTGATCAGATTTATGCAAGTGATTTACCTCGAGCGGTCAAATCTGCTGAGATTATCCAAAGTCAACTCAAGACACCCTGTCCTTTAGAAAGTGTTCCGAATCTCCGTGAATGGCAACTGGGGAAGTTAGAAGGTTTAAAGATTGCAACCTTGGAAGCTATTTACCCGCAACAAATCCAGGCTTTTCGTTCAAATCTTGCTCAATTTGACACTCAAATGTTCGGAGCTGAATCCCTCTATAGCACAACACAACGAACTATCCAATTTATCAAATCATTAAAAGATAGTCCAGCTGAGCGTATTCTAATTGTCGGTCACGGTGCTAATCTTACTGCCAGTCTTCGTACTCTTCTAGGATATAAAGAACCTCTTCTTCGTAAAGATGGCGGTCTAGCAAATGCCAGCCTAACCATTCTAGAAACCCATGATTTTGAAACATTTACTCTCGATACTTGGAATGATACTTCCTATCAATCATAATTATAGCCTAGTCTTCTGAACTAGAACCATAGGAGATATAGTCAGTTGAAACAAAAATAAGACAAAAGAGCCTCGTAAAAAGGTATTGCAACTTGCCAATACCTTTTTGATATGAACACGTGTCTTCTCAACAGGATTGTAAAGCAAAATGAAATAAGAACTGAATAATGTGATTTGAGAATTTAAATCAATTTATAAGAATGTTTTAGAAGCAGTGATGTACTAGTTCAGATTCACTTTTCTATACTAATACTCTTCTACAATCAAATTCAAACCGCGTCAACGTCGCCTTGCCGTATATATGTTACTGACTTCGTNNTTTTCATTGAGTATAAGATGAGTAGGGAGGAAGAGGTAAAAGTTTATGGCCAAACTCTTCACATAAGAACTCTAGCTTACCCATTCTATGGAATCTTGCATTATCCATTAAAACTTCCAACTCATACTCTTCTAAAATCTATTCAAACCACGTCAGCTTCACATTATATATGTTGGTGACCTCATAAGTCTTATCTGCAACCTCAAAGCTGTTCTATGAGAAGCCTACAGCTAGCTTCCTAGTTTAATCTTTGCTTTTCACTGAGTATTAAGTTAAAAAAATGAGGCTAGTCAAAAAGTCTTTAAAACCAAAAAACGCATAATATCAGGTATTGAAAACCTTGTACTATGCGTTTTATTGTGGGAAGATTTACTTCATTTTTTCCTGAAGTCGAGTTTTTTCCCTGACTCATTGATTTGGACTATTCTTTTGATGAACTGCTTGAGCTTGAATCTCCACCACCGATATATTGGGTAAAGATATTTTGGAAGGCTTGGTCCTTAACCTTGATATTGGCTGCTTGCAATTCTTTTCCGATAATGCTTTGAACAAATGTTGAATCATTTTGTTTTTGAGTCAAGATAACAGTTTTTAATTTTTCTTTGTAGTCATCGATGTTAGATGATTTTTCTGTTTTCTTAATGAGTTTTACAATGTAATATTGGCTACTGTAGGCTTGTGTGCCAGTTGCTGTAATCACATCAGAAATGCCATTTACATCTAAAGCGAAAGCGGCTTTCTTGACTTGCTCAGGTACTTCTGTTGAAGCAGAATCAAAGGTGATTTCTCCACCATTTGCTTTAGTTTTCTCATCAGTTGAGTTATCTTTGGCTAATTGGGCAAAGTCAGCACCTTCTGCCTTGGCTTTTTCGAGAACTTCTTTGGCCTTATCTTCATTATCAAGACGGATGATTTGAGCCGTTACATCTGGAGTATATTCGTCAAAGGCCTTCTTGTAAGCCTCATCTGTCAATTCAGCTTCTGCTGCCTTCTTAACTGCCAACTCAACTAATTTACTTGTACGAATTTGAGCTTTACGTGTTTCAAGAGTCATACCTGCTTGTGACAAGACACGTTGGTAGTTTTCGCCATATTGTTTTTCTTCTTCGGCAATAGTATCATCAACCTCTTTATCATCAAGCTCTGAGCCATATTGTTTTTCAAAAACTTTTTGGATGGTCATATTTAACAAGACTTGTTGGGCTGAAGGGTTGCTTTTTACTTGCTCATAAAATTGGTGTTCTGTAATAACATCACCTTTCATGCTGATAAGATCTGCCCCTTCTGAACCTTTTGAACAAGCTGCTAAAGTTGCTACTGATAATAGTGTAATGGCACCTGCCAATAGTTTTTTCTTCATGTCTACTCCTTTGAGATAAGTGTTACTCTATCTATTTTACTATTTTTTCTTAAATTTTTCTGAAAATCATTCGCTGTCAGGCAATTGAACATTTGCTACATTTTTACGAAGCATGAGAATGCCGTCCCCCAGAGGTACTAATGTTGCGGTGAGTCCTGGATTGTCTAAGGTTGCATCAAATAGTCTTTGAAGGCCTCGATAAATGGTTCGCTGGCCACGACGAACTTCCATAATGTCCTTGGCAACATCACCACCTTGAAAAATATCATCCAAGACAACCACACCTCCAACTTCCAAATGTTTGAGGATTTCTGGCAGAAAGACGATGTATTTAGACTTGGCAGAATCCATAAAGACAAAATCATAAGACTCTGTCAAGGTTGATAAGACATCTACCGCATCTCCTTCTAGGAGCGTAATTTGATTGCGATTGTCAAACTGGGCAAAATTTTCCTTGGCAAAACCAATCATCTCTGGATTGCGGTCAATGGTTGTAATCTTGGCCTTCGGCGCATGTTCTGCCATCAAGAGGGCAGAAAAACCGATAGCCGTCCCAATTTCCAGAATGTTTTTAGGTTGCATGGTTTCCATAAGAAAACGGAAATAAGCAACCGTTTCATGGGGAATAATGGGAATATTTTCCTTACGGGCAAAATCTTCCAATTCTTTCAAGGAACCTGTGACTTGCTTTTGACGCTGACGCATCAAGTCTACAATTTCTTCCTTGACGACAGGGCGACGCATGTTATGGTTGGCATTTTTACTATACGATTCAACCATCTTATGCCAATCCTAATTTTTCAACAAGAGCTTCAAACTCATTCAAACGACGTTCAAAGACTGCAAAGGCATCGTTGAGGTAGTCTTCCTTCTCCATATCAACACCAGCTTTTCTCATGACATTGAGTGGGTAGTCAGATTTACCTTCCTTGAGATAATCGATATAGCGATCACGGTCTTCTTGACTACCATGGACAATCTTTTCAGCCAAGGCTGAGGCCGCCGCAAAGCCTGTTGAATATTGATATACATAGTAGTTATAGTAAAAGTGTGGAATCCGAGCCCACTCGTATTGGATTTCAGGATTGTCTTCCTTACTCAAACCATAATACTCCTGGTTCAAGTCTGCGTAGAGTTTATTTAGGAAATCGCTTGTCAAGACCTCCCCGTTTTGGTCTGCTTGGTGGATAGCGTGTTCAAACTCAGCAAATTGAGTTTGGCGGAAAACTGTCCCACGGAAACCATCTAGGAAGTTATTGAGAATAGCAAAGCGCGTTGCGTCGTCTTCCACTTCTTCCAATAATTTCTCCGTCAAGATATTTTCATTAGTCGTTGAGGCAATCTCAGCCAAGAAGATCGAATAATCTCCGTAAACATAAGGTTGCGTTTCACGAGTATAGCTTGAATGCATACTGTGACCTGTTTCATGAACAAGAGTAAAGAGATTGTCCAGATTGTCCTGCCAGTTGAGAAGCATAAAGGCATTGGTATCGTAAGAACCACCAGAATAGGCACCTGAACGCTTGCCTTGATTTTCGTAAACATCAATCCAACGCTCACTGAAGGCACGTTTAACACGGCTCAAGTAATCCTCACCCAAGACTGCCAAGGCCTCTTCTGCTTTTTTCAAGGCTTCTTGGTAGGTAAAACTATATTCAACAGAAGAAAGTGGTGTGTAGACATCGTACATCTTGAGATCTGAAATTCCCAAGATTTTTGAACGAAGTTCAAGGTATCGATGCAAGAGTGGCAAATGCTTGCGAACTGCTGCTACCAAATTGTCATAAACACTTTCTGGAACAAAATTCGCTGCGAGGGCTGCATGACGAGCACTCTTGTAGTTGCGAACTTTAGCACGGTAATTTTGCACCTTAACATTGGTTTGCAAGGTTTTGGCATAGGTGTGTTGGAATTGTTCATAAGTCGCATAAAGTGCTTGATAGGCACCACGGCGAACCTCTCGATTTTTAGACTCCATCAGACGTGTGTAAGTCCCATGAGAGAGTTGCACTTCCTTACCATCATCGTCAAGAACATAAGGGAACACAATATCCGCATTGTCCAAGATAGCGAAGGTTTCACTTGCCGAACCAAAGATTTCTCCAGCGCCAGCCAATAATTCTTCTTCGCGTTGTGAAAGAACGTGATCCTTGCCTTGCAAGAGCTTGTCAAAATAGTGTTGATAAACCTGCAATTTTGGTTGAGCTTCTAAAAAGTCAGCATACTGCTTTTCACTAATCTCCATAAATTCAGGCTCATAGAATGAAAAAGCTTGATCTAGCTGGCTATAGAGAGTCATGGCCTTGGCATAGTACTCTTGGTACTTGGCTTCACGTGTGTCTTGGTCATTCTTCATATGAGCATAAACGTAAAGCTTCTCCATCTGGCGTTCCATTTCAAGAGAAGATTTAGTAATTTCGAGTAGGCTATCCGCACTATCCAGGAGATGGCCTTCATACTTGGCTACTGTCTCCAGCTGTTCTGTTAAATCTTTTAAGGCTTCTTCCCAAGCCTGGTCAGTTGGGTAAATCGTTGATAGATCCCATGTATCTTTTTCATTTATTTCATGTCTTTGTAATACCATTAGATTCCTCCATCCTTTCTATTCTACCATATTTTTTAAGAAATATTGCTGATAAAAGGCTGGTGGATAAAGCTTTTGCCAATCATTTTGAGGATTTTGTTGGTAATAGGTTTGAAAATGCTTATAATAGCTAGTCAAATCTTGCTCAATTTGGCAAAAATCACCTACTAGTGGTCGAATTTGTGGATACCATTCTTTCAGCCCATAAGTCAGGAGATTTTCCCCCTTTTGATAGGCTTCTGCTTGTTCTTTCATCCAAATAGGATTTTGATAATACAGTTGTTGCCGGATATAACGACAGATGTCCTTATCCTGAGAAACACTAAAACTAGATATTTTTTGTTTCTTATAGGGAAGACGTAATATCTCCAGTAGACTAACTTGACCATAGGGAAATTCCTTGATTTGATAATAGAGTCTGCCTCGGAGATCCTGGTGGATGAGATATTTAAGCCTTAAAACTTGTTTTTCCTTGTCTACTTCCCAAACATAAAATCCCATGTTTTGACTGAAATAGAGAAAACCTTGTTGCAGACGAGTCAAACGCTCCTTGAGCCACAGTTTTTGACCCAGCAACCACAGTACTTGGTAACCCTGACTACGATAGCCCTCACTACGCTCTTTAAGAATTTTTTGAGGCAAGGGACTACACTGAACTTCTAGAGCTAGATTGCCATTTACAAATACATCTGCAATCTGTTTAAGCTTTGGAAGAGGGTATTCTAATTGCACCTCTGCCTCTTTTTCCAACCAGTGATAAAGTGATTCTTTATTTGCCAGATGTTCTGGACTTTCATTTTCAAAGGAGTAATCACAGTCTTTTAGGAATTTGTGGGCAAAATGGGTTCGGACACTTGGTCCTTGACGCAAACGGAGTTGCCCTCCACAAGCTGGGCAGGTGTATTCTTGCTTCTCAAGCTTAGCCTCTAACACATTTACCAACTCTCCCCTAGCATCTCTCGCAACAAACATGATTTCCCTCCTTTTCTATATTATTCGAAAAAAAGAAAAAAGATCAGGAAAATTCCTAATCTTCATCATTCTATAATTTTAGAGTTGCAAGCGACTTTCAAGAGCTTGTGTCAACACTTCAGAATAGTTCACTTTCTCACGATCTGCAAGTCTGACTAGCCACTCTGGAACCGTAACATTTTTTCTAATCGCTTTATTATTCTTCACGAAAGGCAAGGGATTGACTTGAATCAAAGTCACAAATCCATCAGGAGCTTTCAACATAGAAATGTCACTAGGAGTAGGCAAATCCAGTCCTTCATCAATATAAGAAGCTAAAACACTCTCAAGCATTTCCCGAGCATTTTTCATTGCAAGTTCAAGCGTTGCTCCCTCTGTCCCACCTCCAAATTCAGGAAATTCAACCCAGTATCCAGTGCCTTCTCTATGAAAAATAGCAGGATAAGATTTTAGCATAATACACCTCCACAATTTCCAAATCAACTACAATCCCAAATCTTTTAATATTTTTCTCTCTAACCCTTTTCCTAGATCATCATTACCGTGAACTGGAATAGTGACAAGATAGGGAACTCCTTCTTTCTTAAAATGATGATGAGTTCCTCTCTTACGAACTTCAATCCATCCATTTGCAAGAGCTAATTTTACCATTTCCTTACCTGTGATTGGCATTCATTGTCACCTTTCTAGCTAAAATTATACTTATAATGCGTATTTTTGTCAATTCTTCTATCTTATCTATTCGTAAAAAAAGAAAAAAAAGATCAGAAAAATTCCTAATCTTCATTCATGTTTATTTAATTTTCTTAGCTAGCATGGTCGCAAAGCGTAGTTGAATACGATTACCATTCTCATCGCGACGGTGCAAATGGCCTGGATTTTCATTGTACTTGACCAAGTCCCAATCCTTGTAGTATTCAGCCAATTCTCCCTCTTTAAAGGTGAATGGGAAGTTCACTGAGCAAGGATAATCCTCCGTGTCCATGGCACAGACGATAAGATTATAGCCACCGACCGTGGTATGCTCCTGCATATTTTTGATAATTGCAGGAATGCGGTCTGCTTGCAGAAACATCAGAACTACTGTCGAAACGATGAAATCATACTCTTGTCCAATACTAGCTGAATTGATATCGTAAAGACCAACAGGCATGTCCAAGTCTTCCTGCTCCACAATGCTTTGTAAGATTTCAAGGGCCAGTTCATTTTGATCCACAGCCGTCACATCAAAACCTTGCTGGGCTAGAAAGAGTGCATTACGGCCTTGACCACAGCCCAAATCCAAGGCTTTCCCTGATTTTACTGTCTGCATGGCCTCTAAGACCTCTGAATGAACAGGATTGGTATTGTATTTCTTAGGGAAATAATCCTCAGGTTTACAATAAAACTCCAAATACCATTCCACATCGTCTGTTACAGCCTCCACTCGGTGCCAGGCTTGAGGTTGCGCCATTGGATTGTCTGCTCCTGCTTCAAAGAGGTGCTCAGCTAAAACCTCACCATCTTCTGTCAATTCAATAAACTTGAGAGCTCCCTTCAAGACAGTAATCTTGCCCCAAGTCCCAACCTTGGTATTGTGTTTCTGCTGAACAGCCTCTGGCATGGTTTCTTTAGTCCACAAAGGCATGCGTTTATAGGCAACTAGTTTTTCCATCTTCATTCCTCTTTTTATCGCTGATTAACAGCTTTCATAACACGCGCGATGTCGCGGTTTTGCTCACGTCGTTTGATAGACTCCCGTTTGTCATAGTCATGCTTCCCTTTAGCTAGACCTAAAAGGAGTTTAGCGTAACCATCTTTGATATAGACTTTAAGAGGAACCAGGGTCATTCCTGTTCCTTTAGTCTCTTGTTCCAATTTTTGAATTTGCTTTTTATGGAGCAAGAGTTTGCGACGGCGTTCTGGTTCCTGGTTCCAGATATTTCCCTCTTCGTAAGGAGCGATATGAACATTGCTCAACCAGACCTCCCCATTTTTCACTTGAGCAAAGCCATCCTTGAGATTGATTCGAGCTGCTCGCACACTCTTGATTTCAGTTCCAGTCAGGACCATCCCTGCCTCTAGCGTATCTACGATAGTATAGTCGTGGCGCGCCTTTTTATTTTGTGCGACGACCTTTCCCTCGCCCTTTGCCATGCTTGGCTCCTTTCTTAGCTACTTCCTTGTAAAAAGGTTTCTTCCCTTTTTTCTTCTTGTCTTTTTGTAAATGCTTGCACTTATCATTTGAGCGTCCTGATTTTCTCTTGTCTTCCTTCTTATCTGAACGACGATTTGAACCACGCCCTCTGTCTTTGCGACCAGCTTGTTTCAAGCCTTTTTCAATCACATCAAACTCACTTGGGATGTAAGAGAAGTCGATTTCACCAGTCATCTTATCCGCTCTTTCAACCCGAATACGAATCTGTTGACCTACACGGAAGGTTGTACCCGATTTCTCCCCACGCAGGGTCAAATCACGCTCATTGAAATGATAAAATTCAGGTAAATTAGTGATGTGAATCAAACCCTCAACTGTATTCGGCAATTCAACAAAGAGACCGAATTTAACAATGCTAGACACAACCGCATCGTACTCTTCGCCCACGTATTCTTCCATATACTCAGCCTTTTTCATGGCTTCGACTTCACGCTCAGCCTCGATAGCACGACGCTCACGGTTAGAAGACTGGGTCGCAATCTCTGGAATCACTTGCTCAAAATGCTCGGCCATTTCTTTAGAACGGCCGTAATCACGAATCATACGGTGAACAAGAAGGTCTGGATAACGACGAATCGGACTGGTAAAGTGAGTATAATAGTCAGCAGCTAGTCCATAGTGGCCGTGATTGTGCTCAGAATAGCGAGCCTGCTGCATGGAGCGAAGAAGCATCATGGACAATACATCCGCATAAGGTTCTCCCTCAACTGCTCGCATAATATCTTGAAGTGCCTCTTGACTCATTTCACTAGCAGTCCCATAGATTCGAATACCGAAACTCGAAGCATAATCAATAAACTTCTGAACCTTTTCAGCCTTAGGCTCCTCGTGAATTCGATAGATAAAAGGTAGGTCCAGCTTGCTAAAATGCTCAGCAACTGTTTCATTGGCCATCAACATGAAGGACTCAATCATGCGCTCTGCAATGCCACGCTGACGAAGAACGATATCAACAGGCTTACCTTGTTTATCCACTAAAATCTTAGCTTCATTGGTATCAAAATTGAGGGCACCACGTTTCACACGCATGTTTTCTAAAATTTCATGGAGCTTAGCCATGAGTTCGATACTAGGAACAATTTTATGATATTCTTTTCTCTTTTCTTCATCGCCAGCTAGGATATCATTGACATCGCTATAGGTCATACGAAAACTGGTCTTGATAACTGTTTGTGTAATGGTATAGTTAACCACACGACCATGTTTATCAATCTCCATAATGGCAGACTGGGTCAGACGGTCAACTTGGGGATTGAGAGAGCAGATGCCATTTGACAATCGTTCTGGAAGCATTGGCACCACTCGGTCTGTTACATAGACTGAAGTCGCGCGGTTAAGGGCTTCCTTATCAAGGGCAGAACCCTCGGTCACATAGTAGGAAACATCTGCGATGTGAACTCCGAGTTCCAGATTGCCATTTTTCATAGGCTTGATGTGAACTGCGTCGTCCAAGTCCTTGGCATCCGCACCGTCAATGGTAAAGGTAATTTCATCTCTTAGATCCAGACGACCTTCCATATCCTTTTGAGACGGAGCGTCAGGCACACTTTCTGCTTCCTTAACAACAGCTTCTGGAAACTCGGATACAATGTCCATTGATTCCAAGACCTCAAGAACATCAATTCCGACATCCGTTGAGTGTCCCACCACATCGAGAACACTCGCGACAAAGAAATCATGTTTCTTGCTTGGGTATTTATCGATAAAGACTTTGAGAACTTCTGTTCCTTCTAATTTTAGGGCTGGTTTCTTAACATAAATCGGTTGACTGATTTTCTGATTTTTTGAACGAATATAGCCAGCATACTTAGGCTTTTCCTGATCCAGAACGATTTGCCCGACAACTGTTGTCAAACTGTGTTCTAGGATATCAATAATTTTGGCTTCTGCTGCTGTTCCCTTATTGCGGTCAGCGACTTTCTTAATCACTACCTCGACGGTATCACCATCAATAGCATAGTTGACATCATTTTTCCCTACAAAAAGGTCGTCCTCCTCGCCTTCCAGACTAACAAAGCCAAAGCCATTTTTATGGGCATGAAAAATCCCCTTGAGGGTAATCTCATGTTTTTTCTTAATTTCTAATGTCAGACTGCCATCTTCTTCAAAGCGAATCTGGTGCTTTCTTTCCATTAAGGACAAGGTTTTAATCAACTCACGAAAATCCTTGGCCCCGTCTTTTCCCAAAGCCTGAGCCAAGTCATTGACAGTCACCTTTCCCTTGTCTTGTAAATATTCTTTTATTCTATCTTTCATATTTTCTTTCTAGATTTTTTATTTTCTTTTACTGTAAAACCTTCTCAAATATCTTTTAAAAATAAAAAGAGGCAAAGACCTAGTCCTGCCCATTATTTTCTTATCTACTTGATAATACCGTCAATGCTAAGGCAATGGCTAGCCAGAAAAAGACTAAAATCCCTGTCAAACGCTGCATTACAGCTTCAAAACCGCGTGCTTTACTGCGTTCAAACAAATCACCTGAGCTGGCATCAAATACATTGCTGGATTGGTTTTTGGTTGGTTGCATGAAAATCGCAATCACAATCACAACAGATAATACTAATAAAATGGTTAATAATAGGTTATACATATCAAACTCCTTAAAATCCCTATTATTTTACCATAAAATCTACTTAGATTCAAGATGTAGGGTTACTTTTCTTTCCTTGGGACAATACTTTAAAACCTCAATCTTGTCTGGATGGGTTTTTGAATTTTTACTGGTTAGGTAATTGATACTGCCACAAGAGGAGCATTTGAGATTAATTTTTACTCGCACTAGATTTCCTTTACTTTTAATAATGTTCGAAATTGAAGAAGGTTAAAGAGACAACTAAAGGCAACACAAAGGCTTGTCGCATAAAATACTGCATGGTAGCCAAATTGACCTGCTACTGCAGAACCTGACATGGGCCCAACGACACCTCCCAGATAAAAGAATACCTGATTGAAGGCAAAGACCCTCGAAATACCAGCTTTGGGCGTCATCTTGCTGAGAAGGGCATTGACCCCAGGTATCAGCGCACCAGTTCCCAAGCCAAAGAGGAAACGATAGAGTCCTAGTTGGAGGGGGCTAGAGGCATTGGCACAGAGGAGATAGATGATAACTGAATAAAACTGGGCTACAACCAAGAGGCGATGGTTGCCCACCTTGTCACCTAGCTTTCCCATGACTCCTGCACTCATCATACTGGAAAAGCCCATACTGGATACAATCAAACCAGATACAAAAAGAAGATTCTCTGTCTGGCCTAAATCACGTACATACAGAGCTAAGATAGGGCCGATTGATTGGGCAGAAAATTGGATGACAAAACTGGTCAGAAAGAGGTTGACCAAAAGATAGGGATATTTAACTGATGTAAATAATTCCTTTGTTGGGATGGCCTTTTCCTTGGCTACTGGTTGAAAATCTTCCTTGATAAAGCAAATAGTCAAAACAGCAGCTAAAAACAGAAAACTACCAACCAGTAGGAAAACTGTACGAATGCCAAATAATTCTGCAATAAATCCCCCGATAAAGGGACCAGTTAGAGTACCTGCAACTACGCCTGTAGACAAAGTACCTAAGGCAGAGCCTGATTTCTCCTTGGGAACCTGACTGGCTATCAGAGCTGTTGCATTGGGAACAAAACCCGCAAATACACCATTCAGTAAACGAAGAAAGATTAGCCAATAGATATTTGGGACAAAGGATAAGCCTCCCATAGTAATGGTCATGGCAAGCCCAGCACGAATCATCATGGGTTTTCGGCCGTATTTGTCAGCAAGAATCCCCCAGATAGGAGAAAAGAGCGCCGCGGAAATAGCAGAGACAGAAATAGCTAAGCCTGCATAAAAAGCAGCTTGATCACTCCCTACACCTAAATTTTCCACAAAGATGGGCATAAAAGGCACAACCAAGGAAATACTGGCTCCTGTCAGAAAATTACCAAACCAGGCAATACGCAGATTATCCTTCCAGTTAATCTCTGTCATCTTGCTTACCTCCCTCAAGAAAGGTAAGCACTTGAGTTAGAAGCTGACTCTGATCGCCATTATTATCAAGAATTTTGCTAGCCAAATCTTTCTTTTTCTCTAAAGGCCACTGGGCTGCCAGACGAAACTCAGCTTCATCTTTGGACAAGTGGTCCCTTTTCATTAAGCGTTCTACTTGGACATCTCGGTCCACATAGACCAACCAAGTCTCATCAAACCAAGCGCTGTAGTCCTGCTCAAAAAGTAGGGGAATATCCATGAAGAAAATCTCTTCTGTCTGAGCAAACTGGTCTCTCAACGTAGCTAGTTCCTCACGGATAATCTCTCCTTGAGTTATCCTAGACCATTCCCGTTCTTCAGGATTTGAAAAGATGAGACTAGCTAGGAGAGGGCGATTGAGTTCTTCGTTTGCAAGGATGATTTCTTGCCCAAAGTGCTGGACTAGAGCCTTAAACAGACGACCACCAGGTTTCTGTAGTTGGTGGACGACTGCGTCGGCATCCACTACTTGAAAGCCTTGCTTTCTTAGAAAATTTGTCACAGTTGACTTACCAGAGGCAATTCCCCCAGTGATTCCAATGATTTTTCCCATCAGTCCCTCCTTTGACACTGAGGACAAAAATGGGTGCCTCGTCCGCCTAGTTGGATTTTCTCAATGATGGTACCACAGCGTACACATTCTTGACCAGTCTTATCATAGACCTGATGAAAATCCTGCATGGTTCCATCTTCACCAAAGGCATTGGTATAGGTCCTAATGGTGGAACCACCTTTTTCAACAGCCTGGCCCAAAACAGCAATAGTCTGGTCATGAATGGCAGTCGCTTCCTCTGCTGTCAAAGTCTGGGAAGGTCTAGCTGGATGAACCTGAGCTCGCCAGAGAACCTCATCCACATAGATATTGCCAAGTCCAGCTACCAAGGTCTGGTCTAAAAGATGGGATTTGATAGGCTTTTTAGACTTGGATAGGGCAGCTTGAAAGACCTGCAAATCAAAGTCTTGTTCGCTTGGTTCAGGACCTAATTTTTTAGAAATAAAATAGGCGTCTAAAAGGTCAGGCTCCAAGAGTTCCATAGTACCAAACTTGCGAACATCCTCATAAACAAGCGTGCCACCATCCTCAAACTGAAAGAAAACATGGGCATGCTTGCGTTCTGGCACTTGATCTGGATAATAAAAATACTTGCCCTCCATCCGCAGATGGGAAATCAAGACCTTGTCTGTCAGGTAGAAAAGCAAATACTTGCCACGACGTCCCATTGACTCAACAACTTGACCAGGTACTTCCTTTTGAAACTCGTCCAAATCTGTCTTAATCATCTTGGGATAGCGAATTTCTACACTCGAAATCTTCTTTCCTATAATCAATTTTTCCAAGCCACGTCGAACGGTTTCAACCTCAGGTAATTCAGGCATAAGTCCTCCTTCTGTAAAAACAAGAAGCAGGCATGAGCCCACCTCTACTTAGTATTCTTTTTCATTATAGCCAAAGTCAGCCAAATCTAGCTTTTTATCGCGCCAGTTTTTCTTGACCTTGACCCATGTTTCTAGGAAGACCTTGTCTCCTAGCATGAGTTCAATATCACGACGGGCCATGCTACCGATTTTCTTAAGCATAGCACCACCTTTACCGATGATAATCCCTTTTTGGCTATCGCGCTCGACCATGATGGTTGCACGGATGTGAACCTTGTCTGTCTCTTCGTCTCGTTTCATAGAATCCACAACTACTGCAACAGAATGCGGAATCTCTTCACGAGTTAGGTGCAAAACTTTCTCGCGAACCATTTCTGAAACCAAGAAACGTTCTGGATGGTCTGTGATTTGATCAGACGGGAAATATTGGAAACCTTCGTCCAAATTTTCACTCAAAATATCCACTAGACGAGAGACGTTATTCCCTTGAAGAGCTGAGATTGGAACGATTTCCTTGAAGTCCATCTGATTTCGGAAGTCATCAATCTGAGACAAGAGCTGGTCTGGATGGACCTTATCGATTTTATTCACCACCAAAATCACAGGAACCTTGGCAGACTTGAGGCGTTCGATAATCATATCGTCCCCTTTGCCACGCGCTTCATCAGCAGGCACCATGAAAAGAACGGTATCCACTTCGCGAAGGGTACTGTAGGCAGACTCAACCATGAAATCTCCGAGAGCCGTTTTAGGTTTGTGAATCCCTGGTGTGTCGATAAAAACGATTTGCTCCTTATCAGTGGTGTAAATCCCCATGATTTTGTTACGCGTTGTCTGCGCTTTATCACTCATGATGGCAATCTTTTGCCCCATAACGTGATTTAAAAAGGTTGACTTCCCAACATTGGGGCGTCCTAAAATGGCTACAAAGCCTGATTTAAAAGTCATAATTTCCTCTTACTGTTTAAAATATTAAGTCCCAGATTCGTGGGAGAAAAATCAATGCGCCTGTTAAGGCTGCGAAAAGAGAGACCACCAATACCGCGCCAGCCGCCATATCCTTGGCATTTTTAGCCAGCATGGAAAAGTGATAGTGACTGGCCAAATCCACCACATTTTCAATAGCAGAGTTGATAATTTCAAAGGCTACTACCAAGAAAATGCTCAATAGGAGAAAGAGCCATTCGATTCGTGACACCTGAAAAACAAAACCTGCAAGAATGACTACAAGAGCCGTCACTGCATGTTTTCGCATATTGCGTTCTTCCTTGATGGCAGTAAAAATTCCTGTGAGGGCAAATTCTAAACTGGATATCAGGTCACGATTTTTCCATTTTCGTTTATTGTCTTGTGAGTCCATAGGCTGTCAAAATTTCTTCTTGTAAACCGAACATCTCCGCTTCTTCTTCCGGAGTGTAGTGATCATAGCCGTTGATATGTAAAAAGCCGTGTACTGCCAAGAAGCCCATCTCACGCTCAAAGCTATGGCCATATTCCTCGGCCTGCTCATGAGCCTTATCGATAGAGATGAATAGTTCCCCAATATAGGCATCAAACTCAGACATCATCTCTGCCAATTCCGGATTTTCAAGCAAATCTTCCTCATCAAAGGCAATTTCCAACTCTGGTTTATACTCAAGGCTGATAACATCTGTCGGACGGTCGGTGTCACGGTACTCTAGATTGAGTTCATGGCTACGCTCGTTGGTCACAAAAGTGACTGCCATTTCCTTGTCTTCTTTTCCTAATTTTTGGGCTGCAAATTCCAAAATTTCTTGGGTTTGTTGCAACATTTCTTTTGAAACTTGACCAGTTTCATCTACCATTTCAATATACATGTGCTTCTCGTTTCTCTTTACTTGGCTTTATTATACCACATTTCCATGATTTTATTCTACCTTTTTGATATAATACTATGGAATACAATCACAAGGAGAGAACGATGTCATTTGACGGATTTTTTTTACACCACATGGTTGAGGAATTGCGAAGAGAGTTAGTGAATGGTCGCATCCAGAAAATCAATCAGCCTTTTGAACAAGAATTAGTCTTGCAAATCCGCAGCAATCGCCAAAGCCATCGCCTGCTCCTTTCTGCCCATCCTGTTTTTGGACGCATTCAGCTGACCCAAACAACTTTTGAAAATCCAGCCCAACCCTCTACCTTTATCATGGTTTTGAGAAAATATTTGCAGGGTGCCCTGATTGAGTCGATCGAGCAAGTGGAAAATGACCGTATTGTGGAAATGACAGTTTCCAATAAAAACGAGATTGGAGACCATATCCAGGCTACCTTGATTATCGAGATTATGGGTAAACACAGTAATATTCTACTGGTCGATAAAAGCAGTCATAAAATCCTCGAAGTTATCAAACACGTCGGCTTTTCACAAAATAGCTACCGCACCTTGCTTCCTGGGTCGACCTATATCGCTCCGCCAGGTACGGAATCTCTCAATCCTTTTACGATCAAGGATGAAAAGCTCTTTGAAATCCTACAAACACAGGAAACGACAGCTAAAAACCTTCAAATCCTCTTTCAAGGTCTGGGACGCGATACGGCAAATGAATTGGAAAGGATACTGGTTAGTGAAAAACTTTCCGCTTTCCGAAACTTTTTCAATCAGGAAACCAAACCATGCTTGACTGAGACTTCCTTCAGCCCAGTTCCTTTTGCAAATCAGATGGGAGAACCATTTACCAGTCTTTCTGATTTGTTGGACACCTACTACAAGGATAAGGCTGAGCGCGACCGTGTCAAACAGCAAGCCAGTGAACTCATTCGCCGTGTTGAAAATGAACTTCAAAAAAATCGTCATAAGCTTAAAAAACAAGAAAAAGAGTTACTGGCGACAGACAACGCTGAAGAATTTCGTCAAAAAGGAGAATTGCTGACAACCTTCCTCCACCAAGTGCCTAACGACCAAGACCAGGTTATCCTAGACAACTACTACACTAATCAACCTGTCACAATTGCGCTGGATAAAGCTCTAACACCCAACCAGAATGCCCAACGCTATTTTAAACGGTATCAGAAACTCAAAGAAGCTGTCAAATACTTGACTGATCTGATTGAGGAAACCAAGGCAACCATTCTCTATCTGGAAAGTGTAGAAACCGTCCTCAACCAAGCTGGACTGGAAGAAATCGCTGAAATCCGTGAAGAATTGATTCAAACTGGTTTTATCCGCAGAAGACAGCGGGAGAAAACCCAAAAACGTAAAAAACCAGAACAGTATCTAGCAAGCGATGGCAAAACCATCATCTATGTCGGCCGAAACAACCTACAAAACGAGGAGCTAACCTTTAAAATGGCACGCAAGGAGGAACTTTGGTTCCATGCCAAGGACATTCCTGGAAGCCATGTTGTCATCTCAGGAAATCTTGACCCATCTGATGAAGTCAAGACAGACGCAGCAGAGTTAGCTGCCTACTTCTCTCAAGGGCGCCTGTCAAATCTGGTTCAGGTAGATATGATTGAAATCAAGAAACTCAACAAACCGACTGGTGGAAAACCCGGCTTTGTAACCTATACCGGACAAAAGACCCTCCGTGTCACACCAGATCCCGAAAAAATTGCATCCATGAAAAAATCCTGATTTTACTTGAAATCAGGATTTTTAACATAATATTCACTCAAATCATATCCAATTATAGGACTAATCTTTGCCACCTAGTTTCTCGTTGATTTTCATCATCACACTAGCAATTTTTTCGCCCCAATAAGGGTCAGAGGCATATTCCACATTCATACCAGACGCCTTATTTCCAAGGAAAGTTCTACCCCTATCGATATAATTTTCCTTAATCCACTTGGTTGCACCTAAAATTCCCTTATCCACATCATCAAATGTCTTGGCAGAAAGGTAAGGTGTTGTGTCATAGGCTGTAATTCCAAAGAAATTATTCTTATCTTTGGCAATCTTACTTCTTCCCCAGTCACTTTCTAAGGCACTATGGGCAAGGAGGTAGAGGGCATTGATATGGTAATGTTCTTCGGCTTCCTTAAAGGTGGCTCCCTTATTTTCCAAGAGACTATTGTCAATATTTAACAGACTAAATACCTTATCCAAGTCTTCAGCACTGTAGTTTGTAGCCTCTGTCAAATTTTTGAAAAGGAAGGGATTTTCAAGGTTAAAACCATCAAAATGCAGCCCATCTGCCGAATAATATTTCTTGCCTACTTCCATATCAGAAAGATGAGAAGCTACTGGGATACTAGCATTCTGAGTCACATAGTGATAAAGACGGTGTCCATCACTCTCATAATAAGGGATAAAGTCCTTACTAGCATCTAGTGCTTGTAAATCTTCTGTTTTCATATAGCCTGACAAACCAGAAATAGTAATAGCCAGGCGCTTGTCATCACTTTTTCTATCCTTATCTAGCCAGACGACACTAGCTTGCGATATATAGGAGAGCTTTTCACCATCTGCATTATAAACATTTGCTGTGACAGGTACGACTTGATAATAAGCAGCATTTTCATTTGTAGCTTTTTCTCCAAGCCATTTACCGTCGCTTCCAAGCTGATAACCATCTACAGTCTCATTTTTCGCCATGTAGCCACCAGATTTGAAGTAGTACCAGGCTTGGCTTTTAGCATCGTATACCCATTCTTTCTCAGCCATTTTACCATCAGACTTGAGGTAAAACCATGACTTCTTATCCCAAATCCATTCATTGGCTGCCATATAGCCACCAGATTTTAGATAATAATAGTGACCATTTTCGAAAATCCATTCTTTATCAGCATGATTTCCATTTTCTTTGATGTAAAACCAAGATTGGTATTGTTTGTCAAAAAGCCAACCTTGCTGTACTTTGGCACCACTGGCATTCACATAAGCCTGGTCAATCCACTGACTTGTCAGTAGATAACCACCAGATTTAAAATAATAGTCCTTCCCTTTAATTTGGAGCCATTCTTTCTCTGCGTGTTGTCCATCTGCTTTGATGTAAAACCAAGCGTCGTATTGAGAATCATAGACCCAGTCTTCTATTACTTTGGCACCTGTTGCACCGACATAGGAAGCTCCTAGCCAAGCATTTCTTTTCATCTTTCCATTTTGGTCAAGATAATAGAAGGCTCCCTTGTCTTCTACCCATTCTGACTTAGCCATATAGCCACCAGATTTGAGGTAAAAATAGTCTTCACCTTGTTTTAGCCATTCATTTTCAGCATAGTTGGCATCTTCTTTTATATAAAACCAAGATTGATAATGAGCATCAAAGACCCACTCATTGGCTGCTTGACTGCCGTCTGCTTTCAGGTATTGTTTTCCTTGCCAAGTACCATCACTAGCCATTGCACTCTCTGGTCTAGCTAAGAAAAATAGCAGGACTAAAAAAATAAATCTCAATTTCTTCATTAATTTTCTTCCTCTGTTCTTACTCATTTCATTATATCAAAATTCTCTATAATGAACATTACAAACTAATAAAAAATCAAGAACAGATTGATTGCAGTTTACCTCAAAGACTCTTTTACTTCTTTGCGTAGATTTTCCAGACTGCTAATGCCGTATTTGTCCATGACTTTTGGCAGATTTTCAATAATATCAGGACAGGCGTAAGGATTGGTAAAGTTGGCTGTTCCAACTCCGATAGCAGAGGCACCCGCCAGATACATTTCTAGGGCAGCTTCAGCCGAATCCACTCCCCCCATTCCAATGATGGGAAGGTCTGTTGTTTGAGCGACTTGGCGGATGAGTTTGAGGGCTACTGGAAAGACTGCTGGACCAGACATTCCACCTGTTCCATTGGCCAAAATTGGTTTTCTGGTTTTGAGGTCAAAGCGCATTCCAACTAAAGTATTGATCATGGTTAAGCCACTTGCCCCTGCATCTTCTGCTGCTTTTGCGACGGTGACAATATCTGTCACACTAGGGGTTAGTTTGACATAAACTGGTACATCTGACGCCTCTACAGCTGCCTTTACTACATCATAAGCCAAATCTGGATCTTGACCAATCAAAAGTCCGTGATTACAGTGGTCAACATTGGGGCAAGAAATATTGAGCTCGATAGCCTTTACATTGGCTGCCTTGGAAATACCACTAGAAACGGCCGCATACTCTTGTTTTGAAAAACCAGCCACATTGGCAATAATAGGAAGATTTGGATATTCTCTTTCCAGCCAAGGCAGTTTTTCAGCCAAAACAACCTCTAAACTCGGATTTTGCAAACCAATTGCATTGAGCATACCAGCGGGTGTTTCTGCCACCCTTGGAGTTGGATTGCCAAAACGGGGTTCAAGAGTTGTCGCCTTGATCATAATAGAACCTAAAAGGTCTAAATCATAGTACTTGGCATACTCTTGTCCAAAACCAAAACAGCCTGATGCTGGAATAATCGGATTTTTCAAATCCAAGCCTGGTAGAGAAACTTGTAAACGATTTCTAGTCATGATTTTCTCCTTATAGTACAACTGTTCCTGTGCGGAAAACAGGGCCATCTTCACAGACACGTTGGCTGACCGTCTCGCTTTCTGGCACTTTTAGGACACAGGCGTAGCAGGCACCCATCCCACAAGCCATACGAGATTCCAGAGATAGATAGGCTCTTGGGTGGTCATAAAAGGTTTGATTGATATACTTCATCATTCCAGGCGCCCCACATGAGTAAACAGCATCAAACTGACTGTCTAAGTCATTGATAACAACGGAAACATTTCCCTTGATACCATAAGAACCATCATCTGTCGTTACAAAGACTTGACCATATTGAACTAATTCCGTCTCTAAAATAACAGCATCCTTATTAGCAAAACCGAGAACAGTCACTACTTTTACTCCACGCGCATGCAATTCCTTGGCCACCTCAAGCAAGGGTGGGACACCAATCCCCCCTCCAACTAAGAGAACCTGGCTCTGCTCATCTAGGTCGGACAAGTCAAAACCATTTCCCTGAGGGCCCATCACATCAAGAGTATCTCCCTGACTTAAGGTTGAAAAAATAGCTGTCCCAGCCCCTTCAATCCGATAAATAAGATGACACTGCTTGTTTACCTTATCAATAGACGAAATTGAAATAGGGCGACGCAAAAGATGGGCGTCATCAGGCACACGCAGATGTAGAAATTGGCCTGCTCGCATAGCTTCAACCATTTCCCCTTCTAGGACTAATTCAAAGATTGCTGGCGCGATTTCCTCTTGTGCGACCACCTTCATGGTTTCCAAACGAATTGCACCCAAACGTTTCTTACATGTGGGATTCATGACTTTTCCTCCTTAAATTTTAAGGGGTCCAGACAAAGAAAAGACCTTGCTAGTGCAAGGCCTCAGTTAAAATCGTACAACAGAAGAGAGCACACTCAAAAAGTCTCCTCTAGAAAATTGTACTATTCTTTTATCTGACACCTTGTGAGTCTCTCTGGACTCCCCTTAAAGGTTAAATTTTTATTAGTATACTCTTTCAACCAAAAAAAGTCAAGTAGAAAACGAACATTCTACTTGACTTCACGAGATTATTTTTCACGAATGACTTCGACCTTGTAGCCATCAGGGTCTTTGACAAAGTAATAGTTAGGTGCAGTTCCTGGTAGGCCATTTGGCTCAGTCACTTCATAACCTTTTGCACTGTGCTCTTGATGAAGAGCTTCAAGATCGGGTGTACTGAGGGCGATATGGGCAAATCCATCTCCAACCACATAAGGACCATGATCGTAGTTATAAGTCAACTCCAACTCATAGTCGTCACCCTCAAGTCCTAGATAGACAATCGTGAAGGCATGGTCTGGAAAATCTCTGCGACGCAATTCTTTAAAACCAAAAGCATCTTGATAGAATGCAATTGATTTTTCAAGATTTTCTACTCGCAAGCAAGTATGTAGCATTTTTGAAGCCATATTTTTCTCCTTAATTTTTAAAAAGACTGGGACAATCCTGTTCCAGTCTTATCTGTTATTATTTACCAAGTTTTGCTTTAGCTGCATCTGCAAGAGCTGTGAAAGCTGCTGCATCGTTAACAGCCAAGTCAGCAAGCATTTTACGGTTAACTTCGATCTCAGCCAATTTCAAACCATGCATCAATTGTGAGTATGAAAGTCCGTTCATACGAGCTGCCGCGTTGATACGAGTGATCCACAATTTGCGGAAGTCACGTTTTTTCTGACGACGGTCACGGTATGCATAGTAGTAAGAGTTCATTACTTGTTCTTTTGCAGTACGGAACAAGATGTGTTTAGCTCCATAGTAACCTTTTGCTAATTTAAGAATACGTTTACGACGTTTGCGTGATACAACGCCACCTTTAACACGTGCCATGTTTTATTTCCTCCAAATATTTCCTAGAATTGTTTACTTACAGTCAAGCTATTATTTCAAGCGAGTAAGCATTGCTTTGATACGTTTGTAATCTCCTGAATGCACCATAGATGCTTTACGAAGATGACGACGTTGTTTCTTAGTTTTTCCGTGGAAACGGTGAGAAGTGTAAGCACGGAAACGTTTAAGTCCACCAGAACCTGTACGTTTGAAACGTTTAGCTGATGCGCGGTGTGTTTTTTGTTTTGGCATGATTTTTTCTCCTTTATTTAACTTTCTGACAATTATTTTTTGTCAGTCGCTGGCGCCAATTGCATGAACATTTGACGTCCATCCATTTTAGCACGTTGTTCGATGATGGCAATATCTTGAGTTGCTTCAGCAAACTCGGCTAAAACTTTTGCACCAATCTCTTTATGGGTAATCATACGACCCTTAAAGCGAATAGATACCTTAACTTTATTTCCTTTTTCAAGGAATTTGCGTGCATTGCGAAGTTTTGTATCAAAGTCACCCTTGTCAATAGTTGGACTTAGACGAACTTCTTTCACAGTAACAACACTTTGTTTTTTACGTTGTTCTTTTTGCTTCTTCTGGTACTCAAATTTGAACTTACCGTAGTCCATAATTTTTGCAACAGGCGGTTTGGCTTGGGGTTGAATCAATACTAGGTCAACATTAGCGTTATCAGCCAAAGCTTGCGCTTCACTGAGTGGCTTGATGCCTAGCTGTTCTCCTTCAAGACCAATCAAGCGAACTTCACGTACACGAATCTCATCATTGATGAATAAGTCTTGCTTTGCTATGGTTTTCACCTCTTTTGTTTTATTAGAGAAAAACAATAGCGGACTCGTAAATATACAAGCCCGCACGTTATGATAGCGTTTCTTAGAAACTTTTCATCCGTAGGGCCAGGCAACTTAATGTCACAAGGCGAGAAGCTCTCACTTCTGCTTTTCTCAACTTTTATATGATACCAAGTTTTCTAGCCCTTGTCAAGATAAAAAGTTATTTTTTTGAAAAGTTTGTGTTTGTATTTTGGCTTGGTTTTCGAATCAAAAAGAGAGAATCAAGTTGATTCCCTCTCTATGTTAGTTTTTCCTTACTTTCCCTATAGGAAAGCTAGGATCTATTAAAAAATTCTTTTTTATGTGAACTTCCCCATCTTTCGATAAATAGAATCCCCACTAACAAAAGGATAATCAGGCAAGGAAGTAAAACTAGCCCCATGTCCCAATTTAGATTGACATTATCAATTTGCTTAGGTAATCTTCCAGATAAAATCTCCACTGAACGCAAGTAAGTAAAGGGAATCAGATGTGCAATCCTTTGAAGAGGCTGAATTGTTTGGATGCCAAACAATAAGCCAACAATCCCAATGAGTGAAAGAAAGAGTACAGGCATTTTTTGCTTGAAAAAGTAAGTAATCAAGTACACTACTTCCACAATGACGATAAAGGCTAAGAAAGCTAAGAACAAGCCAGGAAATAACACATCTTGTATCTTTCCAATAGTTACCTCTTGATTCACTAAGCTATAAATCGGGTAGGGATAATCTAACTGTCCAAAACCACTTATCAGACTTCCCACTAGAAAAGAAAATCCGCTGATTCCGATAAACAGCACAGTTACATAGCCCACTCCAACTCCAAGAGAGGACATGGCAAATGCCACTTTTGAAAAAGGATATAAGTGAGCTGTGTCCAAATGATTTTGATATCTTTCTGCAAATAATTGCGTTAGCATAAAAATAATAGCAATCACAAACAAGCTTGGGATGATAAGCTCTAAAATCCAGACAATCTGATCAATCCCGTGGGTCGGATAAACTAAATTGTGGGCTTTTATGTTCAAGGGATATAGGGCTTGGTAAGTCTTTCGTTGGCGGTCAACCGCCATTTTTAAGTCAGAACTAGAAGTCGGTTGCTTCGATACAATTTCATAACTCTTTTCCTCATCTTGCCACTGCAAATAGTAGGCTTCTTTCCAGCGTCCTTCTCTTAACAAAGCCAGAATTTCTTTCTTTTGAGTCGAAAGATTTTTTTCCGATTCTAAATTAATTTTAGCAATCTGGTATTCCTCCGAGTTGGTATCAGATATTTGGGAGAGTTTCTCTTCATATTCATTGATGACTCTCTCATCTTTTACAAGACGGGTTTCCAACTCGCTCTCCAAGCTGACGGAGTTTGCAGTCTGACTATTAAAATAAAAGGTAACACCGAGTCCAGATACAAATAAAGCTAAGATAATCCAGTTTAAGCGACTTTTGAAAACTTTTTTCAATAAAAATAGACTAACATCTTTCATAAACTAAACCTCTTCTATTTGCCCCTGATGAATGGTTACTACTCTATCGCAAACATCAAGCAACTCTTCCTTATAGTGGGAACTTAAAAGAACCAGCTGTTCTTGCCTATCGATTTGTGCCAGCCTATCAAAAAACTTCTGTCGATAATACTCATCTAAGCCATTTGTAATCTCATCCATGAGCCAGCATTTCGCCTGACTGAGGAAATACATGGCAATCACCAAACGTTGCTTCATGCCTAAGGAATACTTGCGGATGGGAAGACTGATATAGTCAGGCATTTCCCAGTAATCAATTTCATCCCTCAAGTTCAGACCTGACTTCCAGATGTTTTTTATGAGGCGAAGGTAGTCCATCCCACTTAAGTTTTCATCCAGCCATTCAATACTCTCATAATAAAACAAAGAAGGAGGGGCTGCTATATCTCCGCTACTTATAGGAATTAAATTGCTAATGGCGCGGAACAGTGTCGTCTTTCCAGAGCCATTTATAGCAAGAATACCATAAATCCTACCCTTTTCAAATGTAAAATCAACATCTTGTAAGATGACTTGTCGCGTTTTTAAGGTCACATGAGTAAGCTGCAACATATCTAGCCCTCCTTTTTGGATTAATAGCTTCCGCTGTAGTAGTTTAGTACCTCATAACGATTGTAATTCAAACCAGAACCAACTTTATACTCTGAATAGCTGTCATAACGATACCATAACAGGGAATTAATATAGTTATATCTCTGGCAATTCATACTAGACTTATAGTAGGTATTCCAATCATACCTATAACTTTTAGTCACTATCACAGCAGATACACTAGACTGAAAAAGACCAATAGATCATAAACTAACTAATTAAACGGTTTTTACTAATTTTTAATGGTTTTATATCATTAACATTGAATACGTTTTCATTATATCGTTTTTATCATTATTATGCAACAGATTTTTAGTTTATTTTACTAATATATAGTATTTATCCTTCCCATCGAACGCTTTCTATTTTCCAACTATTCCACCCTTTAAAGCGTATAGCTCCTTGCTGGTCAGTTCGATATACTTTGCTATTTATAGCTTCCAGTCGGGTCAGGGTTTCCTGATGGGGGAGTTTCGCTCGATTGTTCTTTCCAACTGAGATAAGAGTAAGCTCTGGTTTGAATTTTTCTAGAAAGGCTGAACTTGATGATTTTTTATTACCATGTTGACCAGCTTTCAAGACATCCACTTCTAGGTCAGGATAATGCTTCAGCAAGTCCTTCTCTCCTTTCTCCTCCAAATTTCCTGTGAAAAGAAAATTTTTATCCAAGAGTTTTCCATACAAAACCAGGGAATCTTCATGATCTCCATCTCCTATTTTCCTTGGAGATAGGACTTCTAACTGACTTCCAAAAATTGTCAACTTCTCTCCCGTTGTCACACTACGCACCTTGCTTTGAGTCGTCTGTAGTTCTGCCACAAATTGCTTCTGCTTCAAACTGCCTTTTGATACTAAAATTTCGCCTACATGGAATGCCTTGCTCACCTCCAGCAAATCTCCAACATGCTCCCTGTCTGTATTGGTCAAAATTAGCTGGTCAATCTTGGCCACTCCTCGACTTTTAAGATAGGGTATCAAGGTTCGCTGGGCAATGCTGGTCGTCGCCTTTTCTTGCCAAGCCTCGATTTTCTTATCAGATTCTGCCTTGCCACCTACATCTATGAGAATGGTTTTACCAGTTACATCCCGTAGGAAAATACTTTCCCCCTGCCCAACATCCAGCATGGTAATTTCATTTTCCAGTGGATGCTTTGTCAAGAAAAAGAGTCCTGTAATCAACAAGCTCAATACTGCTAGCCTTTTAATGTTTTTCCTCAAATCATAGACCAAAGCCAAGGAAATTAACAATAAGATTAAAAGCCATGCATTGGGTTGTCCAAAGACCAGAGGTCTACTTGTCATCTGCGAGACCAAGCGAATCATTCCCTCCAACCATTCAAAGATAAAATTCAGCTGAATGACTGGGTAGAGAAAGGAAAGGGCAAATAAGATAGACAAGAGCGGTAAGAAGACCAAATCAAATAGAAAGGAAAAGACAAAGGTCAAGAGGATGGACCAAGGTTGAAATTCCGCAAAATAGAAGGATAGAATGGGTAATATTCCCAAAGAAATAACCAGACTTTCTCTAGCAACAGCCTTGAGCCCCTCCCCTTCTTTGCTAGTCATAGTCAAGATAAAAGCGTAAGCGCAGGACAAAACTCCTCCTGCAGTCAGGAAAAAGTTGGGCATGATGATAAAGAGGACAAGCACGGTCAAGGCAAAATTATCCAAGCCCTTAACACCATGTTGAGCCAGTAACTTCTGCAAGAGACTGCGAATAACCGATGCTGAAAATCCTGTCAGACCAGCATAGATAAGGGAAAAGGGATAAGTCAGCCATTTCAACTTTTCTTGAGTCAAGCCCAATCGCAAAAGTATTTTCTTAAAGCCATCCATGAAAAATCCTACCTGCATACCGGACAATGCAAAAAGATGAATAATTCCTAGACTAGAATAAAGCTCATTCATCTCCTCAAAATCTGTGTCCAGATGCCCTAACAAAAGCCCCGTCATGTAATTGCGCATAGGGTCTGGAAAGTGCGTCTTAATCCAAACCACAGCCTTTCGACGTAAACTGGACAGGTTTTCACCTATATCCCAACTACGAACTTGTTTAAGTGACTGGATTCTTTTGATATTGAGAGTCTGGTAAATTCCCTGAGTCTTCAGATAGGCTTGGTAGTCAAAGCCACCAAAATTTCTCTGCCCTTCTGGCTCCGAAAGTTTTCCTTCTAGTTCTAAGTCATGAAGGGCTGTTAAAGCTTGAAATTGTTCTTTCTCCTCCTCGGACTGGAGTTTATAATAGACTTGGAAAATTCGTCCGTCAGACTTGCCACGAAAGGATAGACTGTCACCATTGACCTTAATAGTGTCAGGCAAAATCCGTACCCTTTCAACAAAATCCGCTAAGTTTTGACTCGCTTGACTCTGTTGCCAATTTTGAAACAGAAACCAGAAGCCAAAGACTCCACAAATCGCTAGAACTCTGCCTGCTGATTTCCAAGGAAATTGAATAAAGAGACAAACTAGCAGAAAAACGAAGCCCAACAGCGCTAGATAGGACACTGAGAAAATGGCGTAGTAAAGCCAAAGCAATAGAAAACTCAGGTAAATTAGGGGAATAGGGAGTTTCTTAATCCACTGTAACATAGTCTTTTAGCTTTTCTATCGTTTTAGCACCAATGCCAGAGACCTTCTTAAGTTCATCAACCGACTTGAATTTGCCATTCGTCTCACGATGGTCTATAATATCCTGGGCTCGTTTTCCTCCCAAGCCTTTGACCTGCTTGAGTTCTTCCAGACTGGCCTTGTTAATATTGACCTTCTTGTCCTTGATTGTTGAAGAAGGCGCTCCAGAACCTGCCTGTTGACTAGCTACTTCTTCTCCCTTAGATGGAACGTAAACAAGAGCCTCATCACTAACTTTCTGAGCTAGATTGAGCGACTTGCTATCGGCTTGCTCTGTCAAACCACCTGCCTTCTGAACAGCATCATTGACCCGACTACCTACAGGCAAATCATAAATCCCTGGTGATTTGACAGCACCTTTCACATCTACTGTGATTAGATCTTGTTCAACAGGTTCTTCCTTCACTTCCTTTTCAGTCGATGAATCCTTGGAAACCGCTGAAACTTCTGCCTGCAAATTCGTTTCCTTGACAGGTGTTGGTGAAGCTGGCTTTAGCAGGAAAAATCCGCCTACAAGCAAGCCCAGACCAGTACAGATAACAATGATTTTATACTCTTTAATTTTCTCGATAATTGCTTCCATATTTTCTCCTCTCTTAGATTATTCGTAAGAGAAAGAAAAAACAGTTGAAAATTTCTTCTCAACTGCTTATTTATTTGCAAAATAGTCTTCCTTGGTCAAGACATAATGAACTCTTGTCACGATTCGACCTTCTTCATGCTGGTCCATACAAGCATATGGTTCTGCATGTGAAAAACGCATGCCTGATTTCTCCATGACCTTTCCAGATGCAGGATTGTCCTTATCGTGAAGGGCAATCAACTTATTCATCCCTATCTTCTCAAAAGCTAGCTCAATTACGGCACGATTGGCTTCTGTCGTTAGTCCTTGATTCCAATACTTTTTATTGATAATGTAGCCAATAGCTGCCTTCTTAAGAACAGGATCAATCTTGTGTAAGTCAATAGTTCCGATAAATTTGCCATTGCTTTTTAGTTCTATTCCCCAACGTCCCAAGGGATTGGCAAGATAAAACTGAGCAATATTATTTTTAGTTTCTTCTAAATTTTGATTGGTTAGAAAAGTGTAACGTGTATTATCCTTATCCGAGGCATACTCAAACATAGCTTCCGCATCATCCAAGGTTACAGGTCTAAGCAATAAACGCTCTGTCTCGACTATGGGATACTGAGCTAGTTTTAAAAAGATTGATTCCATATATTTCTTCTACTTGAAAAGTTTCTAACTAATATAGGGATATTGAATGAAATATTTAAAAAGCAAATTTATACTTAGTATTGAGATAACTTTAAGTACAAAATAACTATCCTTCAGATAGAGGTTGAGGATCTAATTCTTCACGCTCTTCTTTTTTAACTGGAGCTGGTTCATAGGCTCGGATAATCTGAGCGACGACTGGATGGCGAACCACATCCTTAGCTGAAAAATGAACAAAGTCAATCTGGTGAATGTTCTTGAGCTTTTCTTGGGCATCAATCAAACCGGACTTGACATTACGTGGCAGGTCAATCTGGCTGATATCTCCATTGACAATCATCTTAGAATTAAAGCCTAAACGAGTCAAAAACATCTTCATCTGCATGATGGTCGTATTTTGCGCCTCATCGAGAATGACAAAAGCATCATCCAAGGTTCGTCCACGCATGTAGGCAAGAGGTGCAATCTCAATGATTTCACGCTCCATGAGACGAGTCGTTTGGTCTTTTCCCAGAATCTGATACAAGGCATCATAAACAGGTCGAAGGTAAGGATCTACCTTCTCCTTGAGATCACCCGGAAGAAAGCCTAGACTCTCTCCTGCTTCCACCGCTGGACGAGTTAGGATAATCCGCTTGACCTGACCACGTTTAAGGGCAGTCACGGCCAAAGTAACTGCAAGAAAGGTCTTCCCTGTCCCTGCGGGCCCAATTCCAAAGGTTACATCATGCTGTTTGACACTGTCCACATAAAGTTTTTGACCCAGTGTTTTGACACGGATAGGCTTCCCTGTATTGTCCTTGATAATTTCTTCTTCATAAAGGGCGACAAACTTGTCGATTTCATCGTTTTTGACCATGCTAATCGCAGTCACCACATCTGGCGTGCCAACGGTCATCCCACGATTCACCAAGACCATGAGAGCTTGAATAACCTGACGGGCTTCCTCACAGGCAGACTCATCTCCGATAACTTGTACAATCTCCGTACGAGCATGAATCACCACATCAAGCTCTTCTTCCATCAAACGAAGATGGCGTTCATTGGAACCAAAAAGATGAAACAGGTCATCTGGATGACTCAGTTGAATGTCTATTGAATGTTCCTTCAAATAAAGAACCTCTCTAATACTTTTATTTCTTTTATTATAGCAAAGGGGCGGAGAAATTACTAGCCCAAACCTAGTGAAGAAATGCTAGTGTTCTAAGTATTCTTGCCAGATGGCGTCAAAGTCTCCTAGGTTAAAAGAGAAACTGGCATGTTCTTCCAGAAAGCGACTCACCTCATCAAAATCATCTGTGTGTTTTGGGAAGGCTGACTCTTCAAAAGCGAGGTCTGCCAAGATAGCTTTGGGACTATTACTTTTAGGATTGCGCTCGGTCATGAGCCAAGTGTAAAATGATTTTCTCATAAGTCCCCCTAGATCAACTCAGTCCCAAACTGGTCTTGCTTGATTTTACCAGCCTTCATCAAACCACCGAGTGCTTTCTTGAACTGACCTTTAGAAATGCCAAAGGTTGCCTTGATGTCGTCTGGGGATGACTTATCATTCAAGGTCATAAAACCGCCATTGCTTTCCAAATAGGTCAAAATCATCTGGGCATCATTTTCCAACATTTCAAAAGAACGTGGTTTGAGGGAGAGGTTCAGAGTGCGATCCACTTCACGAAAACCGATGACACGCGCATCTAATACTTGCCCCAAACGTGGCTCTGCGTAGCGCTCGCTAGGATGGATAAAACCAAGCATGTTATTCTCTGGCAGGTAAACAAAAGTTCCTGACAACTTGAGACGGTAAACAATGGCTGGCCAGTTTTGGTTCTGCATATTGTTGTAAGCAGAACGAGCTAGACGTTGGAAGTCTTCTTGATAAGCCAAGAGGCCCCAGATACGGTCTTTCTTGTCCACTTCAAGACGGATGTAGAGTTGGTCGCCCTTCTTAGGCCAGAGTTCCTTGAGCTCAGGGAGGATATCGAGTGACACAACGATTTCTTTATCAGGAAGGCCTGTATCCACAAAGACACCCAAATCCTTACGAACCTCTGTGACACGGCCCCAACCAAATTGATCCTGAGTGGCAGTCACTTCTAGAGTTGTCAAACGGAGTTTTTGCTTCATATCTGTATAAGCAAAACCTTTAACCGTATCTCCTACTGTATGCTGACCTTCTTCCTTAGCAAGAGCATAGGTTTGACCATCCTTTTGCACAAAGTAAAAACGGTCATTTTCATCGATGATGAGTCCAACGATAAAACTTGCAAGATTTGTATTCATATTTCCTTCTTTCGAATAAAACTCAGCCAGCAATGCCAACTGAGTTTTTCTGTTTATTTTTAGACTTCCAAAAGTTCTTTTTCTTTATTGGCGGTCATGTCATCGATGTGTTTAACAGCATCGTCTGTTACTTTTTGAATATCTTTTTCAAGAGTCTTCAATTCGTCTTCAGTGATTTCTTTTGCTTTTTCTTGTTTCTTAGCTTCGTCCATGGCATCGCGACGGATATTGCGGACAGCCACTTTAGCATTTTCGCCGACCTTCTTCACTTCTTTAGCAAGGTCACGACGAGTTTCCTCAGTAAGAGCTGGGATAACTAAACGAATCACAGAACCATCGTTAGCTGGTGTGATACCAAGATCAGAAGCGTTCAAGGCACGTTCGATGTCTTTCAATGAAGACTTATCAAATGGTGTAACCAACAAAACACGCGCTTCTGGAATCGTAATTGAAGCGATTTGGTTAAGAGGAGTCTCTACTCCATAGTATTCTACATGTACACGGTCAAGCAAGCTTGCATTGGCACGTCCAGCACGGATACCACCAAATTCACGAGCAAGTGATTGGTGAGACTGGGTCATTCTCTCTTTAGCTTTTTCAATAATTGCGTTAGCCATAATCTTTCTTATTCCTTTTCTTCGATATTATTTGAAACTGTTGTTCCGATATTTTCACCAAATACGACACGTTTGATGTTGCCTGGTTGGTTCATGTTGAAGACAACCAAGTCAATGTCGTTATCCATTGAGAGGGTTGAAGCTGTTGAGTCCATGATACGGAGACCTTTATTGATAACATCTCGGTGGGTCAATTCTTCAAACTTAACAGCTGTCTTGTCCTTCTTAGGATCGGCATTGTAAACACCGTCGACACCATTTTTAGCCATAAGGATGGCATCCGCTTCGATTTCAGCCGCACGAAGGGCCGCTGTTGTATCTGTTGAGAAGTAAGGTGAACCAATTCCAGCACCAAAGATAACGATACGGCCTTTTTCAAGGTGACGAAGGGCACGTCCACGGACATAAGGTTCTGCCACTTGTTGCATAGCAATAGCTGTTTGCACACGTGTATCAACCCCAACTTGTTGCAATGAATCTGCCATCACAAGAGCATTCATAACAGTCCCAAGCATTCCTGTGTAATCTGCCTGAACGCGGTCCATACCTGCTTCTGCTGCAGGTTCACCACGCCAGAGATTTCCTCCACCAATAACAAGGGCAATTTCGATACCTAAGCTATGAACTTCTTGAATCTCTTTTGCGATTGTTTGAACTGTTTGGATATCAATCCCTACGCCACGTTCACCGGCAAGGGCTTCACCTGATAACTTAATTAAAATACGTTTATACTTGGGATTCGCCATTTTCACTCTCCTTTTTTTATCCTACCTATTTTATCACAATTTCTAAGATTTTTATAGTATCATGAGCAATTCTTTCAAAAAAATTAGACCGTTAAAAATTCCTCTAAGTCAGAAAGAGCACGCTCTGCAATTTTTTCATAACGAGCCTTCTTATCACGGATACGCTCGCCTTCCAACTCCTTGATAATACCGAAATTGACATTCATTGGTTGGAAATGTTTGCTATCTGCATGAGTGATGTAATGAGCTAAGCTTCCAATCGCTGTTGTTTCTGGGAAAATAGCCTCGCTTTCTCCCTTGAAGAGACGAGCCGCGTTAATTCCCGCAACCAAGCCTGAAGCAGCTGACTCTACATAGCCTTCCACACCCGTCATCTGACCAGCAAAGAAGAGGTTTGGCTGTTTCTTGGAACGATAGGTTTGCTCAAGAAGGTTTGGTGAATCCATATAAGAATTGCGGTGCATGACACCATAACGAACAAACTCAGCATTTTCAAGACCTGGAATCATTTGGAAGACACGCTTTTGTTCTCCCCATTTGAGGTGAGTCTGGAAACCGACGATATTGTATAGGCTACCAGCCGCATTATCCTGACGCAGCTGAACCACCGCATAAGGTGTTTTGAATTCTCCATCACGAGGTCCTGTGTAGTCGTCTGGATACTCAAGACCGACTGGTTTCATAGGACCATAAAGCATAGTTTTAATGCCTCGTTTTGCCATGACTTCGATTGGCATACAACCTTCAAAGTACTTTTCTTTCTCAAAAGAATTAAGCGGTGCTTCTTCCGCATTGACCAAGGCTTCATGGAAATCCATAAACTCTTGCTTGGTCATAGGCGCGTTGAGATAGGCTGCTTCTCCCTTATCATAACGAGACTTGAGATAGACCTTGCTCATATCGATAGTGTTGACATCGATAATAGGCGCTGCTGCATCGTAGAAATAGAAACCATCGCCGTCATTGAGAGCATGAATCTTTTCAGCTAGAGCATCGCTAGTCAAGGGACCAGTCGCCACAACTGTAATAACATCTGTCGGCAATTTTGTAATTTCATCACGAACCACTTCAATCAAAGGGTGGTTGGCAACTTTCTCAGTCACCATATGGGAGAATCCATCACGGTCCACCGCAAGGGCACCACCTGCAGGAACACGTGTAGCTTCAGCAGATTCCAAAATAACAGAACCCAAGCGACGCATTTCTTCCTTGAGAAGACCAACTGCATTTGTCAGAGCATCTCCACGAAGAGAATTGGAACAAACTAACTCTGCAAAATTGTCTGTTTTGTGTTGAGGTGTTGACTTGACACCACGCATTTCATAAAGTTTAACTGGAATACCACGTTCTGCAATTTGGTAGGCTGCTTCAGAACCTGCCAAACCAGCACCGATAACATTGATATAAGATTGAGACACGACACTAATACCTCTTTGGGAGTGTGAAGATAAGGTTCACATTGAAAAAGCCAATAGGACTTACTTCGCTTTCGAATTTCCTGGCTCAGGCTGAAAAAGTCCACAGGACTTACTTCGCTCTCGAATTTCTTGGCTCAGGCTGAAAAAGTCCACAGGACTTACTTCGCTCTCGAATTTCTTGGCTCAGGCTGAAAAAGTCCCCCGGACTTTTTCACTCCCACAAATCTTTCTATTTTTTTCTTCTACTAGTATAGCAAAAAAAGGGAAGAAGGCAAACTTCCCTGTTTAGTCATTTTCTTGATTTTCTTCCCAGTCGTGGTAAGCAGCGTATAGCTGGCTTTTATTCCACTGGTAAATCTTAGCGACTTCCTTAATGGCTTGATTTTTCTTCATACCATGTTGGATACGGGCTTGGATTTCTGAAAATAAATCCTCCTCATCTTTTTCCTCCACATCTTGGCTGGCACCTTCAACAATGAGAAGGCATTCTCCCTTAAGTGGCGTTTCAGCGATGCTTTCCAGCAATTCAGAAATGGTACCTCTTTGGTATTCTTCATAGATTTTAGTCAATTCCCTGACCAAAACGACCGAGCGGTCACCATAGACTTCTAGCATATTTTCTAACGTATCTGACACACGATGGGGAGATTCATAGAAAATCTGAGTTTCAGGATAATCTTTTTTTGAGTCGAAAAATTGCTTTTGCTGGCCTGATTTTCTGGGTAAAAAGCCGTAAAAGATATGTGGCTGTGGCGCTAAACCACTGGCAATCAAGGCAGAAATTCCTGCAGAGGCACCTGGAACAGTCACAACCGCAATTTCTTCCTCAATGGCTGCCTTAACCAAATCATGACCAGGGTCTGAGATGCTAGGCAGACCCGCATCAGAAACCTGAGCAATACTTTGTCCTGCTTTCAGGAAACCAATCAAATCAGGAATCTTTTCCTTGGCATTGTGCTCGTGAAAACTGATCTGCTTGGTGGAAATGTCAAAATGCTTGAGCAAAAGACCTGTATTGCGCGTGTCCTCAGCAGCAATCCAGTCTACTTCTTTCAAGGTCTGGATAGCACGAAAGGTCATATCATCTAGATTGCCAATTGGCGTTGCCACTAGGTACAGCTTGCCGTAGGGAGACTGCCCCTTAAAACTTTTTTGAATCTGCATGCCTACTCCCTGTATAACAACTCGTCACAGAACATACATTCCTCGTCCTGCTCTCGACGTTGTCCATAAAAATCATTACATACGTGAAATCCATCCCGGTAAATGCGACGGACACTTTCGCGAACATGCTTGGCCTTGACAGGAGCATCTGCTTCCACCTCACCCAAGCGTTCGCGCAACTTACTATTTTCCAAGCGAAGAGCTGTATTTTCCTCTACCAGGCTCTTGAGATTTTTCTTGATGGCTTCCACATCGGCCAAGGTTACCAATAACTGTTGGGAAAAATCATCCAGCGCGTCAAATAATTCTTTTTTGTCCATAAAACAGCCCTTTCCTTTCTTTATCATTCATTTTTGAGTCTATATTTCTTTCAAGACCAGATATTCCATGGCATTTTGAAAGCTGACATTAGCTTGCCACATTTTTCTAGCTTCTAGCAAATCTTGTAGAATCACTCTTACTCTTGCTTGCAGGAGATCCTGCCCACAGAGGACTTCAAGAATCCGTAAAATCTGATCTTGTTTTTCCTTGTCATCTGCCAAACTAGCTAATTTGGCAACTTGAAGATAACTTTCTTTTTTCTTAGCTACTGACCAAGTCAGCAGGCGTTCACTTTCATCGACCAGAGTCCAAAAACTTGCCTGATTGGCCAACTTTTCTGCTTCAGCTCGTGATTGACTAAACTGAGCTAGGAGAGTCGCTTTTTTCTTAACCAACCCCATTTGTTCTAAGAGCAAGATGAGCTTCTCTTCTTGCTTTTTAAAGTGAAAAATTTGCGTTCGACTACGGATGGTCGGCAACATCTTTTCCTCATCGCTAGTCAAGAAGAAAATATAAACCTCACTCTGGGGTTCTTCGATGACCTTGAGCAGAGAATTGGCTGCGTTAGGATGCATTTTCTCAGCTTGCTCGATAATAAAGACCTGTTGTTGGCTTTCAATCCCTGCTTGGGAAAACTGCCCCACCAATTCTCGAATGCGTTCTGTCTTGATGACCTGATTGACTGGCTTAATCAAAGTGACATCGGGAAATTCTCCCTGTTCAATCAGCTTACAATTTCGGCATTTATCACACGGTAAAATGCCTACTTTATCCGTACAAAAGAGGCTCTTAGCTAAAAATTGCGCCATTTCCAAGCTTCCAAAGAAACCTGAAAAGAGATAGGCGTGATTGAGCTGATTTTGCTCCAAGATACGGACAAAGCGGTCAAACTGGTCTGGCTGCCAAGCCTTTAATTGATCTTGTTTCATTTATCCAAGTCCATTCTCTCAAACAAAACTGCCTTGGTAGTTTCCACAACTTGCTCCAAAGGAAGGCTGGCATCAATCTTGACAATGCGATTTCCTTCTTTATCCAGAAGAGAAAGGTAGCCTTGACGAACTTTTTTATGCAATTCCAACCCTTCCAAGTCCAAACGATTGATCTCACGATTGCTATTAGCAGCAATGCGAGCCAGTCCTTCTTCCACCTCGATGTCAAAATAGAGTGTCAAATCAGGTTTAAGGCCATCTGTCGCAAACTGGTTAAGCCAGTCAATGGCTTCAATGTCCAAACCACGACCAAATCCCTGATAGGCAAGAGAACTATCGATGAAACGATCCATAATGACCAACTTACCAGCTTCAAGTGCTGGAAGAACTTTTTCCACCAAGTGCTGTCTGCGACTGGCAATATAGAGAAGAAGTTCTGTCTTGGCATCCATTTGAGTATGACTTGGGTCCAAAATCACTTCCCGAATCTTCTCCCCAATCAAGACTCCGCCAGGTTCACGGGTCGTCAGCACCTCTACTCCTTTTTCCTCTAAAATTGGTAGCAGAGCCTCTAAAACACTGGTCTTTCCTGCTCCCTCCGGTCCCTCAAGAGAGACTAAAAATCCTTTTGACATGTCTAACTCATTTCTTTTTTACTACTTCTATTCTATCAAAAAAATAGGGGTTTGTGACAATCTTTTTGTCTTCTCATTTCATACTCAATGAAAATCAAAGAGCAAACTAGGAAGCTAACCGCAGGTTGCTCAAAACANNAGAGATTTTCGAAGAGTATCAACCACCATAAAAGAGGCAGACAAATCCACCTCTTATTTACCTAGTTCTTGTGTTCGCTTGTAGGCTTGACCAACTGCATCCATGACTGTTCCTCGAAAAGCATGCGCTTCTAGGCTTGCTACACCAGCGATAGTCGAACCTCCTGGACTGCAAACTTGGTCTTTTAAGACTCCAGGATGCTCTTGGCTTTCTAGGACCAATTGCCCAGCTCCTACCACGGTTTGAGCTGCCATTTTCAATGCCGTTTCTCGTGGTAATCCTGTCTGAACACCTGCATCTGCCAAGGCCTCAATAAAGAGATAGACAAAGGCCGGTCCACAGCCTGCAAGACCTGTCGCTGCATCGATTAAGCCTTCCCCAAGTTCAACCAAGAGACCAGCCTTAGTTAAAAGTTGACAAAATAGCTCACCGTCCTCAGCCCTGCAATTAGAAGACAAGGCATAACTAATCACTCCTTGTCCGATAGAAGCAGGGGTATTTGGCATCATACGAATAATTCGGTGTTGACTTGGGATAAGACTTGCTAGTTTTTCTAAAGTCAATCCAGCTGCCATAGAAATCAAAAGAAGATTTTCTCTTTTTTCAAGGATGGTCTGGTATTGAGAAAGTAGTTCAGAAAACTGAGCAGGCTTAACTCCTAGAAAAATCACATCTGCTTCTGCAAAGATTTCGTCATTGCTGGAAGCCTGACCACCAAAGTCTGCAATGAAAGCATCTACCTTGGCTTGGCTACGATTAGCAAGGAGAAGGTCATCACCCGTCTTAGCCTGCAAAACAGACTTGGCCAAGCTAGCACCCATATTCCCCAAGCCGATAAATCCAATCTTCATCTCTTACTCCCTTATCTGTCCGTCACCAGTAACCACATACTTGTAGCTAGTCAACTCTTTCAAGCCCATTGGACCACGCGCATGCAGTTTCTGAGTTGAAATCCCCATTTCACATCCAAGACCAAATTGACCACCATCTGTGAAACGAGTTGAAGCATTGACATAAACCGCTGCAGAGTCCACTTGATCTGTAAAGTAAGCCGCAGCTTCAGCATTTTCCGTTACAATGGCATCCGAATGATGGGTACTGTGGGTTTCAATATGGGCAACCGCTTCTTCTAAACTGCTCACAACTTTAACAGCTAGGACATAGTCTAAAAACTCAGTATCAAAGTCTTGTGCTTCAGCTACTTGGCCTGAAACAAACTGGCTCGCTTTGCTATCCAAGCGGAATTGAATTGGTTCCAGTCCAGCTTCTTTACGCTCTGCAACTAGAACTTGCTCCAAGCGAGGAAGGAAGCTTGCTGCTTTGTCTTCATGAACAAGTAGAACCTCCATGGCATTGCAGACAGAAGGACGACTGGTTTTGGCATTGTTGATGATAGACAGAGCCTTGTCTTCATCTGCATCCTTATCCACATAGACATGGACAATCCCAGTTCCTGTCTCGATGACTGGTACAATAGCATTTTCAACCACTGCATTGATCAAACCAGCTCCTCCACGAGGAATGAGAAGGTCTAGATATCCCTTGGCCTTCATCATGGCATAGCTACTTTCTCGGCTGGTATCTTCCACCAGTTGAATCACATCTGGGTGAATAGTAGTCGTCTCCAAGCCCTTCTTCAAAGCTGTGACAATAGCATGGGCCGTTTGATAGGCATCCTTACCACTACGAAGAACAACTGCATTTCCACTTTTAAGAGCCAAAGCAACCGCATCAGACGTCACATTTGGACGGCTTTCATAGATTATACCGATAACACCCATGGCCACACGTTTCTTGGTGATAACCAAACCATTTTCAAGCTGACTTGTTTCTAAAACTTCACCGATTGGATCTGGTAAGGCAACCACTTCACGAATACCAGTTGCCATCGCTTCTATACGACCTGCATCCAAATAAAGACGATCCAGCATCACATCGGATATTTTACCCTTAGCCGCTGCCATATCGAGTGCATTGGCTGCTAAAATTTCCTCTGTAGCAGCTACTAAGTGATCAGCCATGGCTAGCAAGGCTTGGTTTTTCACGTCTTCACTAGCTGTATTGATTGATTTTTTAACAGCCTGTACCTGTTCAAATTGTTCTTGTGTACTTACCATAGTTTACCTCTAAAATTCTGTAAAGAGTAGTTGGATTTCAGGCGTAATGGAAATCCAGTCGTCACGGTGAATCAAGACACCCTTGGCTTTTTGAGAACGCAACATATCCTCCAAAGCAGATGCTCCAAATTGCACGCGCCCTTTTCCAAGTGATTTTCCACTTTCCTTGTCAAATACTGTCACGATATCACCGTAAGAAAAGGCTCCTTCTGCTTCAACAATACCAGATAAAAGGAGACTCTTTCCATGTTGAGAGAGAGCTTCCGCAGCCCCTTTATCAACCCAAATAGAACCTTGGCTCTGAGCATAGAAAGCCAGCCATTGTTTCTGGGTACGAAGTCCCTTCTCTTGAGCAACAAAGTAGGAACCATCCTTGGTCTCCTCAGCTGCCTCAATCATGGCATCCACCTTCAAAGATGAGCAGATATAAACAGGAACCCCTGATTCTGTCGCGATAGTTGCAGCTTTGATTTTGGTTAACATACCACCTGTACCATTAGACGAACCTGCTCCACCGGCCATATCAATAATCTCACGATTGATGGTCTCGATTCGCTCCAAGCGTTTGGCTCTTGGATCTGAATTAGGATTTCCTGTATAGAGACCATCTACGTCTGTCAAGAGGACCAAAAGGTCTGCTTGGACCATGGCTGCTACCTGAGCACTTAGAGTATCATTGTCCCCAACCTTGAGCTCATCAATAACGACACTGTCATTCTCATTGATGATAGGAATCGCGCCACGGCTAAGTAGAACTGACAAAGCCTGATGGGCATTTTTATAACGACGCTTATCTACAAAGTCATCCTGGGTCAGCAAGATTTGTGCAGAAACGATTTGGCGCAAGAGAAGATTGGTCGTGTATTCTTCCAACAAAAGCCCTTGCCCTACCGCTGCTGAAGCCTGCTTATCAGCAATCTTAGTCGGACGCTTTTTAAATCCTAAGGCTCCAAAACCAGCAGCAATGGCACCCGACGACACCAAAATCAATTCATGACCCGCCTCGTGCAACATAGCCAACTGCTGGGTAATAGCCTTTACCTTACTACGTGATAAACTTCCATCCTCATTTGTCAGAGAAGAAGTCCCCACCTTAAAGACAATCCGTTTGTATTTCATAGTTTCACTCCGATTCTTCATATTTATCCATTATAACATGAATGGCAGGAAATAGAAAAGAGTTGATAGGAAAAAGAAGGCCCTAAAACCTTCTTTTTTACTACTGTTCTGATTCCGATTTGTTTGAACTCATTTCAGAGCTTTGTGAAGTTGAAGAACTTGTAATACTTTCATGTTGACTCGTTTCTTTATTTTCAAGATCTTTTTTCACTACTTCACTGGATTCTTTTGTTTCTGAATTACTTGTAACTTTAATTGTAGCGGATTTCTCTACTGGAATATCCACTAACCAGGCACCACTTGAATCAACAGTATAACCTTCTGGTGTCTTACCGTTCACAAGTAATTGACCATTTTCTTTCAAGAAGTACCATTTATCCTTGTCCTTGATCCAACCCACAGCTCGTGAACCGTCTTCCTTGTAGAAATACCAATCATTTGCCTTTTTAAGCCAACCTTGCTTCATAGCTCCTGAATCTTCCAGATAATAATGATGACCAGCAACTTCTATCTCGCCTGTCTTCATGATACCAGTAGAATCCATATAGTACCAGGTTTCTTTATCTTTTACCCAACCCGTTTTCATTTCTCCTGATTGAGCAAAGTAATACCATTGCCCCTTATATTGAAGCCAGCCTGTCTTCATAGAGCCATCCTTTGATAAATAATAGGACTGACCTCCAGTATTTACCCAACCAATTTCCATCTGATTTTCTTTGTTGAAATAATACCAGATTCCATCAATTTTCTTCCAATTTTTAGCAGCAGCACCAGAGTCTGTCAAATAGAACCAATGATTGTTCCATTTTTTCCATTGATTCTGTAACAAGATACCCGTTTGGTTAAAGTAATACCATTCACCTTCGATTTCATTCCAACCGACAGTATACTCTCCTGTAGAATCAGGCGCTTGATACCACCAGTTCCCATATGCACTCTTATGCCAACCAGCTTGAAAACTTGGAATCGGCTTGTAGGAAGTTGAAATGTTTACTAAACCGTCTTGTCGAATATCAAAAACTGTTGCATCATAGTCTTTGCTGGCTGCGTTAATTCTCTCAATTCCTCGTTCTTTAAGCCAATTGACATACTCACTATCAACACCATTTTTCCAAGGTAAACTATCCGAGGTTTGAACAATCAAACTCGGACTCAAATTTTTAATGAAATCCTTGGTGTTTGATTTATTGGTATCACGGTGATGGTTAAACTTCATCAAATCAACTTTTCCAATGAGAGGACCATACTTGTCTTCTGCTCCATGAACATTATCTAAGTCGCCCCCAAGGTAAATTTTCTTGCCATTGACTTTCACTACACTAATCAAGGAATTGGAATTGTCATCCCAAATTTTCTTTAATTCACCCGACGAATCTGTTTCATTTTCATAATTATAGAGCTGAATATCCATGTCTCCAAACTGAAAATGAGCATCTCCTTGTGTGATGTTTTGAATAACTGAAACACCTTTTTCTGCAGCAGTCTGTAAAACCTTATCATAGCCATACAGATTATCCCATAGACGTTCAGAATTAGTAATACGATTATCACTATATTTCTTAAGATAGACTCGGTCAACTGGATAGGTTTGCAGTAATTCATCAACATTTCCAATATGATCACTATGGGTATGGGTCACCAAAATAAAATCAAGTTTTTGAACACCCAATTCCTTCAAACGACGAAAGACACGGTCTGTTAGAACATGCTTATAAGACGTTTCAATTCCTTCTCTCCATGGATAGCGAGAATCACTTCCATCTGGGAAATCATAATCTTCTCCTGTATCAATCATGGCAAAATGTCCATTGCTTTCAAGAATAATCGCATCACTGCCACCTTCTTGAACATTTATAAAGTGGATTTTATTTCCTGAACTTTCTTGAGCTTGAACATTTCCATACCATGACAAGCCTAAAAAAGCGCCTGCAAGTGCTAAACTAATCAATTTCTTTTTCATTATTGCTCTATTAGAATTCCTTTTTGATTAAAATAATATCTTTTTCCATCAATTTCGTTCCAACCGATAGAATAATTTCCTGTAGAATCTGGTGCTTGGTACCACCAATCGCCATTAGATTTCTGATGCCATCCCGAAACAAACGATGGTATTTTTTTATATTGTTTACTTATATCAACTATGCCATTTTGTCTAATATCAAAAACAGTTGCATCATATTCTGTACTAGCTGCATTTATTCGCTTTATCCTTAAACTATCTAACCATGCTATATATTCAGGGTTGTCTACAATAGGACTATCATAAAAACCTGGAACAGCATCACTTGTCTGCACTATGATTTCTGGAGATAGATTTAATATAAAGTTTTTTGTATTTGATTTTTCGGTATCCTTATGATGATTAAACTTCATCAAATCAACTTTTCCAATAAGAGGACCATACTTGTCTTCTGCTCCATGAACATTATCTAAGTCGCCCCCAAGGTAAATTTTCTTGCCATTGACTTTGACTACACTAATCAAGGAATTGGAATTATCGTCCCAAACAGGTTTAAGATTTCCATTCTCATCATATTCATTTTCATAATTATAGAGCTGAATATCCATGTCTCCCATTGTAAAACGGGATTCTTCATTTGAAATATCTTGAATCAATTTCACCCCATTACGATTTGCAGCTTTAATCGCATTATCATATCCGTAGAGATTATCCCACAAACGATTTTTATCAGTTATACGACTATCATCATATCTTTTCATATAAATACGATCAACAGGGTATTTATCTAATATTTCATCCATATTTCCAATATGGTCACTGTGGGTATGGGTTACCAAAATAAAATCAAGTTTTCGGGCACCCAATTCCTTCAAATGACGGAATACTCTATCGGTCATTACATGCTTATAAGAAGTACCGATTCCTGGTCTCAAAGGATATTTAGGATTACTACCATCAGGAAAATCATAATCTTCTCCTACATCAATCATGGCAAAATGACCATTACTTTCCAAAATAATAGCATCACTTCCTGCAGTCAGTACATTAACAAAATGTATTTTATTACTGGAAAAGCCAAAATATTTTTCTAGCGTTAACCCATTATATATATATATATATATATATATATATATATATTATGATTAAGATTGCAGTTACCATAATTATACTGGACTTCTTTTTACACTTCATTCTTACTTCCTCAATCTCTCTAAGGTTTCCTTAAAAATCTCTGGGATATCTGCTGTAAATTCCAAAATCTCACCTGTTCTCGGATGAGTAAAACCTAAAGTCTTGGCATGAAGAAATTGCCCATGTCCTTTCAGAGTCTTACGTGGACCATAGACTTCATCCCCAGCGACTGGATGTCCAATGTAAGCCATGTGAACACGGATTTGATGAGTGCGTCCTGTCTCTAGCTGCAACTCTACCAAGCTGTAATCACCAAAGCGTTCCAAGACGTGGAAACGAGTCACTGCAGGCTTACCTTTAGCAGTCACAGCCTGTTTCTTACGGTCTTTTTCACTACGGCCAATCGGCGCTTCAATCACACCGCGATCATTGGGTAGATTTCCATGAACAATCGCCCAATATTTGCGTAAAGACTTTTTATCCTTAAGTTCTTGAGCAAGTGCTAGATGCGCCTCATCGTTTTTAGCAATCATAAGAAGACCTGACGTATCCTTATCAATACGATGAACGATTCCTGGACGCAGAACCCCATTGATACCCGACAAGTCCTTAATATGATACATAAGGGCATTTACCAGAGTTCCACTAGTATGACCAGCACTCGGATGCACAACCATCCCCTGAGGTTTATTAACAACGGCCACATCCTCATCTTGGTAGATGATTTCTAGCGGAAGATTCTCAGCCACATACTCTAAGACCTCTGGTTCTGGCACATGATAGGTGACAACATCACCCTCTTGAACTGTGTATTTAGCTTTCTTGACTTGGCCATTGACCAAGACCTGGCCTGATTTGATTTGTTCATTCGCGAGACTGCGTGATAATTCTGTCAAATCCGACAAAGCCTTATCCAAACGCAGGCCACCAGTTTCAATTTTAATTTCCATTTATTTCCTCTTTTAGCATTGCAATCAATAAAATAATCACTCCAACAGTCAGATAGCTATCTGCCACATTGAAAATTGCAAAATTGATAAAGTCAAGGTGAAACATATCCACAACAAAGCCCTGACTCACCCTGTCAATAAAGTTTCCAAGACCACCTGCAATAATCAAGGTCAAACCCAAGACCATCCAGAGTGAGTCCTCCATGTGTTTATGTAGATACCAAATGGCACCTACCACGACGACCAGAGTAATGATAGCAAATAACAACTGCTGATCTTGTAAGATAGAAAAGGCTGCTCCTCGATTTTGCAGGTAGGTCAAGCTAACGAAATTGGGAATCCAAGAACGAACTTCACCCAGTGGAATCTGTTGGACGATATAGGATTTAACCAACTGATCTAGACCAATCAAAAGCAGTACAATGACTGCCACTATTCCTCTTTTTTTCATGATTTCCTCTTTTGATCAAAATATTCTTGCATGACTTCTACGAAAAGAGTTCCAGCCTGACTCAGCTCCACTTCTTCACGTTTAACATAGACCATGCGATTATCTAGGTTATCCTCGAGACGAATAACTGTGATGCCATTAACACTGTCACTATCTAAAAATCCAGAACCTGTCGCATAGGCATCCGTCCGCTCCAAAATACCATTCAAGGTAGCACGGTCTGTCACATTAAACATCTGTGAGCTAGCGCTGGTGTCGACAAAGTTCTCTGAATAATAAAGGTACTCGTCTTTCTCTTGAGTAAAACGAACTGTCGGTAAATCCGCTAAATCCTCCATGACCAATTCCTCTTTCTGAGCCAAAGGATGCCCCTCGCGGAGATAAATGTGAGTATGGAAGGGAATCAACTCAATGACCTCCAGACCTAGCTTTTCAACCCGCTGCATAATCCCCTTTTTATTTTGATTGTTGAGGTAGATAATCCCAATCTCACTATGCCCTTGCGCTACTTCGTCTAAGATTTGAACAGTAGTTGATTCAAAAATACGGAAGTTCTTATAATCAGGATAACGCTCTGAAAAAGCCGTAATAGTTGGTGGCAAGAAGTCATAGTGCTGGCTAGCAATGGAAAATTCATCTTTTTCTTCTTCAGGATTGGCATACTGATTTTGAAAAATATCAAATCCTTTAACCAATTCTTGCGCTTTTTCATAGAATTCCATACCTCGACGGGTCAAGAAAGTCCCTGAGCTGGTCCGACGGAAAATCTTAAAGCCCAACTCTTTTTCCAAATCACGAACAGAAATAGACAGACTCGGCTGACTAACATACATCTTTTCAGCAGCTTCACGGAAAGTACCACTATTGGCAATGGCAACAACATAGCGTAATTGTTGAATGTTCATCTTCTACCCCCAACTTCTTTATCTTTTCATTATACCATATTTTAGAAGTTTTCCAAAAAGGAAAAAAGAACAGCCTATTCTTCTTAACTATCTTCACTATCTGCATTTCTCCAGCCAATCTTATTTTCAAAATCAATTCAAAAAAATAACTGGATACACACCACTCCAATATCGAAAAGAAAATGCCGGAAAGTTCCGACATTGTTTTAGTAAGCTAACTTCCTGAAAATAGGAGTAACCACACATTCCAGAAAGCAGTGATATTGATGAGAATATGAACTAGTATTGGATAGTAGAGATTTTTTGTCATGCGATACAATAGAGCCAAAATAAGCCCTCCACTAGCATAAATGAAAAAAGCAAGAGGAGTTAAAGCAAAATTGATATGAATATAACCGAAAATAATAGCAGAAAGCAAGACATCTCCGTACCAAGGCGAGTTTTTGAAAAAGGTTGTCATAAGCACACCGCGATAAATCAACTCCTCAGCAATAGGGCCGATGAAGCAAGCCATGAGCAAGAAATAGGGTAATTCCTGTCTCCCCATCATTTCTATCGTTTCATTCAAAGAGATTTGATTTGAAGACGAGGGTATGAAATAAGACAAGAAGAAGTCCGACATATACAAAGTGATGTAACCCAGTAAAAGGTAGATAAAATACCTCAGCTGCCACTTGAAATGAAAAGTTTTCTTTCCTGCAAAAACTAGTAGATAGATGACCGCTAATAAAAGAACTCCACTCTCCATCAAAAGCAGAATCTGAAAAAATTCACGACTTGCTGGTAGATAAGGCTTTGCAAGGTGATTGAAAAGCCCCCAAAACCAAGTTGATTTGTAAAAAATTAAGGATAATGCTAGTAAAATCTGAATAGCTCGTTTTTTCATATTAAATTCTCTGCTTTCCTTGACTAGATTATTGAATATTAACTGTATAACAAGTTTAGTATAGCATATCTTGGCCAAATCTCCTCTTCAAATCTTGAATTGTCATCAAAACATCTTAAACTGTAAAATCAATTAGCCCCAAGCTTTCTATCAATTTCTTCTCCCAAATATGCTATAATAATACCAAAAGATAAAGAAGGAAGTCTTATGATTAAACTACTAGCCTTGGATATGGACGGAACCCTCCTCAATGAAGCCAAGGAAATCCCACCAGCTCACATTACTGCTATTCACCAAGCTATTGAAAAAGGTGTCAAACTGGTTCTCTGTACGGGGCGCCCGCTTTTCGGTGTCCTCCCCTACTACAAAAAACTGGGACTCGATCTCCAGAATGAGTATGTGATTGTCAACAATGGTTGTTCAACTCACCAGACAAGTGATTGGAGTCTGGTTGATTGGCAAGAACTCAGCCCAGCAGACATCGAGTACCTCTATGATCTAGCTGAAAAAAGTGATGTTCAGTTGACTCTTTTTGATGAGGAGCATTATTTTGTCCTCGGTGGCAAGCCCAATCAAGTCATTGAAAATGATGCTAAACTAGTCTTTTCAGACCTGACTGAAATTTCTCTTGAGGAAGCGACTAGTGGTAAGTACCGGATGTTCCAAGGTATGTTTTTGGGTACAGAGAGTCAAACAGACGATTTTGAAGAGCGTTTTGCTGAGGAACTCTGCCAACGATTTAGTGGAGTTCGTTCACAGCCTGTCATTTATGAAGCCATGCCACTTGGTACGACAAAGGCTACCGCTCTTTCTCGACTGGCAGAGATTTTGAAGATTGATTCCTCAGAAATCATGGCCATGGGCGATGCCAATAACGATATCGAAATGCTCCAGTTTGCAGGGCTTGGTGTTGCAATGGGAAATGCCAGCGATTATGTCAAATCTCTTGCGGATGCCGTTACAGCCAGCAACGAAGAAGACGGCGTTGCGCGTGCCATTGAGAAATATATTTTATAATTAAGAAGCCCAGTTCATATCAACTGGGTTTTGATATTTAAGAATTCCTAAAACTTTAGAAACTCTTTAGAAATGCTTGAGCTTTCTTTGATTTCTATGCTTTATACTAAAATTATCAAAATAAATCAAAAGGAGAGAATCATGAAAACAGTACTTGATATTCATGGATTGTCCAAAAACTTTGACAAACAAGCTATCCTTCAGGATCTTCATCTAACGATAAGAGAGGGAGATATTTATGGACTTATTGGGAAGAACGGAGCTGGGAAAACCACCTTAATCAAAATCATTACGCAACTACTGTTTGCGGATAAAGGGACTGTTTCCCTCTTCTCTAGCCAAACGGAAAATGAGTGGAGCAAGGCTCTATCTCGAGTAGGTTCAGTGATTGAATCACCTGTGGCCCATAATCACTTAACAGCCTACCAAAATCTGAAATATTACTGTATGATTCGCCATATTCCAAATGCTGATCAAGTCATTCGAGAAACGCTGGACTATGTAGGTTTGGCAGATACAGGTAAAAAATTCTTTCGTGATTTCTCTCTTGGAATGAAACAAAGACTTGGTATCGCCATTGCCCTTCTATCTAAACCAGACTTCCTGATTTTAGATGAACCTATCAACGGTCTCGACCCAATCGGTATCAAAGAATTTCGACTCATGATTCAACGGCTCAATCAAGAGAAAGGGATCACCATTCTCATCTCTAGCCATATCTTGTCAGAACTCTATCTCCTAGCTAATCGCTTTGGTATTTTAGATCAAGGCAAGGTTATCCGTGAAATCAGCAAAGCTGAATTTGAAACACTAAGTGAGGATTATATTGTTCTTAAGACAGCTGATCAAGAGAAAGCTTGTCAAGTATTGAAAGAACAAATCCAGCTCCAGTTTAAGGTTGTTAATCCTGAGAATGAAATCCACATCTTTGGTCAGGAACAAGATGTCAAACAGATTCTCAAAGAATTAACCTTGTCAGATGTTGCTATTGACGAGATTTACTATGCCCGTCAAAACCTAGAAGAATACTTCACTCAATTGGTTCAATAGGAGGAAAATCATGATACATACCATTCAAGCAGACTTTTACCGTCTTTTCCGTTCCAAAGGATTCTGGATTACAGAGTTCATTCTCTTTTTACTCATGTTAATGGGGGCTATTTTTGGGGCTACGGGTCAACTAATGGCAATCCAGACAGAAGAACCAGATATACCAATCCAAGGTTGGAATGGTATACAAGCCCTGATCAACGCATCTAGTCAAGGTTCAAACCTCGTTTTTCTCTGCATCGTCCTAGCCTGCCTCGTGCTTGGAGTTGATTTAATCGGTAAACTCTATAAAAATAATTTAACAGTGGGTGTTTCTCGTACCGAGTTTTTCCTTGCCAAAGCCTTTGTATTGGCTTGCATTGGACTTTCTCAACTCATCATCGGTCTTGTGATTGCCTTTATTCCAGCAACTATCTTAAATGGATTTGGAACTATGCCTGATGGCTTTATTGGCAATCTACTGGTAACCATTTCCCTTCAATTCCTTTGCCTCCTTGCTTGGCTTTCCATTGTTTCCTTCATCCTCTATGTTAGTCATTCTTATCTTGCAGTATTTATTGGTTATTTGGTCAGCTCTACCTTGCTTTCTATGCCAATGATCATTTTTCCAAATATCAAATTTTTACCATATTTGTCCTTGCAATTTTCCTATGCTATGACTGCTAATAGTGAATCCATTTTCTATACACTTATAGTTACCTTAGCTGTTATTGTAATCTTTAATCTAAGTGGACTGGCAGTTTTCAAAAAGAAAAGTCTATAAAAAAGACCTCCTCTAGCCTACAGAGGAGGTTTATTTCGTTAAAAGTGAATAAAAACCGATAACCACTGCCCATCTGTGCTTAGTTTCATCTCTGCACCAAGAAGATGGCATAATTCCTCAGTGATATAAAGGCCTAAACCAGAGGATTCTTCCGTATCAGATAGATTTTCAGAATAAAAACGGTTGCTGAGATTTTCTATTCTTTTGATGGGCTGTTTGACAAGGTTTGCAATCTCTAAGACAAGCTGTTCCTTTTCCTTTCTCAAAGATAGCCGCGCTTCTTCCTTGCCATGCTTGAGGACATTTCCAAGCAGATTTTGTAAAATTCGATCCAGTAAGTCCTCATCAGTCCTCGTTTTTAAACCAGCTTCAACCTTAAAATCAAGCGTGATATTTGCCGCCTGAAAAACATCATAATAAGCCAGAGTTTTTTTGGTGATAAAAGCTGAAAAATCCACTTCTTCCAGTTTCGGTTTGACAGCTCCTTCCATCAAACGACGATATTCTAGGAGTGCCTCCAAACGTTTGGAAACTAAATCAAGGTGCTGGGCTATTTTTTGTAGGGTCTCTTCTTTGTTTTCAGGAGACTTTATCAATTGTTGAGTGTAGCCTGAAGCGATAGTCAAAGGTGTCCGAATATCATGAGCGATATTGCTGATGGCCATATCCAGAGTCTGTTTTTCCCTTTTCATCACCAATCGAGATTGCTCTACTTCCTGAAATAGATTCTCAATCTGCTGGTAGAGATGTAAAAAATGTTTGGAAAAAATGCTGACTCCGACTCTTTTCATACTACCCGTGAGAATTTTATCTTCAATCTGTTGACTCAAGTTTTTAAGTGCTAGATGGTAGCGAATTAATACAATCGATAAAATAGTTAGGAGTATCAGTAGAACAAAGATCATCATGTAGGTCATTGCTTGTCTCCTTTTAATCTTACCCCAACTCCCCAAATGGTTTCAATATATTCTTGAGTTGAGTCAAGCTGGTTTAATTTTTTACGCAGATTACTCAAATGCGTATTGAGAGTATTATCTCCAGGTAGGTAGCTATCCTCCCAGACCAATTCATAAAGTTCTTCTTTTGTAAAAATTTTCTTAGGATGTTTGAGGAGAGTTTGGAGAATCAAGCATTCTTTCTTGGCCAGGCGAATCGTTTCCTGGCTATTTTTAATTTCAAAACTTTCCGCATCAAACTGGATATTTTTCAAGTTTTGTGGCAGATTTTCAGTTTTTCCTATTTCCATAGGCTGTTTTTCTACGCTTTGACGTAATTGAACAGTAACTCTGGCAAAGACTTCGTCCAAATCAAAAGGTTTCACTATATAATCATTGGCACCATCTAAGAGGTATTGACTGATAAGTTTTTTATCGCTCAAAGCCGTTAGCATAATGACTGGAGTTTGACTTTGTTCCCTGATGGCTTTTAAAACCTGATCCCCATTTTTCCCAGGAAGCATAATATCTAGCAAAACGAGGTCAATCCCACCTTGGTCAAAACGCATGATTCCTTCTGTACCAGAAAAGGCTTGAACCACCTCATGCTCCTCAGTAAGAAGTGTTCGTAAAATCTCTTGAATGTCACTATTGTCTTCAATAACCAATATCCTAGCCATAAATACCAACCTTTCTGCAACTATTATAGCATGTTTTATTGATAAAGCTTAAACAGAAAAGCTTTTTCCTCTTTTTCATTAAAATCGTGCAACTTTTTTCAGATACTTTTAAAAGATTGATTTCCCTATATTTTTCCTTTATACTGGATAAAAAGGAGAATAGTATGTCAGAAACAAATCACGAAATCGATTCAAACTTTGCAGGTCGTTTAAATATCCTGCGTGCTGGTGTTCTTGGTGCTAATGATGGGATTATTTCCATTGCTGGTGTGGTTATTGGGGTTGCTAGTGCTACGAGCAATATCTGGATTATCTTTTTATCAGGTTTTGCGGCTATCTTAGCTAGTGCCTTTTCAATGGCTGGTGGAGAATATGTGTCCGTTTCAACTCAAAAAGATACTGAGGAAGCGGCCGTTGCGCGTGAGCAACTCTTGCTAGACCAAGATATAGAGTTAGCCAAAAAGTCCCTCTATGCTGCTTATATCCAAAATGATGAGTGTGAAACATCAGCCCAACTTCTCACCAACAAAGCCTTTTTAAATAATCCGCTCAAGGCTTTGGTTGAGGAAAAATATGGGATAGAGTATGAAGAGTTTACCAATCCTTGGCACGCTGCCATTTCTAGCTTCGTTGCCTTTTTCCTTGGAAGTTTGCCACCAATGCTGTCAGTGACCATTTTCCCAAGTGATTACCGCATCCCTGCTACTGTCCTTATCGTCGGTGTGGCCCTTCTTCTAACTGGTTACACTAGTGCCAAACTTGGAAAAGCTCCAACCAAAACAGCTATGATTCGGAACTTAGCTATTGGCCTCTTGACCATGGGAGTTACCTTCCTGCTAGGACAACTTTTCAGCATTTAGTATATAAGAAATACCTCGATTTTGAAGTCGAGGTATCTTTTTTTACATTTGCACAATTTTGCGATAACTTCTTGAAGTAATCATGAAAATCATCACATAGGCGATGAGGAAGATAGCGCAGATAGACAAGGTCACAATCAACATCATATTCGTATCTATTACACCAATCACTTTTAAAATCAGACTAAGCATATGGTAGGCAAAGGCTAGATGTATGAAGGCAAAAAGCAAAGGAAGGAAGAAAACAGTTAAAACCTGTTTGTTGATGGTTTGCTTGATTTGCTTTTGATCTAAACCGACTTTCTGCAAGATAATAAAGCGTTCACGGTCTTCGTAGCCTTCAGAAATTTGTTTGTAGTAGATGACCAGAACAGTTCCGACCATAAAGATAATGGATAGGAAAATACCGATAAAGAAGACACCACCAAAGAGGGCACTCATCTGAGAACTAGCATCTGCTAGATTGCTACCGTAAACATAGCTACCTTCCGTGTTTAATTGAGCATTAAACTGATCGAGGTATTTATCATACTCGTCAGCGACCTTGAGTTGTTCTTCTTCACTGACATTTATTACATTCATGCCACCGTAAAACTGATTATAGATAGCCGAATCTGGGAATTGGTCTAAAAATGCTTGCAAATTAGGAACAATAAGGTAATTGTAATCAGTAGTAAAAATATTAAACTGATTTGGAACATGGTTCACAATGAAATCTGTATTAAATTCTTCTTTGACAGAAAATTGATGATCATTCAGAATTAGAGTTTTTTGTTCTTTAACTCCCTCGTTCTTTGCAAAGAGTCCAACCTCATTTCCTGATAGAGACAGTTTTTGACCAGTCATAGTTTCATAATCTTTTTGGTCAAATACCATGAAAACTGTTGTGGGTTGGACACGATTTTGTCCTTTTTCAAAAAGGGTTAACTTATTTCCTTCTTGGTTCGCAACAGCAAAGTAAGTGTAACGAAGCACTTCTTTCTCTTTAATCTTATAACCTTTGTCACTTGCAAACTGACTCAAGAGTTTGTCCAAGTCTTCTTTTTCAACATTTTGCCCTGAAACTCCAAAATCATGAGGATTTAGAACTTTTTTAAAGGATTCTGCGGAATTGAAAATGCTTGTCGCTGCTGACATGGTTACCAAAACCATTGTTGACAAAATAGCGATAGTTGCTAGTCCAACTGCATTTTTCTTCATACGAAAAATCAAGTTGGAAACAGAGATAAGGTTATTTGGCTGGTAATAATATTTCTTATTTTTCTTTAAGATTTGAAGGAAAACGGTAATTCCTGCATTAAACAAGAGATAGGTCCCAAAGATAACCAGCAAAACAGCTATGAAGAAGGTTGCTAAGGCTGTAAGAGGATCTTTTACAGTAAGGGCAAGATAATAGCCAATCCCTAAACTAATGGAACCAAGAATAGTTTGGAAAGGTAGGAAACGGCCTTTTTTCTCTCCGCTTGCTTTTTCACGAGAAAGCTGGAGAGCATTCATACGGGCAATTCGAAGGGCATTCAGGAACATGAGGCCTAGAAAAATCAAACCAAAGACAAGAAGTACTGTAATGACAACTTTTATCTGGAAGGTAGCGACTAGTTCTACCTTCAATTTCATCAGTTTGAGTAGGAAAGCGAAAATCAACTTGTCAAACAAGGCTCCAATACCTATACCCGCTCCAACAGTTAGAATCCCAAATACCACTAACTCCTTAAAGGTCATACTGATTAGATGACGCTTCTCCAAGCCCAACATGCCATAAATTCCTAGTTCCTTGGAACGGTTCTTCATGACAAAACTATTGGCATAGAGGACGATAATGGCTGACGCAAGGGTGACGACAAACATACCAAATCCTAGAGTAGCTTGAATGGTTGATCCTCCACGGATTTCCGCAATCTTTGGATTGAAAGTTAGAGAGTAAAAGAGATAGGTGACAGTGACTGCTAAGAGAACAGCCAGCGCAAAAGGATAGTAGAGTTTGCGGTTTTTAATCAAGTTCGATACCGCTAACTTATTGGTTAATCGAAACATACTAATTCACCTCGCTTGCCATGACAGTCAAGGTATCAGAGATTTCTTGGAACATCTGACGCTCTGTCTTCTCTCCACGGTAGATTTGGTTGTAAAGAATGCCGTCTTTGATAAAGAGTACACGTTTAGCTCTGCTAGCTGCTGCCGTTGAGTGGGTTACCATGAGAATGGTTTGGCCGCGCTCATTGATTTCATCAAAAACATCAAGTAAGGCTGCAGAGGACTTGGAGTCAAGGGCACCTGTTGGCTCATCCGCAAGGAGAATTTCAGGTTCTGTGATGATGGCGCGGGCTACTGCTACACGCTGTTTCTGACCACCAGAAATCTCGTAAGGGTACTTCTCTTGCAATTGGTTGATACCCAGATTCTCAGCTGTCACCACCAATTTCCTCATCATCTCCGTAATAGGTCTTCTTGACAAGACAAGCGGAAGCAGGATATTGTCCTTAACAGACAGAGTATCTAGCAAGTTAAAGTCTTGGAAGACAAAGCCCAACTTTTCACGACGGAAGCTAGAAGCCTGTGAATTTTTAATGGTTGCGGTGTCAGTTCCATTCAAGTAAACCTGCCCACGAGTTGGTTTATCCAGCATAGCTAGGATATTGAGAAGAGTTGATTTACCAGAACCAGACTCACCCATGATGGCAACGTAGTCACCCTTTTCGACGGTAAAGTGAATATCCTTGAGGGCTTCTACTTGGTTGCCCTGAAAACGAGTTTTATAAATTTTTTGAACGTGTTTTACATCTAAAAGTGTCATGAGAATCTCCTTTCTTAATATCCCATCAAATGAAATGTTGCTTGCATCATAGCGCATCCCAGCTGAACGCGCTCGATTTCTTTGTGGCTTGGTTTTCTTGTTTTCTTCTGTAAGATTTGTTTCATGATGTTACTCCTTTGTTCTTTATGAGTCTAGTTTACATCAAAAAAAGACCGCTTGCCATAATCTAACCTTACAAAAGAGACTTTAATCTTACATTTTTGTAAGATTGGGGGAAATGTAGGCAAAATTACTTAGAAAATGATTTGACTTCCTATTTTAAAAATTGTAAAATATAAGTATGAAAAGGCTTACTTTGAAAAGGAGGAAGCGGAAACTAACATTTGAGTAAGCTTGCCTAGATAACATACCATTAAATTTAACACTAGCAAGTCGTTCAACCTATAAGGAAAGAAGGTGCGCTTTAATGAAACATAAAGAACATATACTCATCGGACTTCTCTATCTCCTCTCTCCATTCATCGGTCAGCTCTTAGTTGAAAAAACATACTTTATCGGTACAGAATTTACAGCTACTGCTTATGCTATTTGCTGGCTATCAGTTGTTATCAGCATCCACCATTTTTCAAAAAACGTATTGTCTCAGCAAGAAAAAACAGATTAGAAAACCTGAGTTTAAAATAATATTTTTAGTTTGTAGAAGAAGCTGGGAAAATCTTATTAAAAGTAAAAAAGCTTTAAATCAAGCAGTTTAGACTATTGATTTAAAGCTTTTTGCTTATTTCAAATCTTCTGTAGAACCTCACCAAAACCAGCCTTCATTATCGTCAATGGCTTGGGCTTCTTTTCGTTTACGTGGGCCTGTTCCGTACATTTCTGCTTCGATTTCTTCCTTGGTAGGCATGATAGAAGCTAGGATGATATAGATAATCACGCCAAGTCCAAAATTTGCGACTGTGAAAATGGCAAACAGAAAACGAACAAGGGTAACATCAAAGTTCCACTTGTCTGACAGACCTGCTAGAACTCCTGAAATCATGCGATTTCGTCTCATTTTATAAAATTTACTATTCATAATATTTCCTCTTTCTGCTAGGTTAGACATAGTATATCACGGGTAGGCTCGACTTTCATCAGTCCTCAGGCTGATTTATTAGTAGCAATTTACCTCGACAAAGTCCACAGCGATAGCGTTGAGTATCAATCCTTCTCTTACGCTGATAACTTTGCTGGCAAGATTGGCACTAATAGACTAGGTAGGCACTTTGAGATTGTGTTTTCAAGGGTGGTACATAGCGCAGTCCATCAACTTCTTTCAACAGTTCCTTAAAATCCCTATCCTTGTGTTGATAGCCCTTCCCTTGAAAATAGAGGTGATAGTGACAGAGTTCATGGCGAACAATTTTCCTAAAAACGTCTAAACCCAGCTCCTGATAAACCTTGGGATTAAAATCCAAATGCCCATCTTTGGGGAAAAATCGCCCACCTGTCGAACGTAGACGAGAATTCCACTGAGCTTGATGGATAAAAGGTCTGCCGAAGTCTTCTAGCGAAACTTGCTTGACGTAATCAGTTAGATTCATCTGGAGCTAGGAGCGACAGATTGACTTTTTCACGTTCAGTATCAATTTTCTTGACCCAAACAGTCACCAAATCTCCGACTGACACCACTTGGCTTGGGTGTTTGATAAATTTGTGACTCATATGGGAAATATGAATCAAGCCGTCCTCGTGAATCCCGATATCAACGAAGGCACCAAAGTCAACGACATTACGCACCACACCTTCCAGCTTCTGGCCGACTTTTAAGTCTTTAATATCCAAGACATCTTGACGAAGAACAGGTGCATCAAAAGAATCACGGAAATCACGACCTGGTTTTAGAAGGTCAGCAATGATATCTTTAAGAGTTTCTGGTCCAAGGTCTAGCTCTTGCGCCATTTCCTTGACTGAAAGCGACTTGAGTTTGCCTTGGGCTTCTTCGTTTAGGTCTTTAATATCTAAGCGTTTGAAGAGCTCCTTAACAGCACTGTAATTTTCTGGGTGAACTCCTGTATTATCAAGGATATTGCTACTTTCAGGGATACGAAGGAAACCAGCTGCCTGTTCAAAGGCCTTGGCCCCCAGACGAGGAACTTTCTTGATTTGAGCGCGTGAAGTGATTTTTCCTTCTTCCTCACGGTATTTGACAATATTTTCAGAGATAGTTTTGTTGAGTCCAGCAACGTGGGAAAGAAGAGCTGGACTAGCTGTATTGACATTGACACCGACTTGGTTTACCACTGTATCCACGACAAAATCCAGACTTTCAGACAGTTTCTTCTGACTGACATCGTGTTGATATTGACCGACACCGATTGACTTAGGATCGATTTTGACCAATTCGGCAAGAGGATCTTGCAAACGACGGGCGATAGAAATAGCAGAGCGTTTTTCAACGGTCAAATCTGGAAACTCCTGACGAGCAAGTTCGCTGGCAGAATAGACCGAAGCACCACTTTCATTTACAATGACATAACTAACCTCAGGAAAATCTTTCAGAACTTCCGCCACAAAGGCTTCACTTTCACGACTGGCCGTCCCATTTCCGATAGCAATAATTTCCACGCCATACTGACCAATCAAGTCTGCCAAATCTTTCTTGGCTTCTTCAATTTGACGAGCTGATGCTGGTTTGACAGGGTAAATGACCTGTGTTGTCAGCATTTTCCCTGTTGCATCCACGACAGCTAGCTTGGCACCTGTACGAAAGGCTGGGTCAAACCCAAGAACCACGCGCCCTTTCAGCGGAGCAACTAAGAGCAGATTGCGCAGATTGTCAGAAAAGAGTTGGATAGCCCCTTCTTCCGCTTTCTCAGTCAATTCTGTCCGAATACGTCGCTCGATAGCAGGCAAAACTTTTTTCTTAACTGACTGTTGAACAACTTCATCTATATAGGCGTTTTTCACCTTGAAACGAGCTGCAAAGAAAGCTAGAATGCGGTCCGTCGCATGTTCAAAACCAACCTTCAAGACACCTAGCTTCTCCCCACGATTGAGGGCCAAGGTACGATAACCTTGCATATTTCCAACCGTCTCTGAAAAATCATAATAAATCTGAAAAACCTGCTTTTCATCAAGACTTTCATCCTTGACTTGGGAAGTGAGTTTAGAGTGTCTCAGAACTTCCTGATAAGTCATGGAACGCAAGGCCACATCTTCCGATAAGGCTTCGACCAAGATATCAACTGCACCAGCCAAGGTTTCCTTACCAGTCGCAAATCCTTCACAGACAAACTTTTCAGCCTCTTTCTCTAAGTCCGCTACATTCTGCAAAATCAAGCGAGCAAGTGGGAAGAGTCCAGCTTCACGGGCAATGGTTGCCTTGGTTCGACGTTTTTCCTTGTATGGAAGATAGAGTTCTTCTACATCTGCTAATTTTTCGGCTGCTAAGATAGCTTCTTCCAACTCCTTGGTCAGCTTGCCTTGTTCTTGAATTTTAGCCAAGACAGCTTCCTTGCGGTCATTTAGATTGGTCAGACTTTTATCCAAATCGATAATGGCCTTAATCGCCACCTCATCCAGACTACCAGTCATGTCCTTGCGATAACGCGCGATAAAGGGAATAGTCCCCCCTTCGACTGTCAAACTTAGAACAGTATCAATTTGCTTTAACGTCACTCCCAAATCCTGGGAGATTTTTTCATATTTTTTATCCATAAACCTATTATACCACAAGCTAGAAGGCTTGCTCCAATCCTTTTCATACTCAACCAAAATAAAAAAGCAAACTAGGAAGCTANNGACTGACGAAGTCAGTTACCTATAACTATAATATATACGACAAGGCGAAGCTGACGTGGTTTGAAGAGATTTTCGAAGAGTATCAACTATCGAAAACAAATTAAAAAACTCCCTTTTCCTAAAAATAATAGTATAATAGAGGTAGAATTTAGAATCGAGGTACACCTATGGCTGTAAAATTTACAAAACGAGACGACTTGGATAAGATGTTTGAGGAGTTTGCGAAACTCCCTGATTTGAAACAAGTTACTTTCCCTGATGACAAAGAGAAAAAAGCCAAAGCAGAAAAGAAAAACTAGATGACTGCTTTTCAACAACTCCCATCTAGTGTACTTCAAACTGGAGCCATTTTTCTCTCCATTATCATTGAAGCCCTTCCCTTCGTTCTGATAGGAAGCATTGTCTCAGGGCTGATTGAGGTTTATATCACACCTGATAAGGTTTATCATTTTCTCCCTCGAAATCGTTGGGGGAGAATCTTTTTTGGCACCTTCGTTGGGATACTTTTCCCTTCTTGTGAATGTGGAATCGTCCCCATTATCAATCGTTTTCTGGAAAAGAAGGTTCCCAGTTACACGGCTGTTCCCTTTCTTGTGACTGCACCAGTTATCAATCCCATTGTTCTATTTGCGACCTATTCTGCCTTTGGCAATTCCTTCCACATCGCCCTGTTACGAGCTTTGGGTTCCATTGTTGTGGCTGTGATACTTGGGATTTTTCTAGGATTTTTCTGGCAAGAACCGATTCAAAAAGAAAATCGGTTGGCTTGTCATGAGCATGATTTTTCTCACTTAAGCCCTGCAAAAAAGGTTTTTCAGGTCTTTGTGCAAGCAATTGATGAATTTTTTGATACGGGACGTTATTTGGTATTCGGCTGTCTCTTTGCCTCTGCTATACAGGTCTATGTTCCGACACGGATTCTGACCTCTATCAGTGCAACCCCTATTTTTGCCATCCTCCTCTTGATGCTTTTGGCCTTTCTTCTTTCTCTCTGTAGTGAGGCGGATGCCTTTATCGGGGCTTCTCTTCTCTCAAGTTTCGGCTTGGCACCAGTTCTGGCCTTTCTCGTTATTGGCCCAATGCTGGATATCAAAAATATTCTCATGATGAAAAATTACTTGAAAGCACGATTTATCAGTCACTTCATAACGATTGTAACTCTTGTCGTCTTAGTCTATTCTCTCTTGATTGGAGTCATCCTATGATTCGATTTTTAGTTTTAGCTGGCTATTTTGAACTGACTATTTACCTCCATCTGTCGGGCAAATTAAACCAGTACATCAACATGCACTATTCCTATCTGGCCTATATCTCCATGGTGCTTTCCTTTATTTTGGCAATTGTTCAATTGTATATCTGGATGAAGCAAGTCAAAATCCACAGTCATCTGAACAGCCGATTGGCCAAGATGACAAGTATTTCTCTTCTGGCTATTCCACTTGTCATCGGCTTAACTTTCCCAACTGTTAGCTTGGATTCTCAGACTGTTTCAGCTAAAGGCTATCATTTCCCCTTATCAGAAGGAACGAATCTGGCCATTCAGACAAGTGAAGGTACGACGAGCCAATATTTGAAACCAGATACCAGTTCTTATTTTTCAAAAACAGCCTATGAAAAGGAAATGCGAACTGCGGCGGATAAATACTTGTCCCAAGATAGTATTCAGATCACTAATGAAAACTATATGGAAGTTATGGAGGCTATCTACGACTATCCAGATGAGTTTGAGGGTAAGACAATCCAGTTCACAGGCTTTGTCTATAATGACCCCAGTCATGCCAATAGCCAATTTATGTTCCGCTTCGGCATTATCCACTGTATCGCGGATTCAGGTGTCTATGGCTTACTGACCAAGGGAAATACCCGTCAATATGAAAATAATACTTGGATAACAGCCAAGGGAAAACTGGTCAATCACTACCATAAAGAACTCAAACAAAACCTTCCAACCTTGGAAATCGAAAGCTTTACCAAAGTCGATAAACCAGAAAACCCCTATGTGTATCGAGCTTTTTAAGGAAAATAAGATAAAAACGAACAAGTTCTCTTCTGAATAACAGAAAAGAGCCTGTTCGTTTTTTGTTGAGTATTGTATAGTAGAATATAAATTGCGATTTTTAAAATGATATATAACTAGTGAACAATTCACAAATCAAATACATTTTCATTCTCTACTTAATACTATGCTTATTCATCTTTTGTTCAAAAATAGTTGTGATAATCTGACGTAGTTCTTCTCGTTCTTTTTCTGGGATTTCACCACTTGTTTGAGCTGCAGCGTAGAGTTCAGGGTGTTCAATTGAAATGCGTTTAATCGTACGTGTCGTAGCATGTTTTCTGACGAAAAATGGGATTCGCTTAATCAAGTCTTGTGGGACGAGTGCAAGAATTTTCTCAGCAGTTTCCTTGTCACTAATCTTAGACGTAGTCAGCCCCTTCTTAATCATTTTCTGTTCTTTTTCTGTAAAATCTTTTAATTCCATCTGATTAGTCCTCCTATTTTCTCTAAGTTAAATTATATACCAATCTGGATAAAACTACAAATGGACTGTCTGGAAATAGGTGCAATACTGTAAAGAAGATTCTGTTCTTTAATTATAAATCTTCCTCCTCAGTCACTTCCCATACTTCTGATTGATAGCCTTCCCCATCAATATCGTATCTTTGAATATAACCTATAAATCTTTCATTTTTTCCTGGTTTTCGACTGTTAATTATCGTACTCACCCATATACCTATCAAGAATAAACATAAAATGCCTAATACTATATCCATGTTAGATTACCTCTAGATATTAACCCACTTATCATTATCCATGATAAAAGGCTGAGCCAGTCCCTCGCCTGTATAATCTGCATACTTGGTGCCCAAATACTTATAGCAATCTTCCTTGCTGGCAAATTTAATCGCTTGGTAGGGCTCTTCGAAAGTCAATTTCTCTACAAATAAGAAGCCATCATCAGCAGGCACTAAGACGCCAACATGTCCAACAAACAGATGCTCACCATCCAGATTATCATGCAAGACTACAGATAACATTCGAGCTTTTTCATTGAATTGAAATTGTGAGAAGAATGTTTCCATCTTTTCAGCGTGAACCTTGACATCTGTAGTTGCCTCAGTTGGAACTCTCGAAAATAGAATATCAAACTCTTCCTTATCTTGTGAATCAAAGACCTTTCCCTTATCAATCGCATCATTATCTAGGAAAAGCAATTGGTCATTCTTTTCAAGCTTGGGAATGGTAACTGAATTTTTCAAAAGACAATAACTATTGATACGGCAGTTGGTCCCAACAAAATCGCCCTTCTCTTGATTCCAAAGGTTGCTAATTTTCTCAACATCGTATTCGGTGTGAGTAAAGGAAGTGAAATATCCTGATAAGCCAGTTGACCCGACAATGGTATTGTAATCATTAACGAGATTAAAAAAAGCATCAACACTTTTTGGATCCAAATGGGCTGATAAGAGAGATTTGACCTCTTCTGTACTTACCTGATTGTTTAGGTTGGTGTATGAAGCTTTCCATGGCACTTTCGTTGAACTACTTTGCCTTTGACTCGTCTCATTCGAAATTGTAGCATCTTGTTGACAAGCAGCCAAGCCTAAAAACAAGGCAGAACAGATTCCTAATGTGGCTAATTTTCTTGATTTCTTCATCTTTTTCTCCTAAATGTCTTGGATTAAAGTTTCTTTAACTACTGCTTTACAGATATTGATTACTTTCTCATTTAATGTGTTCATCGTCTTTCCCTCTGATTTGTTTTTTTTTGTTATTTCCTTAAGCTTGATTTAATTATAGTAGGCGTTTCGTGCTCTGTCAACAAATTTTTTATGAAAACACAACAAAGTTTTCATTTTCTTGGATTTCGTGTTATGCTTTACTTACAAAAATAGAAAACGATTTCATCCGTGGATAAAGAAGAGATTGCGATTGTTACAGGCTAAAAATAAAACAATATAGACTAGTAAATAGTTGGATTCAATAAAAATTGGGTACTAAGATAGGTATAAATAAAAACGCCATTGGAAATTATGAAAAAAGGGTTAGGTCTACTAAGAAAAATACTATATTTGACTTAGCTAAAGTATTCAGTAGCTTGATTGATGCCCTCTTTCCTCCAGTTCAAAAGGATTCTCCTAGCGATATCCAATCCATCTACGACCAACGGGCATCACCCAGACAAGGTAAAATCCTGACCTATGCCGAGAGGCAACTGTATAAGCAGAAAAACGAAGATAAACGAAGTATCGTAAAAATCATCAGACTGGACGACTACAGACAGACTACTTACTCTCGTGTTAGGTGTGGTTTATATATGCAGGTAGCCGCTCGATATAGGACGACGATTTAGATATGGAGTTTCCATTCTATGAGAATGAAATCCCAGACGACTACGACGCAATCGCTTATGTCGTCAGCAGGTCCATGGAGCCAAAGATAAGAAATGGCGACTACCTATTTGTCAAGAATCCCCCACAGATTGACTATAATGCCATCGGCATCTTCCAAGTAGACGGCGCTAACTATGTCAAGAAACTCCGCCAAGGCTACCTCAAAAAACTCAATCCCGAATACCCCGACGTCCACCTAGACGAAAGCAACCATATTCGCACCATCGAGAAAGTTATCAGGCTGTATAGGGAGAATTAAAAAAGGGGGAGAATGGCGATATAAAACAAACAGATTTTAAAAGATTCGAAAAACTTTGAAAAAGTTCATTCTACATTTCAAAAAAAGAATAAGTACCCTAAAGCAGATTAGATTTTGTTAAACAATAGTGATATGTCAATTTAGAGAAAGGCATTTAAGATCACTTTTCAAAAGGCAAATACTAAACTAGCAAAACCGATAAACCAGCCCTTAGTTCCCATATTTTCAGGCACACACTCCTTAGTACACTAGCTATAGTGGTTAGAGTGGAACACAAAGACGCTAAAACAATAAATAATATCTGCACTCACGTAAGTAAAAGAATGGAGCAAGCTGCTTTGGAGGTTTTAAATACCATATCATTAAATCGAAAATATATCAGATCGAATCTAAACAATTACATTACGATTGCTAAAACATTTGTAGAAATTCATTTGAATTTCCTAATCAATTTGTGCATATCTTATTTCATACTCAATGAAAA
>NZ_VMMX01000003.1:0-12968 GCF_013277415.1 Streptococcus sp. 68 | reverse complement strand
AGAGATTTTCGAAGAGTATCAATCCATTATGAAAGTTTTGCCTCTTTGCTACCCTCTATACAAAAAAAGCCTATCACACAAGCTCTAAAGCTGGATATGATAGGTTTTTATATTTTTCTTAACGTACTGTGCGGATACGCATTGTGTTTGTGCGAACAGCTTCTCCTACTGGCACACCAGCAACGATAACGATATCATCGCCTGACTCAACAAGACCTGCTTCTACCGCTTTACGTTCAGCGATTTCAAACATATCGTCAGTTGAAGATGGAGCATCTGTCAACATTGGGATAACACCCCAGTTCAACATCAAGCCACGTTCTGTCAATTCATCAAATGTCAATGCCAAGATGTCAGCATTTGGACGGTATTTAGAAATCAAACGAGCAGTATGACCTGTCTTAGTAAGAGTTACAACCAATTTGATATCCATTGAGTTAGTCGCATCTTTAACAGCAGAAGCCATTACTTCTGTCTTAGAGTTACGCTCAAATGAATCTGAATCCAAACGTCCGTATTCATTAAGAAGAGTTTGAGCGTTCTTGTCGATTGTAGCCATTGTAGTTACTGACTCGAGTGGGTATTTACCGTTTGCAGACTCGCCTGACAGCATTGTAGCGTCAGTTCCGTCGATAACAGCGTTAAATACGTCTGATACTTCTGAACGAGTTGCACGTGGTTTTTCAGTCATTGTTTCAAGCATGTTTGTTGCAGTGATAACAACTTTACCTGCAGCATTGACTTTCTTGATAATCATTTTTTGGTAAACTGGAACCATTTCGAATGGTACTTCGATACCCATGTCACCACGAGCGATCATGATACCATCAGCTGCTTCAATGATTTCATCCAAGTTATCGATACCTTGTTGGTTTTCGATTTTAGCGAACAATTGAACATGTCCGTTTCCAGTTTCTTCACAGATTGCACGAACTTCGTTCACGTCTTTTGCAGTACGTACGAATGAAATCGCGATGAAGTTGATACCTTGTTCAAGACCAAAACGGATATCGTCGTTATCACGTTCAGCAAGAGCTGGGAAAGGAATTTTAGTGTTAGGAATGTTAACACCTTTTTGTTTAGCAATTACGCCATCATTTTCAACTTCAACTTCAAACTCACGAGTTGCATCATCTTTAGCAACCACACGAAGACCAAGTTTACCATCGTCAACCAAAACTTGACGACCAACTTCAACATCATCATAGATATCAAGAGCGCCAGCAACGTTCAATGCAATCACATCACGAGTTGATTTGATTCCTTGTTTAGTCGCAACACGGATTTTTTCACCAGTTGTGTAAGAGTACTCTTTTGCATCTCCTTCAAACAATTCAGTACGGATTTCTGGTCCTTTTGTATCAAGAAGGAAACCAACTTTTTTACCTGCAAGTTTTTCAGCAAGTTTAACAGTTGCCATACGGTCACCTTGTTCTTGGTGGTCACCGTGTGAGAAGTTGAAACGGAATGTGTTAGCACCAGCTTCAATCAATTTAGCAATGTTTTTAGCTGAAGCTTCAACATCAAGTTTTTCACCCCAGTATCCGTCATCACCGAATTTTTTACCACCACGGATTTCTACCGCAGGACCCAAAGTTGCAACGATTTTTACACGTTTGTTCATGATTTTTTGTGACTCCTTTATATATATGACCTTTTGGTCTTATTAACTAAATTATGAATTATGACAAGCAATTGTTCAATTGTGACAGGTCAAGATCAGCTTTGTGTGGATTATTTACAATAATCTTACCGTCTGCTGCCAAACTAAACAATGCTCCTTCTTCTGCAGTACCAAGAATTGGATTTTCAACCATTTTTTCGTTACGAATACCTACCGCAACACCACCGATACCTTTTTTAAGAAGTTTAACGGCATGGGCACCCATACGTGACGCCAATACACGGTCACGCGCAGTTGGAGAACCACCACGTTGAATATGTCCAAGTTCTGTCACACGAAGATCGGTCGTATCTCCAGCTTCTTTTAGTTTTTGAGCAAATTCATCTGCTGACATAACCCCCTCTGCCAAAACGATGATATTGTGTCTTTTACCACATTCATAGCCAGCTTTGATACTTGCTACGATATCTTCAATTTTGAAGTCTTCTTCAGGGATGATAATTTCATCAGCACCAGTTGCGATACCAGCCCAAAGAGCGATATCACCAGCGTTACGCCCCATAACTTCGATGACAAAAGTACGACGGTGACTTAATGATGTATCACGAATCTTATCGATAGCGTCCATAGCAGTCGTAACCGCTGTGTCAAAACCGATTGTGAAGTCAGTACCAACGATATCGTTATCAATTGTACCTGGAAGACCGATAGCTGGGAAACCATGCTCAGTCAAACGCATAGCACCGTGGTAAGATCCGTCACCACCGATAACAACTACACCTTCAATGCCGTGTTTTTTCAATTGCTCAATCCCTTTAAGTTGCCCTTCAAGTTGAGCGAACTCTGGGTAACGAGCTGAGTGAAGGAAAGTACCACCACGAGAAATGATGTTTCCTACTGAAGCCGCATTTAAGGGATGAATTTCACCGGCAACCATACCAGCATATCCGTCATAGATACCAAACACTTCCATTCCTTCTGAAATTGCTTGACGAACAACTGCACGGATAGCAGCGTTCATACCAGGGGCGTCTCCACCACTAGTCAAAACAGCAATACGTTTCATATTGGTTTATGCTCCTTTTTCTTTTAACATTCTTCTTGATTATACCACATTTGATTTTAAAATTCTTCTATTTTCCGTATTTTTAGCGATAAATCGTTTTCATAACGATTTCATTCAATTTCGCTTCTAATTCATTGGATTTAGCTACAAAATGATGAGGGGAAACGATTGTTTTCTGTTCTTCTTCATACCTGATGATGACTGGGATTGGGCCTTTATACTGGTCTAAAATTCTCGAAATTTCTTGATCCGATTCATGATTTTTTACCTGTATCCAAAAGCGTTCAGCAACTGCTTCTCTTATTTCTTGTGCAATCATTTGCAGACGGCCATCACGTGACTGGATTTTTCCTTTTATATAGTAGAAGGCTCCCTCTTTTATTTCCTGCCCAACCTGACGATATAAGTCTGAAAAGAGAGTGACATCCAATTTTTTCTTACTATCATCCACCTGTAAGAAAGCCATATTTTCACCCTTTTTGGTACGAATTACTTTTATTTTCTGAACTTCAACCAAAATAATAGCGTAGCTATTTTCTGATAAATTTCCGATTGGTGTAATCGAATAAATAGCCTTACTCGCAATAGCTTGTAGGGGATGTTTGCTGACACCTATCCCTAAAAGCTCTTGTTCCATATAGAATTTTTCTTGTTCCGTCCAATCTTCCGATTCCTGCCAACTATAAATTGTATCACCAAACAAGCTTCCTAACTCTTTCACAAATTCAAATAGATTAGCTAAATTATTGAATACTTTTTGACGATTTTTTTCAAATGAATCGAAAAGACCAACTTTTACCAAAGGTTCTAGCAAGGGAAGTTTCAGATAATTTTCAGGTAATTTAGCTATAAAATCTTCAATGCTAGAATAAGGTCTATTTTCAAGAATCCAAAATGCCAAATCCTTGCTGACTCCCTTAATCGATTTCAGACCTAGATAGATAGACTTGTTGGCAATTTTATCGTGATAGGGAATGGTGTTGATGGACAGAGGCGCTACTTCAAAGCCTGCTTCTAGGGCATCTGTTAAGTAATCACTGTTGGCAGAATTCAACATGACCTGATAAAAAATAGCTGGATAATGTGTTTTGAAATAGGCCAACTGGAAGGCCAAGGCTGAGTAGGCATAAGCGTGAGATCTATTAAATCCATAACCTACAAACTTCTCCATGACATCAAAGACCTGCTCTGCCTTTTCCACAGTATGTCCAGCTTTTAATGAACCTTGAATAAAGGAAGCCCTCATCTCATGCATGGCAGAGGCATCCTTTTTTCCCATAGCTCGACGTAGGATATCGGCTTTCCCAAGACTAAATCCAGCAAAACGCTGGGCAACCTGCATAACCTGCTCCTGATAGAGCATAATACCGTAGGTTGGAGCCAAAATATCCTCCAGCACTGGATCCAGAACCGTCACTTCTTCCTGACCATGCTTTCTTGCCACAAAATTATTGATATAGTCACTTGCACCTGGACGATTTAAAGAAGTAGTTGCTACGACATCTTCAAAACAGACTGGCTGCACACGCTTGAGCAAGCGAATAGCACCTGGCTGCTCAAATTGAAAGATACCTTTTGTATTGCCAGATGCAAACAAAGCTAACGTTTCTTTGTCTTCCAAATCAATTTCTTTAATTTTCAGATGAATCCCTTCTGTTTCAGCAAGCAACTCTTGCATCTTCTGGACAAAGGTCAGATTTCGCAATCCCAGAAAGTCCATCTTCAAAAGCCCGCTAGCCTCAACACCATGAGCATCATACTGAGTCAGTGGAATTTCATCACCATGCTTCAGAGGGATGTAGTTGGTCAAATCTTGGTCGCTGATCACAACACCAGCCGCATGGACCGAGGTTTGTCTTGGATAGCCCTCAATCTTACAGGCAATTTCAAAGGCTTTTTGATATTCTAACTTACTATTGATTTGCTGACGAAATTGGAGATTCCCCTCATAAGCTGACTTGAGATTGTCACGAAAACTGATTTTCTTGGTAATTGCAGATAATTCATACTCGGGTACACCAAAGCGTTTTAAGACATCTCGCAGAGCTTGCTTGGCTCCAAAGGTTGAAAAAGTAAGGATTTGTGCAGCATGTTTACTACCATATTTATTGCCAACATATCTGATAAAATCCGGACGATAAATATCAGGAATATCGATATCAATATCAGGCATGGTATAGCGTTCACGATTGAGAAAGCGTTCAAAAATCAGATTTTTCTCTACTGGGTCAATCCCTGTAATGTCTAAAGCATAGGAAACCAAGCTACCAACTGCTGAACCCCGTCCCATTCCCATATAATAACCATTCGAACGTCCAAAACGCAACAAATCCCAGACAACCAAGAAATAATCGTCAAAGCCCATATCATGAATAACAGCCAATTCTTGGTCTAGACGGTCTTGATATTCTTCACTAGTCAACCCCTTCTGAGTAAGTCCCAATTCAGCACGTTCTCTCAACTCTTCTACTGCTGGTCTAGCAGGATTAAAGCGAGGCAGTTTCAGACTAGTATCCAAGTCATAAGAAATACCTGAAATAAGCTTTTCTAAATTGTCCAAGGCTTGAGGAAAACGTTCTTGGAATAGTTTCTCTAAAGAAGTTGCTGATATAAAAACATCTTGTCTCGAACGCAAGGGAACTTCTCTGAGCGGTTGATTTTCTTTAATCGCTGTTAGTACTTGAAGAACTTCTCTATCCTTACTTTCAAATGCATTGACCCGATACAATGGCAAAATAGGATGGTGAAATTCTCTGGCCAGTGTTTCTGGGTAAACCCCTATATAGTAATCACAGCCTAGATTTAACAACTCAAGTTCTTCAAAATAAGGCACAATTACCGCAATATCCTCTAGATACTGAGATAGAACTGACCAACTTTTCTCCCCCTGCATCTTTGCTGTTGAAAGTTTCATCAACTGCTGATAGCCCACACTAGATAAAGCTAAAAAGCGCAAATTCACTTCCTGCTCATCTACCAACACTGTCATCTCAAGCCCTAGCAAAGGATGAATGCCATATTTTTTTGTAACCTCTAGAAAGTCAAAAGCCCCATAAAGATTATCAATATCCATCATGGCCAGATGAGTGTAGCCGTATTCTTTAGCTGCTCTCACATACTTATCAATCGAAATGACGCTTTCCATAAAACTATAGACTGTTTTTGTATCTAGTTGTGCGATCAATTTACACTTCTCCTCTATCCTTCTCACTATATTATACCATTTTCACCTATAAAAGGCTGCTCTTGAGAAACATTTCATCAGCTTACTAATTTACTTTTTATTCATTTGTATTTCGTCGTAATTTTTTATTTTTATAATATATTATGTATAAAATAGAAAACATATAATATAAATCTCCTAGAATTTTTATATTATACCTATTATATCTATTATTACACTGTTCTCTATATTGAATTTAGCACTTTATTCATTTTTATTGGATTATTTCCTTTTGCAGTTAACAATTCCCTTTCTGCTTTTTTTTTGATATAATAACCTTAACTATCATTCTATATGGAGGTTCTATGCGTTTTAATCAATATAGTTATGTCACTTTTCCAAAAGAAAATATCTTATCTGAACTAAAAAAATGTGGCTTTAATTTACAAAATACAGCCAATCCCAAGGAATTACTGGAAACTTTTTTACGTCGCTTATTTTTTACTTATGAGAACACCGACTATCCACTCTCCTGCTTAGCTATAGATAAAGAAACTAACATATTAACTTTTTTCAAATCTGACAAAGACTTGACAGCAGATATTTTTTATACTATCGCCTTTCAACTTTTAGGCTTTTCTTATTTGGTTGACTTCGAAGACAGTGAAGCGTTTCGTAAGGAGACTGGATTTCCTATTGTATACGGTGACTTGATTGAAAATCTCTATCAGTTACTCAATACTCGCACCAAAAAGGGGAATACTCTTATCGACCAACTTGTTAGTGATGGTCTTATTCCGGAGGATAATGACTACCACTACTTTAACGGCAAGAGTTTGGCTACTTTTTCTAGCCATGATGTCATTCGTGAAGTCGTTTACGTTGAGTCTCGTGTCGATACTGACCAAAAAGGGCTACCAGACTTAGTCAAGGTCAGCATTATTCGTCCTCGTTATGAGGGGCAAATCCCTGCCATCATGACAGCCAGTCCTTATCATCAGGGAACAAATGACAAGGCAAGCGATAAGGCTCTCTACAAGATGGAGGGCGAGCTTGAGGTGAAACCTGCTCATAAGATTGAACTAGAGGAACCTCAACTCAATCTCGTCCAACCTCAAGGCCAAGCTGAGCTTGTGTCAGAAGCTGAGGAAAAGCTAAGTCACATCAACTCTAGCTATACACTCAACGACTACTTCCTCCCACGAGGTTTTGCCAATCTCTATGTTTCAGGTGTTGGTACTAAAGACTCTACTGGTTTCATGACTAACGGAGACTACCAACAAATCGAAGCTTATAAAAATGTCATCGACTGGCTCAATGGTCGTTGCCGTGCCTTTACCGACCACACGCGCCAGCATCAAGTCAAGGCTGACTGGTCAAACGGAAAAGTAGCTACAACTGGACTTTCCTATCTAGGTACCATGTCCAATGGTCTGGCGACTACAGGTGTCGATGGTTTAGAGGTTATCATTGCTGAGGCTGGCATTTCTTCATGGTACAACTACTACCGTGAAAACGGTCTGGTGACTAGCCCAGGTGGTTATCCAGGTGAGGACTTTGACTCCCTTGCTGAACTAACCTACTCTCGTAATCTCTTGGCTGGCGACTATATCCGTGGCAATGAAGCTCACCAAACTGACTTAGAAAAAGTGAAAGCTCAGCTAGACCGAAAAACTGGGGACTATAACCAGTTTTGGCATGACCGTAATTATCTGCTCAATGCCCATAAGGTAAAAGCAGAGGTTGTCTTTACCCACGGTTCACAGGATTGGAATGTCAAACCACTTCATGTTTACCAGATGTTCCATGCCCTTCCTGCTCACATAAACAAGCATCTCTTTTTCCACAATGGCGCCCATGTGTACATGAACAACTGGCAGTCCATTGACTTCCGTGAATCCATGAATGCCTTATTAACCAAGAAATTATTGGGACAAGATACAGATTTTCAACTTCCGACCGTTATCTGGCAGGACAATACTGCTCCTCAGACTTGGTTATCTCTTGATAACTTTGGTGAGCAAGAAAACTTTGAAACCTTCTCACTCGGTCAAGAAGAACAGGTCATTCAAAACCAGTACTCAGATAAGGATTTTGAACGTTATGGTAAGACATACCAGACCTTCAATACGGAACTCTATCAAGGGAAAACAAATCAAATTACTATTGACCTTCCTGTGACTAAGGATCTTCACTTGAACGGTCGTGCCCAACTTAATCTTCGTATCAAATCCAGTACAAATAAGGGGCTCTTATCTGCCCAACTGCTAGAATTTGGACAGAAGAAATACCTACAACCTTATCCAGCTATTATCAGTGCTAAAACCATTGATAATGGACGCTACCACATGTTGGAAAATCTCTGTGAATTACCATTTAGACCAAATGCACAACGAGTCATGACAAAAGGTTACCTTAATTTACAAAATAGAAATGATTTACTGTTAGTAGAGGATGTTACTGCAGATGAATGGATGGATGTGCAATTTGAACTGCAACCTACTATTTATAAGCTAAAAGAAGGAGATACTCTTCGTTTAGTCCTCTATACGACTGACTTTGAAATCACCATCCGTGACAATACCGACTATCACTTGACTGTCGACCTCGCTCAGTCCACGCTTACCTTACCTTGCTGAAAGGAGTTACATTATTATGAATAAATCAGAACACCGCCACCAACTCATACGCGCTCTTGTCGCAAAAAACAAGATTCATACACAGGCTGAATTGCAGTCCCTTCTTGCTGAGAACGACATTCAAGTGACCCAGGCAACCCTCTCACGCGACATCAAAAATATGAACCTATCAAAAGTCCGCGAAGAGGATAACGCTTATTATGTTCTTAACAATGGTTCCATCTCAAAATGGGAAAAACGTTTGGAAAACTATATGGAAGATGCCCTCATCATGTTGCGACCTATTCAGCACCAAGTCCTACTCAAAACTCTTCCTGGTCTAGCACAATCGTTCGCTACAATTATTGATGCTCTTGATTTCCAAGATATTATCGCAACCCTTTGTGGTGATGATGTTTGCCTTATCATCTGTGAAGATGCAGATGCTGCTCAAAAATGCTTTGAAGATCTGAAAAAATTCGCCCCACCATTTTTCTTTGAAGAATAATAAATGACTACAACTAACAATTATGCTTTAAAAAACCTGGTAGAAAGTCTTTAACATCAGAAAACGCATAGTATCAAGTGTTGAAAACCCTTAATACTATGCGTTTTGCTTTATCCTAGGAAGATTTATACTCTTCGAAAATCTCTTCAATCCGCGTCAACGTCAGCTTGCCGTAGGTATGGTTACTGACTTCGTCAGTCTTATCTACAACCTCAAAACCATGTTTTGAGCAGCCTGCGGCTAATTTGCTCTTTGATTTTCATTGAGTATTACTTCATTTTCTCCTGCAATTGAATTCTTGCTCGGCTTTTTGTTTTCTATTTCTTTAAAATCAAAGTAGCTCTTTTGTTAATAACTCGATCAACAAACATCGTGGTATAAGTATCTACTTTGAAATTTATCAGCCACTTAACAACTGATACTGTATTCTAGGAAAACGATGACATTCTTCCTAATAAAACTTCTCATATATAACATAAATTTCTACTCTTTTTAATTTTAAATGAGTCTCAAGCATGGCAATCATTTTAGAATTTAAGCCGCTTCTCCAGCTCGATTATTGATGAGCTCAATGGTTTGAACAATATTACGAAGTACTGGTAGTTGGTGTTGGAAGAGTAGTTGAACAGATCCATAAGATTTAAACGGCTCTTGCGTTAACACTTTCGTCTCTAAAAAACCATTTTCTACAATGTAGTCTACAATCAATTTTACAAATGAAATCTGCCTAGCATTAAGGTTCTCATCCGACAAAAATTTAGAAAAAATACGATTGGCAGACTCTCTATCTAAGCCAATAATCTCACGAACCAATCTCGGAATTGCCTTATTTTCATAATGATGTTGGTAGTCTGATTTGCTACCTAATTTTTCCCAGAGCAATTTTTCAAGTGCAAGCATATCATCAGATGTCAACTTTTTATTATGGTATAGCTTAGAAATAGACTCTTCATCCAGATGAGTTTTCAAATAATACTCAACTTTTTCATTGTAAGACCGAAGATCGTTGACCTGCAAAAATGCTGTGGTCTCGTGAACAGTGGAGAGTATACGATCTTCAAAGTTAACATAGTAGGGTTTACGGTCTGTTTTATCCAAAAACTGTAATAAATCTCGAATAGCAAGACGAATTTTTTCCAAATCAGACAAGCTAACTTCTTTCCAAAATTCAGGCTCCTGTACTTTCCTGATAATTTCAGCCTGCTCAAAAACCTGCGGGATATTGCCAATAGCAGAAAGAGCTCTAGCCGTCTTCATCACTTGGGAAATATGAACAGTAGAAGATTTAGCTGTCAGTTGCCCTAACTGAATATGAAGTAAGCACAAATCAAATCTCCTCGCCATCTCATCTTCTTTATCTTCATCAAATAAAAGCGGAGAGAGATTTTTTTGAATGGTTTCACTTGTAACAGCAGTTAGATTCTGCCAACTTTCTAATTTCCTATAGCTATAAACTGTATCTAAAACCATACGAACCCTGAAGTCCAACTCATTTAAGCTCTCTATACGACCTTGAAGTTCTGAAACAAGCTCCTGACGGTATGCTCTCGCAAACTGATCTTCTTGGTATTGGAGTCCCTGAAGTTCTCGAATCAAGTCCACTTTGATATTAAATAAACGCTGAGTCAAAGAAACAATGTGACGACCCTCTCCATCTCTTGGATCTGCACGAAAATAATCAAAATTGTCCCCATAATCAAATACCAAGAAGTTTTCCTTATCCTGCTCAGGTCCAAATAAATCTTTACATAGACGGGTTCCTCGACCAATCATCTGCCAAAACTTAGTTTTAGAACGTACTTTCTTGAAGAAGACTAAATTAACAACCTCTGGTACATCAATACCTGTATCTAACATATCGACAGAAATCGCAATTTGAGGATACTTCTCCTTAATTTTAAAATCATCAATCAAGGTCTGATAATGCTTAATACTATAATCAATCACCTGAGCATAGTCGCTCCCTTTTTCAGGATAGCGGTTGTTAAAAATACCTCTGATATATTCCGCATGATCATGATTTTTAGCAAAAATAATAGTTTTACCAATTTCATCACCCGAGGCTGTCTGAATTCCTCTTGTCATGAGTTCATTTAAAACAATTTCTACTGTACTTTTATTGAAAATAAAGGAATTAAACACACTCCCATCAATATCTTTTTCACAGCTATCGTCTTCAAATTTGCTATCAAAATGTTCCTTTTCTTCTTCGGACAAATCATCATAATGTAGACCATCCGTAGGTAGTTTCAGTTTGGTTTCGATAGAATGATAGGCTACTAAATATCCGTCTTTAACAGCCTCTTCCAAATCATATGCATATGTTGGAACACCATTCTCCAAATTAAAGAATCCATAGGTGTTTTTATCTAAATCTTGACGCGGAGTAGCTGTTAAGCCTACAATCCTTGCATCAAAATAATCAAAAATGGACTTGTATTTCTGATAAATAGAACGGTGAGATTCGTCAATTATGATAAGGTCAAAATGCCCAACAGTGAAAGGACGTTGATTTACTTCTTCTTGACCACTAATCGCTCCAATCATAGTCGGATAAGTTGAAAAGACCATGCGACTTGATTGAGCTCCTTCTTTATCTTCTAAGAAGTTACAAACGGAAAGATCTGGGAGTAATTTCCTAAACGAATCATAGGCTTGCTTAACCAAGGAAGTTCTATCGGCTAAGAAGAGAACGTTTTTTACCCAGTTATGACGTGATAAGATATCAACTAGAGAAACTGCTGTACGAGTTTTCCCAGCCCCAGTTGCCATAACCAAAAGTGCCTGTCTACGATGATTAGAGAAAGCTTCACAAACGCTTGCAATCGCATGTTTTTGGTAGTGACGCCCGGAAATATCGTCCCTAATTTTACTAGAAATATCCTCAAGTGGTTTTTGAAGATGACGTCTATCCATCACTAATTGCAATTCTTCTTGAGAGTAAAAGCCTGCAATCTGGCGGCGGTTTGGACCATCAAGTATATAGTGCTTCAAGCCATTTGTAATAAAGCAAATTGGCTGATAGCCGATATATTTCTCCAGAGCTTCAGCATATTCTTTGACCTGTACTTCCCCTACTTCTGGATTGACAGAGGCTTTTTTAGCCTCCACAATCGCTAAAATTTTCCCATTTTTACCATAAAGTACATAGTCACAGTAACCAATTCCTGAACCGTGCTTGAGACCATCAACAGCTATCTCAACACGACAGTTTTCTTCAAATATCCATCCTGCTAGACGGAGATCGATATCAATAAAGAGCTTTCTTGTCTCTGCCTCAGATAATTGATCAATATGGAAAGGCACATCTTGCCGTTGCGCTGCAGTCTCACGTTTTTCAGTATAAGTCTCTTGAACTTCTACGGACTGAGCAGCCATCTGTTCATGAAAATCAGGCAGTTCTGGTAAACTGTCTTGTAACTTTATCATAGATTGTGGAGTTTCTCGGTATTTGATGTTTGCTGAAAGTGGTAAGCACTTCTCATCAAAATAACGCTCCACAAACTCATTGCTGTAACAATAATCGATAAAATTAACAAACTGATACAAATGATGCAAAGCTAAAATAGCTTCTCGTTCCTTAATTTCACCACCATGAGCAGCATGGTTTCCCCACCGAATCAACAGAACTATCTGCTTGTGGAGTTCAGAATCTACGATATCCCTAAAATCATCATCCCATACTAAAGAAGATAGAGTAGCACGATAGGGAGCTTCTAAATATGAATCGTGACTATATATCCAATGGACAGCCTGCTCTAAAGCACGACGCGCCATAAAGGCAGTAGCCACAGTTGATGTAGCAATCATATTCTCAGCTTCAATGCAAGGTTTTGAAAAAGATTCATATTCGTCATTTTTTAAAAGAAAGCTAAAATTTCCCATTTTTTTCTCACTTTAAACAAATAGTTTAGCTATATTATACTAAATTTCAAGCTATTTCTCCACACTTTTATAGCTATCTCACAAGCAAATTGTGATTTGTCGAC
>NZ_VMMX01000025.1 GCF_013277415.1 Streptococcus sp. 68 | reverse complement strand
ATATGTTGTAACAGTAAATGAAAGAAGAGTGAGAAAGGTAGTTATAAATAAAATAAGTTTTTTCATGGTAGTTCTCCTTTATTTTTTGTATGATTATATCAGAATATTTTAAAAAATGAAAGGGTTTTCTATGAAGGGTGATGTTTTTTTTGATTATTTTTTGAAATCACTTAGGTTTCATCTTGGTGATAGGTGTAAGGATATTGGATTTATAGAGTTTGCTAAGGATGAAAATAATAGTTTTATTATTATAAAGGATTATATTTTAGAATCATTCGTAGTGTTGTCAAATATTTTGAGTAAGGAGAGGATTGTGTTTTCTTGTGGGGTTATTCATAGTAAGGGGGGCGTTACTGGAGTAGAAGTATGTATGAATGTATTAGAGTTAGAAAGATTAAATAATTTGTATAAGATATAGTTTTGAAGAATATTAAAAAATATAATGGAAACTGTCTATGTAGGATGTGTGGAGTTGATAGTATCAATGTTTCCTATGGAGATAATTTTCTCAACTATGTTTACTTTGATTTTTTGGTCGGACAATAGTGAAGCCGTCCGACTGTCATTTTTTCAAACAATGCCCTTGCGATTCGAGGGCTTTTTTTGTAGTTCGCCCTGGCATAAAGTGGGCGGACTAGCTCTCTGCAAGAGCCTTCGGAGAACGCACTTTTACGAAGTAAAGTATAGTGCGTTATACTTTACATGGAAGTTAGCCGAAATTTGTGCTAAACCTCTAGCTAGAATGTTATCACAATAGACGAGCAATAGGCTTGCCGGCTCGTCTG
>NZ_VMMX01000024.1 GCF_013277415.1 Streptococcus sp. 68 | reverse complement strand
AATTAGAAATGAAAGGCTAGAGAAATCTAGTCCTTTTTCTTTTAATACTCTTCGAAAATCTCTTCAAACCACGTCAACGTCGCCTTGCCGTAGATATGGTTACTGACTTCGTCAGTTCTATCCACAACCTCAAAACAGTGTTTTGAGCTGACTTCGTCAGTCTTATCTACAACCTCAAAGCAGTGCTTTGAGCAACCTGCGGCTAGTTTCCTAGTTTGCTCTTTGATTTTCATTGAGTATAAATAAATACTCCAAAGCCTGCAAAAATCTGAAACTTCCTCCTACAATTTGATATAATAGAGAGAAGAACTCATTTGAAGGAGGAAATGATGTCGGTTTTAGTAAAAGAAGTGATTGAAAAGCTTAGACTAGACATTGTCTATGGCGAACCAGAATTGCTTGAAAAGGAAATCAATACAGCGGATATTACGCGACCTGGTCTTGAAATGACAGGCTATTTTGACTACTACACGCCAGAGCGGATTCAACTTTTGGGGATGAAGGAGTGGTCTTATCTGATCAGTATGCCTTCCAACAGCCGTTATGAAGTTTTGAAAAAAATGTTTCTACCTGAGACACCAGCGGTCATTGTTGCCCGTGGTTTGGTAGTTCCAGAGGAGATGTTAAAGGCAGCCAGAGAATGTAAGATTGCCATTTTAACCAGCCGTACAGCTACTAGTCGTTTGTCTGGAGAGTTATCTAGCTATCTGGATTCTCGTTTGGCAGAACGTACCAGTGTACACGGTGTCTTGATGGATATCTATGGGATGGGTGTCTTGATTCAGGGAGATAGTGGAATTGGTAAGAGCGAGACAGGTCTTGAGCTTGTCAAACGTGGTCACCGCTTGGTAGCCGATGACCGTGTCGATATCTTTGCCAAGGATGAGATTACTCTCTGGGGTGAACCAGCTGAAATTTTGAAACACTTGATTGAAATTCGTGGGGTTGGGATTATCGATGTCATGAGCCTCTACGGTGCCAGTGCTGTCAAGGATTCTTCACAGGTTCAGCTGGCTGTTTACTTGGAAAATTATGATACACATAAGACTTTTGATCGTCTTGGAAACAATGCAGAGGAATTAGAAATTTCTGGCGTAGCCATTCCTCGTATCCGTATTCCAGTTAAAACAGGTCGTAATATTTCTGTCGTGATTGAGGCAGCTGCCATGAATTATCGTGCCAAGGAAATGGGCTTTGATGCGACCCGTTTGTTCGAAGAACGACTGACCAATCTCATCGCTCGAAATGAGGTGCCTAATGCTTGATCCGATTGCTATTCAACTAGGCCCTCTAGCCATTCGTTGGTATGCCTTATGTATTGTGACAGGCTTAATTCTGGCGGTTTATTTGACCATGAAAGAAGCGCCTAGAAAGAAGATCATACCAGACGATATTTTAGATTTTATCTTGATAGCCTTTCCCTTGGCTATTTTAGGAGCTCGTCTCTACTATGTTATTTTCCGTTTGGATTACTATAGTCAGAATGTAGGAGAAATTTTTGCCATTTGGAATGGTGGTTTGGCCATCTACGGTGGTTTGATAACTGGGGCTCTTGTACTCTATATCTTTGCTGATCGCAAACTCATCAACACTTGGGATTTCCTAGATATTGCGGCGCCTAGCGTCATGATAGCCCAAAGTTTGGGTCGCTGGGGCAATTTCTTTAACCAAGAAGCTTATGGTGCAGCAGTGGATAATCTGGATTATCTACCTGGCTTTATTCGTGACCAGATGTATATAGAGGGGAGCTACCGTCAACCGACCTTCCTTTATGAGTCTCTATGGAATCTACTTGGCTTTGTCTTGATTCTGATTGTCAGAAGAAAATGGAAGAGTCTCAGACGAGGCCATATCACGGCCTTCTACTTGATTTGGTATGGTTTCGGTCGTATGGTTATCGAAGGAATGCGAACAGATAGCCTCATGTTCTTTGGGCTTCGAGTGTCTCAATGGCTATCAGTTGTCCTTATCGGTCTCGGTATTTTTATCGTTCTATATCAAAATCGAAAGAAGGCTCCTTACTATGTTACAGAGGAGGAAAAGTAAATGTTAGAAGTTGCATATATTCTTGTTGCCCTAGCTTTGATTGTCTTTTTAGTCTATCTAATCATTACTGTACAAAAGCTTGGACGTGTGATCGATGAAACAGAGAAGACGATTAAAACCTTGACTTCAGATGTGGATGTGACCTTGCATCATACCAATGAGTTGCTGGCTAAGGTTAATGTCTTGGCAGATGATATCAATGTCAAGATGGCAACGATTGATCCACTCTTTAGTGCTGTTGCTGATTTATCTCTATCTGTTTCAGACCTCAATGACCATGCGCGTGTCTTGAGCAAGAAAGCTTCATCAGCTGGTTCAAAAACACTCAAGACTGGGGCAAGTTTGTCAGCTCTTCGTCTTGCAAGTAAATTTTTAAAAAAATAAAAAAGGAGAAACCTTATGGGTAAACTATCCTCTATCCTTTTAGGAACCGTTTCAGGTGCAGCTCTTGCCTTGTTTTTAACAAGCGATAAGGGCAAACAAATTTGCAGTCAGGCTCAAGATTTTCTAGATGATTTGAGAGAAGATCCTGAGTATGCCAAGGAGCAGGTCTGTGAAAAACTGACAGAAGTTAAGGAGCAGGCTACAGATTTTGTTCTGAAAACCAAAGAACAGGTTGAGTCAGGTGAAATCACTGTGGACAGTGTACTTGCTCAAGCTAAATCCTATGCTTTTCAAGCGACAGAAGCATCAAAAGATCGATTTAATAATCTCAAGGAGCAATGGCAAGAAAAGGCCGAAGCTCTTGATGACTCAGAAGAGATTGTGATTGATATAACAGAAGAATAAAAGAAATAGTAACTATTCTAGGTCCTATAAACTCTCTAGTGGATTATACCTCTATAGAGCTTATAGGTTTTTTTATGTGGATAAAACCTTAAATAAAAGAAATTTAATGATTTTTGAAAGTAGATAAGTATAATCTACTTTTTTGTGAATAGAGTTGCTTTTAAAAAATATCAACATATTCACAATGTTATACTTAAATATACAATATTTCTCGAATTTTAAAGAATATAAGGCAAAATATTTGATTAAGTATGTAGAAAATAGTATAATTTAGCTGTGATAGCTGTGAT
>NZ_VMMX01000023.1 GCF_013277415.1 Streptococcus sp. 68 | reverse complement strand
TCTCGTTAAATCGGGATTTTACAAGTAGATTAAGCTCTTCAAGTTGTTCTTGTCTCCTTAAAATCAGCTTGCTTAACAAATCCAGCTCACTTGCAATTTTTTGTTGCTCTCCCAAATTTGTATATGGAACCATAATATTATCAAAATATTTTTTAGTTAAATGTTTCATTGTGGAACCATGAGTATGTTTTACAGCATCTTGTAAACCTTTTTCAACAACATATTTAAAATACGATTTATCTATATCTATCTTATCAAAAACCACTTTAAAAATGTGCTGATTTAACACTGCGGATCTTCCACACCACTGAAAAATCCCTAATGTACCCGACCACGAAATAAGGATATCACCAGCTTCAACAATGTATTTTTTATCAATCGTACCCGAATAATAATTTATCCCTTTTGAAGTTTTAGTCAGATTCTGTATTCTGATAATCTCTTTCCCTTCAGATGACCAATCTTGAGGTTTAAAAGCATAGCCATTGATAAAAGTAGCCACTTGCCCTAATTTCACTTTCTTCATGCAACCACCTCCTCGGAATATCGGGATTTGCTTTTAAGAGATGAATTTTTGGTGTGAATGCTTGACATTATTTTGATTGACCATGGCATAGGCCAGGGTTGTGTCAATCTTGCTATGACCTAGCAGTTTTTGGACTTGCTCGATAGGCATACCTTTATCAATTGCCTTAGTCGCTAAAGTTCTTCTGAACTTATGTGGGTGAACCTTTTGTATACCGAGTTTGTCTCCTAACTTTCTTAAGCGAATCTCTACACCAGCAATTCCAAGCCTCTGGACTTTTCCAACTAACGTTACAAAAAGAGCAGGGTGACTATCTTTTCTGTCGTTAAGATAGTTTCTTAAATGAATTTTCGTACGAGCGTCAAAATATACTGGTCTCTCCTTCTTTCCTTTACCAAAGACAACACACTCTCTGTTTTCAAAATCAATATCTGAACGATTCAACTGTACAAGCTCCCCTACACGCATACCTGTCGATGCTAGTAGGTCTATTATTGCCAAATCTCTCAAATTTTCACAGTTATCGCGCATAATTTCCAAATGTTCATCAGTATAAGTTTCCTTCACATTTTGCTCAGTCTTAATTTTCTTTATCCGTCGAATGGGATTTTTAATGATATATTCCTCTTGCTCAAGCCAAGCAAAAAAAGAAGACAATATACGCCTAATATTGTCTAAATTCGCCTTACTACAATCCTTTTCAGACTGGTAATTTGCTAAATAACTCCTTAAATCATCTGTTGTGAGTTGTGTCACAGACTCCTTAATAGCATTAAACAAGTTTTCAATCGTCCTCTGGTAATAACGAATTGTTTTTGAGCTACAGCCCTCTACCTGTTTGGCGGTGATAAAGAGTTGCAACAGGTTATTATTCGAATACTTCTGCTGCTTTTTTCCGTCTACTAGATGATGTTCTAAACTCTCTCTCAATGCTAGTAATTGTTCATTATTTAAAAGAGGTAACATTTCTTGCATGATAATTGTAACTTTTGATTCCATAATTTCTCACTTTCTTATTCATCAATAAAAAGAGACAATATCAGTTTCTGCATTACAGAATTCTAATATTGTCTGTTCATTTATTTTCTTGTGCTCATTCAAATCCAGCATACTAGGTTACTTTTTGACCTTTTCTCTAACAGAATGTTCAGAAACCCATTTGGAGTAGCTTGTCATTTTTTCATCAGTTAAAGCTTCTACTGCGATGGTTACACACATTTTTACTGCTTCTTCTACCGTTACAGAAAAACGATAGCCGTTTAATTGTAAAAATTTGACCAAAACGAAGAAAGCAGTTCTTTTATTAGCATTAGCAAAAACATGCTTCTTTATCAATTGGACAAATAGTATCGTTGCTTTATCAAAAATTGTTGGATAAAGAGGCTTCCCAAAGACAAATTGTTCTGGTAAGTTCACAATCATATTTAAGGCAGAAGGACTAACTGTTTGAATTTTCTCATTTGGAGAATACCGTTGAATTGCTAAAGCATTTATTTTTTCAATTTGCTTTTCTGTCAGATAGATTGTCATTTTTCCACCAAAGCTTTGAAAACATCGTCGTATTCGTCAAATATTTTATCTAAATTTAAGTCAAAGGCATCATCAGATACATAAGAAACCTGCTGCCCCAATTCTTCAGGAGTAAAGATAATCTCACCACTTGGTAACAATTTCGCTTCGTATTTAACACCACTTGGAATATTAAATTCACTTGGAATCGTAATGGTGATTGAATTTCCTTGTTTTCTTGTTTTTACTACCATCTGATTTCCTCCTTTATTGTATTATAACAAATCATTACGGTAATTACAATGGCAGAATATCAGCCAAAATACTCCTGCATCAGAGATTTCTTCAAAGTTTCAAGTTCTTCCAGAGATTTTTGGATTGCCAATTGTGATTTGTCGAC
>NZ_VMMX01000022.1 GCF_013277415.1 Streptococcus sp. 68 | reverse complement strand
ATGAAATGTTTATGAAATACGAAAAAAGAACTAGAATTCTCACAAATGAGTGATGTTTCTAGTTCTTTTTGATTTACAAAGACTTTATGTAGGGAAAGCTACTAAGGATCAGATGAGATCCTCTATTTAAGCTTCCTCTTCATCGTCTTTTTTCTTTTTGGCAAATAGCAAACCAAATGCGCCAAGAAGAGATAGAAGTCCTAATGCACCGGTAGCACGGTCTTCTTGTGTACCAGTATTTGGCAATACTGCTTGTGGTTGAGAATCTGATGAATCAGTTTCTGAAACTTCATTCGGCAATTGAGCAGGTACTTCAACTGTTTGACTTGGTTGTCCAGCCGGTTGAGCAGCTGGCACCTCAGCAGGGGTAGCAGTATCTGGTCTACGATTTGTATCGGTAGATGGCGTAGCTGGTCCCTGTTGGCCGTCACCTGTTGGTCTAATTAGACTCACTTTTCTGAAGATGTGAGTTACAACATCACCTTTAGTTTCTGTTCTTACAAATACATAACCTTCAATTTCACCATGTTCAAATGCTTCATTCGCTTCAC
>NZ_VMMX01000021.1 GCF_013277415.1 Streptococcus sp. 68 | reverse complement strand
AACGAGTTTATGCGGAAGCTAAAGAGAAGGCAAACCAAGCGGTTACAAAAGCGAAGGAAGTTCAACGAGACGGCAGCGCTTCTGAATCAGATGTTAGTGCGGCAGAAAAAGCCTTAACTAAAGCCAAGACTGACCTTGAAAATGCCAAGACTGGCTTGAGAAATGTTGATAAGAATCAATTATCGACCAAGACTCAAGAGCTAGAAAACATCTTACAACAAGAAGATCCAACGATCACCAACGGTAAGACAGAAGACAGTAAACGAGTTTATGCGGAAGCTAAAGAGAAGGCAAACCAAGCGGTTACAAAAGCGAAGGAAGTTCAACGAGACGGCAGCGCTTCTGAATCAGATGTTAGTGCGGCAGAAAAAGCCTTAACTAAAGCCAAGACTGACCTTGAAAATGCCAAGACTGGCTTGAGAAATGTTGATAAGAGCGACAGTCAAACACCAACTTCTCCTTCGGATCCAGCTCAGTCTGGGGCAAGTCCTGTGAATCCGCCATCTGCTACAAGAAATCGAAGAACTCCTCCGCGCCGCGCTCGTAGAAGCGTTGGATTTGTAGGGAATTCCCAAACAGGTACAAACCCATCGGCTGTGGACAAGTCAGAACTTCGTACTCTAGTAGAGGATCTGGAACGTCGCTTGCAAGACTTGGCAGGTCTATCTCCTGAAGTACTTGAAGAAGCACAGCGTATTTTGGGAGAGGCGCAAGCAGCTCTTGATAATGAAAACTTAACAGCTCAAGAATTGGCAGACCTCCTTGCTAAAGTTAGACAGGTTCTCAATTCTCTACAAACTGGCACATCAGCTGATAAGAGTCAGTCTGCGTCAAACTTAAATAAAGAAGCAGAAAGTACCAAGGGAGCTAAAAATGAGACAGAAGTCCCTCTATATGGTGTCTTAGGAGCTGCAGTTCTTTCTCTTCTAGGAGCTCTCCTCTTTGCAGTAGCTCGTAAAAAATCCTCTCAACTAGATAAGCTTTCAAGAGAATTGCACCAGCTTGTAGTTGAGCTAGAGGCTAGCGACAAGGATAAAAAAGTTCTAAACAAGGCTAAGAAATTAGCTGATGAAGCACGACTCTTTGTAGATAGCCATCAAAAAGATTCTCAAAAAGAAGCAGAACTAATTTCTGAAATCAAGACTGTTCTCAGTCAACTCAAAGAAGAATTCTAGTTTTGAAGAAAACACTACTTTCAGGAACTGAGTGAGTAGCTTTGTAGCTATGATGAGGAAATAATAAAATCTCCAGATTAGGAACCGTCAATGAGTTCTCTAGTCTGGAGATTTTTCAATATACTTCATTATTGGGGGATTACAAATAGTCGGATGTTTTTTTGATTTTTTACGAATAAATAGATGAGTAGAAAAAGAAATGGAGTTATTTATGAAAATTACAAACTATGAAATCTATAAGTTAAAAAAATCAGGTTTGACCAATCAACAGATTTTGAAAGTCCTAGAATACGGTGAAAATGTTGATCAAGAATTGTTGTTGGGTGATATTGCAGATATATCAGGTTGCCGTAATCCAGCCGTTTTTATGGAACGTTATTTTCAGATAGACGATGCGCATTTGGAGAAGGAGTTTCAAAAATTTCCATCTTTCTCTATTTTAGATGACTGTTACCCTTGGGATTTAAGTGAAATATACGATGCTCCTGTACTTTTATTTTACAAGGGAAATCTTGACCTCTTGAAATTTCCAAAAGTAGCTGTCGTGGGGAGTCGTGCTTGTAGCAAACAGGGAGCTAAGTCAGTTGAAAAAGTCATTCAGGGCTTGGAAAATGAACTGGTTATTGTCAGTGGATTAGCCAAGGGCATTGACACAGCAGCTCATATGGCAGCTCTTCAGAATGGCGGAAAAACCATTGCAGTGATTGGAACAGGACTAGATGTGTTTTATCCTAAAGCCAATAAACGCTTGCAAGACTATATTGGCAATGATCATCTGATTCTCAGTGAGTATGGACCTGGCGAACAACCTCTGAAATTTCATTTTCCTGCCCGTAATCGCATCATTGCTGGACTTTGTCGTGGTGTGATTGTAGCAGAGGCTAAGATGCGTTCAGGTAGTCTCATTACCTGTGAGCGAGCAATGGAGGAAGGGCGCGATGTTTTTGCTATACCTGGTAGCATTTTAGATGGACTATCAGACGGTTGCCATCATTTGATTCAAGAAGGGGCAAAATTGGTTACAAGTGGGAAGGATGTTCTTGCGGAATTTGAATTTTAAAAATGACCTAAGCTAGAATTCTGAGAAAAAATCAATTTTTAATAGAAAATGAAGTAAATATCCCCACAATAAAACGCATAGTATCAGGTTTTTCATCACTTGATCTTATGCGTTTTTTCTAAGTGAATAAGTAGAGTGGAGGACTTTTCCCATAGGAAGGAAAGCAATTTAGTGTAATTGAGAAAGGAGAGTTGCTTGTGACTAATCTTGGTCGGCTTACTGTTAGGGGGGCTTATCATCTAAAATCTTGTCGCTAAGGAAAAATAAAGCCTTCAAGAGTAGAGGTTATAAGCGGTTTGTTAAGAAAGAATTCAAAGACCTTGACAGATAAAAATAAAATGGTTATTATAAAAAATGGTCTGAAATTGATGATGATACTTTTCGAAAATCTTTTTCAATCAGCTCAGCTTTGCCTTGCTGTGTTTCGAGCAAGCTACGGTGAGCTTCCGAGTTTGATTTTCATTTACTAGAAATGAAGTTGATGAGAGATAGCAGTAGATATTTGCGTCAGGATGTGATGGAAAATGATAAAAAGACCTCATGAGATTGGCATATTAGGCTACTAAAGCATTGAGTTTGTTAGGATTTTATACTCAATGAAAATCAAAGAGCAAACTAGGAAGCTAGCCGCAGGTTGCTCAAANNCAGTTACATATATCTACGGCAAGGTGAAGCTGACGTGGTTTGAAGAGATTTTCGAAGAGTATTAGCGACTAGTTAGCTAGGAAAGGAAGATATTTGTGACAAATAATAAACTGTATTCGTTGGTAGAATTTAGAAATAAAATATACGAAGAATTAGAACTCTCCAGAAGTGATTTAGCGATTTTACTATGTGCCATGCTTATCGCCTCTATCGGATTAAATATGGATTCGACTCCCGTGATTATTGGAGCCATGTTAATCTCTCCTTTGATGACACCTATTCTGGGGGTGGGGCTCTCTCTAGCTATATTTGATTTTAAATTGTTAAGAAAATCTTTTAAAATATTAGCTATTCAAATTCTTGCCAGTTTAATAGCTTCAACACTTTATTTTTATCTTTCTCCTATTTCGTATGCTAGTTCGGAGATTGTTGCTAGAACCTCTCCGACTATTTGGGATGTTCTCATTGCTTTTGTAGGAGGGATAGCAGGTATTATTGGTGCTAGGAAAAAAGAGACCAATAATATTGTCCCTGGTGTCGCGATTGCAACCGCCTTGATGCCTCCTCTTTGTACGGTAGGTTACGCTATTGCTTCTGCTAATCTAAAATTTATCATAGGCTCTTCTTACCTATTCCTCATCAATTGTAGCTTCATTGTCATTGCGACTTATATAGGTGTCAGGTTGATGATGGTTAAGAAGCACTATTTTAGAGATAATGAAGAAGACTCTAAAATGCGCAGGATTTTGCTTCTAGTTGCTGTTTTGCTGATGATTCCGAGTTTCATCTCTGCAACGACTTTAGTCAGAGAAACGTTGAAAAAAGAGTCCCTTAAGAAATTTATATCAGAGCAGTTTCAGGGGCATAATATTTTGAAAAAAACCTATTCTAAAAAGAATCATACCCTAAAGCTAACCATTTCAGGAAATTATTTGACAGAAGAAGAGCTTGATATGATTTCCAGTAAGAGGGGGGACTATGGTTTAAGTGATGTTTCTGTTCAAGTTTCCCAATTGTCTGATTCAGAACAACTTAGCAAGGAAGAACTGGTAGAGTATTTCTTCCAGTATATCAAGGATAAGGAAGCAAAAGAAAAGGAAAAGGCCAATAAATTTGATACAGAGTCTGAGGAACAATAATTTCTTGAGAATAGCTGGTTTTTCTCGTAAGTCTTCTATGTATCTCAAAGGAAGACTGAGGTCTTAAGCATAAAACTTTTCTTCTATTATAGTAGCTAAGTCTTGACAGGGTTCAAAAAATGGTTTACACTTTATAAAGTTTATTACTTTGAAAAGGTGTGATACTGTGGCTACGGCAACAAAAAAGAAAAAATCAACAGTTAAAAAAAATCTAGTAATCGTGGAGTCACCTGCTAAGGCCAAGACGATTGAAAAATACCTAGGCAGAAACTACAAGGTTTTAGCCAGTGTCGGGCATATCCGTGATTTGAAGAAATCCAGTATGTCAGTCGATATTGAAAATAATTACGAACCACAATATATCAATATCCGAGGAAAAGGTCCTCTTATCAATGACTTGAAAAAAGAAGCCAAAAAAGCTAATAAAGTCTTTCTGGCGAGTGACCCGGACCGTGAAGGAGAAGCGATTTCTTGGCATTTGGCCCACATTCTCAACTTGGATGAAAATGATGCCAACCGTGTGGTCTTCAATGAAATCACCAAGGATGCGGTCAAAAATGCTTTTAAAGAACCTCGCAAGATTGATATGGACTTGGTCGATGCTCAACAGGCACGCCGTGTTTTGGACCGCTTGGTAGGCTATTCGATTTCGCCTATTTTGTGGAAAAAGGTCAAGAAGGGCTTGTCAGCAGGTCGCGTACAGTCCATTGCCCTTAAACTCATCATTGACCGTGAAAATGAAATCAATGCTTTTCAGCCAGAGGAATACTGGACAATTGATGGCGTCTTTAAAAAGGGAACCAAGCAATTCCAGGCTTCCTTTTATGGAGTGGATGGTAAAAAGCTGAAACTGACTAGTAATGATGAGGTCAAGGAAGTCTTATCTCGTCTGACTAATAAAGACTTTTCAGTGGATCAGGTGGATAAGAAAGAGCGCAAGCGCAATGCTCCATTACCCTATACCACTTCATCTATGCAGATGGATGCGGCCAATAAAATCAATTTCCGTACTCGAAAGACCATGATGGTTGCCCAACAGCTCTATGAAGGGATCAATATCGGTTCTGGTGTGCAAGGTTTGATTACCTATATGCGTACCGATTCGACTCGTATCAGTCCAGTAGCGCAGAACGAAGCAGCAAGTTTCATTACGGACCGTTTTGGTAGCAAATATTCTAAGCATGGTAGCAAGGTCAAAAATGCATCAGGTGCTCAGGATGCCCATGAGGCTATTCGTCCGTCAAGTGTCTTTAATACACCGGAAAGCATCGCTAAGTATCTGGACAAGGATCAACTCAAGCTCTATACCCTTATCTGGAATCGTTTTGTGGCGAGCCAGATGACAGCTGCTGTCTTTGATACCATGGCTGTTAAATTATCTCAAAATGGGGTCCAATTTGCTGCTAATGGTAGTCAGGTTAAGTTTGATGGTTATCTTGCCATTTATAATGATTCTGACAAGAATAAGATGTTACCGGACATGGCTGTTGGAGATGTGGTCAAGCAGGTTAATAGCAAACCAGAGCAACATTTCACTCAACCGCCTGCTCGCTATTCTGAAGCGACACTGATTAAGACTTTGGAGGAAAATGGAGTTGGACGTCCGTCAACCTACGCACCGACCATTGAAACTATTCAGAAACGTTATTATGTTCGCCTTGTAGCCAAACGTTTTGAACCAACAGAGTTGGGAGAAATTGTTAATAAGCTCATCGTTGAATATTTCCCAGATATCGTAAACGTAACCTTCACAGCTGAAATGGAAGGCAAACTAGATGATGTCGAAGTCGGAAAAGAGCAGTGGCAACGTGTTATAGACGCCTTTTACAAACCATTCTCTAAAGAAGTCGCCAAGGCTGAAGAAGAAATGGAAAAAATCCAGATCAAGGATGAACCAGCTGGATTTGACTGTGAAGTGTGTGGCAGTCCAATGGTCATTAAACTTGGTCGTTTTGGTAAGTTCTACGCTTGTAGCAATTTCCCAGATTGCCGTCATACCCAAGCAATCGTGAAAGAAATCGGTGTTGAGTGTCCAAGTTGTCATCAGGGACAAATTATTGAGCGTAAAACCAAGCGTAACCGCCTCTTCTATGGTTGCAATCGCTATCCAGACTGTGAATTTACTTCTTGGGACAAGCCTGTTGGTCGTGACTGTCCAAAATGTGGCAATTTCCTCATGGAGAAAAAAGTCCGTGGTGGCGGCAAGCAGATTGTTTGTAGCAAGGGTGACTACGAAGAAGAAAAGATTAAATAAGAAGAGAGTCCTGAAAGTGAATTTCAGGCTCTTTTGGTTGGAACTTGACAAAATTCATCATTTTATGCGAAACTAGAAGAAGATTATTTTATACTCAATGAAAATCAAAGAGCAAACTAGGAAACTAGCCGCAGGTTGCTCAAAGTACTGCTTTGAGGTTGCAGATAAGACTGACGAAGTCAGGAACCATACCTACGGTAAGGCGACGTTGACGTTTTTCGAAGAGATTTTCGAAGAGTATTAATTAGGAGTAGTTATGCGTCTTATCTATCTGATAATTGGTTTTTTATCACTGGCTTTGGCTATTATTGGGGTTGTCTTGCCCTTGTT
>NZ_VMMX01000020.1 GCF_013277415.1 Streptococcus sp. 68 | reverse complement strand
AACATCGTTTCCGACTTTAGTAAAAACCACATCACCTTTAGTCCCAACTTCAACAACCTTCTTCTCCATCGGAACATAATTTTCAACAGTAGTTGGATTACTCAAATCACCAGTGAACTTATTGACTTCATAAGTCGTTACATTTTCACGCAAACCTTCTTTACCATTAGATTTAATATTTCTAACACCGTAATTCAAAGTGTTATTAGCAACATATTCGGTCTCTACAGCTATTTTGGAAATAGGAACCCTCTCCACATTACCAACTTTAATGATTTTTGAAATAGCTTCTTTTTCGACAGATTCAGTAAAAAGATATTCAGACGAAGAACCTTGATAATTAACACCAACTTTGGAAATGATAGTTCGAGGTAAAATAACAGTCCCGTCATCCTTATAAATAGGCTCTTCAATATTATCGTCAATCAAGATTTTCTTATGGGTGCGAGTCTCAGCTAGGATTTCATCATAAGTGGCTGGATAATTAGAGTCCCACCCTCCCGTACTCCCATCACCATAATGTTCTTTAAGTTTAGACCTATTATCTTTGATCACTTCATAAGGTCGATAGACGATTTCGTTAAGATTATCACCTAAACTATAGATTGGTGATGAACTAAGACCATGTTCGATATCAAAGATTTGTTTACCACTCTCACCTTGTCTACCATCTTCATGGTCACCTTTTGTCAAATTTGAATCACCTTCATAAATAGTATCATAATCATAATAATTGACAACTTCAATACTATGAAAATTTTCAGCCGCATAAACAGTCCCATAATCGTCATTCATAATAAAATTGACACCATCGACAAGACCAATACTCAACAAACCAACAGCTACACTAAAAAGTCCAACTGTCAATTTTCTTAAAGCATATTTTTTGCGCAAAGTATACCCACTAAACATCTTATTTTTCATAAATACAAAACCTTTCAAAAAAAATAATTTTAAAGTTATTATACCCCAAAAAAAAAAAAAAATCTTTTATTTAATCTTCATCTTCTTTTTTTCTGTTTCAATGTCAAGGCTAAACTAGCAAAGCCAAGGCTGGCCAATCCTGCTATTAAGACTTCATTTGTAGCAACTGTCCCTGTATTTGGCAATTGTTTGCTTGCTTCTTCTGATTTAACTGCTGTATTTTGAGCTGATTTTTCCTGTGTAGCTACTACTGCTGGTTCTATTTTTACTTTTGTTCCAATTTCAACAATTTCTGGAATCGCTTCTTGGATGACTTCTGTTGAACGAAGGCGACGCTGACCGTTCCCATCAACTTCAAAGACATGTCTCAACAGACCATCTCGTCCCTGTATGATGACTCGTTGTTCCCCAACTAGCATATCAGCATTTTCATGCTCTTGACGGTCAAAAGCAACCTTTTCCTCTTGAACTTCCAATTTAGGAGCCTTTTGTTTATCAGAAGGAGGTTGATTAGTAGGTTTTGAAAGGACTGTGTTTTGTTGTTCTGGTTTAGTTGAGATAGTAACAAGGTCATTTGCACCATTAGATTCTACTCGTGGTTTTTCAGCAGATTCATAAACAAAGGCATAATGAGTAAAGTGTGGTGCTGTAAAGATGACATGACTATCCGTTTGTTCAAAAGCCAATTCTACTGCTGCTTTTCCTTCAGGTAAGAAGAAGACTTTCTTCACTTTCTTATCTTTTTCAATTGGAATTTTCACAATAGAAGCGTAAGAGAGATCAACGTCTTGGCCTTTTTCATCTAGACCTTCTATTTCAAAGACATGAGCATCTTCTCCAGCAAAGTATTTCTTCTCTTCAGCACTTGCTTGAACACGCTCTACTTTCAAGCCCTTGATGATAGTCTTCTCTTTATTTGAGAAGTGTACTTCAACACCTGTTTTACTATCAGAAAAGACTGCTGGCTTGTCTTCTTTCAATAGGGCAACCAGATCTTTTAGACTCTGTTTCGCTGTCGCAAGCTCTTCTGGACTCAAATCTACTTTTTCAACCAAGACCTTGTTCTTTTCAAGAAGTGGGGCTAGGGCAGAACCTGAAGGATGGTTTGGTTTGGCAGCCAAGAGTTCTTGAGCCTCACCTGTTAAGCGATCGAGTTCAGTCTTTTCTTCCGTAAATTTCTCTTGACCATTCAGAGCTTTATGAGCTTCTGTCAATTTATTAAGTCGGTCATTAACCTGATCTTGGGTGCTAGTTTCATGGTCTTTCAACACTTGTTCAGCCGCTTCAATTGCTTTCAAGAAGACTTCTTTTACTTCTGGTGAAGCAAAGTTATAGACCACCTTGTTCTTAGCCGCTTCAACTTCTGCTAATTTTTGTTTAAGGTACTCATCGTTCAATGCTGCTTTTGGAGATACCAAAACATCAAAGTTGACTTTATGACCTTGGTAACGAAGCGTCAAGGTTTGACGACCAGTCTTTTGAGCATGGTAACCAGTAATTTCAACTCCCTCATCAGTAAAGGAATGTTCTTCCATGGTGTCATTGCTATAAGCCACTGCAAAGCGTCCTTCAGACAAGTCTAAGCTATCACCAACTAGGTAATCTTTTTTCGGTTCCTGACTCACTTCAATTCCCAAAATAGTTTTCGGACTTGCTTCATCTTGGCTAGTGACAGTCACTGACAACTTCGCATTTACTGGTTGTCCCAAATATTGTAAAGTAAGATTTTGTTCTCCCTTATGATGCGTATCAAAGCCTGATACTGATACACCTGCGTGAGTTAGGCGAATGAGCTCGTCCTCAGCTCCTCCTTCATACTGAACTCGAAGAACACCACCTCTAAGGTCCAAATCCTCCCCTTCGGCGTAGCTTGTTTTCTTAGGTTCTGTTTCTAGGCTGACTGACTTGATTCTTCTGTCATCTTTTGGAACAGAAACTGCTAGGACATTACTAATTTCCTTGCCTGGCAACTGGGTACGATAGTAAAGAAGACCAGATTGATTTGTCAAATCCAATGGTGCACTTGCTAGGTCTCCTCCAACTTCGCTCTTCAAGGTTGCAAGCGGAGTTTGAGAATTTGGATTATCATAAACGGTAATGGTAGCTCCAGCTGGTACATCTGCAAAGCCAACTTGTACCTTGTTATTGCCTAAAGTACGAGCTGCAGTCTTGGCCATCGGAATATTGACACTTTCTGTATCAAGCTTTTCATACATTTTCCAGTTATAGATACGAATAGCCTTCCATGGAGTTCCATTGTCAGAAGTGACAACATTCAAGCGCCAATCTTGAGCTGTGATTGGTTTATCAAGGGTAATATCTGTAACATGGGCTTTATTGCCACGGACTTCCTTAGCCAACTTCCATTGACCATCCGCATCTTTATAATAGAGGTCAAAATCTTTGGTGTTCATCAAACCGTCGTTTACAGATTCTCCACCAGCTCCAGCATGGTCCATCACCCATCTAACAACTGTACGTGGCTGGGTCAAACGAATATCCACACTACCACTTAATTGTCCAGAAGACCACTTGTCTGACAGACTGGTAATGGTACCATTCAACATGCCTTCTATGCCTTCCCCACCTTCTGTTTTAGGGAAGGTACTATCAATAACTGTTGCACCTGGTACGATATTTTCAGCTAATGGTTTTGGTAGGCTGGTATCTTTTACAGTCATGCCCCAATCAAAGGTTGTGGTTGCAGCTTCTGAACGAACTCCATTTTTACCGACTGCTACAACTTTCAGTTCTTGAGTTGTACCTTGAGCACTTGCTGAACGGCTAACTTTTGGTAGATAAATAGTTGTAGAAGATGAGCCAGTTAGTAATTTCCAGCTGTCTCCATCTTTTTCGTAAACTTCATAGAAATCTGCATCCTTGTTGCCTTTAAATTGCACGACTGCTTCTGCTTCTTGGGCATTTTTTAGGACTTGTTTGGCTACAGCTACTGTGGTTGGTGCCTGAGGAGCATCTTGATTATTGCTGATGGTCAATTGCCCCAAGTTAAATTGATAACCTTTTAAGTCTTTATCATTTTCAAAATAGAGTTTAATACCGTAAATTGTTTTACCTGCCAAGGCACTCAAATCAAAATCATCGGTAGTCCAGTTATCTGAAACTGTCAATTCTTTACGGGCAGCTTCATCACCGTAGGTATAATCTTTCTTGGTTGCAAATTCTACATAAACCTTGGTCCCTTTGCCTCCTTTGTGGGCAACATGCAATTTGGTGGTATCTGTCACCTTCAAGCGAGTAGAGTACAAATTCACATCTTGCTTGGTCGCACCTGAAAGATCCCCTGCAAATTTGAGAGAAGTTCCACCATTATAAGCATCTTCAAAATCATAGCTTGCTTTCAACTTATCGCCAGTTGATTTTTGCCACCAGCGCCATGTTGGAAGAACACCTGAAACTGAACGGTAATTCCACTCAGAATCCTTAGAAACCTTACCATCTACGAACCATTTTCTACCATGACCTGTATTAAAAGAAGTAGTAAAAGTATTACCTACTGCTGGCGTACGGTCCGCAACTAGGTTAGCAATCCCATACCAATCTTTATCACCTGGTTTTTGGCCAGTAGGATCACCTTGGTAACCTGTAAAGAAGATATCTTCATTCTTATGATAATCTTCACCAGTTTTTCCTAAACTTGTAATGGTATCTGGGGCGAACAAACCAAGAGAAAGGCGTAATTTCCCATTTTCATCTAAAATGTCATTCCACTTAACCTTGGTCTTGTAGGAACCACCCTGTTGCAATTCCAAACCTGCAAATACATCATAAGGATTACGACCAATCCAGTTGGCAGTTGCAATAGTGTAATCATTTTTAGCCTTATCCCAGTTAAAGTTAGCAAAGAAGTTATCTGCTGGAACCTTATCTCCCTCAGGTTGCATGAATTGGTAGTTGTATTCTCCCAAACCATCTTGGTGGTAACGTCCATAGTTATAGGTCATAGCATCGTACCAAGAATACTTGATTGGATGGTTTACCTTAGCAGCATACTCCTTGGTATAGAGCATAAACTGGCGCATCTTTTCTCCAAGAGGTTCAACCAAATCCCCAGTTGTTTCTTGGTTGATGAAATAGCCATCATAGCCATAATACTTGGCCATATCCACCAATTTACGGGCAATTGGGAAGCTACCATCTGAGTCTTGCTTCAAAGCTTCAGCGAATTTTTCTTGATCTGCAATACTATTAGACCAGTTGAAGAAGAGTGTACCATATACAGGAACCCCGTTACGGTGACCTGCATCAATAACGTCAGGCGTTGGTACGAGACCTTCCCAGAAGACCATTGAATCTAGATATTGCCAATAGTCAAAAGCATAGGCCTTGAACTCTTCTCCACCAACAGAAGCATGGTCTTTTGCTTTAGAATTGGTGTTTGATAGGGCTTGAACTTTTGCTTCCTTGCTAGCTTTTTCATTAACCAAATGACCTGTCCGACGTGAAGCGAGGGCGACAGACCCGCGGTTAATAGCATCATCTTCACGAGCACCTGGTTCCCATTTTAACAATTCTTCCCAAGAATTAAATTTGATTTCCTTTGGTTTTAATGTTTTGTCCGTATTTTTAGGGACATCTGGCTGGACTTCTTTTTCAGTCTTATTAGCTTCTGCTGCTGGCTTAGACTCATCTCCTTGGCTAGTTGCTTCAGGCTTTGCTTCCGTTTCCTTGTCAGACTTTGGTTTTGCTTCTGCAGATGGTGTTTCTGCAGCCACCTCACTTGGTTTTTCCTCTGATTTAGCTACGCTTACTGCCTCTGCAGTTTCAGTAGTTGCAGCTTCATTGCTTGCTGGCGAAGCAGTGTCAGATGCTGTCGCTACTCCTTCTGCCTTTTCTGGCTTATTTTCTCTAGCATGTTCTCCTTCATTCTGCTGATCAACTTCATTGGCCGAATGCTCACTCTCCCCTGAAACAAGCTCTGTATTGACTCCGCTATTTTCAGGAACTGCAGTTTCTTCTGCCAAGGCTGGACCAGCAAATAAAACAGCCCCAATCATCAGCGAGCAGGCTCCTACTGATAACTTACGAATACTGTACCGACAACGTCTTTCAAAAAATGAATTCTTCATTTTCTCCTCCTAAAAGATTGATTTTATTATTTTAAAGAAAGCGCTTAACTTTCTTCGTAAAATTTTTATCCCAATCACAGGGATTAAGATAATTTCTCCCTAATTTTAAAATATTTCTTTTAAATGTCAATATATAAAAGGAAATATCTATATCTAGGTTAGAAATTGGTAAAATTAATATAATTAAGGCCTTTTCTCACGAATTTTCTTTCTAAAATCTTAGCTTAACACTTGTTAGATTTACTTTTATCCTTTAAAATAGAATAGGAGAAATTCCGTTATTATTTTTCGGAGGAAAAAGAAATGTCCATTAATTGGCAGGAAATTTTATTTCACTTTTTAGGTGGTCTAGGGCTATTCTTATATAGTATCAAGACCATGGGAGACGGTTTGCAGCAAGCTGCTGGAGATCGCCTTCGTTTTTACATTGACAAGTATACTAGTAATCCTTTCTTTGGAGTTCTGGTTGGTATTGGGATGACTGCTCTAATTCAGTCTAGTTCTGGTGTAACAGTTATCACAGTCGGTCTGGTCAGTGCCGGTCTCCTAACCTTACGTCAGGCTATCGGGATTGTCATGGGGGCTAATATTGGGACAACAGTCACATCCTTTCTTATTGGGTTTAAACTAGGTGACTATGCCCTGCCTATGCTCTTTATCGGTGCTGTCTGCCTCTTCTTTACAAAAAATCGGACAGTCAATAATATCGGACGCATCCTCTTTGGTGTCGGTGGTATCTTTTTTGCCCTCAATCTCATGAGTGGCGCAATGGCTCCACTCAAAGATTTACAGGTCTTTAAAGACTATATGATTGAGCTAAGTAAGAATCCTGTTTTGGGTGTCTTTGTCGGTACCGGCTTGACCTTACTGATTCAAGCTTCCTCGGCTACCATCGGGATTTTACAAAACCTCTACGCCAGCAACCTCATTGACCTGCAAGGAGCTTTGCCAGTTCTATTTGGTGACAATATCGGGACAACCATTACAGCCATCATTGCCTCTTTAGGTGCTAATATTGCAGCTAAACGGGTAGCAGGAGCTCATGTTGCCTTCAACGTTATCGGAACAGTCGTCTGCGTTATTTTTCTAGTTCCTTTTACAGCCCTGATTCATTGGTTTGAAACCACGCTAAATCTAGCACCGGAAATGACCATCGCCTTTGCTCACGGAACCTTTAATATTACCAATACCATTGTCCAATTTCCATTTATCGGAGCTCTGGCTTACTTTGTAACCAAGATTATTCCTGGAGAGGACGAGGTTGTCAAATACGAACCCTTATATCTTGATGAACACTTCATCAAACAAGCCCCATCTATCGCTCTCGGAAATGCTAAGAAAGAGCTCTTGCACTTAGGAAACTACGCTGCCAAAGCCTTTGACCTTTCCTATCAGTATATCATTGACTTGGATGAAAAAGTTGCTGAAAAAGGGCATAAAACCGAAGAAGCCATTAACACCATCGATGAGCAATTAACACGTTATCTCATTGCCCTTTCAAGCGAAGCTCTCAGTCAAAAAGAAAGCGAAGTGCTCACCAATATCCTTGATTCCTCCCGTGATTTGGAACGGATTGGAGACCACGCGGAGGCTCTACTCAATCTGACTGACTATCTTCAACGGAAAAATGTTGAATTTTCTGATGCCGCCTTGAAAGAATTAGAGGAAGTTTACCGTCAAACTAGTGACTTTATCAAAGATGCTCTGTATAGTGTGGAAAACAATGACATTGAAAAAGCACGCAGTCTTGTAGAACGTCATGAAGCAATCAATAAGATAGAACGTGTTCTCAGAAAAACTCACATCAAACGCCTCAATAAAGGCGAATGTTCAACACAAGCTGGGGTCAACTTTATCGACATCATCTCACACTACACTCGTGTATCAGACCACGCTATGAACCTTGCTGAAAAGGTTTTTGCAGAACAAATCTAAGAACCAAGAAGCTATCCTGAATGGGATGGCTTTTTGCTTTTTTCCTAAGCAAGACTAGGCTGAATGAAACTGAAAGAGTATTCTGCAGATATGGTGGATTAATACTCAATGAAAATCAAAGAGCAAACTAGGAAGCTAGCCGCAGGCTGTACTTGAGTACGGCAAGGTGAAGCTGACGTGGTTTGAATTTGATTTTCGAAGAGTATAAATTAAAAAAGTATAGTGTATTGAATCTATAACAGTACACCTTAACTGCTAAAATATTTCTATAAATTGATTTGGCTCTCCGAATTAATTTGTTCAGATTTTATTTCAATATACTGATAAATCCATTCACTAGCACAGGGCAAGAGGGAGTCGCTATTGATTTCAAGGGTAGCAGGTACACACAGAGGACTCCTACCTCAGATATACTGCAATATCCATCGTATGCAAAAAAACCTCTGAGATTGTTCTCAAAGGTTCTGGTTTTGCTAATTACTGTTCTCAACCGCTGCAGTAATAAAGGCAGTGTAGAGTTCTTCTGGACGATTTGGACGGCTTGACAGTTCAGGGTGATACTGACACGCTACAAAGAATTTATTTTCAGGAATTTCCACAATTTCGACCAAGCGATTGTCTGGAGAAACTCCTGAAAAGACAAAGCCTGCTGCCTCAAACTGCTCACGGAAGGCATTGTTAAACTCATAACGGTGACGGTGACGGCGTTGCACCACTTCTTGATTGTGATAAGCAGCCGCAGCCTTAGATCCACGTTTCAACTTAGATGGATAAAGTCCCAAACGAAGGGTTCCACCCATATCCTCAACATCAATCTGATCACGCATGATATCAATGATAGGGTATTTTGTTTCTGGTGCAAGCTCTGCAGAATTGGCACCTTCAAGACCTAAAACGTGACGAGCAAATTCGATACAAGTTAACTGCATTCCCAAGCAGACACCTAACATTGGAACATCATTTTCACGCGCATAGCGGATGGCTTGGATTTTCCCTTCTGTACCACGTTGACCAAAACCACCTGGTACAATGATTCCGTCCGCATCAGACAAAAGCTCTGCCACATTCTCTGCTGTCACATCATTGGCATTGATCCAATTGATTTTAACTTCTGCGTCGTTGGCATAACCAGAGTGTTTCAAGGCTTCAACCACAGAAATGTAGGCATCTTGCAATTCAACATACTTACCGACAAGGGAAATTTTAACTTGTTTCTTGAGGTTCATGACCTTGTCCACCATGGCTGACCATTCTGTCATATCTGCTGCTGGTGCGTCTAATTTCAAATGATCACAGACAATTTGGTCCATACCTTGAGCCTGCAAGTTCAATGGAATTTGGTAAAGGTGTTCAACATCCAAAGACTCGATAACGGCTTCTGGTGCCACATCACAGAACTGGGCCAGTTTGTTTTTAATTCCTTGACCAGCCGGCTCTTCTGTACGAATAACCAACATATTTGGTTGGATTCCCAATCCACGCAATTCTTTTACAGAGTGTTGAGTTGGTTTGGTCTTCATTTCACCAGCAGCCTTGAGGTAAGGAAGCAAGGTTGTATGGATGTACATGACATTATCCGCACCCACATCTGCCTTCATCTGACGAAGGGCCTCTAAGAATGGCAAGGACTCGATATCTCCTACTGTTCCACCAACCTCTGTGATAATGACATCAGAGTCGGTCGTTAGAGCGGCACGCTTAATTTTTTCTTTCAAAGCATCTGTGATATGAGGAATGACCTGAACAGTTGCCCCAAGGTATTCTCCACGGCGTTCCTTACGAAGAACTTCACTGTAAATTTTCCCAGTTGTCACGTTGGAATATTTGTTGAGATTGATATCGATGAAACGTTCATAGTGACCCAAGTCCAAATCTGTCTCAGCTCCGTCATCTGTCACAAAAACTTCCCCGTGCTGGTAAGGGCTCATAGTTCCCGGATCAATATTGATATAAGGGTCAAACTTTTGAATGGTTACTTTCAGACCACGATTTTTCAAGAGACGACCCAGACTTGCTGCCACAATCCCTTTCCCAATAGACGACACCACACCACCAGTTACAAAAATATATTTCGTAGACATAGATTCCTCTTTCTAAAATGCTCAAGGTCTTGCTGACTACGAGGGGACATAGAAAACAAGAGCCTACTAATAAGAATAATCTGGGACTACTGCACCAGATTCACAACTAAAATACAAGAAGATAACTTCTTGAAAAAACAAAAATAGCTCCCTAAGAACTAGGGAGCCCCGACCTCTAAAAGAGGTGCCCGAACAATATGATACCTAAAAATAGGATAATTGTCAATACCTAACTTTTATTCCTCGCTGGTTTCAGCGTCGTCATCTGAAAAATCGTCGTCTTCTTCGTTGAGATCCACGTCTTCACCTAAGTCATCAGGGGCGATTTCGTTAATTTCTGCATCGTAAGCTTCCACTTCATTTTTCTCATCATCTGGATTTTCATCATCGTATGAAAGAGCTGGATCTGCTTCGTATGCATCTTCGTCTTCTGGGTCATCTGTATTGTAGTCAATAGCATCTGAATCGCCGTCCATGAAGGCATTGACACGTTTTTTCTTAGCTTTTGGTGCTACTTCATCGTCATCATTTTCCTCAAGAGCGATAATTTCTTCATCGATTTCATCCACACCATACCATGAACGAAGACCCCATTTGTTGTCTCCAAGTGAGATGAAGCTACCGTCAAAGTTCAACTCTGTGTAGAACAAAGGCAAAGCTTCACGGATATCGCTGTTTGATGTTCCAAGGTAGTTTTGAATTTCGTTTACAAGATCGCTAAAATGCATCTCATGATCGCGACCACGAAGTTCCAAGATAGCACGCGCTACCTCAATCATAGATAGTTCACTTTTTTCTTGCCCAGCAAATACTTCTAATTCCAAAGCGTTTCTCCTCATTTATACTACTATCGCCAGAGCGAACAGACTCTGACCTCATTTTATCATTTACTCTTTATTTTACGATAATTTTACGGAATAGTCAAAGGTTAAGGGGGAGAAAGTGACAGGATTAAACTAATTTCAATATAAAACTCATTCCTTTTTCTGTTGCTCCATTTCCCACAAATCCAAGCGACTTGAAACACCTCCTAGAAGCATGATTGTAGGTGTAGATTTCCTTGACTTTCAATTCTTTCCATCCTTTTACTCGAGCCAATTCAATCAAAGTACTTAGAACCTTTTTCCCAAGCCCTCGATGTTGGTAAGCGGGATTCCCAATCACAATGGGGAGATTATCCTGAGATAGTGTAACATCCCCAATTGGAAACCATTCTCCCTTCTCCTTGACTTCAATCCAAAAAAGTTCACCATGCTGATCCAAATGGGAATACATGGCTTCCAAAGTTTCTTGACTATAAGGTCTCTTCACACCATCTACGAGGTAAACTAAGTCCACGTTCTGATACCAAGCAAAAGCTTCCTCACAATGATTGACCTTACAATAAGGAACAAGACGTAGTGAATTATCTATTTGTAAAATCCGTTTCATCTGCTTTCCTTTTCAATAAGAGAGTTGCTGCTTGATTAAAACCCTCACACCAGTTATACCATTTTGCTTCATACTCATCTTGAGCTAAGATATGATTTTTTAAATCCAGAACAGAGTAAATCTTTCTTTCCTCACAAGCTTGCGCATAGAGATGATATAGTTCATCACCACCATCTCTATCCCACTCAGCAGAAATCGTATCCCGACCTGCCAATAAAGCCTGATAAGCCCTGTGATGCCCATCTGTAATCAACAAGCAATTTCCAAATGCAAGAATACTGATTGGATCGACTTGGATTGTTTCTGCCGACTGATAAAGTGTCTGGATGCCTGCTAGTTTCTTTTCTGATAAGTATAGTTGAGTCGGATGGAGAGCTTTTATGTTGACTTTCATTTCTTTCTCCTCAAGAGAATTTGATATTCACTTCTGCTTACCTTTAAATCGCCATTGGAAGCGGAGCTTATCATAAAAGGGAAATTCGATAAACAAGACTCCCAAACCCACACAGAAACTGGCAAGAACATCTGATGGATAGTGAACTCCCAGATAGACCCTTGATACCAGCACACTGACTAGATAGAGAGCAAGGACGATTTGTACGATTTTTCTCCAGACTGGATTTTTCATCCGTTGACTGAGAATGACAATCAGAGAGCCGACCATCAAGGTTACAGCCAGAGAATGACCACTTGGGAAGGAAAATCCCTTCTCCTCAACCAAGTGTAAAATAGCTGGTCGTGGGCGCTGATAAATATTTTTAAAGGTCACGATTAAAAAACCTGCCAAAGCCAAATTTCCCAGCATGAAGAAACTTTCTATCTTCCATCGCTTACGATAAAAGATAAAAGCTGTAATGACAACCCAAGTGATAATCACTGGAATATCAATCAAGCGTGTGATGGTCCTGAAAAGAATAGTCAAGTAATCTGGCAAGTCTCCTCGAACAACAGTCTGTATCGGTTGGTCAAAACCGACCAGCGTGTCAGGGTAAAATTTGACCATGTAGCCAAGAATAACGAAAAGTAAAAGGGCAAAACTGCCCTTCATTAAAAATGTTTGTTTATCTCTCATAATGTTTTAAGGTTGGTTTCAAGAGAACATACAACAACCAGAATGAAACGGCAAAGATTACACCCTCAATCAAGTTAAAAGGTAATACCATGGTCATTAGGTAGTTGGAAAGTCCCAAAATTTTTCCAATATCAAAGTTAGCAAACTTAGCGTACAAAGGAACAGCATAAACATAGTTGAGAACCAACATTGCCACGGTTAAACCAATAGTCCCAGCTAGAGAGCCTAGCAGGAAACGAAGAGTTGTCCGTTCCTTTTTCCAAATCAAAGCAAATACGATGACAAAAACTCCCAAAGCTACGATATTCATTGGCAAACCAATGTAAGTATTCACTCCCTGGCTGTTAAGAAGCAGTTTCAAGAGTGAGCGAAGCAAGAGAACTCCTAGAGCAGCAGGCAAATCCATGACCACCAGACCCACAAGGACTGGCAAGATACTAAATTCGATCTTGAGGAAGGATGCCGCTGGCAAGAGCGGAAAGTCAAAGTACATCAGCACAAATGAGATGGCTGATAGAATTGCAATGGTCGAAAGTCGACGTGTGTTTGTCATAACAGGTTCCTCCAATTTTCTATAAAATCAGAAGAAGTTAGAAAGGATTCCTCTATCTATTCTCACTTTTTATATCCCAAATCTTCCCTCTCACTCTATTAAGAAAATTCAAGCAAGCGGTTACAGTTTAGCTATAAATCTATCAGAACAGACAAAGCCATTCTTTCGTCTTCTCCCATCCAGACTATACTGTCGGTTGTGGAATCTCACCACATCAGCTTACGCTCGCGGACTTCTTTAAAGAGAAGGAAATAGAGATTTTTCTTTTAGACTAGGCGACAAGCTGTAGGCATAACTTCTGGTTAGGCAAAGCTTGTCAACAAAGTATAAAAGGAAAAGATCATTTCCTAGTTAAAGTCACCGCCGGTCGGGAATCACACCCTGCCCTGAAGACTCTTTTATCATAACAAAAAACGCTTGCAAGCGCAAGCATTTTGTTCATTTTCATTTTCATTTTTTATTTCAATTTATCCACTTCATAGGTATGAACGAGCTCAAGACCTGCAAAGTTCTGCTGGCGAAGAGCCTCATAGACAATCATGCAGACGGTATTAGACACATTGAGACTGCGGACATGTTCATCATTCATAGGAATACGGAAAGCCTTCTCAGGATGTTCGCGCATAAAGTCCTCAGGCAAGCCCTTGTCTTCACGTCCAAAGAGAAAATAATGGTCCTCATCAGTCGATAAATCCACCTCAGAATAGACTTTTTCCGCGAATTTCGAAATCAGATAGAGTTTACCCTTCATCTGAGACATAAAATCTTCCAAGCTCTCGTAAAAATAAATCTCTAGCTTATCCCAATAATCCAATCCAGCTCGCTTCATCTTGCGGTCATCGATAGGAAAGCCCATAGGCTTGATGATGTGGAGGGGAGAATTGGTCGCAGCGCAAGTACGCGCGATATTGCCTGTATTTTGTGGAATTTGTGGTTCAAATAATACAATGTGATTTGTCATGACTTGCTTCCTTTTACCATTGCAAAAAAATAGCCACACTGCCCGGAGTCAAGCTCAGCAAACAGCGTGGTTAAGGCATCGTTAACTTACCTCACAACAGGTTTGAAGTAAATCAGCGAAACTACTTTCTTAGTATAACACTTTCAGAATCATTGTCAATAGAAACGACTTGATTTTTTCAATTTTTTCAAGCTATTTCCAAGGGTTGTAAAATCGTCCCTGATTCTGCAAGATAAGTAGTAAACTAGCTACTAAAAACAAGGCTGCCAAGAGCAAGGTAAGATAGTCTCCTTTTTTCAAGGCCTGATAACTATACCAAGTGCGTTTTTTCTCTTTCCCAAAGCGTCGAAGCTCCATGGCGGTCGCGATAGTATCAATGCGTTCTAGCGAGCTAAAAATCAAGGGAGTAATAATGAGCAGATTGCCTTTGATTCGTTGCATAAGAGAAGCTTTCTTGGATAATTCCATCCCACGCGCCTCCTGAGACATCTTGATAGTAAAGAATTCTTCCTGCAAATCTGGAATATAGCGCAAGGTCAGGCTGACAGAATAGGCAATCTTGTAAGACACACCAATTTGATTTAAACTGGAAGCAAACTGACTAGGGTGGGTTGTCATCAAAAAGATAATAGCCAGAGGAATGGTGCAAAGGTATTTAATGGCCAGATTTAGCAGATAAAAGAGCTCCTGACTGGTCAGAGTGTAGGCACCGATTCCCTGCCAAATCACACTTCTCTCTCCGTAAAGTCCAACCCCATACTCGGGAGAAAAGAGATAGACCATCAAAACGTTTAAAACGGCAAATACCATCGCAAAAACAGCTACAAAGGAAACATCTTTAAAGCGGATTTCTGACAAATAGAGGAGAAAAACCGAAAAGATGGCAATCAGAACAAGTAGTCTAGTATCATAGCTAATCATGGCCGCCAATGATACAAGGATGAAAAAGAGGAGTTTACCAGCTCCTGACAGGCGATGAATCACAGTATCTCTATGCTGGTAACCAATTAGTTTAGCTTGCATCCTTCTCTCCTTTCTTTATAAAATGCCGTTAAAGCAAGTGGATCCACGTCGAGTTTCTTTGCCAAGTTGAAGATAGAAGTTTCTTTTAGATTGGCTTTTACTAACAGCTCAGGATTGCTCAACAGACTAGCTGGATCAGTATCGGCAATCAATTCCCCATCCACCATGACAAGGGCTCGGTCTGAATAATCCAGCATCAATTGCATATCATGGGTAATCATGACAATGGTATGTCCTTTTTGATGCAGTTCTTCGAGAAATTCCATAATCTCAGTATAGTTCTTCTGGTCTTGACCTGCTGTCGGTTCATCTAAGAGGATAATTTCAGCCCCCAAGACCAAAATCGATGCAATGGTGACACGTTTTTTCTGACCAAATGACAGGGCAGAAATAGGCCAATTACGGAATTCATAGAGACCACAGATTTTCAAAGTTTCATAGACTCTCGTTTCAATTTCCTGCTCGTCCACACCTCGCAAACGTAGTCCCAGAGCCACCTCATCAAAAATCATATTGGTTGAAATCATTTGATTGGGATTTTGCAGCACATAGCCTAGTCGTTCCGCTCGCTCTGCAACAGAATCGCCTTTTATATCCTGTCCTTCCCAAAGATAGCGGCCCTCCGTCTGAATAAAGCTACTTAAGGCCTTGGCAAGGGTTGATTTCCCAGCCCCATTTTTCCCGACAATAGCAATTTTTTCACCCTTTTTAATATCCAAATGTAGGGATTTTAAAATCGGTCTATCATCATAAGAAAAAGACAGGTCCTCTAATCTAAAGAGTGACTGCAATTCTGGGGTTTCTTTTACCAGTTCAGTCTGCAACTGAACCTGACCTTTTGAGATAGACAAGTTATCCAAATTTGCTAATTGTTCTTCCTTAGCTAAATCCACACCCAATTGACGGAGAGTAGTGAGATAAAGGGGTTCTCGAATTCCATTTTGTGTCAATAAATCAGTCGCCAGTAGCTGGTCAGTGCTCCCATTAAAAAGGATACGACCATCGTTTATCAAGACAATCCGATCCACAGGGCGATGCAGAACATCTTCCAAACGGTGCTCGATAATCAGAGTCGTCGTTCCCTCTTCCTTATGAATCTGATCAATCAATTCAATAATATCCTGACCTGACTTGGGATCCAGATTGGCGAGTGGCTCATCAAACAAGAGAATCGGACTCTCATCAATCAGGACACCAGCCAGACTGACTCGCTGCTTTTGTCCACCTGACAAATCTTGAGGACGCTGAGACAGTAAAGGAAGAAGGCCCAGCTTTTCAGCCCATTTATGAACACGATCTTTCATCTCATCTAGGGCTGTTACATCATTTTCCAGAGCAAAAGCCAAATCTTCTGCCACGGACAATCCGATAAACTGCCCATCTGTATCCTGCAAAACTGTACTGATCAGATGAGATTTATCGTAGATGCTCATATCAAAGGCTGCTTGCACCTTGATCAAAAATTCTCCAGACATCTGGCCCTTGTAAATATTGGGAATAATTCCATTCAAACACTGACCCAAGGTAGATTTACCTGACCCAGATGGCCCAACAATTAAGACCTTCTCTCCCTTGTAAATGGTCAAGTCTACCCCTTGCAAGGTCGGTTCTTGTTGTGTTTCATACCGGAAAGAGAAATCCTTCCACTCAATTATAGCTTCTTTCATCTTACTCTCTTCATTCGCTTCTTCTACTCAATGAAAATCAAAGAGCAAACCAGGAAGTTAGCCGTAGGTTACTCAAAACACTGTTTTGAGGTTGCAGATAGAGCTGACGCAGTTTAAATTAGATTTTCGCAGAGTATTAGACTTCTATTTTATCATAAATTTACCCCTTCTTGCAGTCTCTTCTCTTAAAATCTTAGCGCCAAAAAGATTCCTATCCTAGCTTACTTGCCTAACTAATCTATAAACATCGAAAAAGACTGGTTGCCCAGCCTTCTCCATCATTTTAGTCCTTTTTCAAACTTCCTGAACGAGTCTGCGTACGTGAATAAGCTAGCAAGAGAAGGGTACCTGCGATAGCTACAGTTACAGCATTAGCAATTCCCGCAACAATTCCTTGGGCAAATACTTTTTCTGCCACTTCTTGATAAATCACAACATCTCCAAGTGGTGCCAAGACACCCCAAACAAGGGCATTTGCAAGTAGTTGAATGAGGTTAAAAATAAGAATATCTTTCCAGTCAAAGACACCATTGATCACGCGAACGTATTTTCTAAATAGCCCCACAACTAGACCAAAGAGTCCACTAGCGATAATCCAAGTCCACCACAGACCGTAGCCAGCAATAGCGTCCTTCACCGCATGCCCAATTAAGCCAACAAGTAGTCCCACTATAGGACCAAAAATGATAGACAAGAGGCTCTGTACCGCATACTGAAGCTGGATGCTTGTATTTGGAACAGGTGTCGGAATGTTGATCATCCCGATGACGACAAAGAGGGCAGCGCCAATTCCGACAGCAACAACTTGTTTAATTGTAAATTTGATTTCCATACTATTTATTCTCCTATTTTATCCTTCTATTTTCTTTATTTCAATGGTCCAAGATGAACCGACACCCACATTATAGGCCTTGGCAAAAGAACCTTGGTTGATAGCCAGACCTAAACGATAGAGAGAGTTGATGTAAAGGATGGGTTGCCCAATTCTCACATCTGCAAATGATTTGCCATAAACAACCTGATTTTGATAGACCAGCATATCTGCGTGATAGATGGTCACTTCAAAACGATCACCGAATGCTGGTTCCAGCTTGTAAAATTCTTCCCGTGTGATAGAGGTCCAGAGCGAACCAAAACGCACATCCAGAATATCAATGGCTCCCTTCACCAGATGATCTTCAATGATGGTCTCTACGACTGGAAGTTCCACAATCTGATCCACACTGAGCTCTGGCCCCACTTCCTCAAAAGTAATGTGACCGCTGGCTAGTTTAGCACCAGTATAAGCATAAACATCACGACCGTGGAAGGTATAAGAATGCTCTGTGTTTTGACGCCTATTAGCTACCTCAGAAATTTCACGAATGGCTACAATACCAACGTGTTTCTTGATAAAAGAAAGAGTCCCATTATCTGGCGTGACAATATATTGATTTTTTGCAGTCTTGGCAACCACACTCTTACGTTTCGAGCCAACACCTGGATCGACCACCGATACAAATGTCGTTCCCTCAGGCCAGTAATCCACCGTCTGAAAGAGACGGTAACTCCCCTCAAAAATATTATAAGGCGTGATATCGTGCGTCAAGTGATGAATTTTTAAGGTTGGAGATTCTTCTAAAGCCACTCCAATCATAGCCGATACCGCACCATCAACCAGACCAAAGTCTGATTGTAATACCAGTAAATTATTATTCATTTTATCTCCTTGTATATCCTTTATCATACCATATTTCAGAGAAAGGTGCTAATAGCTATTTCAATTGATTAGGGTATAGTTTTACCTTATAGCAAATTTCCTACTAAAAACTCTGGTTATTAGCTAGTAGGTGCATTTTTTCTTGAAAAAAGGTATGATAGTTACATAATGAAGAAGTAGGTTTTATTATGAAAATTATCCTTGTCGGAGGGGGAAAAGTTGGTTCTGCCCTCTGTCGCTCCTTGGTTGCAGAAAAGCATGATGTTTTGCTGATTGAGCAAGACGAAGCTGTCCTCAATCATATTGTCAATCGCTTTGATATCATGGGTATCCTTGGTAACGGGGCCGATTTTGCCATCCTTGAGCAAGCCAGTGTCCAGGATTGTGATATCTTTATCGCCCTGACTGAATACGATGAAGTCAACATGATTGCAGCCGTTTTAGCCAAAAAAATGGGAGCTAAAGAGACCATCGTTCGGGTGCGGAACCCTGAATATTCTAACTCTTATTTCAAGGAAAAGAATATTCTCGGTTTTTCTCTTATCGTTAACCCTGAGCTCTTGGCTGCCCGCGCTATCGCCAACATCATTGACTTTCCCAACGCCCTGTCTGTCGAACGTTTCTTTGGTGGACGGGTCAGCTTGATGGAATTCACTGTTAAATCCTCCAGTGGTCTTTGCCAAATGCCCATTTCTGATTTTCGGAAAAAATTTGGCAATGTCATTGTCTGTGCGATAGAGAGGGATCATCAAATTATCATTCCAAGCGGTGACATGACTGTACAGGATAAAGATAGAATCTTTGTCACCGGTAACCGTGTTGACATGATGCTCTTCCATAATTATTTCAAGTCTCGTGCTGTGAAGAGTCTTCTTATTGTTGGAGCTGGTAGAATTGCCTATTATCTATTAGGTATCCTCAAAGATAGTCGTATCGAAACCAAGGTTATTGAAATCAATCCTGAAATCGCTAGCTTCTTTAGCGAGAAATTTCCAAATCTTCATATAGTCCAAGGAGATGGAACCGCAAAAGATATCCTGCTGGAAGAAAGTGCTCAACACTATGATGCCGTTGCGACTCTAACAGGAGTCGATGAGGAAAATCTGATTACCTCTATGTTCCTTGACAGGGTAGGTGTACAGAAAAATATTACCAAGGTCAATCGTACCAGTCTCCTCGAGATTATCAATGCGCCTGATTTTTCAAGTATCATCACACCTAAAAGCATCGCTGTAGATACGATTATGCACTTTATTCGTGGTCGTGTTAATGCCCAGTATTCAGACCTTCAGGCCATGCACCATCTAGCCAATGGCCAAATCGAAACCCTGCAATTCCATATCAAGGAAGCCAATAAAATGACTGCCAAACCTCTTTCTCAACTCAAACTGAAAAAAGGGGTTCTTATTGCGGCCATCATTCGAAAGGGCAAGACTATTTTCCCAACTGGGGAGGATATGTTGGAAGTTGGAGACAAGCTCCTAGTAACAACCTTGTTGCCAAACATCACCAAGATTTATGACTTGATCGCGAGGTAAGAGATGAATAAAAGCATGATTCGTTACCTCCTTTCAAAGTTACTTTTGATTGAAGCTGTTCTCCTCTTGGTTCCTGTAGCTGTAGCTGTCTATTACCACGAATCGAGCCAAGTCTTTACAGCCCTCTTTTCGACCATTGGGATTCTCGTATTACTAGGTGGTTCAGGAATTTTACAAAAACCCAAAAATCAACGGATTTATGCCAAGGAGGGAGTCTTGATTGTTGCCCTCTGTTGGATTCTTTGGTCTTTCTTTGGTGGTCTCCCCTTTGTCTTTTCTGGACAAATCCCTAGCGTTATAGATGCCTTTTTTGAAATCAGTTCTGGGTTTACAACTACTGGAGCAAGTATCTTGAACGACATTTCGGTTCTCAGCCGTTCCCTCCTCTTCTGGCGAAGTTTTACCCACTTGATTGGAGGGATGGGAGTGCTCGTTTTCGCACTGGCTATTATGGATAATACCAAGAATAGCCACCTAGAAGTGATGAAGGCTGAGGTTCCTGGTCCCGTCTTCGGTAAGGTTGTATCCAAACTCAAAAATACTGCCCAGATTCTCTATCTCCTTTATCTAGCTCTCTTCTCCCTCTTTGTCATCATCTATTATCTAGCTGGTATGCCCCTATTTGATAGTTTTGTCATCGCTATGGGTACTGCGGGTACAGGAGGATTTACCGTCTATAACGACGGAATTGCTCACTATGGTAGCTCACTGATTACCTATCTAGTTAGTATCGGAGTTTTGGTTTTTGGGGTAAATTTCAATCTCTACTACTACCTCATGCTCCGTCGCGTCAAGGCCTTCTTTGGAGATGAAGAACTTCGAGCTTACTTGGTCATTGTACTGCTTTCTACAGGCTTGATTAGCCTCAATACCCTCTATCTCTATCCAGGATTTTCAAAGAGTTTTGAAATGGCCTTCTTCCAGGTTTCCAATATTATTACGACGACTGGTTTTGGTTACGGAGATATTACCAACTGGCCCCTCTTCTCCCAGTTTATCCTTCTCTTCCTCATGGGAATCGGTGGCTCTGCTGGATCAACCGCAGGTGGACTCAAGGTTATTCGAGGTCTCATCCTTTCAAAAATTGCTAAAAATCAGATTTTATCAATCCTATCGCCCCACCGTGTTTTGACCCTCCATGTTAATAAAACGGTGATTGACAAAGATACCCAGCATAAGATTCTCAAGTACTTTGTCATCTATGCTATGATTTTGCTATCCCTTATCTTTATTGTCAGCCTAGATAGCAATGATTTTCTGGTTGTAACCAGTGCTGTCTTTAGCTGTTTCAATAATATCGGACCTATCCTAGGAACCACTTCTAGCTTCTCAATCTTTAGTCCTATCTCAAAAATTCTCCTCTCCTTTGCAATGATTGCAGGCCGCTTGGAGATTTACCCAATCCTACTTCTCTTTATGAAAAGAACTTGGTCTAAGAGATAAAATACAAAATCCCTCTTTTTACAATTGTTAAAGAGGGATTTTTATATTAAAAAGGGGGAACGATTTTAAATCCAAGCCTGTCTGTAAGCAAAGTCCTTACTTAAATAAAAGATGGAAAAATTTACTACACAGCTTGGTAATACTCCAATACAAATTGTAAGGCTTTACTTGGATTCTTTGTTAAATGAATATATTCCATTCCTCTGGTAGCAACTATCTGAATACCTAATCTTTCTGCATCCACCTTCATCTCTCTATAATAACTCCGAACTTGTGGAGCCAGAATAATTAAATCATAAACACCCATAATATCATAATGAGCTCCGTACGCTCCTGAATTCGCAATCACTCTAACTTCTGCTAATTGAGCGCCCTCGTTAATTGCATTGGCTAATTGCGCACTTGTTCCAGATCCTGCACAAAGAACCAGTACTTTCAACTCCTTACTTTTTATTTTATCTAACTCACCAGGCATTATTTCACTTGTATCCTCCTCTAAAATAATATCATTTGAGCTTGCAACATCTTCTTTCATCAATAACTGTCTATCATACGCTCTACAGAATGGCAAGTAAATCAATATGTCGACAACTAAAATCAAAAATAAAAATACAAAGGAGATAGGTTGAAAATTCGTTCCAATTAACAATCCCAAGGGACCAGGAAAGGCCCAAGGTAACTGGATATAAAATCCATTCATTCCAAAGAAATCAATAAAGACCTTTCCTAGAAATACATTCACTGGTGGAGTCATCAAAAAAGGGACAAAAAGATAGGGATTCAAAATAACAGGCATACCAAATAGAAGAGGTTCATTTACCGCAAATAAAACAGGAGTAATTGTAGCTTTACCTACCGATTTTAATTGTTTAGACCGCATAAAGAAAATCAAAATAAATGGTACAACAAAGGTAGCCCCCGTTCCTCCAATAGCAGCGATATAATTCCCGAAATTAGGTGTTAAAGAATGATAAGGGAACTGCCCATTTGCAAGGAGTTGAGCATTCTCTTCCATATTGCTTAGTTGTAAAGCTGTAACAGCAGGTAAGACAATAGATGGTCCATGAATTCCAACAAACCAAAGCAAAGCACACATAAACCAAATCAACATCATAGCAGGATATGATTCTGCTCCCTTAAAAATAGGGGTCAATAGTTGTTGAAATACTTGGGCAAAAGGAACATCTAAACTAAACCGAGATACAATATCTAACAAACCACTAATAAGTAAAACAAAAGAAAAAGGAAAAATATCTCTAAAAGCTTGTGATATAGCCCCAGGAACTTCCTTAGGTAAATGAATAGTAATGTCTCGCTTAATACAGAATCGGTAAACATTTACAGTAATAAAGGCACTGACAAACGAAGTTATCAATCCTTGAGATCCTAAATAGTTTGTCGACAAACTTGTAGATCCCGTCTTCTCATCAACTACAAGCGTTACAGTTAATACCAGATAACTACATATGGCTGCCAACATTGCAGAAGTATCATTTATTACCTTTCCAGGAGGCATTTTTCTATTAACATTTCCAGCCAATGACTTTGCAACTGTCCCTGAAACAATAACACCCAAAACTCCCATGGTTAGCATATACACTTTCCTCATCCAGGCAATAGCTGAACTCGGTAACTCTACTCCGAAATTTTTAGGAATCATAATAATAATCATCAAAAAGCTTGAAAACATAATTAAAGGCATAGTAGCAATGAATCCATCTTTAATAGCCATCATATAATTATTAGTAGAAATTTTTTCAAATTTCCCTTGTTGCTTTTCAATGGCAGCGACTAGCTTATCCATAAAACTCCTCCTATAAAAAATTCAACCTCATATTTAAAACATATTAAACATCATTCAAATCGCTAACCTTAATTCCGTTTTAGCCCTTTTACCCAAAGAGCACTTTTCTTAATATATCTCTTCTGTGTTTCATAATCAACAAAGAAAAGACCATATCGCTTATTGTAGCCATTCGCCCAAGAAAATTGATCTTGCAAAGACCATATAAAATAGCCTTGAATATTGACTCCCCTATTTCGAGCCTCTAAAACTTTGTGTAAATGTTGCTCAATATAACGGATTCTCTTACTGTCATCAATAATATCATTCTCGCCCTCTGGCTTAACCTCTTTAAGGGCTGTACCATTTTCCGTTAAATAAATGACCGGATGTTGAGGATATTCTTCTTTGATACGAAGCAACATATCAAATAAGCCTTGAGGATAAATATTCCAATCCCAATCTGTTGTCGGAATACCAGGCTTTTTTACAAATTCACCTAGAGCATTTAATTTAAAAGAGGACTGTCCTTTTATTCCTGTTGAATTAAATTCTTGTCTATTTTCACCTTTGTATTCACTAATAAATTCTGAACGATAATAATTCATCCCAAACATCGTATTAAGAGGTGCAGCTCTTTTCATAATTTCTAAATCACCATCTTCAATAATAAAGCTAGAATTATTAGCTTCCAATATTTGATTCAAGTGAAAAAGCGTGTCATCACTGTAGTAGCCCAAAAAAGTTCCATCTAATAGAAATTTATTATTATAAACATCATACCGTTTAGCTGCCAAAATATTTTCTTTTTGCCCATCAATAGGATAGCCTGGTTTTAAAGCATGAATACAACCTACCTTTCCCTCAATCCCTAATTGATGAAATTCGAGGACTGCAAGAGCATGCGCCAACAACATGTTATGATTTGCTTGAATTGCTTCAGATAATTGAAAATGATGATTCGGAGGAAACTGACCTCCTATGTATTGGCCTGCAGCAAGAGACATCAGTTCATTGATTGTAAACCAATGCTTGACTTCTGTAAATTCTTGGAAACAAAAACGAGCATATCGTATGAAACGATCAATATTCTCTCTATTCAACCAATCCCCTGTTTCTAACATTTTCTGAGGCGAATCAAAATGATGTAAAGAAACAAACGGAATCACATTATGTTTTAAGCAGGACTGAAAGACTCTATGGTAATAACGAACAGCCAATATATTAGCATCCCCATCTATATCAGGAAATATACGAACCCAGGAAATAGATAAACGCAAAGCCTGCAAACCATGTTCTGCCGCCAAGGCTATATCTTCTTCGTAACGATAATAAAAATCACTAGCTGGATCTGGTAAGAACGGACTATTTTCTTGCAAATAAACATCCCACATGTTTATTCCTTTGCCATCTACCCTAGTTGCACCCTCTACTTGATAAGCAGCGGTAGCAGCTCCTAATAAAAACTCCTTCGGTAAGGCTTTAACCTGTAAATTTTCCATGACTAATCCTCATTGCAAACCAATATGTTCTTCAATCTTTCGAATTCGTTCATATTCATCAATAAAAAACTTTACCTGATCATACAATAGCATCGTTGTCATCAAGGTATCTTGACCATGAATCATGATAAAACTCACTTCAAAATTATCTCCAGATGCCTCCTCCGCTAATAAATTAGTCTGTTCTCGATGGGCAGACACTATTGAGTCGTTTGCAGACTCAACCAATTCTCTTGCCTGTTCAAAATATCCATCTCTCGCAAACGCCAAAGCATCCATCAAATCTGACCTTGCATCTCCTGCGTAAGCGACAATTGTAAAACCAAGCATATTTACTTCTTCTTTTGATTTCATCTTTCTTCCTCCTCAATCTTGAGCCATCTTTTACACATCATTATTAAAATGACTTCGCTACGATATAAATAGAAAGTCGACCCTAAATATCTTAAAAATCCTTAAATTTCATAATATTTAGGATCAATCTTCTCTGAATACCTTGGTTCATTTTCTATACTTATGATTTATAAGTGAAAACCAGCGTAATTTTTTGCTACTTCAATTACACGATAAACATCCAAATTAGATTGGAATAGTAATTCGTGCCCACGGATATAATTCAAAACATTTTTCCACTCATCTTGAGCTTGCCTTGTTTTTCCAGTTGCTTGAAGATATAAAGCCTTCGCCATCTTAACAACATATTCACGATGATAACTGAGCTGTTTCCATTCATCCTTTTGACTATTTAATAACTTAGAAATATTTTCCTCAATAATTGGTAAAAAATTATCAGCTAGATTGTAAGCTATATAATAATGATTCGCTAAAACATCATTTTGACGACTGCCAATTGCATTAAAATAATCACATGAGGAATAACTAGATAATTTTTCTAAATATTCAACAACAGACTGCCAATTTGATCCATACAAGGCAGAAAAGTATTCTTCAATCAATTCTTCATAACTTCTTGTCTTCTTCCAGAGCATTTGCCCCATAACATAATTAGGAAAATTATGAGGGAATCCGGCACGTAATTCTTGACACGAAATGTACCCATTCAAATGTAGGTTTGACAGATAAGATACATCTTTGTAAATAGTTTGACTAATTTTCATATAGCCTAAATCGCCATAATGAGCACGCCCTAAAGGATAGTCATATACGAAACTATCTCCTTTAAATGTTTTTTGCCATTCAAAAAGATAAGATAAATTTTCCTCAAGAGAATTCGGAAGTATAATTTTATTACGCAGATAAGGTTTAGGCGTAGGTATGGAATTGTCAAAATCTACATCTGCATAACTCATTTCAAATGTTCTTGTAATCGGTGCAAACATCATGGTAAAGCGTTCAGGATTATCTAATTTTTCTTTCTGAGGCGCCCATAACAACTCATGGTAAAGTAGGAAACAAATCTTTGTATCTAATCCCTCACTCGTTAAAGCCCTATCCAATTGATTGAGAATACGAATATACTGATCCGAAACCAATTCTTGTCTACAGTTTTCGCATTCACAAATATTATTACGAGCATCCGACAACCATACATGTAAGTAATTCACATCAGGTCTTTTCTTGGCATAATCCTTGATAATTTCTACCATCTTATCCGCCACATCTGGATTTGAAAAATCCAGACTGGTTAAAATTGGAGCCGTATTAAATAATTCTCGTTTCCCGTTTATTTCAGCGACATAGGGTTTCTTCTCCTCTGAAATACTAAGACCTGATTCCCAGCCAAATTTTGAAGAGTAGCCTAAAACCTCACCTGTCCATCCATGACCAACACGATGATGAATAAGACCTCTTTTTTGCAATTCTTTATCCAACCTATCACTCAATTCTTGTACTAATTCATTTGAGAATTTTTCTTTATTTAGGTATGGATTAAACTCATGTTCATACCAACGTTTCAAAAAAGAGTAAGGATTTTCAAACTGGATGAAAAAACTGTTCATTCCAATCTTAGGTAGCCAATCAATGAAATCTAGTATATTTTCAAATGAATCCGCTCCCTCTATACATACTCCCCTATGATAGTAACTGGCTGTTTCATCTATAGATAGCTCTTTATCTAAAAAATCTTCAAATCGTAGCTCTGGAACAAAGTCATGTCCGCGCCCTGGTCTAGTATACACAACCCCAAATTCATGAAACATTCGGTAAATTCCAATAAGTAAACCTACAATTGTATTAGACTCAATTCTCCCCTTACCCTTGTCTAATGAGATAAGAACATGGTCTTTTCTATCCTCTTTATTGACTAATCCTACAAAAATATCCGCTTCCTTCTCCTCGACAAGTTCTATGTCAGTCTTAAAGACCCGATTCATATAGTAACTTAATTCCTCTAAGGCGAAGCTAGAATAAGCATTTTTCTGCTGATCAAATACTCTGATAACCATCTTATTTCCCTCCAACAGTAGCTTTTTCTTTTTCAAGATTGCGTTTATCTGCAATTTTGAAGAATGGATAATAAATTGCCACAGAAACCAAAATTAAAACAACTTGTAATAGAGCTCCTCGCCAACTAGCCCCTGTCGCAAGGAATCCTCCTATGATCGGTGGCATTGTCCACGGAAGGATTACACCTGTTGTATAAGGTACTAATCCTACAGCCATTGATACATAGGTAATCAAGGCATTGATTGTAGGAGTAGCAATAAACGGAATCAGCATAATCGGATTTAAAACCGTTGGAAACGTAAATAGAATAGCTGTATTGATATTAAAGATAGACGGTATAATAGCTAGCTTACCTAATGTTTTATTAGCACGACTCTTACTAAATAGGAAGAGACAAATCGCAAGACCAATAGTCGCTCCACCGCCACCAATAAATACAAATAAATCTTTAAACGGTAATGTAATAATGTGTTGTAGGGTTTGTCCTGCAGCCACAGCTTCTTGGTTTTCTGTAGTAAATTGTAACCAAACTGGGTCTACAAAAGCATTTAAAACTTGCCCCCCATTAACTCCACAGAACCAAAAGAATGAGTTTACAATAACACATAGAATCATACCTGGAAGCGTTCCTGCAATTAACTTAAGCGGTGTTCCAACAATTGCACCTAAAAGTCCGTTGAGACCTCCTGCAACTCCTGCCGCTTCAAGACCTTTTAAGACCAGAGCCCACAAAACAAAAGTAGTAAAACCAGGTAAAAGAGCTGAAAATGATTTACTTACTACATCTGGGACACCACTTGGCATTTTTATCGTAATTCCGCGCTGGATAAACATACGATAAATCTCTGCTGTAACCAATCCAATGGTAATCGCCATAAATAAAGAAGATGCATTCAGGCTAGAAAATGGTATTGCGCCGCCAAATAACTGCTTGACCTGCTCCCCATTTTTATCATAAACCATACTCGAAAAACGAGGTGCCATCAATACAAAACTGGATAAGGCTATGATCCCTGCCGACGGACCATCTGTACCATATCCTTCCGACAACCTGTAGGCAATACCGAAACAAGCGACCAAGGAGATAATCGCTACTGTTGACTGATTCATAGTTGTCAAGATACTTAGCAATCCAACACTATTCAGCCAATTTGTAAAAGCCTCTTGAGGCCAACTGATTAGAATAAGAAATAAAGAGCCGACTAAAATCAAAGGCATTGCCATCATAAATCCTTCACGAATAGCTTTCAAATGCCGTTGGTTGCCAACTTTTTCACCAAACGGAGCGACTTTCGTTTCTAAAAACGTTAAAATATTGTTCATCACCGGAACTCCTTTTTTTATTTTTTATAAATTAAATATACCACTAACAGAAAGCGTTGTCAATATATTTTTTACTGTTTTTACAATATTTTTTTCTTTGTATATAATAATAATTTTAATTGATTTTTTCTTATGTTTAATATAAAATAAACCAAAGGAGGAAACAAATGATTACAAAACAATCAGCCTTTTTACACAATAGAGCCACTATACTGGAGTTTCTATATCGAAATCCAGCAACATCCCGTACAGATATTGTTAATGAAACAGGACTTACTCCAGCAACAACGACTAACATCATAAAAGAGCTAAGCGAACAATCCCTCATATACGAAACTGGTGATGAATTTAGCGAGTTTTCCGGATCTGGAAGACGTAGAAAAACTATTTCTATTACAGATAATATTCCGTATGTTGTTGGAGGTATTGAAATAAACGTCCTAGGTGTCTTTCTCAGTCTATGTGACTTACAAGGGAAAACTCTTTTCGAGACAGAAATTTTGAATGAAGATTATCCTATTTCAGAAATCAATTCCACCATTACCAATATGATAAAAACAGCTATAGAGTATGTCCCTTTGGAGACAAAATTACTTGGATTTGGCTTATCAATACCTGGACATTATAACAAAGACTCCGGAAGCATCATTACAAACAACCCCATATGGGAATCATTTAATTTATTAAATGTAATTAAAAAATTCGATTTTCCTTTTATTGTAAAAAATAATATTGATTGTATGGCTATAGGGCAATACCTTTTTAATCCACACAATACCCCCGATAACTTTATTTTCCTACACGCTGGATTAGGTATTTACACTTCCTTTTTCACAAAAGAAAAAATAGGAGCCTCTAAAAATCCTTATATCGGAGAAATTGGACACACCATTGTCGAATTGAATGGGCAATATTGTGAATGCGGAAAAAAAGGTTGTTTACAAACATATATTTCGGATGCTTGGTTAATCAAACATGCCCAATTATTATTTAAAAATTCTCAACTAACTGTACTAAAAAGCCTTGTAAAGACTGAAAAAGACATTCATTTAGATACCCTTTTAACAGCTTACAACTTAGGCGACTCTGCTTTACGCCAACAAATTGATAAAGGAGTCAATTTATTGGCCACTTCTATTGCAAATCTTCTCCTCATCAATCCTGCTGATAAAATCTATATCAACAGTCAATTGCTTAATTATCAACCTTTCACTCATGAAGTCAGGGATAAAATCCAAGATCAGCTCCACTTCGTTCCCTTTACTCGTAATATAGAAATTGAAATTTTACCTTACAACAAACATCGTGGAAGTATAGGAGCTTGTGCATTAGCTACCGTCGCTTTTTTCATAGAACATAGCAATGTATTACAAGATATTATTTCACCTTAATATATTAGAAATCTATAGACCTGTTTAAATCAACTATAACCTGTAGTAAATATCTCGTATTTAGACAATATGAAAACAAGACGACTTCCATATAGGAAACCGCCTTCTCGCTATGTTGCATGAAACTGTAAAAGTGGATGAAATTGATAGCGGTAGTCAAATCAAGAGGCATCATAACTCTAAAAAGTCACAATATATAAGTTCATCCTCGGAAAAATATCATTCTAATTGTTGAAATGCCTACATGAAGAGGAACGTTAAATGCTCATGAAACAACGAATACAGGTATCAAAACTGTGACAAAACAAGTCCCTAAATTTACTAAAGACACTGCTCAACTTTACACCTGTAAATGGTTGTTGTATAATAAACTTACAAAGATGTACGACCACACTGTTGTAAATCATAGTATTCGCGAATGTATTACTGATAGCATTTCTACAAATACAAGTATAGGGATTGGATGAGATTCAAACGAAATATGTCAGTGTGTTGGCATTCCTAGCCTTCATATCATTTAAAGAATTGTATAGACAAAATTTTTCCCAATGCAGACACTCGTAACAACTTCTTCATTTTTCTACCAACATATTTAGGAACGGGATAAGATACAAGAGGATCAATCCATAAATCAGTTCTATACCAATCTAAGACAAATAAGCTAAAAAAAACGATTGATAATAAGCAAATGGATTCCAAATTTTCTCTATCTGCTCATTTTAATAAACAATACTAGTGTAACTATCCTTCCAGTCAGAAACTTGTCAAATCACACCGAAAATTCTTCTAAAATTTATCTCGTTAGGCAATCAAGCAAAAACTCAACGATAGTACAAACATTATCATACAGGATTGACTTCCTAAATTATATACTTTAGTAAGGTTCTTGGATAAGAAAAAAGGTTCATTTTACATTTCTAAACACTCTTTTCTAAGATGAAAAACAGAATTTTTCGATTGTGATTTAAAGCAACAAGATAATTTTCAGTATCATCCTATAGATACGAGCTAATTAAGAAAAACTACATTTTTAAATATAAACTACAATAAGATAAACTAAATTTCATAGGAGGAAGACAATGGATTGGTACGATTATATGATACAGGCATCCAAACAATCACAATTCAACGCAAGCCATTGGTTTCGTTATTTGCGAAAAGTTATTTTTGAAGACTATTCTTATTTAACAAACCAAGATGTAGAAAAGTTGCTAGACTCCAAAGAACTAACCCATTTTCAAAAAATTAGCTTGAAGTATGCCTTTCAAGAGCATACTCCAACTCATAAATATGTGATTTCATTAAATAAACCTGCTAAGTTAACCAATGTTCAAAAATTGATGGAGAAATACAAGCATGGATAAAATGAAACCGGTATTCCAAGCCCTAAATAAGGAATTAATTCAGGAAAATCTGACTTTAACAATTATCTGTGTCGGTGGTTATGTCTTAGAATATCATGGTTTACGTGCCACACAAGATGTTGATGCTTTTTATGACCAAAATCAGAAAATCAATGAAATTATTGCTCGTGTAGGAAAACAGTTTAATCTTAACACCCACGAAGAGTTATGGCTCAACAATCATGTTGCAAATATGAACAAACAACCTCCCTTAAGTTTATGTGAATCCTTGTACTCATTTGAGAATCTGACCGTTTTAGTAGTCCCTATTGAGTATGTGTTAGGAATGAAGATGATGAGTATCAGGGAGCAGGATTTGAAAGATATTGGTGCAATTATTAAATACAAAAACTTTCATTCACCATTCGATACCTTTAAATATTTAAAAGACATGGGATTTGATACTATTGACCTCTCTGTTCTATTAGAAGGCTTTAGTTATGCTTATGGTATGGATTGGTTAGAAAAATTTTTTAAAGAAAATCAAGATAAACTTCGCGAATTTTATTAACAGTATCAAACAAGATGATTGTCAATTAGCCAGTCGTCTTGTTTTTATGATGGAATGAAATAAAATCTGAACAAATCGCTTAGAGAATTCCAGTCAATTTCTAGCACTGTTTGAGCCGTTTCAGTGGACTATTTCAGATTCGGTCCACTATTCCTTCCCAAAAACATTGCATATTGCGCCGAAGGAATTGCTCACACTATCCCAAGCACAAAACCCTCAGTCGACTGACCGAGGGTTCCTTATTTCATTATTCAAGAACTTGATTAGCTCAACGCATCCAAGGCATCATCCATTGAAAGAACTTCGTGGAAGACACGTTGTGTCAATTCAGTTTTTTGTTCTGGAGTGAGGTATTTAGTGTTTACACAGTATCCAGAGATACGTACGATAACGTCTTCACCTGACATGATCTTTTCGTAAACATCGTTCAAGTCCATAACATTCAAGTTAACGTGTTGTCCACCGTTTTCGAAGTATCCATCAAGGATTGTTACCAAGTTATCAACTTGTTCATCACGAGTCTTACCAAGAGCACGAGGTGATACTTGAGTTGTCAATGAGATACCGTCAGCGGCATAACCGAAGTCAAGGCTAGCAAGTGAGTTCAAGTTTTGCAACCATCCACCTTTAGCTTTGTTAGATGGGTTAGCACCTGGTGAGAAGAATTCAAGTTTAGACAAGTTCACAGAACCATCTTCGTTGAGGTATACACCTTTGTGTACTGGTGAGTTACCAGTTTGTTTAGAGTAAGCAACGTTAGATGTGATTGTCAAAAGTGATACAGTAGCTTCTGCGTCTTTGTATAGTTTGTGGCTACGTAGACGAGTTGTGTAAGCTTCAATCAACCATTCTGCCAATTCGTTTGAACGTGGATCATCTTCACCCCAACGTGGGTATTCACCGATTGTTTCGTAATCGTAGATGTAGCCATTTTCATCACGGATTGGTTTAACTGTAGCGTACTTGATAGCTGACAATGTATCAACAGTGTTAGCAAATCCACAGATACCGAATCCCATGTTGGCACGTTGTTTAGTTGGCAAGAAGGCCATTTGAACAGCTTCGTAGTTGTACTTATCAGTCATGTAGTGGATGATATTCAAAGCATCTACATAAGTGTCAGTCAACCAGTCAAGAGATTTTTCAAAGTTAGCTTTAACTGATTCAAATTCAAGAACTTCGTCACGGATTGGTTCAATGTCAAATACTTTATAGTCTTTGTGAACATCGTCGTAACCACCGTTCAAACCAGTAAGAAGGGCTTTCAATACGTTTACACGCGCACCGAAGTACTGGATGTTGTGGCGTTGTTCTTCATTTTCTGGGTCAAGTGGAGACACACAGCATGAGATACAGCTCATTTCACCATATCCGTCTTTAGCCATTGTTGTTACACCTTCGTATTGGATAGAAGAGTGTTTGTGGCTCATGTGCATACAGTAGCGACGGAAGTTGTATGGCAATTTGTCAGTCCAAAGAACTGTCAAGTTTGGTTCTGGAGAGTTACCGATGTTGTCAAGAGTGTTCAAGAAACGGTAGTCCATCTTAGTAACACGGTGACGACCGTCGTTACCCATACCAGCCATAGAAGTTGTGATGAAAGTTGGGTCACCTGAGTACAATTGGTCGTAAGCTTTTGTACGAGCAAATTTAACTGTACGAAGTTTCATAACGAAATCATCAACGAATTCTTGGATTTCTGATTCAGTAAATGTACCACGAGCAAGGTCACGTTCTGCAAAGATGTCCAATACGATTGGCACACGACCTAGAGATGTAGCAGCACCGTTGATAACACGGCAGACAGACATGAAGGCGATGTTAACCCATTGGATCGCTTCTTTAACGTTCATCGCTGGTTTGCGAACATCAACTCCGTAAAGGTCACCCAAGCGAACAACTTGTTGCAATGCTTGGTATTGAAGGTTGATTTCTTCACGAAGACGGATTGTTTCTTCATCGATTTCTTCAATTGCGTTCCAGTCGTTTACTTTTTCTTGCATCAAGTAGTCTGCACCGTAAAGAGCAAGACGTGCGTAAACACCGATGATACGTCCGCGTGAGTATGCATCTGGAAGACCAGTTACAGTGTGTGCGTGACGAGCGCGACGGATGTTTGAAGTGTAGGCACGGAAGATACCGTCGTTAACTGTTGTTACGTATTTAGTAAAGATTTCGTGAACAGCTGGGTCTGGTTCGTATCCATTTTCTTTCAAAGTAGTTTCAGCCATACGGATACCACCTTTTGGCATGAAGTTCAATTTGAAGAGTTCATCGTTTTGGATACCGAAGATAACTTCATTTTCTTTATCGATAAATCCTGCTGGAATGTCAGCAATAGATGTTGGACGAGTGTCCATTGGGAAACGAGTTTCTTCGTAGTGTGCTTTAGTTTCTTCTACAATTTTTTTGATGTGAAGTGAACGTTCTGTTGGTCCTGCGAGGAAGCTTTCGTCTCCATCATAAGGTGTGTAGTTAGCTTGTACAAAGCGTGATACACTTGCCTTTTCTTTCCAATCTACGCCTTTGAAGCCTTCCCAAGCTTTGTCAAAAATATCTTGTGCTTCAACAACTGTTTTAACAACCATGTTAATGTCCTCTTTTTTCTTTCTAGTAACAACCATCTGTTACATTCATGAGACAAGTATACCATACAGTAACCGATTTCAACAAGTGAAAATTCCCTATTTTTACACTTTCTTTTCTAAAACAGTCTACATTTTATTTCAAACTGTATTATATTTTTGAAAAAATAAAGTCCTTTTTTCTTTTTTTCAGAAAAAAGGGTATAATAAAAGAAAATAAGCGGTAAAAAGGGGCTAGGTATGTTGATTTTTCCTTTGTTAAATGATTTGTCAAGAAAAATTATCCATATTGACATGGATGCCTTTTTTGCTGCGGTAGAAATCAGGGATAATCCTAAACTCAGAGGAAAACCTGTCATTATTGGAAGCGACCCTCGGCAAACAGGTGGGCGGGGAGTCGTCTCTACCTGTAGCTATGAGGCACGAGCTTTTGGTGTCCATTCAGCCATGAGCTCTAAGGAAGCCTATGAGCGTTGTCCCCAGGCCGTCTTCATCTCAGGAAATTATGAGAAATACAAGTCTGTGGGACTCCAGATTCGAGCTATCTTTAAGCGCTATACAGATTTAATAGAACCCATGAGCATTGACGAAGCCTATTTGGATGTGACAGAAAATAAACTCGGGATCAAGTCAGCGGTCAAAATTGCTCGCCTCATTCAAGAGGATATCTGGCAAGAAATCCATCTAACTGCTTCTGCTGGCGTTTCTTACAACAAATTCTTGGCTAAAATGGCCAGTGATTATCAAAAACCTCATGGTTTGACAGTGATTCTACCTGACCAAGCTGAGGATTTTCTCAAACAAATGGATATTTCTAAATTTCATGGAGTAGGAAAAAAGACAGTCGAACGTCTTCATCACATGGGTGTTTTTACTGGCGCTGACCTACTTGAAGTTCCTGAAGTGACCCTAATAGACCGATTTGGCAGACTGGGCTATGACCTTTATCGAAAGGCTCGTGGCATTCACAACTCTCCAGTTAAATCAAATCGCATCCGTAAATCAATCGGCAAGGAGAAAACCTACGGGAAGATTCTCCGTGCCGAGGAAGACATTAAAAAAGAGCTGACTCTTCTATCAGAAAGAGTCGCTCTCAATCTCAGTCAACAAGAAAAAGCTGGAAAAATTGTCATTCTGAAAATTCGCTACGAGGACTTTTCAACTCTTACTAAACGAAAAAGTCTGGCTCAAAAAACACAGGATGCTAGTCAGATAAGCCAAATCGCCCTGCAACTCTATGAAGAGTTAAGCGAGAAAGAAAGAGGTGTCCGCCTGCTGGGGATTACCCTGACTGGATTTTGAAACTCAATGAAAATCAAAGAGTAAACTAGGAAGCTAGCNNAGGTTGCAGATAGAGCTGAAGAGATTTTCGAAAAATATAAAACCTTGAAGAGCCTGGACCCTTCAAGGTTTTTCTTATACAAATAAACGGACAAAGCTATAAAGTAGCAAGACACTACCAAGCACGATACGGTATTTACCGAAAAGGGTAAAGTCGTGTTTTTTCACATAGCTTGTCAAGAAACGAATAGCCACCATGCTGACTGCAAAGGCGACTCCCATCGCAACCAAGAGCAAGAACAATTGTCCAAAGCTCAAGAGCTGTCCTGCTTTCACAAATTTGAAAATCTTTAAGGCGCTAGCTCCAAACATAACAGGAATCCCAAGATAGAAGGTAAATTCTGTCACAACAGAACGACTGGTTCCATTTAACAAACCACCGACAATCGTTGCACCTGAACGGCTAGTCCCTGGTAAAAGGGCAAGAACTTGGAAGAGACCGATATAGAAGGCTGTCGTATAAGGAAGCTTGTCCAACTCTGTTACACTTGGCTCGATAGCACGCGCTTTATTGCGCTTTTCCAAATAGATAAAGGCAATCCCGTAGATAATCAACATGAGAGCAACAGAAACCATGTTATGGAAGTGGGTATCAAACCAATCATCAAATTTAAAGACGCCAAGCAAAGGCAAGGTCGCAATCAAGACCTTCAACCATAGTCTCCAAGTCTTACGAACTTCCTGTTTGTCCTTAGTCGGTTTAAAGGGATTTAGTTTATTAAAGTAAATCACCATGACTGCTAAAATAGCACCAAGTTGAATCACGACATTAAACATGGACATAAAGGCTTCATTTTGATTTTGGTATTGGATAAATTCCTCTGCTAAAATCAAGTGACCTGTACTGGAAATCGGCAACCATTCCGTAATTCCTTCAACAATTCCGAAGAAGATAGATTTTAAAATTTCAATAAGATACATAGATTACTCCTTTTTTCTATCTCCCATTATAGCATACTTTTTCAGTCTATGGCAGTTCTCTTTAAAAGGCGCCGATACTGCCACCGCCTCCGCCTCCAGAGAAGCCTCCGCCAGAACTTCCACTTCCAGAAGATACGGAGTAGGTACTTGCTGTATTTGCGACACTAGCATAATGGCTCATTTGCGCGCTTGAATGATAAAACATACTGTGCCAGCCATAAGCTACATAGAGATTGATATCTGGATTTTCCACTTGAATCTGATGAACCTTCATCAAATGACTAACCTTGTCCGCATAGCCAAATAGGGTAGCATAGACCAAGAGGCGATTCCAGACCACAATACTTTCCAACTCAGCCTGATCCAATCGTGCAATCTCACGCAACATATTTTCAAAACTGGTCCAGAGATAGTATACTTCTGCTCCTGCTTCATTTAGGACACCATCGCGATTATCTAGCCGAAGCTTCCAATAATAGAAAACAGTCAAAACCAAACCTAGAAAACCAAGTATAGGCAAGGGGAGGAAAAGATAGCCATAAACATCCAAACTGTACAAGAACAAACCAAATCCGATAAATAGGGGTAGGATAGTAGAGAGTCCCATCCCCACTTGCAAGGCCTTTTCTCCACCAGTCAAGGGACGATAGTAATCCGGAAGCCCCCAGAAGGAAACTCGATTTCTCACTCCTTCTTGCATCTGGTTCAATACTTCTTCAAAAGAAGATTTGAGCTGACGCCCCTTTGCTTGAATCCGTTTTTCATCAGAGACTTTTGCTCTACGATAAAGACTATCAGATACCTTGTAATCCGCAAACAAATTGGAAAGAGTTTCTTCTTTTTTGCCTGAAAAAGCCAGATTTAGACAGTCTTTCTCAAAGCTTGACAAACCATCTTCTTTTACTAGCCTCAAACCAACTGCATCTCCTTCTGAAATGATAGAGACATTCCCACGGTCTATCACATCTAGCAATGTAGCTTGAATAAGTTGGTCAAAGGTAAATTTACCTGCTCCTTTTGTTAGAGGACTCACTTCCTCCAAGGAGGTAGAGTAGACAGCCTCTGATAAAACCATAGGCTCTAATTCCATTGGTGGTTCATAGAGACGATGATTTTTGGCATATTTGACCGAAGGAGTGGTCTTTCTTCTATAAATAAAATAAAAGCAAATACTCAATAACAAGGAGATGGAAAGTATGGAAGGAAAGACCCAAGTAACGAGCTGCATACTCTGATCTTTTTCTCTAACAATCGAGTCTTCTATCTTATTAAACTCTTCTAAATGATTTCCTTTCAATCCCTGATCCCTAGCGCTAGCAAAATCAGTTCGAGGCCAATAGGCATGCAATTCAACTCCACGCTTAGCCGGAAGATTGTCCAAACGAATAGTATAATCAAGGCTACTCTTTTCAATCGTTCCCTCTCTAAAAAGTTTGCCTGTATGGAAAAAGAGTTTTTCAGCCCCCTTCTCTCCCCTTACATGAAATTCAAACTTTCCAATAGCCCCTGAACTATCTGTTAAAGGCTGCCAATTTAATTCAGCGATGTCATCATATAGGAAAAGCAAATTTTTTAAGTTCCATGTAAGCTCAACTTCAACTGTGTCGCCTTCCTGGCCTGGATTATAGACTCTCACAGTATAACCATTCGCTTCTTCTGTCACTTCACTCGTAACGTCTGCTAGTTCAGCACCATTTTTCGCAGCCTGAACCTTTGGATGAGGATCAATGTCAAATCCACTAGGCATCTTGCCAGCACGTCCAAGTCCCACGATTTGGCCCTTAAAGTCCTCCTCAAACTGGTAAACTATCTTTTGTCTAAATTCTGCCGTATTATCTGCATGAATATACAAATCACCTTGATAAGAGTTTATCTTGAAATCAATGGCAAAAACAGAAAGTGGCAGAAGGCAAAACAAGCCAAACATCAGTAAGAAAAAAGTTTTTTTCATCAACTAAGCCCCCTTTTTATCTTTCTTATCATTATAGCATTTTTTCGTAAGTAAAGGCTTACTTATGTTGAAAAATTACGCATTTTTCGATAAAATAGGAGACAGTTATTTTTTAATAGATTAGAATAGGAGAAATCATGAGAAAAATATACTTATCTATTTTCACAAGTCTCTTGCTGATGCTGGGACTTGTCAATGTTGCTCAAGCCGATGAATATTTACGCATCGGGATGGAAGCAGCATATGCTCCCTTTAACTGGACTCAGGATGATGATAGCAATGGGGCTGTCAAAATCGATGGGACTAACCAGTATGCTAACGGATACGATGTTCAAATCGCCAAGAAAATCGCTAAGGACTTAGGCAAAGAACCTTTAGTTGTTAAAACCAAGTGGGAAGGTCTAGTCCCTGCCCTTACTTCCGGTAAGATTGACATGATTATCGCAGGTATGAGTCCTACTGCCGAGCGTAAACAAGAAATTGCCTTTTCAAGTAGTTACTATACTAGCGAACCAGTTCTACTAGTCAAAAAAGATTCTGCCTACGCAAATGCTAAATCTTTGGATGACTTTAATGGTGCGAAAATCACTTCTCAACAAGGTGTCTACCTTTATGACTTGATTGCACAAATCCCAGGTGCTAAAAAAGAAACAGCCATGGGAGACTTCGCTCAAATGCGCCAAGCTCTTGAGGCTGGTGTCATCGATGCCTATGTTTCTGAACGACCAGAAGCTCTGACTGCTGAAGCTGCGAACTCTAAGTTTAAGATGGTCCAAGTAGATCCAGGTTTCAAAACTGGGGAAGAAGATACAGCTATCGCCATTGGACTTCGTAAAGATGACAATCGTATTAGCCAAATCAATGCCAGCATTGAAACCATTTCAAAAGACGACCAAGTTGCCTTGATGGATCGTATGATCAAGGAACAACCTGCCGAAGCTACAACAACTGAAGAGACTAGCAGTAGTTTCTTTAGCCAAGTTGCTAAAATTCTTTCTGAAAACTGGCAACAACTCTTGCGTGGTGCTGGTATCACTCTTTTAATCTCTATCGTCGGAACCATCATCGGTCTCATCATCGGTCTTGCCATTGGTGTTTTCCGTACTGCTCCTCTCTCTGAGAATAAAGCCATTTATGGATTACAAAAACTAATCGGCTGGATCCTCAATGTCTACATTGAAATTTTCCGTGGTACGCCAATGATCGTTCAATCGATGGTTATCTACTATGGAACTGCCCAAGCTTTCGGGATCAACCTTGACCGTACACTAGCTGCTATCTTCATCGTTTCAATCAACACCGGTGCCTACATGACTGAAATCGTCCGTGGTGGTATCCTAGCAGTTGACAAGGGACAATTTGAAGCTGCGACTGCTCTTGGTATGACTCATAACCAAACCATGCGTAAGATTGTCCTCCCTCAGGTTGTCCGCAATATCCTACCAGCAACTGGTAATGAATTTGTCATCAATATCAAAGATACATCTGTATTGAACGTTATCTCTGTTGTCGAACTTTATTTCTCAGGAAACACCGTGGCGACGCAAACCTATCAATACTTCCAGACATTTACAATCATCGCCGTGATTTACTTTGTCCTCACCTTCACCGTAACACGTATCCTACGCTTCATCGAACGCCGCATGGACATGGATACCTATACTACCGGTGCTAACCAAATGCAAACGGAGGATTTGAAATAATGACCCAAGCAATCCTTGAAATTAAACACCTCAAAAAATCCTATGGACAAAACGAAGTGTTAAAAGACATTTCTCTCACCGTCCACAAGGGAGAGGTCATCTCTATCATCGGAAGCTCTGGAAGCGGGAAATCGACCTTCCTACGCTCCATTAACCTACTTGAAACGCCAACTGATGGGCAAATCCTTTATCATGGACAAAACGTCCTCGAAAAAGGCTATGACCTCACGCAATACCGTGAAAAGTTGGGGATGGTTTTCCAATCCTTTAACCTCTTTGAAAATCTCAACGTGCTTGAAAACACAATCGTCGCTCAGACAACTGTCCTTAAACGCGAACGTACAGAAGCTGAAAAGATTGCCAAAGAAAACCTAGAAAAGGTCGGCATGGGAGAACGCTACTGGCAAGCGAAACCAAAACAACTCTCAGGTGGTCAAAAACAACGTGTGGCCATCGCTCGTGCCCTTTCAATGAATCCAGACGCTATTCTCTTTGATGAACCAACATCAGCTCTCGATCCAGAAATGGTTGGAGAAGTCCTCAAAATCATGCAGGACCTGGCTCAAGAAGGCTTGACCATGATTGTTGTAACTCACGAAATGGAATTCGCCCGTGATGTCTCTCACCGTGTTATCTTCATGGATAAGGGTGTAATCGCTGAAGAAGGCAAACCAGAAGACCTCTTCACCAATCCTAAAGAAGACCGTACAAAAGAATTCCTTCAACGCTATCTCAAATAAAAAGAAAAGGCTGCATCAATCGTGCAGTCTTTTTGCTGTCCAAAATGAAAAGGCAGATTCTCTATCTCTACTACTTGAGGGTCAAGAATCCGCCGTTATCCAAAGATTAATCTTCAAATTTTTCATGATTTTTTTCATAGAAATCAATTAGGCCTAGGGCTGTTTCAAATGAAATATTTTTTACTTTTGCACGACCCTGCGCCAGAGCAATGATAGACATTTCACGCGCATTCGTTTCTTTAGAGATACGGTAGCCTGTGATTTTCTTATCACGAACCCAGCCAACAACTGATTCTACTTTTTCAAAGTTTGACTTAGCCATGTTTTTCTCCTATTTTCTTCTTTACAATATTTAATTGTATACGTTTTTACTACTTTTGTCAATAAAAAAACATATATTCAATAAAATAAATGATCTAGAATATTCTTACTTCCTTTTTAAAGCCGATAATATATAGGTTTTACTAGCCTCTACACCATAAATATTTGCTAATAAAAATATTGTATTATTACCCTCTTGAGGTGCAAAATTATTCAAGCTCTTAAAAAAATGCTTCTCTATTCCCGTAAGATAGCTTATTTCTTCAATTTAAGAACTGAAGATGACAGTCCTAACCTTTAGAAATCCAAGCATTCACTAGCTCAAAACTCCTATCTTTCTTCCTCAAGAAATCATCTGAGAGATAGTTATTCCTTATATTCTTCAAATTCATCACTCATTTGGATATTGAAGTGCTAACCTAAAACCAAACACCCGATTCTCTAAACCATCCTTAATAAAGATGACAAGATGGATAAGCTCAGTCAATTACTTATATATCCTTTTAATATGGTATGTTTGTCAATAAAAAGAAATCAAATCACATCTTAAAGACCGTGTGAGTTTACTTTTCAAAATAGATGGGAAATCAAAATGAAGGATGGAAATCTGAGCCAAACATCATAAGTGCTATAATGAACAGAAGTAAGAATTGCACGATAAGTTTCCTAAAACCATAGGAATCGCCCCCTTTCTTCATCTTCATTATAGCACCTATACATCAGTTGTGCAAATAATATGATATTTTTTTATTAGTCCTCAGACAAGCATATTATAAAGCGTTTCATTCCCATTTAAGTTAATATAAGCTGGATCAAAACCTTCCATGCGACGAATCAATCCTGCATAATCATGCTTATCTGCTAAAGCGATCCCAATTAATACTGGGCCTGTTCCTTTGCTAGCTCGTTTGATATACTCAAAACGTGTGATATCATCATTTGGCCCCAAGATATCATTTACAAACTCACGCAAAGCTCCTGGACGCTGTGGAAAATTGACCACAAAGTAATGCTTGATCCCATCATAAATCAAGGCACGCTCTTCCATTTCTGGCATACGGTTGATATCATTATTTCCTCCAGAAATGATACAACAAATGGTTTTCCCCTTAATATATTCAGCTAAAACCTCTAAAGAGGCGATACTAGCCGCTCCAGCAGGTTCTGCGACAATCCCTTGCTTAGAGTAAAGGTCAATCAATGTTTCAGAAATCAATCCCTCATCGACACCTACCAAAGTTTGAACATGTTGACGAGTTGCCTCATAGGTCAACTGTCCTACCTTTTGCACAGCAATCCCATCCGCAAATTTGTCAATTTCTTTGAGTTTGACTGGACCACCAGCTTCAAAAGCAGCCTTCATAGAACGCGCTCCATTAGCCTCTACCCCAATGACTTCAATCTCTGGACTTGTTTCCTTAATATAAGTAGAAACCCCAGCAATGAGACCACCACCTCCAACAGGAACTAAGACAGCATCAAAATCAATCGATTCTTTTCGAGCTTCTTCTAAAATCTCATAAGCAACAGTCCCTTGACCTGCTTGGACATGAGCATCATCAAAGGGATCAATAAAGGTACGGTTTTCAGAAACTGTAAATTCTTGAGCTGCTTTAGCTGAGGCATCAAAGGTATCTCCAACTAGTTTAATAGTTACAAAATCCCCACCAAAAAAGCGAACTTGACCAATCTTTTGTTGCGGAGTAGTAATGGGCATAAAAATAGTAGCAGGAATTTTCATTTCATTACAGGTATAGGCTACTCCCTGCGCATGATTTCCCGCAGAAGCGCAAACTACCCCACGCTCACGCTCTTCCTTGCTGAGCTGAGAAATAGCATAATAGGCACCACGAATTTTAAAAGAGCGAACACGCTGGGCATTTTCCTTTTTCAAATAAATCTTAGCACCATACTTCTCCGATAAATAATGGTCGTAATCCAGTGGGGTATTCACAACCACACCGTTCAAGACCTTGTGAGCCTTGATAATATCTTTTGAACTTAACATCTTTTTCTCCTAGACTATTTCATACTTATCGCAATCCATCCCCTTAAAAGTGAGATGAATTGATTATAAAAGCGAGTTAGTCCCCCAACTCGCCTTCACCTTAATTTCTATCAATTAGTTATAGATTTTGAATGCATCATCGTCGTTTTTACCAACGAAAGGCATTGCTTTACGCAATTCTGCACCAACTTTTTCAATTTCAAGGTTAGCTGCTTGTTCACGGTAAGCAGTCAATTTTGGACGTCCAGCTTTGTAGTCATTGACAAAGTCATTTGCAAATTTACCATTTTGGATGTCTGCCAAGACAGCTTTCATATTTTCTTTAACTTGTTCAGTGATTACACGTGGACCTGATACATAGTCACCGTATTCTGCAGTGTTTGAAATAGATTGACGCATTTTCTTGAATCCACCTTCGTAGATCAAGTCAACGATCAATTTCATTTCGTGAAGAACTTCAAAGTAAGCCAATTCTGGAGCGTAACCTGCTTCTGTCAAGACTTCAAAACCTGCTTCGATAAGGGCAGTCAAACCACCACAAAGTACAGCTTGTTCACCAAACAAATCTTCTTCAGTTTCTTCTTTATAAGTTGTTTCAAGAAGACCTACACGAGCTGCCCCAACACCTTTACACCAGTCCATAGCAATGTTTTTAGCATTTCCTGTTGCATCTTGGTATACTGCGTAAAGAGCTGGAACACCAAATCCTTCTTCATAAGTACGACGTACCAAGTGTCCTGGTCCTTTAGGTGCACACATAAAGACATCTACATCTGCAGGAACTTTGATAAATTCGAAGTGAATGTTGAAACCATGAGCAAATCCAACTGCATTTCCAGCTTCCAAGTTTGGAGCGATTTCTGCTTCGTAAAGTTCTTGTTGGATTTCGTCTGGTGCCAAAATCATGATAACATCAGCCAATTTAGTAGCTTCTGCTACTGTATAAGTGTCAAATCCGTCTTCTTTTGCTTTGTCAAAAGATTTACCTGGACGTACACCGATGATGACATCGCGACCTGAATCACGCAAGTTTTGAGCATGCGCATGTCCTTGTGAACCATAACCGATAACGGCGATTTTTTTACCGTCAAGTGCTGCTACTTTAACATCTTTTTCGTATTCCATTTGAACTGCCATAGTTTTTCTCTCTTTTCTATTATTTATTGCCTTTTAGGCTGGTTTAACAAATTTAAAATATTTTTATACTCAATGAAAATCAAAGAGCAAATTAGGAAGCTAGCCACAGGCTGTACTTGAGTACGGCAAGGCAAAGCTGACGTGATTTGAATTTGATTTTCGAAGAGTATTAATCGCGGGTAAATCCAGTTGCACCCGTACGAGCGATATTGCGAATACCGTATGGTCGAATGACTCGCAATAGAGCTTCACTCTTTTCGGCATTTCCTGTCATTTGAATGGTAATCGAGCTTGGCGCTACGTCTACCACTGTTGCACGGAAAGGTTGAATAATGGCTAGAATCTCAGCTCGCTTCTCAGCTGGCGCTGACATCTTAACCAAAATCACCTCGCGCTCCAAATGAGGCTTGTCTGTAATATCTCGAATGCGAATCACATCAATCTGACGATTGAGTTGCTTGATGATTTGCTCCACTTCATCATGTGAAGCTACATCAATAATAATGGTAATACGCGATACATTCGAATCTTCTGTTGCTCCAACAGAGATGCTTTCGATATTAACCTGACGACGAGACAGAACGCCGGTAAAGCGATTGAGAACTCCTGAACGATTTTGTAGTTTTGCTGTTAACATTCTACGCATGGAACTTCACCCCCAACATCTCATGATTACTCTTACCAGCTGGCACCATTGGCAACACCTGTTCCTTACGAGAAATATCTACCTCGATTAGCATAGGAACATTCTCAGTAATGACTTCAAGGTCTTGAGCCAAGGTCTCAGGATTGTCAAACTTATAGTTTTTAATACCGTAAGCTTGTGCCATCAGTTGAAAATCAGGAAGAGTATCGAAGACTGACTCTGATGTTCTACCTTCATAGAAGGATTCCTGCCACTGGCGGACCATTCCAAGCGAGTGGTTGTTCAACATAACCACCTTGATTGGCACCTTGTAAATGTTCAAAATCGCCAATTCCTGGTTAGTCATTTGGAAACCGCCATCCCCAACAAACAAGACTACTTCCTTATCTGGGTTGGCAATTTTGGCACCAATTGCTGCTGGAATTCCAAATCCCATGGTTCCTAAACCACCTGAAGTCACTAACTGACGTTCATTTTGGTAGGGATAATACTGGGCTGTCCACATTTGGTGTTGACCAACGTCTGTTACCACGATGGCATCTCCATTTGTCAATTCACCAATTCGTTCAATAACAGCTTGTGGCTGAACCACACGCTCTTTCTTGTCATAAGAACGAACACGGTTCTTGTCTTTCGTGACTTTCTCAATCCATTTCTCAGTATTGTTATGAACGGTTGGTTCCGCCAGCAACATTTGCAAGGCTTTCTTAGCATCTCCAACCACAGGAATATCTGCACTGATAATCTTACCAATCTCGGCTGGGTCAATATCAATGTGGGCAACCTTAGCATTCTTAGCGAAAGTCTTAGGATTTCCCGTCAAACGGTCATCAAAACGAGAGCCAATACTAATCATAAAGTCCGTCTCTGTCATGGCAATATTCGCTGCGAATGATCCGTGCATGCCTCCCATTCCAAGGAAGAGTGGATGACTTGTTGCAATCGTTCCTTGACCTAAGAGCGTTGTTACGACTGGAATTTGATAGCGTTCTGCAAATTCATTTAATTCTGCAGCTGCTTCAGCATAACTAATTCCACCACCAGCTAGCAAGACTGGCTTTTTAGCCTTGGATAATTGCTTCAAGATTTTCTTGATTTGCATATCATTTGGCTCAAGAGTCGGCTGATAGCTTGGTAGGTTTACTTCTGGTGAATAAATGAAATCTGTTTCCAAAGCAGATACGTCTTTAGGTAGGTCAATAACAACTGGCCCTGGTCGACCTGTCGTTGCGATATGGACAGCTTCCGTAATGATTCGAGGGATATCAGCTGTCTCACGAACTTGGTAATTGTACTTAGTGATTGGCATGGTAATTCCCACAATGTCTGCCTCCTGAAAGGCATCCTTCCCAATCCCTGCTCGCGCCACCTGACCTGTAAAGACCAAAAGAGGAACACTATCGCTCATGGCATCCGCAATCCCTGTAATGGCATTTGTTGCTCCAGGTCCGCTAGTGACGACGGCAACACCCAACTTTCCAGTTGATTTGGCATAACCTTCAGCTTCATGCAAACAACCTTGCTCATGACGTCCTAGAATGTGGCGAATGCCTTTAAAATTATATATCGCATCATAAAAAGGCAAGACTGCACCACCAGGATAACCAAAGATGGTATCAATTCCTAAATCACGAAGTGTTTCCAAAACTAGATCCGACCCCGTCTTAGGAGATTCTAAACTGATTTTCTCCATTGTTCCCCTTTCTTTCCTCTTAAAAATAACTTGTTACTATCATACCATTTTTTCAAGATTTTTCAAGAGAAAAGAAGAAATTTTCTGAATTTTCTATTTTAATGTTTATTTATGAATGTTATTTTTGTTTTTATTAAAAAAGATACCGATTTCATTTACTAAAAAAGAAAAAAGAACCGATTTCTCAGTCCTTCATTAATCTTATTCCACACTAAATAGGTATGGATAAACAGGTTGTTGACCTTGGTGAATCTCGACTTCAACATCTTCGAATTCTTCTGCGATTTCTTGAGCAATTTCATTGGCAAGTTCTTCGCTTCCGTCTTCACCGACATAGAAGGTTACGATCTCACTATCTTCATCCAACATATGTTTCAAGGTTTCTGTCAAGGTTTGGTGCATGTCAGGGTTTGACACAAGAATTTTCCCATCCACCATACCTAGATTATCGTTTTCATGGATTTCTAAACCATCAATGGTTGTATCACGAACAGCTGTTGTAACGCTTCCGCTAACGACATCGCTAAGAGCAGCTGTCATACGCTCTTGGTTTTCTTCAATGGACTTGCTTGGATCAAAGGCAAGAAGACTTGTCAAACCTTGAGGAAGAGTACGAGCTTCCACCACTACTGCTGGTTGCTCCAAAACTTCTGCTGCAGATTGAGCTGCCATGAAGATATTTTTGTTGTTTGGCAGGAAGATGATGTTACGAGCATTGACCTGTTCAACAGCCTTGATAAAGTCTTCTGTTGAAGGGTTCATAGTTTGACCGCCTTCGATAACATAATCAACACCTTGAGAACGGAAGATATCTGCTAGACCTTTACCAGCCACTACAGCAATCAAAGCATACTCTTTTTCTTCAGCAGGCTTGCTAACTTGAGCAGCTTCTTTTTCAACCTGTGCTTCGTGTTGGTTACGCATATTGTCAACTTTTACCTTGACCAAGCTACCATATTTGAGACCTTCTTGCATAACAAGTCCTGGATCTTCTGTATGGACATGAACTTTGACAATTTCATCATCATTAACAACGAGGAGAGAATCCCCAAGCTCATTCAAGTAGTTACGGAATTCTTCGTAGTCAAAATCTTTAGCATAGGTTGGACCTTGCTTAAGAGCTACCATGATTTCAGTACAATAACCAAAGGTAATGTCCTCAGTCGCTACATGACCAGCCACAGACTTATGATGCTCTGCATTGATCATCTCACTCATGTTGGCAGGAGTCGCTACAAAGTCCTCAGATGCAATATATTCGCCAGTAAGAGCTGAAAGGAAACCTTCGTAGATGAAGACCAATCCTTGACCACCTGAGTCCACAACGCCAACTTCCTTCAAGACTGGAAGCATGTCTGGCGTTTTAGCTAGAGCTGTTTTAGCACCTTCCAAGGCTGCACGCATGACTTCAACAGCGTCATCTGTTTGCTCAGCTTTTTTCTTAGCACCGATAGCAGCCCCACGAGAAACTGTCAAAATCGTTCCTTCAACTGGTTTCATAACTGCCTTATAAGCAACTTCCACACCTGATTGGAAAGCAAGGGCCAAGTCTTGACCTGTTAACTCGTCTTTATCCTTGATAGCTTGTGAAAATCCACGGAAAAGCTGAGACGTAATAACTCCTGAGTTCCCACGCGCGCCCATCAAAAGACCTTTTGCAAGAATGCTCGCTACCTCGCCAACTGTAGAAGCTGGCTTATCTGCAACTTCTTTAGCACCATTTTCAATGGTCATTCCCATGTTTGTTCCAGTATCTCCATCTGGAACGGGGAAGACGTTTAATGAATTGACATATTCAGCTTGCTTATTCAAGCGAGTTGACGCAGCCTGCACCATTTCTTGAAATAAGCTAGTAGTAATTTTTGACACGGTTATTCTCCTACAACTTTGATATTTTGAATGTAGACATTTACAGTCTGAGCAGTAATGCCAAGCTGGTTTTCCAAACTAAAACGAACACGCTCTTGAATGTTTTTTGACACTTCACTAATCTTTGTTCCGTAGCTCAACACGGTATACACATCAACTGCAATGCTGCCATCTTCGGCTGCCTTTACGACGACACCTTTAGAATAATTTTCCTTACCTAGCAGAGCTTGAAAATTATCTTTGAGGGCATTTTTACTAGCCATACCGACCACACCAAAAATCTCAGTTGTTGCACCGCCTACGACAGTTGCAATTACTTCATCTGTTAGTTCGATTTGACCATCTTTTGTATTGATTTTTACAGTCATCCTTTTTACCTCAACTAGTTGATACTCTATTTTATCATATTTCAGCCCAAGTGTAAAAGCAGAATACTGTATCAGCGGATATTTACTCTGCTTTTAAAATGATTTTTTCGCTATGACAAAAGAAAAAGACCCTGAGGTCTCCTTGCTTTTATTATTAAACGCGTTCAACTTTACCTGATTTCAAAGCACGAGCTGAAGCCCAAACTTTTTTAGGTTTACCATCGATAAGAACAGTAACTTTTTGAAGGTTTGGTTTTACGGCACGTTTTGTTTGGTTCATCGCGTGTGAACGGTTGTTTCCTGATACAGTCTTACGACCTGTAAAGTAACATACTTTAGCCATTTGTGTTTTCCTCCTATTAGATCTAATATAGCGGATGTGCTAGCACCACATACCGTACTATGTTATCACACTTTCTTCATTTTTGCAAGGGAATTGGAAGATTTTTTTATTTATTTGTGATTCGAATGTGATAATGTCTTTAGTAAATCGAACGTGAAAATGTCCCATTTGGTAGAATAATCATATGAAAAGGATCCAACTGAATATGAATGAAACGAAAAAATATTTTGTGATAAAAGCTATAGACCAAAGAAAAAACAAAGAAACTAGCCTGTGTCGAACTTAATCTTTCTGAAAGACAAATCAATCGTCTGCTACTAGCCTATCAACAGAAAGGAAAAGAAGCCTTCAAACACGGAAACAGAGAATTGGAAGATTTTTTATTTGTGTCTTAAATCAGATTTTACGTGACATTTTCTGCTCTTCACATGTCATTGTTGATTAACAAAAAACCAGCATTGAAAATAGGTGTATAAAAATCATCTCTAACTGCTACTAAGGAGATGCCTGTAACGTCTAAGTACCACAGCTCATCTATCGGTTTTCTTACGATAATATCCGAGTCTAAATACAGTACACGAACCTCACTTACATACTTAGGAATAAAATACCTAAAGAAGGTAGCGTAAGAAAGTCCCTCAAAGGGCAAACGATAATCTTTCAGAATACTACTGTCAATCGGAAGATCATCATTAAAAATATAAAACTTCCGATTATCATAATGAACACACAGGGATTTTATTGTTGTTTCAACTTTATTCATACTGAGCATTACTTGCTCCTAAGACAATCGCTTTTTTCTCTTCTTTCATTCTTTGTCTCATTTCTTTTTTATTCCCATCATATGTTTCTACGTAACCATTATTTTCGCCCATTCGTTCGTAAAACCATACCGGTGGAGATTTTAGTTGAAGTCCCATTACGGTTTACGATTTTCACATTACGACACTGAGTTTTACGAATCGATTTTATTTGCCAAACGTAGTTAGTAAGGCAGTTAGCTAGGCTACCTACTTTCTGCTACAACGGAAAAATCCACGAATCAATATCATTCGCGGACTTTTACTAGTGAAGCGTTTAGGTAAGGCTATTTTTTACACCACGACACGGAGTTTGGCAAATCGATTCTATTGCCAAACGTAGTTAGTAAAGCAGTTAGCTAGGCCACTCACTACCCGTTACGACGGAAAGTTTTACGAATCGATACCATTCGTGGACTTTGCCTAGTGAAGCGTTTAGGTAAGCCGCCATAGCGCTTACCGTCAAATGACAGCAACTTTATGTTGCTAGTCATTTGTAACGATTTACATCTTCTCCTCCAACTCTACATCTGGATACTTGTCCGCAAACCAGCGGAGGGCAAAGTCATTTTCAAAGAGGAAGACTGGTTGGTCAAAACGGTCTTTGGCCAAGATATTGCGACTTGATGACATCCGTTCATCTAGGTCCTCAGGCTTAATCCAACGAACAGTCTTTTTACCCATTGGGCTCATGACCACTTCCGCATTGTACTCGCCTTCCATACGGTGCTTAAAGACTTCAAACTGAAGTTGACCAACAGCGCCCAGCATGTACTCGCCTGTTTGGTAATTCTTATAAAGCTGAATGGCACCTTCTTGCACCAATTGCTCAATCCCCTTGTGGAAGGTTTTTTGCTTCATGACATTCTTAGCAGAAACTTTCATGAAAATTTCAGGAGTAAAGGTTGGAAGCGGTTCAAACTCAAACTTGTTTTTTCCAACTGTCAAAGTGTCACCAACCTGATAAGTACCGGTATCGTAAACCCCGATGATATCACCTGCCACGGCATTGGTCACATTCTCACGACTTTCAGCCATAAACTGAGTAACATTAGACAGCTTGGCGCCCTTACCAGTACGAGGAAGGTTGACACTCATGCCACGCTCAAATTCACCTGATACGATACGGACAAAGGCGATGCGGTCACGGTGACGAGGATCCATGTTGGCTTGGATTTTAAAGACAAATCCTGAGAAATCCTTATCATGAGGATCCACAATTTCGCCATCTGTTTTCTTGTGACCATGTGGTTCTGGAGCAAACTTGAGGAAGGTTTCAAGGAAGGTCTGCACACCAAAGTTAGTAAGGGCTGAACCGAAGAAGACAGGTGTCAATTCTCCAGCCAGAATAGCTTCCTCTGAAAACTCATTCCCAGCTTCATTTAAAAGTTCAATATCATCCTTGACTTGCTCGTAGAAAGGATTGCTACCAAAAAGCTTATCCCCATCTTCTAAACTAGCAAAACGCTCATCCCCTTTATAGAGCTCCAAGCGTTGATTATAAAGGTCATACAAGCCCTCAAAGGCTTTCCCCATCCCGATAGGCCAGTTCATCGGATAGCTCGCAATACCCAAGACTTCTTCCAATTCTTGCAAGAGGTCCAGTGGCTCACGACCGTCACGGTCCAGCTTATTCATAAAGGTAAAGACGGGAATGCCACGGTGTTTGACAACTTCAAACAATTTCTTGGTTTGCGCCTCGATACCCTTGGCAGAGTCCACAACCATGACCGCAGCATCCACCGCCATCAAGGTACGATAGGTATCTTCTGAGAAGTCCTCGTGCCCTGGCGTATCGAGGATATTCACGCGTTTTCCGTCGTAGTCAAATTGCATAACAGATGAAGTCACCGAAATCCCACGTTGCTTCTCGATATCCATCCAGTCAGACTTGGCAAAAGTCCCTGTTTTCTTTCCTTTTACGGTACCAGCCTCACGAATCTCGCCTCCAAAGTAGAGCAACTGCTCAGTAATAGTAGTTTTCCCCGCGTCTGGGTGGGAGATGATGGCAAAGGTACGACGTTTCTTAATTTCTTCTTGAATATTCATAAGTTCTCTTTCTTTGATTTTCTATTTTTCTTGTTTCAATAGCTAAGAATGATTTTTACATTGGATTTTACCATTCCTTTCAACACTCCATTATATCGGATTTTAGCATTTTTTTCAATTTCTATTTTATATTGAATAAAAGCTTTCCCTTGTAGTCAAATAGATAGAAAACAGTGACAATTCTAGCAAAAATGATATAATAAAAGAAAAAGGAGATATAATCATGTTCAAAGAATTTGGTGTAACTAATTTAGAAGTGACAAAAGATGATATTTACAAGAATCCAAATAACCCTATTTTGCGCATGTATGATGACGATGAATTAATTGGAACCTTTAGTATTCTAACTGGAGAAGTATTGGAAAATTTGGACTTGGCAGACTATGATATTCGTTTTGCTCAAAAGCAAATTGAGTTAAATCGCGATAACTACCTTGAAACATGGAAGGACTACGTGGGACTACTACATGCCTAAATATTCTTTCTTAAAGTATGGTATTGAAATTCGTCCTAACGAACATAACCATAAAGGTCAAAAAGCACATATTCACATTTATATCCACGGAGAAGAGGTCGGCTCAATGTTTCTGAACGGTGAACTGAGAGATGGTAAATTAAAGGCAAAAGACCTAAAAATAATCAGGCAATATGTTTTAGAAAATGCAGATGAACTTCAGGCTTTATGGAATGAATACCAAAAAAGTGCATATTAAAATCAAAGAATCTTAGTTTGCTAATCAACAATAAACAAAAACTATCTAGCAATTTTAATGCCTACTATTCAACTATTGCCCCACTTAGGTATTAACCATCCTACTCCCCCTTGCAATTTTTCAAATAAATGTTACAATAAATATAGAAAAAGGTGTTGCGACAACAACACCCCACAGAGCCGTTTAAGACGGTGGCTGTAATTACATAACTAAAAAATAGCTCGTTAACTCGCCAAAGTTAGGACGGCTATTTTTTTGTCTCTTTTACCAATTCAAGGATGAACTTTAGGAGTGTGATAACAAAGTTACCAGCTACAAACATGAGTGTCAAAGCCTCAAAAGGGGACAAATCTGGTTACTCCTTTCTACTAAGATTTTACAGGTTCTGCACATAAGCATCACCATCCTTTCGATTTCGTAACCACCGTCTTCACTTCTCTGTTAAACTATTGTACCATATATTTTCCCCTTTGAAATCCGCTTTTCAAATAAATCATCATCAAAATCCGTTCTCCATCCTATACCTGTCTTTTTTCATCTTTCCCTCCCTTATTTATAGGAAAATATGGTAAAATAGAACAGACTAAAAATCATCATTTCACGAAAGGATGCAAGATGAAAATTACGCAAGAAGAGGTAACACACGTTGCCAATCTTTCAAAATTAAGATTCTCTGAAGAAGAAACTGCTGCCTTTGCGACTACCTTGTCTAAGATTGTTGACATGGTTGAATTGCTGGGCGAAGTCGACACTACTGGTGTCGCACCTACTACGACCATGGCTGACCGCAAGACTGTACTCCGCCCTGATGTGGCCGAAGAAGGAACAGACCGCGACCGCTTGTTTAAAAACGTACCTGAAAAAGACAACTACTATATCAAGGTACCAGCTATCCTAGACGATGGAGGAGATGCCTAATGACTTTTAACAATAAAACCATTGAAGACTTGCACAATCTCCTTGTCTCTAAGGAAATTTCTGCAACAGAATTGACCCAAGCAACGTTTGAAGATATCAAGTCTCGCGAGACAGCTATCAACGCTTTTGTCACCATCGCTGAGGAACAAGCTCTTGCTCAAGCCAAAGCTATTGATGAAGCTGGAATTGACGCTGACAATGTCCTTTCAGGAATTCCACTTGCTGTTAAGGATAATATCTCTACAGACGGCATTCTCACAACTGCTGCCTCAAAAATGCTCTACAACTATGAGCCAATTTTTGATGCGACAGCCGTTGCCAATGCAAAAGCCAAGTGTATGATTGTCGTAGGGAAAACCAACATGGACGAATTTGCCATGGGGGGGTCAGGTGAAACTTCTCACTACGGTGCCACTAAAAATGCTTGGGACCACAGCAAGGTTCCTGGTGGATCATCAAGTGGTTCTGCTGCAGCTGTAGCCTCAGGACAAGTCCGCTTGTCACTTGGTTCTGATACGGGTGGTTCTATCCGCCAACCTGCTGCCTTCAACGGGATTGTTGGTCTCAAACCAACCTACGGAACAGTTTCTCGTTTCGGTCTCATTGCCTTCGGTAGCTCATTAGATCAAATCGGACCTTTCGCACCAACTGTTAAGGAAAACGCCCTCTTGCTCAACGCTATTGCCAACGAAGATGCAAAAGACTCTACTTCTGCTCCTGTCCGCATTGCCGACTTTACTTCAAAAATCGGTCAAGACATCAAGGGCATGAAGATCGCTTTGCCTAAGGAATATCTCGGTGAAGGAATTGACCCAGAAGTTAAAGAAACCATCCTGAATGCCGCTAAGCACTTTGAGAAACTTGGTGCTATCGTTGAAGAAGTCAGCCTTCCTCACTCTAAATACGGGGTTGCCGTATACTACATCATCGCTTCATCTGAAGCTTCATCAAACTTGCAACGCTTTGACGGTATCCGTTACGGCTACCGCGCAGAGGATGCGACTAATCTTGATGAAATCTATGTAAACAGCCGAAGCCAAGGTTTCGGTGAAGAGGTGAAACGCCGTATCATGCTTGGAACTTTCAGCCTTTCATCAGGCTATTACGATGCTTACTACAAGAAGGCTGGTCAAGTCCGTACCCTCATCATCCAAGATTTCGAAAAAGTCTTTGCGGATTACGATTTGATTTTGGGTCCAACTGCTCCAAGTGTTGCCTATGACTTGGATTCTCTCAACCACGATCCAGTTGCTATGTACTTAGCTGACCTCTTGACCATCCCAGTCAACTTAGCTGGTCTCCCAGGAATTTCTATTCCTGCTGGATTCTCTCAAGGTCTACCTGTCGGACTGCAATTGATTGGTCCTAAGTACTCTGAGGAAACTATTTACCAAGCTGCTGCTGCTTTTGAATCAACAACAAACTACCACAAACAACAACCCGTGATTTTTGGAGGTGACAACTAATGAACTTTGAAACAGTCATCGGACTTGAAGTCCACGTAGAGCTCAACACCAATTCAAAAATCTTCTCACCTACTTCTGCCCACTTCGGAAATGACCAAAATGCCAACACTAACGTGATTGACTGGTCTTTCCCAGGAGTTCTGCCAGTTCTCAATAAAGGTGTTGTCGATGCCGGTATCAAGGCTGCTCTTGCTCTCAACATGGACATCCATAAAAAGATGCACTTTGACCGCAAGAACTACTTCTATCCTGATAATCCCAAAGCCTACCAAATTTCTCAGTTTGATGAGCCAATCGGTTATAACGGTTGGATTGAAGTCGAGCTAGAAGACGGTACGACCAAGAAAATCGGTATCGAGCGCGCTCACCTAGAAGAAGATGCTGGTAAAAACACCCACAGTACAGACGGCTACTCTTACGTTGACCTCAACCGCCAAGGGGTGCCATTGATTGAGATTGTATCTGAAGCAGACATGCGTTCTCCTGAAGAAGCCTATGCTTATCTAATAGCCCTCAAGGAAGTTATCCAGTATGCTGGTATTTCTGACGTTAAGATGGAAGAAGGTTCTATGCGTGTGGATGCCAACATCTCTCTTCGTCCTTATGGTCAAGAGAAATTCGGTACCAAGACTGAGTTGAAGAACCTCAACTCCTTCTCAAATGTTCGCAAAGGTCTTGAATACGAAGTCCAACGTCAAGCCGAAATCCTTCGCTCAGGTGGTCAAATCCGCCAAGAAACACGCCGTTACGATGAAGCTAACAAAGCAACCATCCTCATGCGTGTCAAGGAAGGGGCTGCAGACTATCGCTACTTCCCAGAGCCAGACCTACCTCTCTTTGAAATTTCAGATGAGTGGATTGAGGAAATGCGTACAGAGTTGCCAGAGTTTCCAAAAGAACGTCGTGCGCGTTACGTGGCTGACCTTGGCTTGTCAGACTACGATGCTAGCCAGTTGACTGCAAATAAAGTCACTTCTGACTTCTTTGAGAAAGCTGTTGCCCTCGGTGGTGATGCCAAACAAGTCTCTAACTGGCTTCAAGGTGAGGTTGCTCAGTTCTTGAATGCTGAAGGCAAAACACTGGAACAAATCGAATTGACACCAGAAAACTTGGTTGAAATGATTGCCATCATCGAAGACGGGACTATCTCATCTAAGATTGCCAAGAAAGTCTTTGTCCACCTAGCTAAAAATGGTGGTGGAGCGCGTGAATACGTTGAGAAAGCAGGTATGGTTCAAATCTCAGATCCAGCTGTCTTGATTCCAATTATCCACCAAGTCTTTGCGGATAACGAAGCTGCTGTTGCCGACTTCAAGTCAGGCAAACGCAACGCAGATAAGGCCTTTACAGGATTCCTTATGAAAGCAACCAAAGGCCAAGCCAACCCACAAGTCGCCCTTAAACTCCTTGCCCAAGAATTGGCGAAGTTGAAAGAAGATTAAAAAATAATCTCCAGATTAGGAACTATCCGTGAGTTCTCTAGTCTGGAGATTTTTCAATATACTTCGTTATTAGGCGGTTACACTTAAAAAAGCCCTTCCTCTAGGAGTAGAGGAAAGGCTTTTTTCTTGATTATCATAAACTTCAGAATGATAGATAAGCGACTTATTACGCTTTATACCATTTCTTACTCCTTATCATCTTTACGACGTCTTGAAACTAAACCTAAGCCAGTCATTGCTGCTAAAGCTCCAAGAAGGAGAGATGAAGTTGATGATTGAGTACCTGTATTCGGAAGTTCCCGTTTACCATCTACAAATGTTGATTCATTTGAACTCGCTATTTGAGTTGATTTATCTGATGTCACTGTTACATCTGAATGATCTGGGGTATCTGATTGTCCAGGAACATCTGGATGATTTGGCTTATCCGATTGTCTAGGCACTTCTGGATGAGAAGGAGTTCCATCATGACTTGGAGTAATCACTTTCTTAAAGATATGGGTTGTTACATTTCCAACTAAAATAGTCTTGACATATTCATAGCCAGTAAATGTTCCCTTATCTTTTGTACCATCTTCTTGAGGTTTTAGAATATTACCTTCAGTATCTTTCCAAACTGTTGATTTACTTTCTTCATTACTTGGAGTTGAAGGTGTTGGTGAATATGGTGTTGAAGAAGATTTCTTAGTATACACATGAATTGTATTTCCATCTTTATCTTTCTTAGTTTCTTTGTAAATATACTCTGGAATGTCTTTCTTATCCTTCGTCCCTTTGTCTGAAGGATTGATTTCTTTGCCTTCTTCATCTACATAACTTGTTACGACTTGACGGTATACATGCCTTGTATTTCCTTTTTCGTCTTTCTTACTTTCTTTGTAAATGTACTCTGGAATGTCTTTCTTATCCTTCGTTCCTTTATCTGAAGGGTTGATTTCTTTGCCTTCTTCATCTACATAAGTTGTAACAACCTTACGGTAGACATACTCAACAGTTGCAACTCCTTCTTTTAATTCTCCTGACTCAGGATCAGATGTTTCAGATTTCTTCACGAATTCATAAACATCTCCGTCAGCAGTTGTAATTGTTGTTGGTTTGTGATCAGTTGTATCGTACTGAGTTCCAACTAAATCACCATTAACATCCATCACTGTTGTAGGAATTTCTTTACCTTCAGATGTACCTGAAATTGATAATCCATTCTCATCTACATAGTTAACAACTACAAATCCAATATGAGCTTCTGGTAATTCTTCTGTAGCATTTTGTAATTCATATACATAAGTGACAACCGATGTTCTACCTTTTACATCTGATTTTTCTGCATCTGAATATTGCGTTACTTTTATAAATTTGTAAACTTTTCCATCAGCTGTTTTAATAGTTTCTGGTTTATTGTCTGTTGTGTCATATGGTGTTTTCACTAGCGACGCTGGAGTATCGATTACTGATTTATCAACTTTAACACCAGTTTCAGTAGTTCCTGATAATGGACGACCAGCTTTATCAATATAAGTAACAATTACATTACCATATTTTTGTTTTGTTTCATGTTCTGGTACTTCTTCATAAACATAAGTAACATTTTGTGGTTGTTCACTTACCTTACCTTTTTCCTCAGCTGAACCTGGTTTAGTTGTTGCAGTAAGAATGTATACTTTACCATCTTTTTCGATACGTTCAGGTTTAAAGTCTGATGTTGAAGTATCGTAATCTGTTCCCACTACAGTATCTTTTGGTTGTACTGTTTGAGTTTCTTTTAATGTAACTCCAGTAGTTGTTTCATAAGATACTGTTACTCCTTGACCTTTAACTGCTCTATAAGTGTAAGTAGCTGTTTGAGGTTGTTCAGTGAAATTAGTTGGAATTTTATCTACTTTTACAAATTCATAAACCTTACCATCTTTATCTGTAATGCGATTTGGATGTTCTAAGTTTACTTTTTCGTTTAGTGATTTCTTACCAGTATTTGTTGGATCTTTGATTTCTTTTCCAGATTCATTAACAAATTTTTGAATAATTTCACCTTTTACTTCAGTGTAAACATAGGTTACAACAGTTGGAGTTTCAGTTACTTTACCATTCTCTTTTGAAGAGCCTTCTTTCACCCCACCATTTTTCTCTACAAGTTTATAAAGTTTTCCATCTTTCGTAATCGTTAAGTCTTTAACAGTTGTAGTGTTATAGTCATCTCCTGTTGGAACTTGAGATTTCAAGTGGTTATCAGATTTGATTGATTCACCAGCTTCATTTTCGTACTTAACAGTCACATCACCATTTTGTAAGGTATACACATAGGTGATGACCGCTGGACTATCACTGACTTTACCGGTTTCTGGAGCGGAATCTGCTTTGGTCTCTTTCAGTTTATATACTTTGCCGTCTGCTGTTTGAATTCTTGGTTTCTTAACATCTTCTGGCGTTGTATCGTAAGCTGTTCCTGTTTCGACACCTTTTTTCAATTCATTTGGTGTTGAAATTGCTGTTCCTGCTTCGTCTTCGTACTTAACAGTCACATCACCATTTTGTAAGGTATACACATAGGTGATGATCGCTGGGCTATCACTTACTTTACCAGTTTCTGGAGCGGAATCTGCTTTGAGACCTTTCAGCTTGTACACTTTGCCATCGGCTGTTTGGATACGGTCTTTCTTAATCTCTGCAGGGGTTGTATCGTAAGCTGTTCCTGTTTCGACACCTTTTTTCAATTCATTTGGTGTTGAAATTGCTGTTCCTGTTTCGTCTTCGTACTTAACAGT
>NZ_VMMX01000002.1 GCF_013277415.1 Streptococcus sp. 68 | reverse complement strand
AGTTGACAAAGAGCCCAAAAAAGAGGGTTGCCCCTCTTCTTAGTTCTTATCCAGATTGCGTAGCATCTCGTCAATCTTGTTTCCATATTCGATGGATTCGTCTTTGACGAAGGTCAAATCTGGGATTTTGTACAATTTCAAATTGCGACCAAGTTCACGTTTGATAGTACCAGTTGCTTTTTCAAGCCCGATTTGGGCTTTTTGATTATCTGAAGCAAGGTTACTCAAAATGGTGTAGTAAACCTTGGCAATAGACAAGTCACCCAGCATCTGAACATCTGTGATGGTCACGCCTTGGACACGCGGATCACGGACTTTCTTTTGCAAAATCTCATTGACTTCACGCTTGATTTCCATGCCCACACGATCCGTACGGAAATGATTTGCCATGATATTCCTTTCTCTACTTTGAACCAAAAGCTAGGCCAGCAGACCTAGCTATTTCTATTAGATAGAGGAACTAGAGCCATTTGAATCTAGGAAACAAGCCTTAGATAGAACTGAAGTTCATCAAGGCGATGTTGACAACGAGTCAAATGAGCTATCGTTTCTCTATTATCGTTTGATTTCTTCCATGACATAAGCCTCAATCACATCATCCATCTTGATATCATTGTAGCCATCAATCATCAATCCACCTTCACGACCGTTTGTAACTTCTTTGACGTCGTCTTTGTAGTGTTTCAAGCTTGCAAGTTCACCGTCATAGATAACGACACCATCACGGATAACACGGACTTTTGAGTCACGGGTAACCTTACCGTTGATAACCATGAATCCACCGATGGTTCCCACTTTAGACACCTTGAAGGTTTCACGAATAACTGCTTCACCGATAACTTTTTCTTCAAATTCTGGATCAAGCATCCCCTTCATGGCTTCTTCCATCTCTTCGATAACCTTGTAGATAATGCTGTGGAGACGGATTTCCACATCGTCAGCTTCTGCTTGTTGACGAGCTTGTGGTGTAGGGCGTACGTTGAAACCAACGATAAAAGCATTTGAAGCTTCAGCAAGGGTCACGTCTGATTCATTGATGGCACCAACCGCTGAGTGAACGATGGTAACTTTAACACCTTCCACATCGATTTTCTGAAGTGAGGCAGAAAGGGCTTCAACTGAACCTTGTACGTCGGCCTTGATGATAACGTTAACTGACTTGAGTTCACCAGCTTTAAGGGTATCAAAGAGGTTTTCAAGGCTGACGCGTTGGGTAGCTTGACGTTGTTTCATAAGGGCACGTTTGGCACGTTCTTCACCTGCTGCACGCGCAGATTTTTCATCTTCGTAAACGGCAAAGTGGTCACCTGCCATTGGCGCTTCATTCAAACCTGTGATTGAAACTGGTGTTGATGGTCCAGCAACCTTAACACGACGACCAAGGTCGTTAGTCATAGCACGGACACGACCGAAGGTATTTCCGACAACGATAGGGTCTTGGACATTCAAGGTACCTTGTTGAACAAGAAGGGTTGCGACCGCACCTTTTCCTTTATCCAGGCGAGCTTCGATAACTGTACCGATCGCACGAACTGTTGGGTCTGCCTTGAGTTCTTGGATTTCAGCCACAAGAAGGACTGTTTCCAATAATTCTTCGATATTTTGGTTGAATTTAGCTGAGATTTCAACAAATTCAGAATCTCCACCCCAAGCAGTTGACATAACTCCATGCTCTGCCAATTCACCTATAACGCGTTCTGGGTTAGCACCTGGTTTATCAATCTTGTTGATGGCTACGATGATTGGAACGTTGGCCGCTTTTGAGTGGTTGATGGCTTCGATAGTCTGAGGCATAACCCCGTCATCTGCCGCTACGACCAAGATAGTAATATCGGTAACAGAAGCACCACGCGCACGCATAGATGTAAAGGCCGCGTGTCCTGGTGTATCAAGGAAGGTAATCTTCTTACCATTTTCAACAATTTGATAGGCACCGATATGCTGAGTGATACCACCTGCTTCACCTGTCGCAACACGAGAGTTACGAAGGGTATCTAGGAGTGTTGTTTTACCATGGTCAACGTGTCCCATGATAGTTACAACTGGTGGACGCTCAACCAATTCATCTTCATTGAGATAACCATCTTCGACAAAGAAACGTTCGATATCGGCATTATCCACTTCAACCTTTTGTTTGGCTTCGATACCATAATCCACCATGAGGAGTTCAATGGTTTCCCCATCCAAGGATTGGTTTTGTGTGGCCATGACACCCATCATAAAGAGTTTCTTAACGATTTCAGCTGGTTCACGTTTGATACGTTTTGCGATTTCCGCAACGGTCATACCATCTGTATATTCAAATTCTGTTGGCAATTCATGGAATTTACGCTCCGTAACAGGTTTTGGAGTCTGATTACGGTTGTTCTTGTTATTGCCTTTTTTGTTCTTTTTGTTGTTATTCCAGTTACTATTCTTTTGATTTCTCACTTGATTTTGACTACTTCGATTCTTTTGTTGTTTTCTAGGACCATCTTCTTCATGATCATAATCGTCACGATTTTTGTCTGGTCGAGCTTGTTTTTTACGACGTGTATCCACTGCAGGTTCTTTTTTCTCAGGGACGACTTCAACCACTGCTTGAACTTGCTGTGCTTGTTGCGCTTGTTCAGCTAACTTAGCCGCTTCTTCAAAGATTTCCTCTGGTTCCTTGCGTTTGTTAGCTTGAGCCAAGGCTTCTTTAGCAGCCTGATACTGCTTGAAGCGTTCCTCACTTGAACGTGCGTACTCTGCATTTTGCTCTGCTTTTAGGGCTGCTGCACGGGCTTTAAAGTCAATACGTGGAGCCGCTTGATTTGAACGTTTGTCCTCTTGTTGACGGCGCTCATTTCTACGATTTTGCTGACCTTGCTGTTTCTTAGCTTGGTCATTAAAGCGGCGATTATCGCGGTTTCCTTGACCTTGTTTTCCACCATTACGACCGTCGTTTTTCTGACGGTTGCCGTTTTGTTGTTGGTCACGGTTATTGCCTTTATTTTGCTTGCGTCGTTCTGCCTGCTCTTTGGCACGGGCTTCACGCTCAGCCTTGAAATTACGGCTTTGCGGTTTAGCTACTACTTTTTCTGCCTTCGGAGCAACTGGCTCAGCCGTTTTTGCCTCTTCCTTAGCTACAGCTGGTTTAGCTGGCTCAGATTTTTCGGCTTTCTTTTCTGCACTTGCTTTTGGTGCTGCAGGTTTTGCTTCTTCTTTCGGAGCAGCTGCAGGCTTAAAGCTGGCAGCGATTTTTGCAGCGACAGCTTCTTCCACACTTGATGAGTGGCTTTTCACATCCAAGCCCAACTCTTTTGCACGCGCTACAACTTCTTTACTTTCTTTTCCAAGTTCTTTTGCGATTTCGTACAATCTTTTCTTAGACAAATCATGTCCTCCTCTTCTATTCCATAAGAGACCTCATTTTCTTTGTAAATCCAGCATCTGTTACAGCCAAAACCTTTCTCGATTTCCCGACTGCTATGCTTAATTCCAGTGTTGAAAACACGGTTACAATTTCTACTTGATAATAGTGACTTTTATCTTGAATCTTCTTGGTCAGATTGGGTCCAGCATCATGGGCTAGAAAGACCAACTTGGCCTTACCGTCTTGAATGGCCTTGACCACCAATTCTTCACCCGATATGATCCGCCCTGCTCGCTGAGCAAGTCCCAAGAGATTGCTTATCTTTTGCTTATTCAAGTCCTAACTCTCTTCTTTTCACTTTGTGATCCACATAAGCGATCAACTCGTCATAAAAGCTTTCTTCCACTTCCATGCTAAAGCTGCGGTTAAAGACCTTCTTCTTTTTCGCCTCTAGGGCTTCTGCATTGTCTAGTTTGATATAAGCGCCGCGGCCATTGGCCTTGCCTGTTGGATCGATAAAGACTTGTCCTTCCTTGTTTTTGACAATGCGGAGCAAATCTCGCTTATCAATCACTTCATTGGACACGACAGACTTGCGCAAAGGGATTTTTCTCGTTTTCATCTTTCCCTCCTCTAGCAGCTTTTATTCTTCGACAGTATCGTTTTCTGCTTCCAAATCTACCGAAGCAGCTTCTTCCATGGCTTCAAATTCGCTAGCAGACTTAATATCGATACGGTAACCAGTCAAGTGAGCCGCCAAGCGCACGTTTTGTCCACGACGACCGATAGCAAGAGAAAGCTTGTTATCAGGAACAACCACCAAGGCACGTTTGCTGTCGTTTTCATCAAAGATAACTTGGTCAACCTCAGCAGGAGCGATGGCATTGTAGATAAATTCAGCTGGATCTGCTACCCACTCGATAACATCGATATTTTCTTCGATTGGTACCATGCGGTCATTTTTAGCATCGTAGCGAGCTGGGTGGAATTTGCTAGTAATCTTCTTGATATTGGCTCCACCGCGTCCAACGATTGTACCGATAGCGTCCACGTTTGGATTGTGGCTACGAACGGCAACCTTCGTACGGTCACCAGCTTCACGAGCTACGCTCATGATTTCAACAGTTCCGTCATAAACTTCTGGAATTTCTTGCTCCATCAAGCGTTTAATCATTTCTGGATGGCTACGGCTAACAAAGACATTGACACCACGAGGGTTGTCTTCAACCTTGTAAACATAAACTTCGATACGATCATGAGAAGCAAAAACTTCTCCAGGAATTTGGTCTTGTTTTGACAATTGGGCTTCAATGCTGCCAAGGTTAACATAGATAAAGCGGTTGTCAAAGCGTTCTACTGTACCAGACATGATTTCTTGCTCATGCTCTTTGTAAGTATTGTAAGTAATGGCACGTGTTTGCTTGCGCATTTTTTCCATGATAGTTTGTTTGGCAGATTGGGCTGCTACACGACCAAACTCAGCAGGCGCTTCTTCAAACTTGATTTTGTCACCAAGTTCATAGGCTGAATTGATGGCAAGAGCATCTTTCAAGCTGATTTCCAAACGGCTATCAAATACTTCATCAACAACTTCACGGACAGTATAAACTGTAAAGTCACCTGTTTTTTCGTTGAAGTCAATAGCTACGCTGTCTGATTGACCATAGCGTCTGCGATAAGCGGAACGAAGCGACTCTACTACTGCGTCGATGATGTCTTCTTTTTTGATTCCCTTGTCTTCTTCCAAAATGCGGAAGGCCTCTAGCATTTCTTTACTCATGTTTTCTTCACTTTTGAATCCTCAAAAGCTATCCTTTCTTTTTCTATAATTTAACTGCTAAACGTGCTTTTGATACTAAACTGTATGGAATTTGGACAGTTTTCTTACGCGTCTTGTCCATATATTCCATAGTCAACTCATCCTCTTCGAAGGCCAACAAGGTTCCTTCAAAGACCTTTTGCTTATCGATGGCTTGGTAGAGCCCGACATGGATGTATTTCCCAACCGCTCCAGCGACGGCATCTTTGTTTTTCAAAGGACGTTCCAAGCCTGGACTGGTGATTTCTAGGAAATATTGTTCTGGGAAGGGATCTGGCTTGATGGTGTCTAGGACAGGACTGATCATTTCTGTCAAGTCCGCCGTGTCGTTCAAGGTAATTCCTTCAGGTTTATCTACAAAAATACTGAGAATCATGTCACTGCCAATCTTTCTATACTCGATATCCACGAGTTCGAAAGGCGCTTCTATGACAGGTTCTACAACTTCTCTGACTAATTCTACGATTGTTGCGATTGCGTCCACCTCCTCATAAGCAAGAGGCGAAGATATTTCCCCGCCTCACTTTTCATATTCTTACCCTTAGTATAGCACATTTGCTAACTTATGTAAAGCAAAAGCACTTATACAGCCTGATTTCAGGCTATTTCTTAAAATTCTGCCTCAACTCGGTAGATAACTTGCCCCTTGTTGGAGAATTTTTGCTCGTATTCTGTCATGACATTGCCTTCAAAATCACTGGCATGCAAATCTAACCAGACACCATTGAGTTTCATGCCATATTGAGAAAAGCTCACTAAACTGTACTCAAACAAGCCACGGTTATCCGTCTTGAAATGAATTTCTCCATTTTCAGGCAAGATACGTTTGAAGGTATCCAAGAAGGTCTTGTAGGTCAAACGACGCTTTTCATGGCGTTTTTTCGGCCATGGATCTGAAAAGTTCAGATACAAGCGATCAATCTCACCGTCTTCAAAGTAGTCAGTCAAGTCAGAACCATCTACCCACAAGAGTTTGATGTTAGGCACTCCAACTTCAAGCACCTTGTCCAAAGCGTAGCTCAAAACAGACTTTTGAATATCAATCCCGATATAGTTGATGCCAGGGTTCTGCTTGGCCATACCTGAAACAAAGGCACCCTTTCCACTTCCAACTTCCACATGAATGGGATTATCATTGCCAAACAAGTCCCGCCATTTCCCCTTGGCTTCTAAGGGATTGAGGACCACATACTGGGGATTTGCCTCTAGTAATTCTGTCGCCCCTTTACGATTTCTAACTCTCATCTTCTCTTTCCATACTTGTCTCGGAAGTGACGCAAGCCATGGATCTCCCGATTGACATTTTCTAAATCTTGGTTCATATAATACTTGGAAATCTGGCTCAAATAAGACAATTGACCGTACCAATACAATTTAGTTAATACCGTTTGATTGTACTTGTAACCGTAGTAGGTCAACCATTCCTTCCACTGATGTTCTGGAATATAATGGCAGAGCATATGGGCCACATCAAACATGCGATCGGTCAAGCGAACCGAATCCCAATCTACCAAATAAATCAAGCCACTATCTGTCTCAATCCAATTACTATGTCGTACATCTCCATGGACAATGGTCGCATAGTCCTCTCTAAATCCTGGAATAGTCTGACGTAAATCAGCCATCACTTCACTGATAAAATGATTTTTACGCAAAGCATCTGGAGCCGTTTCCTGCCAAGACTGTAGTAAATCTACAGGTGTTTCCATAGCATATCCCAAACGACTCAACTGTGTCATTAACGGACGTGAGCGATGAAGGCGGGTTAAAATATTGACGATTTGTTTACGATTCATATCATAGGGGGTCAATATTTTGCCTGTCAACCATTCTTGAGCACACATATCACGCCCATCTGCCAAACGGCGACTCCATAATAATTGTGGAGCAATTTGTTCTCTAGCTAGACCAGGTAGGATTGGAGAGGTGTTCATTTTTACAAAGATGCGCTTTCCATCAGGATAGCTACCCATATAAGCTTTGCCACTCTTCCCAGGTATGGGAGTCAGTGTTAGCTCATTATCACCCAAATCCATTTCTTTCCTCCGTATAAAGTTTCCTTACTATTCTACTAGTTTTTGGCCTATTCGTCAACCGCTCCACACCCGATTCTCAAAGAAAAGCCTCTGGATTGGCTTGGGTATCATTATAGAAAGAAAAAGGCAAGCACTGTCTTCTGCTTACCTTTTCATGATTTTTATAAATAATATAAGAGTGGCCAAGCATTGTAAAACATGTGAACTAGAGTAGAAACCCATAAGTTTTGGCTCTTTTTATAAGCAAAGCCCAGCAACAAGCCCCCAAGTAGATAAAAAATAAACGAAGGGACATTAGAAGGTCCATGCATGAAAGAAAAGAGAGAGGAAGTTAGCACAAGCCCTAACCAAGAATTGTCAAAAACGGCACCTTGAAGAAGTCCTCTGAAAATGAGTTCCTCTTGGATGGGTCCAAAAACTGAGGAAGTCAAAATCAAAGACAGGGAAATTCCTCTGCTGACTTCCGCCAAGTGTTGAACTCCCGCGCCAGAAGAAACAGCAAAGAAATGAATATAAACTAGCGTCTCAAGCAGACTTAGAAGAAAGATTCCAATGAAAAGCAAAAGTTCTTTCTTGCTTAACATCCCAAAAGAAATCATTTCAAACTGTCTAGCATAAGCAACACTCAGCGAGGTTACTAGAAGACTTACAATAATCAATTCAGATTCATTTTGAAAAAAATCCCCATGGTTAATCGTATAAGGAACTGTAATGACGATTATTAGTACTAAAAATCCAAAGCACAAGGCATGAAATTTATCAAAAAACTCCATCAAATTATCCTCCTCACCAAACAGACTTCCTACGCGTCATCCTTTAGCTCTAACCTTTCCAAAACAAACCATTTTAGTAACCAAAATCCGACCACATAACCAGCCCCTAAGAAGATAGCCATTAAAGATAGCATGGGATTTAGGAAATAAAAGACCACAACAGATACAAAGGTTAGCACAAAAACATTAAAGGCAATGGTGTCAGAAGCCAATACTAGAATATAAGGAGTCAACCAGTCTAAGGTTTTGGAATCTAGGAAAAATAAGTGTTTATACATGATAACCTCCTCTATGGCTGAAAAGCAAGCCTTTTGGTTTTTCTACCCCAAGACCCTATGTAGAAAAGTGAGCAAAAATGGTAAGTTTGCAATGATATTATTAACAATATGAATCGAATAAGAAGGATAGATACTCTTCGTATAACGTGTTAGACAGGCAAATAGACAGCCCACTGCCATATAGACAAAAATATCTGCGAGACTTGGCAAGCTAGAAAAGTGGGGCAAGGCAAATAAGAATGACGGAAAGAGAAGATCCAGCCCCCATCTCGAATTCTTAAAGAAGGCATGTTGAAGCAATCCCCTACATACCAATTCTTCCATCAGAGGTCCTAGTACGATTAAGGTTAGGTAAACACCAAACTCCGCAAAATTGGTCTCACTATAGGCAATAAACAAATTCCACCCTTCATTGGTTCCCTGAACGTGTTTAGCTGTCAGATAGTTAAAGCATATCAGCACAACAGCGGCTAACACCGTCAGAACAGAATAGCTCAACCACTTTTTCCTAGGGATACGAAAGAGATAAGCATGGCCCGACCTGACCAAAATCCAAACCATCAAGCCGATAAAGAGAAGACTGATGATGTTTCGAATCCAGATAATATTTCCTACCCAAGACGAGAACTCCCAATAATTGCTCCAAAATTGGGTTGTCCAAAACAATCCGAAAAACAAAAATAAATAAGAAAGAATTGCACTCGTTTTGAAAAGAATAGGGTGTTTTTTCATATAACTCTTCCCTACTATCTACAAGGCAACGACTAGCCTAGTACCTCCCCTTGCCAGACTCTACTGTTGCAAGATTAAGAGGACAGTTTGCTCTTTTTAAGACTAACCTGACTACTAGATAATAGATACATTAAGGCATTAAAGACAATGAAAATATGACCATAGAATAAAATCAACCTCGCATCCAAACCAAGATAAAGTTTGACCATCAAAAAGATGAGCAAAAGAATTTGAAACCATAAGGTTTTTCCAAAAATAAATTTAAAGCGGTTTCGAATGTCTACTTCCTTGATTTTTACCGCCACCCCTTTATTAGCAAGAAGGAAAACGCCTGCTTCAAATAATCCACTGTAGAGAACAAGCCACCCAATTGATACATTAGAGATTTGTAAAAATGTCCCTAAAAGAATATCCAACATACTACTCAATAAAATAACAAAAAATAATCTGTATTTCATATTAAATACCTCCATTCATTTATTTCACGAACGTTTTAATAGAGCCTTCCACTCAAATATCCTGATAAAAGAGGAAAGAAAGCTACTTTTTATAATACTTCAAGCCCCAAATGAGTAAAAGCATGATAATCAAGCAGAGAATAGCACCAATATAGGCAATTAGTTGTTGATAAGATTCTCCTGCTGTGATACCTCTATACAAACAGATAATAGACATAAAACCTGTCAAACCAATGAACATAAGTTGATTGGTTCTAGGACTAACCAAATCATCATCTTCAAACTCTCTTATCCTCATTTCCCTAGTGAGGTAAACAGTGACCAAAATCGAAGCCAAGTTAAGAACCACTAAAAGAAATTGGAAAACCAAGGAAAAATTTAAAAACTGACGAGATAGAAATAGATAAGTAGAGACAAGTAAGGGCAACTGACCTAGGAACAATCTCGTAAGGAAGATGTTCCGTTTTTTAGCAAGAAAAGTTTTCATTTCTTTGCTCCTTTCTTTTTAGTTAAAGCAAAATAGATCACAACCGCAATCATATAGGCTATGGTATAAAATAGATGATACCAAATACTCTCCCTAAGCGGATAAAGAAGGATAGACATGATCAGATATAGAACGAAAATAATCAGTGTTTTTTTCTTCATAAAATTTCCTCCTAAATGTATGCTTTATCTTAGTTTAGCTACAACCTTTACACTGCTAGTATAGCACTCATTTTATCCTTGGAACACTCAAATCACGAATGGTCATCAAAACATCTTGAATTGTAAAAAATTTAAAAAGCAAGCATGAAAAACATACTTGCCCTATGGAAACTTAACAATGTGAAAATACATCGAAAGCTATTCAGCCTTACTTCCGTCTGTTCTGATAGATTCTCATAATCGCAACCAGGATACAGGCTGTCCCACCTGCCAAAACCAGAAGAGTAATGATAATGTTGAGAATTTCAGGCGTCCTCTCTATTCTGTTGACAAGACGGACTAAAGACAATACTGTCAATAAGAGTAAAGCTACTGACCCTGTCCGAATTAAAGAAGCCATTCGGTTCTCAACCGCATATAAGAATGATGGTAACATAACACAGGCTATAGCAATCACAAACAGATTACTCCCCGTTTCTTCTCCCTTATTCACCACGGAAATCATGAGAAGATTCGATGCTATAATCAACGTAGAACAGATGATAAAAAAGGATTTCTTATTCATATAGGATACCTCATAAACTATAGTATTTTAATCGATGACTGCAGACAGTACTTCTTCCCACAAGCCTTCTAATCATCAACCGACATCGAGTGAACCGTTAAAACTTGACGAAAGACTTGATTTTGACAGGTAGTATTTAGACTGGTATTGGGATGGCTTTCCACAATCTTCATGACGGTATAGAGACCAACTCCTCTCTCCTCCCCTTTAGAACTGGCTCCAAAGGAGAAGATTTCAGAAATATCGATGCCCTCTTCTTTGATAGAGTTTTCAATAATAAAGGTCTCTTGTTCTCCATTTTTTAAAAAGGCGATTGAAACATGGGGTTGAGTAGCCTCTGCACTAGCTTCAATGGCATTATCACAAAGGATAGACACAATGGTTAGAAAATCAAGTAGGCTCATCCCCTCGACCTGAATCTCCTCAGGAACTTCAACATTAAAGACAATCTTCTTATCACTAGCTTTTAGAAATTTCCCTGCTAGAAGACTTTTGAGGGCTTTATCACGAATATTTACCAATCGACCAAGGTCATATTTATTGTCCTGCAATTTCTCACCGGAATCCTTTAAGACCGAGTCGTAGACCTCTTTTATCTGCTCCATATCCTCCTCTTCAATGCCCAGACGTAAGCTGGTCAAGAGGTTGGTATAATCATGGCGAAAACTCCGGACTTCCTTATAAAGCTCCTCTATATGCCGACTATAGCGTTCCATATCTCTGTAGCGCAAGGCCTGCTCTTGGTCCAATCTCTCATGGAGTTTTTCCTTCAAATAGGTATCCAGCTTCTTGATAACCCCCATAAAAAAGAGTAGGTAAAACACTAGGATGAGATGGCGAACAGTCGTTGATTGAATACCTTGTTCATATTCAAAGAAAGACAGACTTTGCATCACTAGATAGTAAGCCCCCATTATCCAGTTAATCTTAGTCAGGGACTGTTGAAAACCTTTATCGAGAATCTCCCTTCTCAAACTAGTAAAATCATAGTCTAACCATTTCAAAAAGGCTAGAGAAATAAAGCAAATGAAAATTTTTATACATAACCAAATAAAAGAGCGGTCATCATACACATGCCCTTGCCCCAAAAATGGAAGCACAAAATAGGAGACTACCCTGAAAAAAAGATTCACCAACATCATTGGAAAGAGACCATAAAAGAAGAGTAGTTTTTTAGGAAGCCCTCTTAACAATAAGAAAGATAAACCAATGCCGTACAAGGGTTCCATAAAATAAGATAGGTAAGTATTTCCTACTATATAGCTAATCGTTACAAAAACAACTGCTAAAAGCAGCTTAAAAAGAAAGGACTTAAAAACTCTCTCCAGAGTTAGAACAATTCCATCCACCTTAAAAAATATAAACAATTCCAATCCAGATATCAAAAACACATATACTATCTTCCAAACTAATTCCATTCCAGCACCTCACTCAATGTAAGTTATTGATAGCTTCAGACACTTCCCTGACCTTATAACGCGCGATCATACAGCTTCCACCATTGGGAAAGTAAAGAAGTTTTTCTTTCTTATCCAAACGAACCACATTGGCAGGATTGATCAGAAAAGAGCGATGGCACTGCAAGAGACGGGGTTCCTGCTTGAAAACCTCCTCTAAACTCGCTGTAAATTCCAGCCTATCCGTTTTAGTATAGAGAATAACACGATGGGCTCTGGGCGACGTTTCGAGATAGTAAACCTCTTTAAAAGGATACTGGAATTGGGCAAATTTTGATTTAAAGTAAAAGCAATCTTCCGCCAGACTTTTACTATCTTGACTATTGGCATAGAGGAGGGCTGTCTCAATCCGAGATTCAAATTCCTCTGCCGACAAGGCCTTGTCAATGTAGTCCAAAGCAGACACTTGGTAGCGAAAAGACAGGGGCATAAACTCCGAGTGAGTCGTCACAAAGACGATGAGGGCATAAGGATCCCGATCCCGAATCTTTCTAGCCACTTCCAGACCCTTCATCTCCTCATTTCGAATCTCAATATCCAAAAAGAATAGCTGATGGGCTCCCTTCTCATGCACCTCTGCCAGCAGCTGGTCTGGCTTACCAAAAACTTCAAAAGAGCTGGGAGTGATATGATGCTCCTTCAAGAGTTTCTCAATCGTCGTTTCAATCCTAGTCTGTTGGGAAAAATCATCTTCTAAAACAAATATTCTCATCTTCTTACTCTCCTTGTTTCGATTTCTTCCTAAAAATAGAATAGCAAAAATACTATGATACAAGCCCACCCAATCCTAAACAGGCCTTTAACGCTCCTGAAAGGTATCTTGTTCCTCAAATAAGCATGATAATCTTACCACTATTTTATCATAAAATCTTAACAGTACCATTCAGGAAATTTCAAGAACAATTAAAGATTTGATGGTGAAAAAGGAGATAAAAGTGATAAACTGACAGTATCAAAACACAGTTGCTAGAAACAAGACTGGCACCAAGATTAAAGGAGGAATTCTCATGACAGATACAGACCCTATCAAAAGAGCTCAGACTTTGATTACTGACTTAAACAAAGCCTACCAAGCATGCAAACAGGCAACAGCTGACGACGTCCGCTTTCAGGAGCAATTAAATTCTATTCTTGGCTTTCTAGCCAAGGCTGAAACAGTGGATAATCGAGTCTTGATTGAACTGGAAAAATTTTACCAGACTTCCAGTCTTCTCATGGGACTCAGCGCTCTTGATCCAGATGCTCCAACTCGCGCCGCTTGGCGGGCCTATGACCGTTTCCACTTTGACCAAGTCAAGACCAAGTTGAGTCTCTACGGGCCAACCATTATCCTGTAGAAAATAAAAGAAGTTGAGACAAACTGAACTCAACTTCTTTTTTAATATCATATAAGCAAGTTTTAGTCCTGCATCTGACGTTTTACTTGATAAGGTAAGTACAAGACTAGTAAAACCAAACCAGCTCCCAGTAAGGCTAGAAGGGCTAGTTTTTCTTGGAAGGTAATCAACCCAACAACTAATTCCACTACTAAGACCAAACTGGTCAATCCTCGGACTACAGCCTGTAAGCCTTTTTCCTTTTGCCCCTTATCCAGCGGAAAGAGTTGGGTCAAATACTGGTAATCAAAGGAGTGATAGAGGGCCAGCAACTGGAAGAGCAAGAGGTAGTTAAACAGTACTACCACTGCTGTCGCAATCCAAGCTTGCTCGATAAAGACCTGTGCCAGTATGGAAAGCAAGAGCAGACGGAGACTGAGCGCAAAGAGGTCTCCATTTCGTAGATAAGAACGCAGATAGAGATTTTGCCAAATCTTCCCAGGCACCTTCTGAACAGCCTTTAGGATAAAGTCCAGATAGGCACGACGCTTGACGCTGTTTGAAATTCCCTTGACCTGGGTAAAGAGGGCAAAGAAACGAAGCAAGACTTGCTTACGCTTGCTTTCTTGGGAAATGACATAGTCCCAGTCCAGTCCAGTTTCCGTAAAAAATTTGCTGGCCTTTTGACGAAAGAGGAAATATTTTCCTACTCCTAATAAAAGCACATAGACCAGAAAAACAGGGAAGCCATAACCCATTGCTAAAAATAAGGGCGCAAATAAAAGCAAGAAAAGGGTCTGTACAAAGAGCCAAAAGACTAGGGAAATGCCAGTTTGACGCTTGAGATGGAGTTTGATTTCCTCTTCTCCGACTAAGAGAAAGAGCTTGTCTGGAGTCTCCATATAGGTGGCAATTCCTCCCCAAAGCAAAAATAAAACAGACGTAATTCCTACAAATAAAAGGATAGGCCAATGATTTTCAGGAAAATGTTGTAAAAGTTGACTGTACTGATAGGCTAGAAAGCCCAACAGGACAAGCAGGAACAAGACAAAGTGGTCATTGAGAACATAACGCAAATAACCAAGACACTCCTTACGAAAAGCCTGCTTTCTCTTTAAAAACAAGTCTTTCATAGCTCCTCCTCTTTGGTCAGAGCCAAGTAAATATCATTCAAACTAGCCTCAGGCATATCAAATGCTTCGCGCAGTTGCAGGAGATTTCCCTTAGCACGCACCTCTCCCTTATGAAGAATGACAAAAGCATCACACATCTTCTCCGCCGAATCCAGCACGTGGGTACTCATGAGAATGGACTTGCCCTTTTGCTTTTCCACTTCCAAAAGCTGAATCAAGTCTGCAATAGCCAACGGATCAAGACCAAGGAAAGGCTCATCCACGATGAAAAGACTAGGATCCACCACAAAAGCACAAATAATCATGACCTTCTGCTTCATCCCTTTTGAAAAATGAACAGGGAACCAGTCTAATTTCTGGTCCAGACGAAACATTTTTAACAAAGGTTCTACTCGATCAAAAGCCACTTTCTGCTCAATACCATAAGCCATGGCAACCGTTTCGATATGCTCTCTGAGGGTCAACTCCTCATACAGGCTGGGCGTTTCTGGAATGTAGCCAATTTGCTTGCGGTAACTTGTCGCATCTTCTTGCAGGGTCAATCCATTGATATTGATGGAGCCACTATAAGGTGTCAACAGACCGATAATCTCATTAATAGTCGTCGATTTACCAGCACCATTAAGACCAATCAGACCGACCAGCTGCCCACTTTCAACAGTAAAGGACACATCTTTCAAAACAGGAACATGAACATAGCCACCTGTCAGGTTTTTAATTTCTAACATATTTTCTCCAAATCTGGTATAATGTAGCTATATTATATCAAAATTCAATACAGTAGAGGTAGATTTTATGTCAGATTGCATTTTTTGTAAAATCATCGCAGGGGAAATTCCTGCTTCAAAAGTATATGAAGATGAGCAGGTTCTTGCCTTTCTTGATATCTCTCAAGTGACACCAGGACACACCTTGGTCGTACCAAAAGAACACTATCGCAATCTTTTAGAAATGGACGCTACTAGCGCCAGCCAACTCTTCGCCCAAGTACCAAAAGTAGCTCAAAAAGTCATGAAAGCTACCAAGGCTGCTGGTATGAATATCATTGCCAACTGTGAAGAAATCGCAGGGCAAACCGTCTTTCATACCCACGTTCACCTCGTGCCTCGCTACAGTGCGGACGATGACCTCAAGATTGATTTTATCGCCCACGAACCTGACTTTGACAAACTTGCTCAAGTCGCTGAAACCATCAAAAACGCATAAGGAGTTGCCATGAAATTATCCAACCTACTGCTATTTGCAGGAGCTGCAGCCGGAAGTTATCTGGTCACAAAAAATCGCCAAACCATCACAGATGAAGTCTTGAATACCACTGACCGCGTTCAAGCTATCAAGGACGATGTGGATATTATCCAAAACAGCCTGCAAATCATTGACCAGCAAAAAGAACTCATCAAGGAATACCAAGAAGACCTGACTTACAAGTTTAAGGTCTTGGAAAAGGATATCCAGACTAGACTAGCTGTGATAAAAGAAACACAGGAAATCGAAGATAAGTAAAAAGAGCCCAACGGCTCTTTTTTAAAAGGTAAACAAGTTATATCCCATCAACTATACATCATAAATTAGGCAACTCATTCACCATTTCACAACTAATACTCTTCGAAAATCAAATTCAAACCGTGTCAACGTCGCCTTGCCGTACTCAAGTACAGCCTACGGCTAGTTTCCTAGTTTGCTCTTTGATTTTCATTGAGTATAAATCGAAGACTTTCCCAGACTTTCCACCGTAATGAAAACACCTGAAACAGCTTGGTTTCAGATGTTCGGAAACTTTGAGACTTAGGCTCAAAGTTTAGGTATGGAACTTCGAAAAAGGTCGCTACCGTCCATCATTACTTAAGGAAAGTCTTAAAAAATCTATAAACAAAAAAGAGCCGTTGGGCTCTTTTTACTTTTATTCTCCTTCAAAGGCATCTTTAATATGATCAAAGAAGCCCTTTTTCTTTGGATTGACTTTTAAATCACCTGCAGCTGCGAATTCTTTCAAGGCTGCTTTTTGGCGGTCGTTCAGACCTGTCGGTGTTACGACATTGACAGTAACGTATTGGTCACCAACAGCACCGCCACGAAGGCTCGGAGCTCCCTTGCCACGTAGGCGGAATTTCTTACCAGTCTGAGTTCCCTCTGGGATAACCAATTCAACATCACCGTGAACAGTTGGAATATCTACTGTGTCACCAAGAGCTGCTTGGACAAAGTTGAGATTCAGATTGTAGAAGATAGTAGTTCCTTCACGTTCAAACTTGTCGCTGGCTTCCACAGAAACCACCACGTACAAGTCACCGTATGGTCCACCGTTAAATCCTGCTTCACCCTGACCAGCTAAGCGAATTTGTTGACCAGTTTCCACACCAGCAGGGATTTTCACATGTACGCTATGGGCTTGTTTTTCATGACCAGTACCGTGACAAGTTGTACATGGATCTTTGATTTCTTTTCCGCGACCGTGACAGACATCACAGGTTACTTGGCGACGCATCATACCAAGAGGAGTCTGCGTATCGACGTTAATGACACCAGCGCCATGACAGCGTCCACAAGTGACTGGACTTGTCCCTGGCTTAGCACCAGAGCCATTACATGTACGACAGCCAGCTTCACGATGATACTTAACTTCCTTCTCAGTTCCGAAGATAGCTTCTTCAAAGGTCAAATTGACACGATACTGGAGATCATCTCCTTGGCGAGGAGCGTTTGGATTGCGCGAAGAACCGCCTCCACCGAAGAAACTTGAGAAAATATCCTCAAAACCACCGAAGCCACCTGCCCCATTGAAACCGCCGAAACCACCATCTCCACCAAAACCACCATTGGCGCCTGCAGCACCATACTGGTCATAGGCAGCACGTTTTTGGTCGTCACTCAAAGTCTCATAGGCTTCCTGAACTTCCTTGTATTTTTCCTCAGCACCAGGCTCCTTATTGATATCTGGGTGATATTTTTTCGAAAGCTTACGATAAGCCTTTTTGATCTCGTCTGCCGAAGCGTTTTTTGACACCCCCAGACGATCATAAAATTCAGTATTGTTCATACAAGATACCAAGACCGTAAAATTCGACTAAAAAATAGGAAATCTGACGCTGGAGCGATGCTCCTAGGCAGATTTATCTTTTTTCCGAGAATTTAGGTCGGATTCAATTCCTTTCTTTTATATTAAGTAAAAAAGCTCAGAGCTCGAGTTCAATTTATCGAACGCTCTTTATCCCTTCTTTCAAATTAAGTAAGAAATTTGGGAACCCGGGTTCAATTTCCTGAACACCCTTGTTCCTTTCTGTTATTGTTGCGGAACGAAACCTCGATTTAGTCCGGGTTCAATTCCTGTATTTCATATTGACAAGACAAACCCCAAATAAATCAGGTTCAGATCCTTTTTATCGAAAAACAGAGGCTGGGTTGCAACCTCTGGATTTCTTCCTATCATTACGACGTTCAAAAACAAAGTCGATTATACTTTGTTTTTGAACTAGTAAGGCGTTTAGGCAAGTCGCCATAGCGATTGCCGTAGAATGACAATCAGTTTAGTGATTAGTCATTCTTGACGAGTTAGGCTTAACTGAGTTTCGGCTAAAAACTTCGGAAAAAAGATAAGCCATCTTTTGTGCATCGCACAAGGCGATGGCTTCCTATTTTTCTTTCGTTTTCTTAACGCCTCAACATCTTACTTTTCCGTAAACTCTCCGTCTACGACGTCATCGCCTGCGTTTCCTGTTGCTTGTGCACCTTCTGCTCCTGCTTGAGCTTGTTGCGCTGCTGCGGCTTGTTCGTAGAGTTTAACAGCAAGTCCTTGAGCTTTTTCGTTCAATGCTTCAAGTTTTGCTTTCATGTCGTCCAAGTTGTTGTCTTCTTGAGCTTTCTTAAGGTCATCAAGGGCAGCTTGGGCAGCGTCACGTTCTGCGTCGAATCCTTTGCCTTCAGTTTCCTTGATTGTCTTTTCAGTCGCAAAGATAGCTTGATCTACTTCGTTACGAAGGTCAACTTCTTCTTTACGTTTCTTATCTGCTTCAGCGTTAGCTTCTGCATCTTTCATCATGCGGTCAATTTCTTCGTCAGTCAAACCTGAGTTCGATTGGATCACAATTGTTTGTTCTTTTTGAGTTCCAAGGTCTTTAGCTTTAACAGACACGATACCATTCTTATCGATGTCAAATGTTACTTCGATTTGAGGAATTCCACGAGGTGCAGCTGGGATATCAGTCAATTGGAAACGTCCAAGAGTCTTGTTATCTGCTGCCATTGGGCGTTCACCTTGAAGAACGTGGATATCAACGGCTGGTTGGTTGTCTGCCGCAGTTGAGAAGACTTGTGATTTAGATGTTGGAATTGTTGTGTTGCGGTCGATGAGTTTTGTGAAGACACCACCCATTGTTTCAATACCAAGTGACAATGGTGTTACGTCAAGAAGGACAACGTCTTTGACATCACCAGTGATGACACCACCTTGGATTGCCGCACCCATAGCAACTACTTCATCAGGGTTTACTGATTTGTTTGGTTCTTTACCAGTTTCAGCCTTAACAGCTTCGACAACGGCTGGGATACGAGTTGAACCACCAACAAGGATCACTTCGTCGATTTCTGACAAGCTCAAACCTGCATCTGAAAGGGCTTGACGAACTGGAACTTTTGTACGTTCAACAAGGTCACGAGTCAAATCGTCAAATTTCGCACGAGTCAAAATCATTTCCAAGTGAAGAGGTCCAGCCTCACCTGCAGTGATGAATGGCAAGCTGATTTGTGTTGAAGTTACACCAGAAAGATCTTTCTTCGCTTTTTCAGCCGCATCTTTCAAACGTTGCATCGCCATCTTGTCAGTAGACAAGTCAATACCGTTTTCTTTCTTGAATTCTGCTACCAAGTGATCGATGATTTTTTGGTCAAAGTCATCACCACCAAGTTTGTTGTCCCCTGCAGTTGACAATACGTCGAAGACACCGTCACCCAATTCAAGGATAGAGACGTCGAATGTACCACCACCAAGGTCAAATACCAAGATTTTTTCTTCTTTGTCAGTCTTATCCAAACCGTAAGCAAGAGCTGCTGCAGTTGGTTCGTTGACGATACGTTCTACTTCAAGACCAGCGATTTTACCAGCGTCTTTTGTTGCTTGACGTTGAGCATCGTTGAAGTAAGCTGGAACTGTGATAACTGCCTTGGTTACTTTTTCACCAAGGTAGTCTTCAGCGTAGCCTTTCAAATATTGAAGAATCATAGCTGAGATTTCTTGTGGAGTGTATTCTTTTCCGTTAGCAGAAACTTTTTCAGAAGTTCCCATTTTAGATTTAATAGAGATGACTGTATCTGGATTTGTGACTGCTTGACGTTTCGCAGCATCACCAACGATGATTTCGCCGTTTTTGAATGATACTACAGATGGAGTTGTGCGGTTTCCTTCTGGGTTTGCGATGATTTTGCTTTCAGTTCCCTCAAGAACTGCAACTGCTGAGTTTGTTGTACCTAAGTCAATACCGATAATTTTAGACATATGTTTTTCTCCTTGTTAGTTAATTTTCTATTTTTCTTTTTGATACTCTTCTTAGGTGGCGGCGCCGTCAGAGCTTGACTTCGTCAATCTCTTTGACTAAACTTTGAGCCTATGGTCTCAAAGTTTGCGCAAGTAGCGCCACGGCGAAGAGTGTCGTCTTTAGTTCGCTTCGCTCACTATTGCAAAGCTGAACTACTTTTTTATCTTTCTTTCATAGTTTATTGTCGTTTCGGACAATACTAAATCAGTCTTTCTCATTTACTGACATATCCTCTGTAATTAATAATAACAATTGACCAATTAAAATCGGTTGCAATATAAGTTCTAATACTTTTTGCAACCAAATTACTGGCTGCGTTCCAAAATAAGAAACTTGTGCTCCTTCCGAAATAGGATAAGCAAAAAATATCCCTACTACCAAAAAGAAAACGACAATTCCAATAGCCCAATTTGTAGACGCTATCTTTTTCATTCTCATCTTCCTACTATATTGTTTCGACATATAAAATCCCTAATTATAAACAACCACCATTGCTGGTCTTAGGATGCGGTCATGGAGTTTGTAGCCTTTTTGGAAAACTTGGGCGATGGTATCTGCTGGGTGTTCATCGTCTGCTGGGAGAGTTTGGATGCCCATATGGTAGTTATGGTCAAATTCACCATCAGCTGCGATTTCTTCGATTCCTTCTTCTTTCAAAGCGTGAATCAAGCTTTCTTGCACCATTTCCAAGCCCTTCTTCACATCATCTGTCAAACCTTCAACTGCGAGTGCACGCTCAAGGTTATCCAAAGAAGGGAGAATCGCTTTTGCCAAGTCCTGGCTACGATAACGTTGCAAGTTTTGACGCTCTTCATTGGCACGGCGTTGGATATTTTGCATTTCTGCATGAGCGCGAAGGTATTTATTTTCGAACTCATCCGCACGTTCATTTGCCAAGTCCAATTCAGACTTCTCAGGAGTTGTTTCTTCTACCGTTTCCACAACTTCCTCTTCTTGAACTTCTTCTACTTCTTCATTTTTTATATCTTGGGCCATTTTCGCCTCCTTTAATGATTTCAATCTTAATGTACTTCGTAATGATTACTGCTGAGGTAGCGGTAAAAATCTGTCAACTTCATGGTCAAAACACGGTTGACCACATTGACTTGGTTGATTAGTTGCTGGTAATCCAGATTAACTGGACCGATAATCGCTAGAATTCCAAAACCTCGATAAGGAATGAGGAACTTGCTACTAATCACCGCTAGGTCAGCTAGACAGGACTCTTGACTGTCCGCAACACGGACATTTTGCATCTGATCCTCATGCAGCCCCTCACGAATCTCCAAGGCCACCTTTTGCGGTTGGTCAAAGAACTGATAAGCTGCTAGATTGGCAAAATTCAAGAGATTGACCTTGCCCGCCACCACAATATTTTCGTTGAACATTTCCTTAAAGATATGTTCAAAGAGATCAATGACATTGTCCGTTGTTGTAAAGTAACGCTGGATAATCTGCGGAATCTCCGTTCGAATCTTGTAGTGAATATCTAAAACGGTGTGACCGAGGAAACGTTCCTGAATGATGCTCTTCAGTTTCAGCAAATCCTCCTGCAAGAAGTTCCTTGGAATCAGAAATTGACTGGTAACCGTTCGCGACTCGTCTAAGGTGAATACTGCCAAGGCTGTATGTTGCCCCAAAACAACGATATCAAAGGCTGTCAACCGTTGCCTGCTCGGCTCAACATCCAGTGCTACTACCGTACAGCCACTCAAGTCTGTCAATAGATTAGCAGCCTCTTGCAGAATATCCTCCAATTTGAAGAATTCCTGATCAAAGGCTTTGACAATCTCGTATACCTCATTTTCAGCAAGTCGGTCAAAATCCAGTGAGTGTTTCACATAGTACTGAAAACCAGCAACACTTGGCATCCGACCACTTGAAGTATGAGCCTTTTCAAGCAAACCTTGCTTTTCTAGAGTTGCCATATCATTACGAATGGTTGCACTGCTAGAGTTAATAGACTCTTGCAAGGCTTTGGATCCGACAGGTTCGTGCGTTTTGGTAAAGATGTCAATAATCAGATTTAAAATATCCTGCTGACGCTCTGTAACCATCTCATCACTCCTCTCTGTCTGATCGATTAGCACTCGATACGATCAAGTGCTAACTCATGATTCTATTATACACCCTTAAAAGAGAATGTCAAGATAAAAACTCAAAAAATTAGCACTCTTTTAGCAAGAGTGCTAAAAATCAGTCTACAGACCGAGAAACTCACCTTCCATCTACTTGGTATTTCCTTTTAAGTCTAAAAAAACCATAGATTAGATAAGAAATCATAAAGGCATATAGAACAAAAATGACAAAGAAAGGTTGCGACAGTTCTTCTCGAAACAAACTCATACAAACAACCAAACCACCTAAGAAAGTAGCTGTACAGGAACGAAGTCTATATCTCATCACTTCCCATCTTAACCCCTTACTCATATAGACTTGATCCTCTGGAAGTAAATCAGAAGCCGGTTTACGAAGAATTGAACAAAAACCTGTTTCCATCAATTCCCAACCTCTATTTCTAAAATCTTGCAGTTCACGCTTATATTTTTTAAGAAATCTAGAATCATAGATACGATAGATAACATCGTCTGGTTGACATTGGTCAAAATAGAACAAACCAAAACGACTAGTTCTATACCTCCAACCTTTCAAATGCATCTCATGTAAATATTCTTCTTCCTTATCCTCATCAAGAATCGTAAAAATCCGAAATTGTAGTTTGCTTTTCATCATCTCACCTCCAAATTAGAAAACATGCATGGTTTTATTTATCAGATAATTCTTTCCATTTTTGACTCAATCTCCAAAAAATATAAGAAATCTGAATCGCATGAACTATCAATAAAACACCATCTATTATGAAAATCAAAAACAATGCCCAACTGAAAGAACTAACTCCACTGACAAACTTTGAAAAAATCGGTAGTAGAGCTAAAAAGAGAAGCAAAATAGGAAGCATCCGCATTGTTAAAATTCGTTTGACCACAGCTAACTTCCCGGCCGCGTCATTATAAATTTCAAACTCGGCATCCGACTCAATTCCAGAATGAAGTTTTCTAAAGTAGGAAAAACCATTAAAGTCTGTAATATGCTCCCAGCCAAAGTCTTTAAATAATTGTAAATAGGAGGCCCTCTCTGATTTTTTCATAGGATAAAAGTCCAACTGATAAGACACCTGCTCCGGTTGACACTTTTCAAAAGTATACTTAACCGCAACTACTAAGTTAGAGTAGGTTACTTCCTTGAGTTTCCAGCCCTCAGCATGCATTTTTCTAAGATATAAAGCCTCTCTATCATAATCCGCAATGGTAGCAATTCTATAAACAACCTTCTTTTCCATCATCCTTCCTCCCGACTGTTTCTATAGAGCCGTTCAATACGCTTCAATTCAATATCTAAGACTTTTCGTCCCAAGTCTGTTATCTGATAGATTTTCCGTTTTTCCTCTTCGCGGACAAAGGAAATCAAACCATCCTTTTCCATCTTTGACAAAGTTCCATACATAGTCCCAGGACTAATCGAAACTTGCGAATCTGTCATCTCCTTGACCTTTTGCGTAATACTATAACCATGACCTTCCTTTTGCAGACAGAACAAGATATAAAAGCCCGTTTCCGTCATCGGAAGATAAACTCGACGAATCTTATCCGTTAATTCCATTTATAGCCACCTCCTATCCAGTTCGATATATCGCACTTCGTTATATAAAATATATCACACCTCGATATAAAACACAAGAAAAAAGACCGCCCTCAGGCAATCTTTCTTCTATATTAGTATTAGTAAAGGTATTAGTATTAGTAAAGGTCTAAATAATTATCAATTTCCCATTGTGAAACGAAGGTTGCATAACTTGCCCATTCGATTCGTTTGGCTTCAAGGAAACTAGTATAGATATGTTCTCCAAGAGCCGCTCTGACAACTTCATCTTCTGTCAAAGCTTTCAAAGCGTTGTGAAGGGTTGACGGAAGGTCTGTAATCCCAGCTTCCTTGCGCTCTTCTGCTGTCATGATATAGATATTTTCTTCGATAGGAGCTGGTGCTTCGATTTTATTCTCAATACCATGCAAACCAACTTCCAAAAGAACTGCCATAGCGATATATGGGTTTGCCATTGGGTCTACTGAACGCAACTCAAGACGAGTTCCCATACCACGTGAAGCAGGCACGCGCACAAGTGGCGAACGGTTACGGCCAGCCCAAGCAATGTAAACAGGCGCTTCATAACCTGGAACCAAACGTTTGTATGAGTTAACCGTTGGGTTCATGATGGCAGTATAGTTGTAGGCATGTTTGATCAAACCACCAAGAAAATGGTAGGCAGTTTCTGACAACTGCATTCCTTTTGGATCATTTGGATCAAAGAAGGCATTATTTCCTTCTGCATCAAACAAGGACATATTACAGTGCATACCTGATCCAGCAATACCAAATTTCGGTTTAGCCATAAAGGTTGCGTAAAGGCCGTGTTTGCGAGCAATGGTTTTGACAACGAGTTTAAAGATTTGAATCTTATCACAAGCACGGAGAACTTCATCGTACTTGAAGTCAATCTCATGTTGTCCAACCGCAACCTCGTGGTGACTGGCTTCTACTTCAAATCCCATTTTGGTCAAGACATTGACAATCTCACGACGTGTGTTGTCCGCAAGGTCAGTAGGCGCCAAATCAAAGTAGCCACCCTTGTCATTCACTTCGAGCGTTGGATCTCCATTTTCATCCAACTTAAATAGGAAGAATTCTGGCTCTGGACCAAGGTTGAAGGATTTGAATCCTACTTCTTCCATGTGACGAAGAGCACGCTTCAAATTGCCACGAGGGTCCCCTGCAAATGGTTCACCTTCTGTTGTATAGACATCACAGATCAAACCTGCAACACTTCCATTTTCATCTCCCCAAGGGAAGACTGTCCAAGTATCCAAGTCTGGGTACAAGTACATATCTGACTCATTGATACGTACAAAACCTTCGATAGAAGATCCATCAAACATAGCCTTATTTGACAAGACCTTATCTAATTGTTCATCTGTAGCAGGAATTTCGACGTTTTTCATGGTTCCCAAAATATCTGAAAACATGAGACGAATAAAGGTAACATTTTTTTCCTCGACTTCACGACGAATATCTGCAGCTGTGATTGGCATGAGTTTTCTCCTTAATGTATGACTACTTACGGTTGCCTAACCGCGACCAAAAGGTGACTGTACTGAAGCAAAGCGACCCTGTTGGAGGAGTTCATTGTGAAGTGCACGACGCACCTCAGTCTGACTCACCGCTTTCTTGGATTTCGCTTCACGTTCAGCATATTTTTTCTTAATGGCAGCGATATTATAACCTTCAGAGATATAATCTTTGATTTCAAGCAGACGATCCATGTCATTCAAGGAATACATGCGACGGTTCCCTTCGTTTCGATCAGGCTTAATCAACTCTTGATCTTCATAATAACGAATCTGACGCGCCGATAGGTCAGTCAACTTCATAACACTGCCGATAGGAAAAACAGCCATATTTCGGCGAAATTCTTTTTCCTTCATTTACAATTTCCTTCTTTCTGTCTATTATAGTCTAAAAAAAGACAAACGTCAATCGATAATGTTATAAAATGTAACATTATTTTTCTTTTTTCTCTAAAAAGAGCCGAATACGATCAATATCGTAATTTACGAGAATTGCGACAAAAACTCCCATGAAAGTTTCTGATACACGCGCAAATACGTACAAAATTGTTTCGCCGCTCGGAATCGATAGGGTAATGATTAACATAGCTGCTACACCACCAATAACCCCTGCTTTGTTATTCATGGCTACATTTGTCATAATGGTTAACATGGTGCAGATTGGAACAACAACTAAGGTTACCCAAAAGGCTTCGTGGAAAAAGGTATTTAATAAGAAGAAGACCAGGGCATAGAGGCCACCGATACTATTTCCTAGAATACGCGAAGTTCCGAAATGAACACTCTTATCAAAACTCTCCCTCAGGCTAAAAACGGCTGTCAAAGCACCTATTTGAAGACCTTTCCAGCCAAAAAAGCCAAAAATCAAGAGAACTAGAAAAACAGCAATACCTGTTTTAAAGGTTCGCATACCAAGTTTGAACTGGGATTTATCGAATTTATATTTTTTAAAATAACTCATAATCTCAACTTTCTATTTCCATTTTATCATAAATCGGTGATTTTTATGAGTAATAGTTGAGAGGAAGCGTTTTTATTTTAAGTAAAAGAAAAGAGAAACTTTCATCCCTCTCTTCTTTGATTTGTTTATAAAATCTTATTTTTCTGTCAAGGCTGCAAGTCCTGGAAGAACTTTACACTCAATGAAAATCAAAGAGCAAACTAGGAAACTAGCCGCAGGCTGTACTTGAGTACGGCAAGGCGACGTTGACGTGGTTTGAAGAGATTTTCGAAGAGTATTACCTTCAAGAAGCTCCATTGATGCCCCACCACCGCGTCACAAATACCTCCACTAACACAAAAAGGTGACATAGCCACCTTTTTGTTAACGTTTCAGTTTTGTTCCTTTTTCTACAAAATCAGGATTTTGTAGAGACTAACGGGCTGAAATTATTTTTCTGTAAGTGCAGCCAAACCTGGCAATACTTTACCTTCGAGAAGCTCCATTGAAGCGCCTCCGCCTGTACTAATCCATGAGAACTTGTCTGCACGACCAAGGTTGATAGCTGCGGCAGCTGAGTCACCACCACCGATGATTGATTTAACGCCTGGTTGTTTCACGATAGCGTCCATCACACCGATTGTACCAGCTTGGAAGTCTGGGTTTTCAAATACACCCATAGGTCCGTTCCATACAACTGTTTTAGCACCAGTCAAAGCTTCGTCAAATTTAGCGATAGATTTTGGACCGATGTCAAGACCAAGGAAGCCTTCAGAAACTGCTTCACCTTCAGTGTCACGCACTTCAGTGTAACCAGCAAATGCGTTTGCTTCTTTTGAGTCAACTGGCAAGATCAATTTACCGTTTGCTTTTTCAAGAAGAGCTTTCGCAACATCCAATTTGTCTTCTTCTACAAGTGAGTTACCGATTTCGATACCTTGTGCTTTGTAGAATGTGTAAGTCATACCACCACCGATAAGGACTTTATCAGCTTTTTCAAGCAAGTTTTCGATAACACCGATCTTGTCTGAAACTTTTGAACCACCAAGGATTGCCACGAATGGACGTTCTGGAGTTTCAACTGCTTCTTGGATGTAGGCAATTTCGTTTTCAAGAAGGAAACCAGCAACTGCTTTTTCAACGTTTGCTGAGATACCAACGTTAGATGCGTGTGCACGGTGAGCTGTACCGAATGCATCGTTTACGAAGATACCATCTCCAAGTGATGCCCAGTATTTACCAAGTTCAGGATCGTTTTTAGATTCTTTTTTGCCGTCAACATCTTCGTAACGAGTGTTTTCAACCAAGAGAACTTGTCCATCTTCAAGAGCGTTGATAGCTGCTTCCAATTCAGCACCACGAGTGACACCTGGGAACACAACATCTTGACCAAGTTTTGCTGCCAAGTCTGCTGCTACAGGAGCAAGTGATTTACCAGCTTTATCAGCTTCTTCTTTCACACGTCCAAGGTGAGAGAAAAGAATTGCACGTCCACCTTGTTCGATGATGTACTTAATAGTTGGAAGAGCTGCTGTGATACGGTTGTCGTTAGTGATTACGCCATCTTTCAATGGTACGTTGAAGTCAACACGAACGAGGACTTTTTTACCTTTCAAGTCAACGTCTTTAACAGTAAGTTTTGCCATGTTACAAAAACCCCTTTATTTATTTTATTCGAAACTATTATATCACACTTTGGAAATATAAGGAAAGATTTCACAAGATTTTTCGATATTTAATCTCCATGGTAACTTCTCAAAGTAACTTCCACTTGGATGACCAAAGTGGAAATTAGTCTAAAACGGATTTTTATGGTGGAATTAAGTATGAGACGTTTGAGTTAGAAATGAGGTCCACTATGACAAAATAGCATCCTACACACTACTTGTAGCTGGAGCTATCTACAAAGCTATTAAGAACCTAACTTTAATAGATGTCGACATAAAATAGGTCAACGATATCTACCTCAAAAATCATAAAATTGGAGGAATCCTTACTGAAGCAATGACCTCTGTAAAAACTGGCTTAGTCACAGATATCATTATTGGAGTAGGTATCAATTTCACTATTAAAGACTTCCCTCAGGAATTAAAAGAAAAAGCTGCTAGTTTATTTAAAGCACCAGCACCTATAACCAGAAATGAATTAATTATAGAAATCTGGCGTGCTTTCTTCGAAACACCAGCAGAAGAGCTATTATACCTATACAAAAAACAGTCCTTCGTTCTAGGAAAAGAAGTTACTTTTACACTAGATCAAAAAGACTACAAGGGACTTGCTAAAGACATCTCTGAAAGTGTTAAACTTTTAGTTCAATGTGATAACGGAAAAGAAATCTGGCTAAATAGCGGAGAAATTTCACTAAAAACTTGGAAATGATAGTAAAGTTATACAACAAAAAATAAACTATATAAAAAGAAAGAAATTTGTCCTTTCTCGAGCTTAGCTTTTCAGCTATATAATATTTGTAATGGGTAAATCTCCTATGGATATTATGGAGCCTATTTTGTTGTAGAAAAAAGTCCCATAAGATTTATACAAAACATGAATCAATTTGAGCGAAAATCCCATGAATACAAGGCTATCAAGCGCTACTGGAAGCTCATTCAACAGGATAGTCGTAAACTCAGTGATAAGCGTTTTTATCGCCCTACTTTTCGTATGCACTTAACCAATAAAGAAATCCTAGACAAGCTTTTGAGCTATTCAGAAGACTTGAAACACCACTATCAGCTCTATCAGCTCTTGCTTTCTCACTTTCAGAATAAGGAAGCTGACAAATTTTTCGGTCTCATTGAAGACAATCTAAAGAAGGTTCATCCTCTTTTTCAGACTGTCTTTAAAACCTTTCTAAAGAACAAAGAGAAAATCGTCAACGCTCTTCAATTCTCCTATTCAAACGCCAAACTGGAAGCAACCAATAATCTTATCAAACTTATCAAGCGCAATGCCTTTGGTTTTCGGAACTTTGAAAACTTCAAAAAACGGATTTTTATCGCTCTGAACATCAAAAAAGAAAGGACGAAATTTGTCCTTTCTCGATCATAGCTTTTCTTCAACCCACTACAGTTGACAAAGAGCCCAAAGGTATCTCTTTAAAGATTAATTATCTTCCGTTTTGCGTTTAGTCGCAGCCAAACCAAGAACAGAAGTGAGTGTTAACGCACCTAACAAATTCATAGCAACTGAGTCAGATCCACCTGTGTTTGGTAAAACTTTTTTGCCAGTCAAGTTAGTTCGAGAATTATCACCTGTCTGAATCTCACCTTCAACATTAACGTCGTTTGGTTTATTTGTGTTATTTGTATTAGTCAATTTAGACGAATTTTTATATTCTGAAGTACTTGGTGTAACATCACCGTTCTCAGGGGTCACCGTATAAGATGTAGTGC
>NZ_VMMX01000019.1:0-2881 GCF_013277415.1 Streptococcus sp. 68 | reverse complement strand
TTGGCATTCGGAGTTTATCTGAGATTGGTAATCCGGGATGGACCCCTCACCCAAACAGTGCTCTACCTCCAAGAATCTCTAATGTCGACGCTAGCCCTAAAGCTATTTCGGAGAGAACCAGCTATCTCCAAGTTCGTTTGGAATTTCTCCGCTACCCACAAGTCATCCAAGCACTTTTCAACGTGCCCTGGTTCGGTCCTCCAGTGCGTCTTACCGCACCTTCAACCTGCTCATGGGTAGGTCACATGGTTTCGGGTCTACGTCATGATACTAATTTGCCCTATTCAGACTCGGTTTCCCTACGGCTCCGTCTCTTCAACTTAACCTCGCATCATAACGTAACTCGCCGGTTCATTCTACAAAAGGCACGCTCTCACCCATTAACGGGCTCGAACTTGTTGTAGGCACACGGTTTCAGGTTCTATTTCACTCCCCTCCCGGGGTGCTTTTCACCTTTCCCTCACGGTACTGGTTCACTATCGGTCACTAGGGAGTATTTAGGGTTGGGAGATGGTCCTCCCAGATTCCGACGGGATTTCACGTGTCCCGCCGTACTCAGGATACTGCTAGGTACAAAGACTATTTTAAATACGAGGCTATTACTCTCTTTGGCTGATCTTCCCAAATCATTCTTCTATAATCTTTGAGTCCACATTGCAGTCCTACAACCCCGAAGAGTAAACTCTTCGGTTTGCCCTCCTGCCGTTTCGCTCGCCGCTACTAAGGCAATCGCTTTTGCTTTCTCTTCCTGCAGCTACTTAGATGTTTCAGTTCACTGCGTCTTCCTCCTCACATCCTTAACAGATGCGGGTAACAGGTAGTACCTGTTGGGTTCCCCCATTCGGAAATCCCTGGATCATCGCTTACTTACAGCTACCCAAGGCATATCGTCGTTTGTCACGTCCTTCTTCGGCTCCTAGTGCCAAGGCATCCACCGTGCGCCCTTATTAACTTAACCTTATTTTTTGACCTTTCAGTCATAAACTCTTATTAATACTACAGCGTTTTCGGTTTATTTTCTTGTTACTATTTGATATAGATATTCAATTTTCAATGTGCATTACTTGGTGATCTCTCACCAATGGAGCCTAGCGGGATCGAACCGCTGACCTCCTGCGTGCAAAGCAGGCGCTCTCCCAGCTGAGCTAAGGCCCCACAAGACCTCTCAAGACTAAACAAGACCAATGCGCAGTTCCTTATCCTTAGAAAGGAGGTGATCCAGCCGCACCTTCCGATACGGCTACCTTGTTACGACTTCACCCCAATCATCTATCCCACCTTAGGCGGCTGGCTCCTTACGGTTACCTCACCGACTTCGGGTGTTACAAACTCTCGTGGTGTGACGGGCGGTGTGTACAAGGCCCGGGAACGTATTCACCGCGGCGTGCTGATCCGCGATTACTAGCGATTCCGACTTCATGTAGGCGAGTTGCAGCCTACAATCCGAACTGAGACTGGCTTTAAGAGATTAGCTTGCCGTCACCGGCTTGCGACTCGTTGTACCAGCCATTGTAGCACGTGTGTAGCCCAGGTCATAAGGGGCATGATGATTTGACGTCATCCCCACCTTCCTCCGGTTTATTACCGGCAGTCTCGCTAGAGTGCCCAACTGAATGATGGCAACTAACAATAGGGGTTGCGCTCGTTGCGGGACTTAACCCAACATCTCACGACACGAGCTGACGACAACCATGCACCACCTGTCACCTCTGTCCCGAAGGAAAGCTCTATCTCTAGAGCGGTCAGAGGGATGTCAAGACCTGGTAAGGTTCTTCGCGTTGCTTCGAATTAAACCACATGCTCCACCGCTTGTGCGGGCCCCCGTCAATTCCTTTGAGTTTCAACCTTGCGGTCGTACTCCCCAGGCGGAGTGCTTAATGCGTTAGCTACGGCACTAAACCCCGGAAAGGGTCTAACACCTAGCACTCATCGTTTACGGCGTGGACTACCAGGGTATCTAATCCTGTTTGCTCCCCACGCTTTCGAGCCTCAGCGTCAGTTACAAGCCAGAGAGCCGCTTTCGCCACCGGTGTTCCTCCATATATCTACGCATTTCACCGCTACACATGGAATTCCACTCTCCCCTCTTGCACTCAAGTTAAACAGTTTCCAAAGCGTACTATGGTTAAGCCACAGCCTTTAACTTCAGACTTATCTAACCGCCTGCGCTCGCTTTACGCCCAATAAATCCGGACAACGCTCGGGACCTACGTATTACCGCGGCTGCTGGCACGTAGTTAGCCGTCCCTTTCTGGTAAGATACCGTCACAGTGTGAACTTTCCACTCTCACACTCGTTCTTCTCTTACAACAGAGCTTTACGATCCGAAAACCTTCTTCACTCACGCGGCGTTGCTCGGTCAGACTTCCGTCCATTGCCGAAGATTCCCTACTGCTGCCTCCCGTAGGAGTCTGGGCCGTGTCTCAGTCCCAGTGTGGCCGATCACCCTCTCAGGTCGGCTATGTATCGTCGCCTTGGTGAGCCGTTACCCCACCAACTAGCTAATACAACGCAGGTCCATCTGGTAGTGATGCAATTGCACCTTTTAAGCAAATGTCATGTAACATCTACTCTTATGCGGTATTAGCTATCGTTTCCAATAGTTATCCCCCGCTACCAGGCAGGTTACCTACGCGTTACTCACCCGTTCGCAACTCATCCAGAGAAGCAAGCTCCTCCTTCAGCGTTCTACTTGCATGTATTAGGCACGCCGCCAGCGTTCGTCCTGAGCCAGGATCAAACTCTCATTAAAAGTTTGAGTTCTCACTCATTTCTGTCACTGACAGATTTATTGTTTTTTCATTGTTCAGTACTACAACCTTAGTTGTAGTGCCCTGCACATTGGTTCGTCTTGTTCAGTTTTCAAAGGTCTTTGTCACTT
>NZ_VMMX01000018.1:29695-38584 GCF_013277415.1 Streptococcus sp. 68 | reverse complement strand
TCGATCCCGTTAACTCCCAAAGGTCCCGTAGTGTAGCGGTTATCACGTCGCCCTGTCACGGCGAAGATCGCGGGTTCGATTCCCGTCGGGACCGTTAGAATAACGGAAGTTATTTTAGACTCGTTAGCTCAGTTGGTAGAGCAATTGACTTTTAATCAATGGGTCACTGGTTCGAGCCCAGTACGGGTCATATCTGCGGGTTTGGCGGAATTGGCAGACGCACCAGATTTAGGATCTGGCGCTTAACGGCGTGGGGGTTCAAGTCCCTTAACCCGCATTAAGATATAATAAATGAGCCGGCTTAGCTCAGTTGGTAGAGCATCTGATTTGTAATCAGAGGGTCGCGTGTTCAAGTCATGTAGCCGGCATTTTTAGATAGAAGAAAACAGTGCGAACGTAGTTCAGTGGTAGAACACCACCTTGCCAAGGTGGGGGTCGCGGGTTCGAATCCCGTCGTTCGCTTAGAGAGGCCGGGGTGGCGGAACTGGCAGACGCACAGGACTTAAAATCCTGCGATTGGTAACGATCGTACCGGTTCGATTCCGGTCCTCGGCATAAACTAATGAGCACCCTTAGCTCAACTGGATAGAGTACCTGACTACGAATCAGGCGGTTAGAGGTTCGACTCCTCTAGGGTGCATTTTTCTATTTAACTCGGGAAGTAGCTCAGCTTGGTAGAGTACTTGGTTTGGGACCAAGGTGTCGCAGGTTCGAATCCTGTCTTCCCGATACATTACAGAGATACGTAAGCGTATCTTTTTTGTTTTAACTAGATATTATATACATTAAGAGAGAATCAGTTTGCTTCTCTCTTTTTTTTATTTCAGTAATTCATTTTGATTGCGTATACTTTTGTGTTTCCTGATTTGTTCAATGAATACTGTAGTTTAGGTACATAAATTGAAATTTAACAGATTTTATAACTCTTATAAATTTTTAAGAAAGCAATAGAAGGGTTTTGTTTAACGTATAATATATGTGTTGGTCTGATAAAAATTTCTACTCTTTTTAATTTTAAATAAGTATTAGTTTACATTATGGTGTGAATTGGGTTTGATATCTCTTTTGAGGAAGTTGCCTTAGATTTTTCTAATTGTGTTTTATTGTATAGTGTATCTTGCTTGTTTTGAACAGAATTTTTTATGACATTTGTCATATTTACGAGTGACAGAAGTATCTAGCTCCGCTAACTTCAAAAGACTATAATTGAAGTATGAAAGGGAGGAAGAAAAAATGAAACATAAAGTAATTGTCGCAATGAGTTTAGTAGCAGCAGGAGTTATGACCTATCTCATGTTCTCAGGATTGGATGAAGATTTCTATCATTTTCCTTGGGAGTTATTTGCTGGCTTTGGAATGATGTCTTGGCTTGTTAGAGAAGGTTTGAAATTAGTCTCAGATGTGAAAAAGGAGCTTGAGGAATGAAGAGAGGGAGCATCTATTTCTTTATCGGCCTATCACTAGTGGTATGGTTGGTAGAAATGTTTACAGGTTGGTTTGATCAAGCCTTCCTTCACCAATTCATCCGTGGTGCCTGGGGACTAGGATTTATGATTTTAATCGCCTTTCCTATGGGAAAGGAGTGGCTGAAAGGAGAATATCATGAACATGATTAAGGTAGAAAGCCTAAATAAAAACATCAAGAGCAAGGCTATTTTGAAGGATATTTCCTTTGAGGTAGCTGAAGGTGAATGCGTCGCCTTGATTGGGCCCAATGGTGCTGGGAAGACCACACTCTTGGACTGTTTGCTTGGAGATAAACTGGTCACCAGTGGACAAGTATCTATCCAAGGCTTGCCAGTGACGAGTTCTAAGTTAGACTATACAAGATCCTACCTCCCTCAAGAGAATGCAATCGTTCAAAAACTAAAGGTAAAAGAGTTGATTGCTTTCTTTCAACGTATCTATCCAAATCATTTGAGTAATCAGGAAGTCGATCAACTATTACAGTTTGATAAGCAACAAAAAGAGCAATTCGCAGAAAAATTATCAGGTGGACAAAAGCGTCTTTTCTCTTTTGTCTTGACCTTAATTGGGCGACCAAAGCTTGTCTTTTTAGATGAGCCAACTGCTACTATGGATACCTCAACTCGTCAACGTTTTTGGGAAATTGTTCAGGACCTAAAAGCGCAGGGAGTCACCATTCTCTATTCGTCCCATTATATCGAAGAAGTAGAGCATACAGCTGATCGGATTTTGGTTTTAAATAAGGGAGAGTTGATTCGAGACACGACGCCTCTAGCTATGCGTAGTGAAGAGACAGAAAAGCACTTTATCCTTCCTCTAGCTTACAAGGAAGTCGTAGAGCAGTCAAATTTAGTTGAAAACTGGTCACAAAAACAAGATGCTTTGCAAGTAGTCACACGAGATGCAAATGCTTTCTGGGAACTGTTAGTTCAAGCAGGATGTAGCATACAAGAAATTGAAGTTAATAATCGTAGTTTGTTGGATACAATCTTTGAAGAAACGCAGAAGGGAGATGACTAAGATGAAACAGTGGCTAGCATTAAATAAGATAGAATTTCTATTGACCAAACGGCAATCAGTCTATTATTTATTATCAGTAGGGATGCCGACAGCATTCTATCTATTCTTTTCTGGCATGTAGCAGGATACACCAGGTGGACCCGCGAATTTTATGCGTGATTACCTTATCTCTATGACTGCCTTTTCCATGATGTCGACAGCTATCTTCTCATTCCCAGCTGTTTTACATACAGATAAAATCAACAACTGGCAGAAAACATTGCGCCATACTCCGGTAAATATGGTAGAATATTATCTATCAAAGATAACAAGTATGATGGTTGATTATCTGGTCTCAATCCTGGTTGTTTTCTCAGTTGGGCACTTGGTCAGAGGTGTGGATATGCCTTTAGGAAGCTGGATTGGGGCTACGCTCTTGCTGATAGTAGGAAGTGTAGCTTTTGTAGCGCTTGGCTTGACCTTGACACTCTTGCCTTCTAGTCAGCTGATGTCTGTCGTGGGCAATCTTCTCTATCTAGGTTTGGCTGTTTTAGGTGGACTCTGGATGCCCATCTCTTTATTTCCAGACTGGATGCAAGCAATCGGGAAGTGCCTACCAACTTATCAGTTGATGGAGTTGCTCAAGACCTTCTTAAACGAGGGTAGCATCAATCTATCAGCCACAGTTTATCTACTTGTTTTTTCAGCAGTTTTGTTTGGTTTGACCATTTACCTTCAAGGTCATAAGGAGAATGCTTAATGCTTGAAAGACTGAAAAGCATACACTATATGTTTTGGGCCAGTTTAATTTTTATGATTTTCCCCATCCTACCTGTAGTGACTGGGTGGCTTTCTGCCTGGCATTTATTGATTGATATTCTATTTGTAGTGGCGTATTTGGGTGTTTTAACAACTAAGAGCCAGCGCCTATCTTGGCTATATTGGGGCCTCATGCTGACTTATGTAGTTGGGAATACTGCCTTTGTTGCTGTTAATTATATCTGGTTTTTCTTTTTCCTATCCAATCTCTTAAGTTATCATTTCAGCGTAGGTGGTTTAAAGTCTTTACATGTCTGGACTTTTCTTCTTGCTCAAGTCCTTGTTGTGGGCCAACTGTTGATTTTTCAGAGAATCGAAGTTGAGTTTCTATTCTATCTACTTGTAATTCTTGCTTTTGTCGATTTAATGACTTTTGGCTTGGTTCGGATTCGGATTGTGGAGGATTTGAAAGAAGCACAGGCTAAGCAAAATGCCCAGATAAATCTATTGCTTACTGAAAATGAACGCAGTCGTATCGGTCAAGATTTGCATGATAGTCTGGGGCATACCTTTGCTATGTTGAGTGTCAAGACAGATTTAGCCTTGCAGTTATTTCAGATGGAGGCTTATCCACAGGTGGAAAAGGAATTAAAAGAAATTCACCAGATCAGCAAGGATTCCATGAATGAAGTGCGAACCATTGTGGAAAATCTTAAGTCTAGAACTTTGACATCCGAACTAGAGACTGTGAAAAAGATGTTAGAAATTGCTGGAATTGAGGTGGAAACGGATAACCAACTAGATACTGCTAGCCTTACTCAAGAATTGGAGTCAATGGCTTCCATGATTTTGCTTGAGTTAGTGACCAATATCATCAAACATGCCAAAGCGTCTAAAGCTTACTTAAAATTAGAACGGACAGAGAAGGAACTCATTTTAACAGTAAGTGATGATGGCTGCGGCTTTGCTTTTCTAAAAGGAGATGAGCTCCATACAGTCCGAGATCGTGTTTCTCCATTTTCAGGAGAAGTAAGTGTAATCAGTCAGAAACATCCAACGGAAGTGCAAGTTCGACTACCTTATAAGGAGAGAAACTAAGATGAAAGTATTAGTCGCAGAAGATCAAAGTATGTTGCGAGATGCCATGTGCCAGTTGCTTGCCTTTCAAGCAGATGTAGAGTCTGTCTTACAAGCCAAGAATGGGCAAGAAGCAATCCAACTATTAGAAAAGGAGTCTGTAGATATAGCCATCCTTGACGTAGAAATGCCTGTTAAGACAGGTCTTGAAGTTTTGGAGTGGATACGAGCAGAAAATCTAGAAACAAAGGTGGTTGTGGTGACGACCTTCAAGCGTCCTGGGTATTTTGAACGTGCGGTCAAGGCTGGAGTAGATGCTTATGTATTAAAAGAAAGAAACATTGCAGAGCTCATGCAAACCTTGCACACCGTCCTCGAAGGGCGCAAGGAGTATTCGCCTGAATTGATGGAAGTGGTGATGACGCATCCCAATCCGTTGACAGAACAAGAGATTGCTGTTTTAAAGGGAATTGCTCAAGGCTTGTCTAACCAAGAAATTGCAGATCAACTTTATTTATCCAACGGAACCGTCCGAAACTATGTCACCAATATTCTTTCGAAACTAGATGCAGGTAATCGAACAGAGGCAGCTAATATCGCGAAAGAATCTGGTTGGTTGTGATACTATTATAACTCTAAAACCATTATGTGCTAAAATTGAAGTGATTCAATCAAACAATTTGTAACTAGAGGAGGGCTTAGTTTCCTCCTTTTTGTTTACTCTAAGGTGGTAGCAAGAGCTAAACCTAGGCTTTCTATGAAATTTTTTCAATCAATCTTCAAAAAACACTTGAAAGTGTTTACAATTAGTGATAGAATGGAATAAGTAGAAACATGAAAACGAAATTTTCACATCTTCACTTTTGTAAGTAGATATAGAGTTTCAATCGGTGCCTCTACTTGTAAAAGAATGTGTGGGATAGAAAGGGCAGGAAAAGGAATGAATGCAGATGATACAGTAACCATTTATGATGTCGCTCGTGAAGCAGGTGTTTCCATGGCGACGGTCAGCCGTGTGGTCAATGGCAATAAAAATGTAAAAGAGAATACCCGTAAAAAAGTGCTAGAGGTAATTGATCGTTTGGATTATCGTCCAAATGCAGTTGCGCGTGGTCTTGCAAGTAAAAAGACAACCACTGTCGGTGTCGTGATTCCAAATATTACCAATGGTTATTTTTCGAGTTTGGCTAAGGGGATTGATGATATTGCAGAAATGTACAAGTACAATATTGTCTTAGCTAATAGCGATGAAGATAACGAGAAAGAAGTTTCTGTTGTCAATACCCTCTTTTCAAAGCAGGTAGATGGCATTATCTTTATGGGTTATCACTTGACAGATAAAATTCGCTCAGAATTTTCGCGTTCACGTACTCCGATTGTTCTCGCAGGAACTGTCGATGTTGAGCACCAGTTGCCAAGTGTCAATATTGACTATAAGCAAGCAACGATTGATGCAGTGAGTTACCTTGCTAAAGAAAATGAACGTATTGCTTTCGTTAGCGGTCCGCTAGTGGATGACATCAATGGTAAGGTTCGTTTGGTTGGCTACAAGGAAGCCTTGAAAAAAGCAGGAATCGCTTATAGTGAAGGTTTGGTATTTGAATCTAAATATAGCTATGATGATGGTTACGCCTTGGCAGAGCGTTTGATTTCATCAAATGCAACTGCAGCAGTTGTGACAGGTGATGAGTTGGCAGCAGGAGTCTTGAACGGCCTTGCTGATAAGGGTGTGTCAGTACCAGAAGAGTTTGAAATTATTACTAGTGATGATTCACAAATCTCACGCTTTACCCGTCCAAACTTGACAACGATTGCCCAACCTCTTTATGACCTTGGTGCCATTAGTATGCGTATGTTGACTAAGATTATGCATAAGGAAGAGTTGGAAGAACGTGAAGTTCTCTTACCTCATGGTTTGACAGAACGTCGCTCAACACGAAAACGTAAATAGAAAAAATCAGGGAATCGAGAAGATTTCCTGATTTTGTGCTCTTAAACAAGAGATGTTGACTTAATGAATACCACAGAGCGGACTAGGCGGCTGGTTAAAGGCTGCGCAACACACTGCTTTGAGGTTGTAGATAGAAGTGACGAAGTCAGCTCAAGGCACTGCTTTGAGGTTGCAGATGGAAGCTGACGTGGTTTGAAGAGATTTTCGAAGAGTATTAGCCTTCCATATAGTCTTTCAAAGCCTGCCCTTTTAGTCCGGCATTGAGGGCAATGAGGAGTTTCAAGCGGGCTTTTTGGGCGTTGAGTTCTTTGACAAAGAAAACACCTGCCTTTTGCAACTGTACGCCCCCACCCTGATAGGCATAGACAGGTTCTGCGATACCGTTAAAGCATCGGGAAACCAGAGCGACTGGGATTCCTTTTTGCAGAAGGCTTTCTAATTTTTGAGCCGTTTCTTTGGGAATATTACCAGCTCCGAAGGCTTGGATAATCAAACCGTCCAATTGTTCCAAATCCAGCATATCAATCAGCTCATCTGTCATACCAGCATAAGCAGAGATGATAGGGACTAATCCTTGTATGTGATCCAGGTCAAAGCGAACACGAGGTTCAGCTGTTTTAAAGTAGAGAATTTCCTGTTTCATAATCAGACCGAGGGGGCCATGTGTTGGGGTCTGGAAGGTGCCGACGTTGGTCGTATGTGTTTTGGTAACATACTTGGCAGCGTGGATTTCATCGTTCATAACGACCAAAACTCCTTTGTCAGCAGCCTTGTCATCACTAGCCACCCGTAAAGCACTCAGATAGTTATAAACACCGTCACTACCGAGTTCATTGGAGCTGCGCATGGCCCCTGTTAGAACGATAGGCATATGGGGAACTTCCATGGTATCAAGGAAATAGGCTGTTTCCTCTAAAGTATCGGTTCCGTGTGTGATCACTACACCGTCGTAGTTAGCAGCTTCCTCTTTGATTTTTTGGTAGAGGGCCAGCATATGCTTGGGTTTGATATGGGGGCTTGGCAGGTTAAAAAAGTCCAAGGCGTGGACTTGGATTCCTTCAAGTGGGTTGGACACATGGTTCATGGGATTATCTGAACTCGTCACAACAGCGCCAGAAGCATCGGCCTGCATGGAAATAGTCCCACCTGTATGTAAAACAAGGATTTTCTTAGGCATGATTTACTCACTCTTTCTGAAATGTGGTATAATCATTGTATCACAAAAGGGGAGATTGGGATAGGATGGAAGTCAAAGCTGTTTTTTTTGATATCGATGGAACCTTGGTCAACGATCGCAAGAGTGTTTTGAAATCCACTAAGGACGCGATTAAGATTGTCAAAGAGCAAGGGGTACTAGTTGGCGTAGCGACAGGGCGAGGACCTTTTTTTGTTAAGGAATTGATGGACGATTTGGATCTGGATTTTGCGGTAACCTACAATGGCCAGTATATCTTTAATAAAGACAGAGTCTTGTTCACGAGCCCTATTTCCAAGTTACATTTGCGCCATCTAATTGCTTATGCTAAAAAAGAGGGCAAGGAGATTGCCCTAGGGACCAAGGATGCCATGCTGGGTTCTAAAATCATGTCTTTTGGTCTGGGTTCTTTTTCCCAACGAATCAGTCGCTTCGTTCCCTCTGTTTTAACCCGAACAGTGAGTCAGTCTTTTAATCGCATGGTCAGCAAGGTTGTTCCCCAAAAGGAAGAAGACCTGCTTCACCTGATGAATCAGCCTATCTACCAAGTTTTGATGCTGATGACGCCAGAAGAATCTGAGAAGGCGGCAGCTGATTTTGAAGACTTGAAATTGACACGTAGCAATCCTTTTGCAGCGGATGTTATCAATCAAGGAAACTCTAAATTGGAAGGCATTAGACGAGTTGGGAAAGAATATGGTTTTGATCTTAACCAAGTCATGGCCTTTGGTGACTCAGATAACGACTTAGAAATGCTGGCTGGTGTCGGTATGTCGGTTGCTATGGGAAATGGTAGTAGCAGTGTCAAGGAAGTTGCCAAGCACATCACTACCAGCAATCAGCAAGATGGAATCCACAAGGCCCTGGAACATTTTGGTGTTCTGGCCTCAGAAAAAGTCTTTGTCAGCCGTGACTATCATTTCAATAAGGTCAAGACCTTCCACCACATGATGGATGAACGGACCCAAGAAGAACCTCGAGCTTGGGATTTAGAAGGTGCAACCCACAGGGCTGGTTTTAAAATAGAAGAATTGGTGGAGTTTGTTCGAGCTGCCAGCACTTCTGAAGAGGACTTTGGTCAAGCTCTATCGCAACTTCATCAAGCTCTTGATAAGGCGGCAGATAAAGTAGCTAAGAAGACTCCTGCTCAGCAAGATTTGATAGGTCAGGTAGATGCCCTGATTGACACGCTTTACTTTACCTACGGTAGTTTTGTCTTGATGGGGGTGGACCCAGAGCGTATTTTTGATATTGTCCATCAGGCTAATATGGGGAAAATTTTCCCAGATGGCAAGGCTCATTTTGATCCAGTGACCCACAAAATCTTAAAACCAGATGATTGGGAAGAAAAATATGCTCCAGAACCTGCTATTAAAAAGGAACTGCAGCGCCAGCTCAAGGCTTACGAACGCCATAAAGAGAGAAATAATACTCAATGAAA
>NZ_VMMX01000018.1:0-29671 GCF_013277415.1 Streptococcus sp. 68 | reverse complement strand
TTTTGAGGTTGCAGATGAAACTGACGAAGTCAGTAACATACCTACGGCAAGTCGACGTTGATGTGGTTTGAATTAGTATAAACAGTAAACAAAAAGGAGCTTTTGGCTCCTTTTCTTCGTGATTACAAAGTTTTTTCTTGTTCTCTCACCACCAGCAAATCGACCTTAGCATGGCGGAGGATGTATTCAGATGAAGAGCCGACCAAGAGGCGTTCAAAGGCGTTGAGACCAGTTGCGCCAACGAGGATGAGGTCTACTTCTTCAGCATCGGGAATAGTACGTGCCAGTAGGGTCTTTGGATTTCCCATTTCAATGACGATATGAACATCTGCTACCCCAGCATCTTTAGCACGTTTTTCGTACTCTTTCATCAGACTTTCAGCGTCGACTTGGAGTTCTTCGTAAACTTCAGCATCAAAGGTGGATACGCTTTGGAGAGCGCGTGTGTCAATGACATGTGCGATGGTGAGTTTAGCGTCGTTTCGTAGAGCAGAATGAACTCCCTTGACAAAAGCTAAGTCCGCTTCCTTAGAACCATCGATTGCGACCATGATATTTTGGTAACGTTGTGCCATAATGAAACCTCCTGAAATTTTCTTACTATAATTGTAAACCTTTTCACTATAGAAGTAAAGCAAAAAAAGTATTTTTCAAAAGAATATTAGCGCTTAAAATCTATATAAATATATGATAAAATAAAAGAAAGGATAGCAGGAAAGAAGTGAAGGGAGGGAGAATGATGAAAAACTCTTTTCAAACATCAAATTTCCTTTATTATGGAATCATCCTAGTTTCAGTCTTGCTAGAAGTGATCATGATCTGGCAATTAGAGAGTCTGGTACCGTTTCTTTATCCAGGTTTTATTGGATTTTTAGTCTTTCATGTACTCTACCATCTAATCTTATTCCTAGTTGCAAAACGAAGTGGGCGTTGGGGTTACTTGATGATATGGGGGCTTTTCCTCATGTTTAATCTTCTCTATGACTCCTTTTTAGGCCTGCTTTTTCTAGGTTTATCTTTTGGTATGTGATGTTTTTTTGGCAAAACACCTGCTATCTCCCCTGTCTTGACCTCGCTTTTAGTGAGGTTTTTCTTCTGTAGGATTTTAGTAACACATTTCAGTAAACTTGTCGCATTCTCTTTCTAGTGGTATAATGTTACTATCCTGATGAATTGAGGAAACAAGATGAAAGAATATAACAAGTCTAGTAAGTTAGAGCATGTTGCTTATGATATCCGTGGTCCTGTTTTGGAAGAAGCCATGCGGATGCGAGCAAACGGAGAAAAGATTTTACGTCTGAATACAGGAAATCCAGCAGAATTTGGTTTTACAGCGCCAGACGAAGTCATTCATGACTTGATTATGAATGCGCGGGATAGTGAAGGATATTCTGACTCCAAAGGGATTTTCTCAGCCCGTAAGGCTATCATGCAGTATTGCCAGTTGAAGAAATTCCCCAATGTGGATATTGATGATATTTACCTTGGAAATGGTGTCAGTGAGCTGATTGTCATGTCCATGCAGGGGCTTTTGGACAATGGAGATGAGGTCTTGGTACCAATGCCAGACTATCCTCTCTGGACAGCAGCTGTCAGCCTAGCTGGGGGAAATGCCGTTCACTATATCTGTGATGAAGCTGCAGAATGGTACCCAGATATTGACGATATCAAGTCAAAAATCACTTCCAATACCAAGGCAATCGTCCTTATCAATCCAAACAACCCAACTGGAGCCCTTTATCCTAAAGAACTCTTGCTGGAAATTATTGAGATTGCCCGTCAAAACGATTTGATTATCTTTGCGGATGAAATTTACGACCGCATGGTCATGGATGGACATGTGCATACGCCTGTGGCGAGCCTGGCACCAGATGTCTTCTGTGTCAGCATGAATGGTTTGTCAAAATCTCATCGTATTGCTGGTTTCCGTGTGGGTTGGATGGTCTTGTCTGGACCTAAGACTCATGTTAAAGGCTATATCGAAGGGCTCAATATGCTGTCCAATATGCGTCTTTGCTCTAACGTTTTGGCCCAGCAAGTCGTACAAACATCACTAGGTGGGCACCAGTCAGTGGATGAATTGCTCCTTCCTGGTGGACGAATTTACGAGCAAAGAAATTTCATCTACAATGCCATTCAAGAGATTCCAGGTTTGTCTGCGGTTAAACCCAAGGCGGGACTCTATATCTTCCCTAAAATCGACCGCAATATGTACCGTATCGATGATGATGAGCAGTTTGTCCTTGATTTCTTGAAGCAGGAAAAGGTTCTCTTGGTTCATGGTCGAGGCTTTAACTGGAAAGAACCAGACCACTTCCGTATCGTTTACCTTCCTCGTGTTGATGAACTAGCCCAAATCCAAGAAAAGATGACTCGTTTCTTGAAACAGTATCGTAGATAGGGCTTACATTCGAAAAAGCGCCAAAAAGCAGTAAACATTTGCCTTGAGCTATTGACAAAAGTGAAAGAATCAGATAGAATAGTAAAGTATGTTTAGTAACTGATCACTTTATAGCCGGCTAAACGAATACAAAATCTATGAGGAGGTATTCATCGTGAAACGTACTTATCAACCAAGTAAACTTCGTCGTGCGCGCAAACACGGATTCCGTAACCGTATGTCAACTAAAAACGGTCGTCGCGTATTGGCAGCTCGTCGTCGTAAAGGACGCAAAGTTTTGGCTGCATAATCCAAACGAACCATAACAAAAATCAGTAGGAACTCGAGTCTACTGATTTTTATTTTTGTAAAAAAGTTCAAAAGACTTTATATTTTCCCTCAAATGGTGTATAATATTTCACATACTGTAAAAAATGGAGAATAATCATGAAGAAATCAAAAGTTATGCTTTTTGGAGCTATGGCTTTGACAGCAGGTCTAGCTCTAGCGGCATGTGGGTCTTCCCAATCAAGTAATGCTGAGAAAACCTACTCTTATGTATTTACTAGTAATCCTGATACCTTGGACTACATTACGTCAACGCGTGGTTCTACTTCAAGTATCACGACCAACCTGATTGATGGCTTGTTAGAAAATGATCAGTATGGTAATCTCATTCCATCTATGGCTGAGTCATGGACAGTGTCAAAAGATGGTTTGACCTACACTTATAAAATCCGTCAGGGGGCGAAATGGTACACTTCAGAGGGCGAAGAGTATGCGGATGTAACGGCTCATGACTTTGTGACAGGTCTCAAGTATGCAGCTGATAAAAAGGCTGAAAACTTGTATTTGGTCCAAGACTCTATCAAGGGCCTCGCAGACTATGTTGAGGGGGAAACATCTGACTTTGAGACTGTTGGTGTTAAGGCAGTGGATGACTATACTCTTCAATATACTTTGAATAAGCCGGAATCTTACTGGAATTCTAAGACTACTGGGGGCATTTTGAGTCCGGTAAATGAGGCTTTTTTGAAATCTAAGGGGGATGACTTTGGTAGTGTAACACCATCCAGTATCTTGTCAAATGGTCCTTACTTGTTTAAATCTTTCTCATCAAAATCTTTGATTGAATTTGATAAAAACCCTAATTACTGGGATAAGGACAATGTGAAAATTGAGAAAGTGAAGCTCTCTTTCTTTGACGGTTCTGACCAAGATAGTTTGGCGAGAGGATTTTTGGAAGGGAACTACTCGGACGGTCGTATCTTCCCGACAAGTTCAGTGTTTAATCAGTTGAAAAAAGGGAATGAGGACAAAATCACCTACACACCACAAAACTCAATTACCTTCTATTATCTTTTTAACGTCAATCGTCAAAGCTACAAGCAGACCATGAAACAGTCTGATAAGGAAAAGACAGATTCACTTGCGGCCATGCAAAATAAGGATTTCCGTCAGGCTGTCAACTTTGCCTTTGACCGTCATGCTTATGCAGCGCAGACAAATGGTGAAGATGGCGCAGACCGTATCTTGCGTAACACGCTTATCCCAAGTGATTTTGTCCAAATCAGTGGTAAAAACTTTGGAGATGTTGTCAATGAAAAGATTATTAACTATGGTACAGAGTGGTCGAATATCAATTTGAATGATGCGCAACCTGCCTTTTTGGATGCTGGAAAAGCCAAGGCAGCATTTGCTAAAGCTAAAGAAACCTTGCAAGCAGAAGGTGTGACCTTCCCAATTCATTTGGATATGCCGGTTGACCAGACGGCCAAGTTAGATGTGCAACAAGCAAGTTCCTTTAAGCAGACAGTGGAAGAAACCCTTGGGGCGGACAACGTTGTGATTGACGTGATTCAACTTTCTCCAGACGAGAAGGATCAAGCTACATTCTTTGCAGATACAGCTGAACAAAAGGACTATGACATTGATATTTCAGGTTGGAGCGGAGATTACTCAGATCCGAAAACTTATCTTGATCTCTTGGATCCAGAGTCAGGTTCACAGCTTAACAATATTGGGTTCACTGCTGGAAAAGATAATGAGGTAAAAGAAAAAATTGGACTTTCTGCTTACAAGAAGTTACTAGATGAAGCAGATAGCGAAGTTGAAAATACTCAGGCTCGTTATGAAAAATTTGCTGAAGTCCAAGCTTGGTTGACTGACAGCGCCCTCTTCCTACCAGTTCAAAGTGGTGGAGCCAACCCAATCTTCCGTAAGACTGTACCGTTCACAGGAGCCTTCTCGTTCGTTGGGCACAAAGGAGATGCTGATAACTACAAATATGTTGAACTGCAAAAAGAGCCAGTAACTGCGAAACAGTACCAGGAACTCTATGAAAAATGGCTAAAAGAAAAAGCTGAGTCAAATAAAAAAGCTCAGGAAGATTTGGCTAACCATATTCAATAAAATTTCTAGTCATGCTTTTTAGTTAATACTCAATGAAAATCAAAGAGCAAACTAGAAAGCTAGCCACAGGCTGTACTTGAGTACGGCAAGATGAAGCTGACGTGGTTTGAATTTGATTTTCGAAGAGTATAAGCATAGTGACTGGATTTAGAAAAAGACCTTGCTAGACAATTTTGGTTCTGGTAGGGTCTTTTCGTTATTTTTTGTTTTTGATGAAGTAAATGGAGTGGATAGGGCTTCAGATAGCTAGAATGACTTGTTTTATGTTTTTGAATGAGAATCGATTAAAATTTATAAATCTGTATAAGGGATTAGTGACAAAACGATACCAAATAGGGTAAATTTCTATATATTTTAATTAAAGTAAAAATGAGGCTAAAAGTGGACGGGGGGGGGGATTTTATGCTATAATGTACGTATATTCTTATCACCTAAAGTAGATATATTATAATAAAGTTTTATTATAGTGCATCAGCTTTTTGAATAAGAAGAAATAAAAATAAAAAATGGAGATCAAAGAATGAAGTATAAGAGAACGCAGAAACGCTCCAAGCAGATGTGGCAGCGTGTAGAAAAATTTTCGATTAGAAAGTTTAGCTTTGGAGCAGCGTCGTGTTTGATAGGGGCATCTTTAGTTGGGGCTGCTGGGACGGTGCAACCTGTAGAAGCTGCTATATCAACTTTCAGAGATCAAAAAGGAGGAAATGTTACTACTTTGTATGCCAATCAAGGGGATAATCCTTTTGAAGCTGGCGGAAGTGGGGTTTATGATAAAGTAAATGTAGACCAAGAAATTGGAATTGAAATAGACTGGTCAGAGTATTCTAAAACAAACCCTTACGTAACAGTTACCTATAAATATAATGGTGGTTATGGAACTGAAGCTTTGAATAACTACGGAGGTGGACGTCCAGATTTTTGGTTTACCACCCCGGTGGGAGTTTCAGAACCTAAAACAATCACTTTATATAATCTAAATACAGATAAGACAGGAAGAACAATTACAAGTTGGTCAGGCGAACAAGGATGGGTTTCTTTTTCGAATAGTGTCGGATCACGTTATCAAAATAAGGAAATGGCAGACAAACTTGGTGTTGGGGATCCTACAAAATGGGAACGATATAATGATGCGACCGGTGAGGAGGGGCGCACTTATCGCGGTGACCTTAATACTATGTTTTGGCGTCGTATCGGAGACAATATAGAGGGAAGTCCGAGTGAACAAGGGATTTATCAATCCTTCAGAGACAATACCAAGTCTATGTATTCTGACTGGCAAAAAGCAGCTGATCCAACTGCTACTATTAAAGCAACTTATAAAGTGGTAGATCCTACATTGAAGAATGGAAAACTAGTATTAGAATTTGGTGCTGGGGTTAAAGTTGGTCATGGAGGATCGTTGGTAACTCACTTCAAAACTCTAACAGTAGAAGTTCCGGTTTTATATCAGGATAGTGAATTATTCGAAGTTAAAGTGCCGCAACGTACAGGTGTAGTAAATGCTCAAGAATTAACAAAAACTGAAAAAGCTGATATTAAAAGTAAAATCTTAAAAGCAAACGAAGATAATATTAGTTCAGCTATCCCAGTGACTTCTAATAATAAGTTTAAAGATAATCTTAAAGATGGAGAAAATAGTATTGTAATTGGAAATGACGGTACAGCAACGATTACCTACCTAGACGGTTCAAAAGATACTATTCCTGGAACATCACTTGTCTATGAAAAACCACAAATTGATAATAATGAAACAACTAATGGAAGCGTGGGAGATTATACATATAAGAAGAATCCATACCCTGTAAAAAATATTGATAATATCGAAGACACAGAGATAGCAGCTGCGTTGGCAAAATTTTATGAAATCAATGGGATGGAGATTGAAACTAGACGGGATTCTTCTAATTCCCAAATGATTCAAGTTATTAAAAGTGTTAAAACAGAGGGAACCTCTCAATCTTTTGTTGATAAATATATTGATGTTTCTAAAAATAGAGCTTCTGATTATGGAAAAGGATTTATAACACATGCTTCGGATGATAGTCCAACAGGAATGATTATCCCTAAAGGTGATTTATTCAAACAAAAACCTGCAAAAGAATTTAGTGCTGCTGAAGCTATTGAAAAAGCTAAACAAGCCATTGACCATCTAACGTACTTATCACCAAAAGAAAAACAAGCTTTTAAAGATGAATTAGCATCTAAGATGACTCAAGATAACATCAATGATGTTGTAAATAGAGCAATCGCTAAAAATTCAGAAAATGAAGCAGGGCTTGAAGCTAAAAAACGTCAAGTAAAAGATAAAATTAACTCAGCCAAGTATTTAACGGATGCTGAAAAGAAAACATTCCTTGATAGTGTTAATAATCAAGAAATTACAGATCCAGCAGATGGAAGTTCTGATTCAGCTTTAGAATATACGAAAAAATTATTAGATCAAATCGGTCGAGACGTAGATGCTAAAAACTTAGAAGAAGCTAAGAAACAAGCCAAAGCTGAAATCGAAAAAATCAAAGATGATTTAACAAATCCAACAGCAGATAACTATAAGGAACAAATCCAAGCCGCAGGTTCAACAGATGCAGTAGAAAAGATTGTCGAAAATGCTAAAAATCAAAAAGCTTCTAAAGACAAAGAGAAAGAAAAACAAAAAGCAGATGCTTTAAAAGATGAGTATAAGAAAAAAATAGACCAAATTCCTGGATTATCAGAAGCAGATAAGACGGAATATAAAAAACAAATTGAAGCTGCAACATCAAAAAATCAATTAGATAATATTATTAAAGATGCAGAGGCAAAAGCAACTCGTAATAAAGCGATAGAAACAATAACAAACCTACCTCACTTGAATAACGCGCAAAAAGCAGACTTAATTGAACAAGTTAAAGATGCTACTGATAAAGAAGAGATTGAGGATGTTGTAACAAAAGCTCAAGGTTTAGATGCTAAGATGGATTCTCTGCAACAATTAGTAACGAAAGCTAATGATGTGAAGAAGACTAATAAATATACAAACGCTATATCAGGAACAAAGACATCATTTGATACTGCATTGACTAATGCTGATGCTGTAGCAAATAAAGAAACAGGAAAAGAGGCTGACGCTTCAGAAGTAGATAGCTTAATTGATAAATTGAAAGAAGCTATTAAAAATCTAACAGGTGAAGAAGTCGCTAAACCAGTTTCAAAAGCAGCTTTACAAGCAGAAGTAAATAAAGAGGCTGAAGTTCACAAGTCAACAGCTTATCTTAAAGATACAAAGGCAAAACAAGATGAGTATGACAAAGCTCTGAATGAAGCAAAAACAGTGTTAGCTGATGATGGGGCATCACAAGAAAGTATTGATGCTGCGTTAGATAAATTACAGAAAGCACGAGCTGAATTGGCAGGACAAGCAGAAGACTTCACTTTAGCAGTGAAAGATGGAGCAGCAAAAATATCTGTTGTACCTAAAGTAGGAGAAAGCTTAACAGAACAAGCCGATAAAGATGCAGTAAAAGCTAAAGTAACAGCGAACGGAGAAGCACTTAAAGCTACTGATACAGTAACGTACGGAGCTATTGCAGATAAAAATGGTAAGAAAGTTGTATCAGTAATAGTAACACGTGATGGTGTATCAAAAACAATCAATGTAGAAGTAACTAAGAAAGCGGAAGAGTTAACATTAGCTGTAAAAGACGAAACAAAACCAGCTAAAATTTCAAAAGTACCAGTAGCAGGAGAAAGCTTAACAGCAGAAGATGAAGCGAAAGTAAAAGAAAAAGTAACAGCGAACGGAGAAGCACTTAAAGCTACTGATACAGTAAAATACGGAACTATTGCTGAAAAAGATGGTAAGAAAGTCGTACCAGTAACAGTAACACGCAACGGTGTAGAAAAAACAGTTGACGTACCAGTAGAAGGAACTGATGCTGCAAAATCTCCACTAAATGATCCAGAAAAAGTTAAAGTTAATGATGTGTCTAATTTATCAGAAGATGAAAAAGCAGCAGTTAAAGCAGCTGTTAAGAAAGCAAACGCAAACTTAACTGATGATCAAATTTCAGTAGACAATACAGGGAAAGTAATTGTAACTTATTCTGATAAATCACAAAATGAACTTCCAGCATCTAAGACTGTAGAAGCGAAAACTGAAACAGAAAAAGCATTAGACAAAGCTAAAGAGAAAGCAAAAGCGGACTTAACAGAAGCAGCTAACAAAGAAAAAGCAGAAATTGAAGCAGATAAAGGCTTAACAGATCAACAAAAAGCAGATAAGAAAGCAGAAGTAGATAAGGTTAAGAAAGCTCAAGAAGAAAACATCGATAAAACTGGAACAACTGACGAAGTAGCGAAAGCAACAGAAGACGGTAAGAAAGCAATCGATGCAGTACACCAAACAGATGCGGATAAATCAACTCCAACAGTTACAGCAGGAGAAGTACCAGTAAGTGTCGATCCGGCTACAGATAAAAAAGTAGCGGAAGCAGATAAAAAAGCTATTACAGATGCTGTAGAAGTACCAAAAGACCAACCACAACCGACAGACAAACAAGTCAAAAATGACGGAGAAATTGTGGAAGGAACAGGTGCAAATGTAGGTAAGAAAGTAGTTGTAGTAGAAGTTACTTATGGTGACGGATCAAAAGATGAAATCGAAGTACCTGTAAGAAAAGCAACCGATAAGGAAAAAGCAAAAGCTGATCTAACAAAAGCTGCAGATGCTGAAAAAGCTGAAATTGATGAAGACAATGCATTATCTAAAAAAGAAAAAGAAGCATTGAAGAAACAAGTTGCTGATCTTAAAGCAAAACACGAAGAAAACATCAATAATGCAACTTCACCAGAAGATATAGCATCGGCAACAGAAAAAGGTAGACAAGAAATTGCTGCTGTTCATACTCCACAAGATATTACAGAAACAGCTAAGAGAAAGTTAACTCCACCAAAAGAAAAGGTTAAAGTTACAGATGTCAATCATTTAACAGATGAAGAGAAAGAAGCTGTTAAAAAAGCGATTGTGGCGACTAACCCTCAACTAGAAGAATCTGAAGTCTATGTGAGTGATAAGGGAGATGTAGCTTCTCCTAAAGGTTACTTGGAAGCAGAAAAAGTTGTTTTTCAAGCATTAAACAAACCAGCGACACCAGTCGTAGTAGCTGATCCAAATCATTTAACAAATGATGAAAAGGAAAAAGTGAAAGAAGCTGTAGCTAACGCAAATCCTGGTCTAAGCAAAGATGATATTACAGTCGATGACAAAGGTAATGTAACAACTAAAAATGGCGATAAATTACTTGCAAAAGATGTAGTAACTCCAGCCCTGAAGAAACCAACAACACCAGTTGTAGTTGGAAATCCTAATGCTTTAACAGAAAAAGAAAAAGAGGACATTAAGGATGCTGTCGCAGCTGCAAATCCAGGCTTAAACAAAGGTGATGTTACAGTAAATCCTGATGGCAGTGTAACAACTCCAAAAGGAAATCTACCAAAAGAAGATGTTGTAACGACAGTTTTAAATAAACCAAATAAACTTGTTGAAGTAGAAAATCCAAATAGCTTAACAGTTAAAGAAAAAGAAGCGGTTAAGAAAGCTGTTGTAGAGGCAAATCCAGGTTTAACTGAAGATAAAGTCAAAGTTGACGATCAAGGAAATGTCACAACACCACAAGGTAACTTACCAGCAAAAGATGTTGTAACTTCTACCTTGAAGAAACCAACAACCCCAGTTGAAGTCGTCAATCCATCTAAACTGACAGAACCAGAAAAATCTAAGATTGTAGAAGAGATTATTAAAAATAATCCTGATTTAGCGGATAAAAAAGATAAAATTAACGTTGATGATCAAGGCAATGTTGAAACACCAAAAGGCAACTTACCAGCAGAAGATGTAGTGACACCAGCTTTGAAGAAACCGACAAAACTTGTCCCTGTTAAAGATGTCAATAACTTATCAGATGCAGAAAAAGACGCTGTTAAGGATGCTGTTGTAGCTGCAAATCCAGGCTTAAACAAGGACGATGTCAAGGTTGATGGTCAAGGCAATGTTGAAACGCCAAGAGGTAATTTACTAGCAGGAGAAGTTGTAACTCCAGCCTTGAAGAAACCTGTCACACCTGTAGAAGTTAAAGATCCTAAAAACTTAACAGAAGCAGAAAAAGACGCTGTTAAGGATGCTGTTGTAGCTGCAAATCCAGGCTTAAACAAGGATGATGTTAAGGTTGATGGTCAAGGCAATGTTGAAACACCACAAGGTAATTTACCAGCAAAAGATGTAGTAACACCAGCTTTGAAGAAACCTGTCACACCTGTAGGAGTTAAAGATTCGAATAACTTAACAGACAAAGAAAAAGAAGATGTTAAGAAAGCTATTGTTGAAGCAAATCCAGGCTTAAACAAGGACGATGTCAAGGTTGATGATCAAGGAAATGTTGAGACTCCAAACGGAAATCTACCAAAAGAAGATGTAGTAGTACAAACTGCTAAAGGGCAATCAACAAGTATCTTCAAACCAGAGTTAGACTTACAAACTGCTTTAGTATCAGGAAAAGCAACTGTTGAAAAAGGCAAAGGCTTAACAGACGAAGAAATCCTAAAACAATTAGCACTAGCTGATGGACTAACAGCGAAAATCACTTTTAAACCAACTACAACAGAAGCGGGAACTAAAGAAGCAGAGGTGGAAGTAACCCTAGCGGATGGTAGCAAAGTAACTGTAAAAGTATCGGTTGAAGTAGTTGATTCCTTAGGCACAGCTGATAAAGATAATGATCTTGCTAAGGCGAAAGAAGACGCTAAAAAACAAGTAGAAGACGCTGCTAAGAAAAAACTTGATGAAATCAAGAAAGATACAGGTTTAACTGAAGAGCAAAAACAAAAAGCTGAAGAAGCAATCAATAAAGCCAAAGAAGATGCTAACAAAGCTATTGACGAAGCATCATCAGCAGGAACAGCTAAACAAATTGCAGATCAAGCAAAAGAAAATATTGAAAAATATAATCCGAAATCAGATACAGAAGTTAAGAAACCAGATGTAACAAACCTTGATGAAGAAAAAGCGAAAGCAAAAGCTGAAATACTAGAAGAAGCTCAAAAACGCATTGACGAAATCAAGAACAATAAAGATTTATCAGACGAAGCGAAACAAAAAGCTATCGAAGAAATCAATAAGGCCAAAGATAAAGCGATTGAAGACATCAACAAAGGTCAATCTAAAGATGAAATCAATGCGGCGAAAGAAGCTGGTATTCATAAGATAAATGAAGTTCAACCAGAGGGCTCTATTGCATCTAAATTCGAACCGAAAGTTCCTGAAAACAAAGTGGAAGTGGAAAATCCAGCAAAACTTTCAGATGAAGAAAGAGAACAAGTTCGTCAAAACATCGAAGGTGCGAACACATTCCCAGATGGAACAACAGTAGAAGTAAAACCAGATGGAACAGCTGTTATCACATATAAAGATGGTTCAAGCGATACGATTTCAAAAGATAAATTAGTAGCGCCAGCTAACAAAGAGACAGGAACAATCGCGTCAAGAACCGAGCCGGTTATCCCAGGAAAAACACAAGTAGGAAATACTACGAAGTTAACACCTGCAGAACAAGCTACGGTTAAAAAAGCGGTTGAGGAAGCGAACAACTTCCCAGCAGGAACTACGGTAGAAGTAAGACCTGATGGAACAGTAGTCATCACCTATCCAGATAAATCTGTAGACACAATAACAGGGGATAAACTTGTTGAAAAAGGAAGCAAACAAGAAACTCCAAAAGTTCAGACAGATGCAGAGAAGAACCCAGCGCAAGTTCCAGGAAACTTTGTACCTGTTGAAAATACTCACAACTTGACACAGACGGAGCAAGATACTGTAGCAGCTAAGGTTAAAGAAGCAAATCCAGCGGCGACAGATGTTAAGGTATCTAAAGATGGAACAGCAACGCTAACATATGGAGATGGTTCAGTAAACACAATTCCAGGAACCAGTCTAGTAGTAGCCAAAGATACTGACAATGAAGCTTCAACACAAGCTGCGCAAAACCCAGCAGTGGTGCCAGCAACTACAGAAGTTGGAAATGCTCATAGCTTAACACCTGAGGAACAAGCTGCAGTAGCTACGAAAGTGAAACAAGCAAATCCAGCGGCGACAGATGTTAAGGTATCTAAAGACGGAACAGCGACATTGACATACTCAGATGGTTCAGTCAATACAATTCCAGGAACCAGTCTAGTAGTTCAAAAAGAGGAAACTCCAACACAAGAGCAACCAACAATCGCAGAGAAGACAAAAGTAATCATCCCAGCTAACCCTACAAAAGTAGCAGAAGCTACAAGATTAACAGATGCAGAAAAAGAAGCTGTTAAAAAAGCAGTAGTAGATGCTAACAGATTCGGAAGCGATGTTAAAGTTGAAGTAGCTGGAGATGGCACAGCGACAATCGTCTTTAAAGATGGTTCAGCTATTACAATTCCAGGAAATCAATTGGTAGCACAAGATCCAAAAGCACAAGATAGCACTAAACCGACTGCTGAAAAATCAACTGTTAAAGCGCCTGCTCAAAGAGTAGATGTAAAAGATATAACTCATTTAACAGATGAAGAAAAAGAAAAAGTTAAGGTTGCTATTTTACAAGCAAATGGTTCAGCATTAGACGGAGCGACAATCACTGTAGCTGGAGATGGTACAGCAACAATCACATTCCCAGATGGTTCAGTAGTGACGATTCTAGGAAAAGATACAGTTCAACAATCTGCGAAAGGTGAATCTGTAACTCAAGAAGCTACACCAGAGTATAAGCCAGAAACTACACCAGGTGGAGATAATGGAGGCAATACTGGAAGCTCAGATGCTAATGCGAATGCAGGCGGTGGTAGCCAGGCAGGCGGACAAGCTAACACAGGTTCACAAAATCCAGCTCAATCACAAGCTTCTAAGCAATTGGCTACTGAAAAAGAATCAGCTAAAAATGCCATTGAGAAAGCTGCCAAGGACAAGCAGGATGAAATCAAAGGCTCACCGCTTTCTGATAAAGAAAAAGCAGAACTTTTAGCAAGAGTGGAAGCAGAAAAACAAGCGGCTCTCAAAGAGATTGAAAATGCGAAAACTGTGGAAGATGTGAAGGAAGCAGAAACGATTGGAGTGCAAGCCATTGCCATGGTTACAGTTCCTAAGAGACCAGTGGCTCCTAATGCTGCTCCTCAGGCAACAAGTGCACCGCAAGCAACTGCAGGAACAATGCAAGATGTTACCTACCAGTCACCTGCTAGAAAACAATTACCTAACACAGGTTCAGCATCAAGTGCAGCACTTGCTAGTCTTGGTCTAGTGGCGGCAACCAGTGGTTTTGCTTTGCTAGGAAGAAAAGCTAGACGTAGAAAATAGGACAGCTAGAAAGTTATATTCTCTACTTAAAGTTAGATTATAAGGGGGATTTGGAGAAATCATCAATCCTAGTGATGGGTGAGAGAAGAGAGAACCCAAGATAATCACATACTTTATACTCAATGAAAATCAAAGAGCAAACTAGGAAACTAGCCGCAGGCTGTACTTGAGTACGGCAAGGCGACGTTGACACGGTTTGAATTTGATTTTCGAAGAGTATTAGCTGAATAGGGATATTCTATCAATCTAGCCAGTCTCTTCTGTCTCTAACTGTGGAATAGAAGATGGGCAATATCGGATAGAAAAGATAGCAGAATAGATCTCTATTGAAGAGAGGAGGGAAACAGAAAAATTGGGTGCCCCTCCTCTTTTTTGCTATAATAGTAGATAGAAAACGAGGTTAGAAGAGATGATTTTTGATACACATACACACTTGAATGTAGAAGAATTTGCAGGTCGTGAGGCAGAAGAAATTACCTTGGCTGCTGAGATGGGTGTGACACAGATGAATATTGTTGGTTTTGATGAACCGACGATTGAGCGTGCTTTGGAGTTGGTAGATGAGTATGACCAGCTCTATGCGACAATCGGTTGGCATCCGACAGAAGCTGGAACCTACACAGAGGAGGTTGAAGCCTACTTGCTTGACAAGCTCAAGCACCCAAAGGTAGTTGCCTTGGGTGAGATTGGCTTAGACTACCACTGGATGACAGCGCCAAAAGAGGTGCAGGAACAGGTTTTTCGCAGTCAGATCCAGCTATCTAAGGACTTGAATTTACCTTTTGTTGTCCATACCCGTGATGCGCTGGAAGATACCTATGAGATTATCAAGAGCGAGGGTGTTGGTCCTCGTGGTGGTATCATGCATTCTTTCTCAGGAACTCTTGAATGGGCAGAGAAGTTTGTCGCGCTTGGTATGACCATTTCCTTCTCAGGAGTGGTGACTTTTAAGAAGGCAACTGACATCCAAGAAGCAGCTAAAGAGTTACCTTTGGATAAGATTTTGGTGGAGACGGATGCTCCTTACTTGGCTCCTGTACCCAAGCGTGGTCGCGAAAACAAAACAGCCTATACTCGCTATGTGGTGGACTTTATCGCGGATTTGCGTGGCATGACGACAGAAGAGCTAGCGGCAGCAACGACTGCAAATGCAGAACGAATTTTTGGATTGGACAGCAAGTAATGAAAGAAAAAATTTCCCAAGTTATCGTGGTCGAAGGTCGCGATGATACGGCCAATCTCAAACGTTATTTCGAGGTAGAGACCTATGAGACTCGAGGTTCTGCCATCAATGACCAGGATATAGAGCGGATTCAGCGCCTGCACCAACGTCATGGAGTCATTGTCTTTACAGACCCAGATTTTAATGGGGAGCGGATTCGCCGCATGATTATGACGGCTATTCCAACAGTGCAACATGCCTTTCTCAAGCGAGATGAAGCTGTTCCCAAGTCCAAAACCAAAGGCCGTTCCCTGGGAATTGAGCATGCCAGCTATGAAGATTTGAAAATGGCTCTAGCTCAGGTGACAGAACAATTTGAACAGGAGAGTCAGTTTGACATCAGTCGTAGCGACTTGATTCGCCTTGGTTTTCTAGCAGGGGCAGATAGCCGTAAGCGCAGAGAATATCTAGGAGAGGCTCTCCGAATCGGCTATTCCAACGGCAAGCAACTCCTCAAACGCCTAGAGTTGTTTGGGGTTACCTTGGCGGAAGTGGAAGAAGCTATGAAATCTTATGAGTAGGAAAGATGTAGCCGTTACAATTTTTTAAGTTTCACAGTATTTTTCGAAGCAGGTAGAAGAGGAGGCGTCTGATGTTAATTGGTCAAAAAATTAAAGAGATTCGGATAGAAAAAGGAATTAGTCGTCCAGATTTTTGTGGAGATGAGCAAGAACTGACAGTTCGTCAACTGTCGCGAATTGAAAGTGGAGCTTCGCAACCGAGTTTGCCCAAGTTAGACTATATTGCTCGCCGGCTAGGAGTTCCAGCTTATAGCCTTATGCCGGATTTTTCAGCTCTTCCTCCTGCTTATTTAGAATTGAAATACCAGATTTTACGTGAACCAATCTATGGTAAAGAAGAGGAGTATGATAAGAAAGAAGCATGTTTGGAAGAGATAGAGGATTTATTTTATGAGCAACTTCCTAATGAGGAAAAAGTATGGTTTGAAGCTACTAGAGCAACGATAGATGTTATTCGAAGCGGACGACCAGAATATGGGGAAACCGTACTGGACGATTATTTTACAACAATTTACGATAAGGAATTGTTTTTGATAAATGAATTAGAAGTTATCAACTTATATTTTGCTATAGTGCTTACAAAGATAAAACAAGGTCAAAATCAGATTGAAGAAATTAACAGAATTCATTCGTTTTTAGTTCGTTTGACAAATCATGTAGAATTGATTGCACCAGAATATCTGTTTGCTTTAAGTAACACTTTGTTTTCGGGTCTAGCCTGTTTGGATAATTTGTCGTCTTATGATTCACTAGAATCTTATATCTTTAGCCTTAATCATATAATGGAAAAAACACAAGATTTCCAGAAGAAACCAATTATATTGATGTTGGAGTGGAAATTATCTCTAATAATAAACAATGATTATGTATCTGCCGAACAGTTCTATCAGAAATCGAAGCTATTTGCTGATATAATAGAAAATTCTTATTTAGTTACTATGTTGGAGAAACAATGGCAAGAAGATTTAAAAAAATATTTATAAATATCGTGAAGCAATGACAAAAATGTCCTTGTTCTCGCATCAAAACAGTTCTAAAGTTCGTTTTTAGAGCTGTTTTTTTTAGATATGAGCCAAAAATAATATGAAATAGTTAGATTTTAAGGACATTGATGTCCTTTGAGTTTATTTAAAAATAATTTATAATCAATTAAAACGTGAAAGGAGATTACAGTATGAACTTTTTTAGTTTATTTTATTTAGTTACTTGGTGGTTTAAATAAAATTTAGTTATGTCTACTTAGTCTCAAAAAATTTATTCATAACATATAATAAATACAACTTGATAGACTAAATTAGAAAAATAAGGAGAGGATACCATGAGGTGTTGCTTTGAAAAGGTCTATGATCCATGACTTAGTTTTACTTGAATAGAAAATAGACAATATATAATAAATATTTATGATATAATAAAAAATAGAGGAGTATCAATATGAAACAAACAGTTAAAAAATTAGCCCTTGTAGCGAGTCTTGCAGCAACATTAGGTGGAGGAGTAGCAGTAGTATCGGCCGCGGTTAAGTATCCAGGCGGTGGTGTCTGGACGTATGGTTCGGCTAACGGAGGTGCTTACTCAAACTACTATCACCCCTCAAAATACCATAGTTCAACAGTTTCTAGCAGATGGAATAGTTCATCTGATAAGGGATATGCTGATGCAGGAGGAACATCTCGAGCTTGGATTCGTACTGCGTGGGGCGAGCAAGTAAGCTTTTATTATGATTATTAAAAATTATACACGAGAAAGTAAAAACATTTCTGGGTGAGTTGATAACAATGCTTTACTTGGTCATCTCTCTAGCAGGTGACCAAGTAACTTTTTGGAGGAAGTGATGAAACGTTTATTTATTTTGATTTCAATGGTATTGGTATCGCTTTATATGGTGATAAATTCCGTTGATCATCGAGAAGAGATTTTATTTGGTAACTATCCCTCTGTTGATGTGATGGGTACTGGGCTAGACCAATCAGTAGCTGATCGAGAAAAACTGACAGAGGCTTTGAGTCACTTGGCGGTAGAGCACAATAGTCTCATCGCTCGTCGGATTGTTGAGCCAAATGAAGCTGGAGAAACACGCTTTACCTATGCCACTTATGGTCAGGGAGAGCTTCCAGAAGGTTTGACCATTTCCTCCAAGGAGAGTGTAGAAACGAGTGATTTATTAGGGTCTTACTTGATTGTATCAGGAAGTTTGGATGGAGTGAGCTTACAGACCGCCCTGCAAGAACTTGGTTATAATGGTGTTGTCTCGAATAGAACAGAGGCATTTTCGATGGTCGTCCTCTTGTCTGCTACCCCAATGGGGCTACTGAGTCTAGCTATTTTTCTGCTGACTTTTATGAGTCTGACCCTGATTTATCGGATCAAGTCCCTTCGTCAGGCAGGGATTCGCTTAATCGCTGGTGAGAGCTTGTTTGGAGTGGCTCTCAGACCAGTATTAGAAGATATGAGACAGCTTATCTGCTCAGTGCTGGTATCCAGTCTTTTGGGATTGGGGATTCTCTGGTATCAAGGTGCCTTGTTTATGGCAACGGTGCAACTGGTCATCATTGCTCTTCTACTTTATGGATTGACCTTGGCCGGGATTTCTACCTTACTAAGTGTCGTCTATCTACTTGGTTTACAGGAAAATAGTCTGGTGGATCTATTGAAAGGGAAACTCCCTCTCAAACGTATGATGACATTGATGATGATGGGGCAACTCTTAGCTGTATTGGTGGTCGGTTCGAGTGCGACTACTCTCCTACCCCACTACCGTGAAATGCAGGAGATGGAGAAAGCTAGCGATAAATGGAGCCAGTCCTCAGACCGTTACCGTCTATCCTTTGGTTGGTCTAGTGCATTTGCCGATGAAGAAGGAATGCGTAAGGATAATCGTGAGTGGCAGACATTTACTGAAGAACGGTTAGCTAATACAGACTCTTTTTATATTATGAGCAATGTTGACAATTTCTCAGATGGAGCAGAAGTGGACTTAGATGGCAATCGTCTCAGTGACTACACACCGTCAGGGAATGTTATCTATGTCTCACCGCGCTATCTGATAGAAGAAAAGATTACCGTTTCTTCAGAGTTTATGGATAAGATGCAAAACTTGTCTGAGGGAGAGTTTGGGCTGATCTTGCCTGAGAGCTTGCGAGAGCAGTCTGCCTACTACCAAGGATTGTTTACAGATTACCTGCAAAGATTTTCATCTGAAAGTGTAGAGGCGACGAGTCAGAAACACTACCTTCCACAGTTAAGGCTAGCTTTTACAGAAACAGGACAGGAACGTTTCCTCTATAATGATGGGTACAAGACAACACGTCAGTACCTAAAAGATCCGATTATTGTAGTTCTAACGCCGCAAGCGACTGGAACAAGACCTGTTGCAGGGATGTTGTGGGGAACTACGGCTAATAGTGCCTTGAAACTAGATCGATATGGAGACAGCATTACCGCTCTAAAAGAGCAAGGTCTGTATCACAAGGTCTCTTACTTGGTAAAAAGCCAGCTATTTTTTGCCAAGGTACTAAATGACAAACGGGTGGAGTTTTACTCTCTCCTTATTGGGACGATTTTGACCCTGTCTACGGCTATCTTGTTATTTGATTCCATGAATCTTCTCTATTTTGAGCAGTTTAGACGGGAGCTTATGATTAAACGTCTTTCTGGTATGACAATTTATGAGCTTCATGGCAAGTACTTACTGGCGCAAGGAGGAGTTCTCTTGCTTGGCCTAATCCTATCTAGTGTTTTGACAGGAGATAGCTTGATCAGCGCTTTAGTTGTAGCTTTGTTTACGCTTAACGCCCTCTTGATTTTAGTAAGGCAGGATAAAAAGGAAGAAGCTGGTAGCATGGCAGTATTGAAAGGAAAATAAGATGATTGATATTCAAGGATTGGAAAAGAAATTTAATGACCGAGCGATTTTCTCTGGTTTAAATCTCAAGCTGGAGAAGGGCAAGGTCTATGCCTTAATCGGAAAGAGTGGAAGCGGAAAGACGACGCTGCTGAATATCTTAGGCAAACTAGAAAAGATAGATGGAGGAAGGGTTCTCTATCAGGGGAAAGATTTAAAAACCATACCCACTCGTGAGTATTTTCGAGACCAGATGGGCTATCTCTTTCAAAATTTTGGCCTCTTAGAAAACCAATCAATCAAAGAGAATTTGGATTTGGGCTTTGTTGGTCAGAAAATCTCAAAAGTCGAGCGTTTGGAAAGGCAAGTGGAGGCTTTAGAAAAGGTTAATCTAGGATATTTGGATTTGGAACAAAAAATTTATACTTTATCTGGGGGAGAGGCCCAACGAGTTGCCCTTGCGAAGACTATTTTGAAAAATCCACCCTTGATTTTGGCAGATGAACCGACAGCAGCTCTTGATCCTGAAAATTCAGAGGAGGTTATGAATCTCTTGGTGGGCTTGAAAGATGAAAATCGAATGATCATCATTGCGACCCATAATCCCCTAGTCTGGAATAAGGCCGATGAAATTATTGATATGAGGGAGCTTGCTCATGTGTGAAAAAATCCGTATTCGCAGGGTATCTGATTATCCTAGTGCCAGAGGTGGTTTAGAAGATATTCTCATCATGGAAAATATGACCAATCATCTTCTTTTAGTTCAAATCCGAGTGAATGGCTATTTGCTTGATTTTGCTAGCATTGAAGGGCAAAGACAAAAGCATTATCGTTTGAAAAATTTACCTCAAACGGTTGAACTGACAGTGGACGATGTGGAGGAGGATGTAGATTTGACCCTACCTGAAAATCGAAGTTATCAAGAAGCTGATTTTTTTGAACGTATGTTTCGAGAGAACCGCTAAGGTCACTTTTAAAGATTTCCAAGACTATCTTTCTTCAATAGGAAAGATAGTTTTTTGGTATGATTTTCACCCCCAAAATACAAGGGGAATGTGTTACAATAGTAGTAACAGATAATAGAAAAGAGAATAGATGAGAATTGCAGATTATAGCGTGACTAAGGCAGTGCTGGAGCGTCACGGTTTTACCTTTAAAAAGTCCTTCGGGCAAAATTTCTTGACGGACACCAATATCCTACAAAAAATTGTGGATACGGCTGAGATTGATGGCCAGGTCAATGTCATTGAAATCGGGCCAGGTATTGGTGCCTTGACCGAGTTTTTGGCTGAGCGTGCAGCTCAAGTCATGGCCTTTGAGATCGACCACCGTTTAGTGCCAATTTTGGCAAATACCCTACGTGATTTTGACAATGTGACAGTGGTTAACGAGGACATTCTCAAGGTCGATTTGGCGCAACATATCCAGAATTTTAAAAATCCTGACCTGCCAATCAAGGTAGTGGCTAATTTGCCTTACTACATCACAACGCCTATTCTCATGCACTTGATTGAGAGTGGGATTCCTTTTAGTGAGTTTGTGGTCATGATGCAAAAGGAAGTGGCAGACCGTATCTCGGCTCAACCAAATACCAAGGCATATGGTAGTTTGTCAATCGCCGTGCAGTATTACATGACTGCCAAGGTTGCCTTTATCGTACCTCGTACGGTCTTTGTGCCAGCGCCAAATGTGGATTCAGCCATTTTGAAAATGGTGCGTCGTCCAGAGCCAGCTGTAGCAGTGGGAGACGAGAACTTCTTCTTTAAGGTTTCCAAGGCAAGTTTCACTCATCGCCGTAAAACCTTATGGAATAACTTGACAGGTTACTTTGGCAAGACTGAAGAAGTCAAGGACAAGCTGACCAAGGCTTTGGACCAAGCAGGCTTGTCACCAAGTGTGCGTGGGGAAGCTCTCAGCTTGGCAGAGTTTGCCAGCCTAGCAGATGCACTTAAAGGGCAAGGACTCTAAGATGCAGGGACAAATCATTAAAGCTTTGGCTGGGTTCTACTATGTAGAGAGTGAGGGTCAGGTTTATCAAACACGGGCGCGTGGAAATTTCCGTAAAAAAGGGCATACTCCCTACGTTGGGGATTTGGTAGATTTCTCTGCGGAGGAGAACTCTGAGGGATATATCCTTAAGATTCATGAACGAAAAAATAGTCTGGTTCGTCCGCCCATTGTCAACATCGACCAAGCTGTAGTAATCATGTCCGTCAAGGAACCTGATTTTAACAGCAATTTGCTGGATCGGTTCTTGGTTCTTTTGGAACACAAGGGCATCCATCCCATCGTCTATATTTCCAAAATGGATTTGTTGGAAGATAGGTCAGAATTGGATTTTTACCAACAAACCTATGGTGACATCGGCTATGACTTTGTGACCAGTAAAGAGGAACTTCTGCCCTTGTTAACAGGCAAGGTTACAGTCTTTATGGGGCAGACAGGTGTTGGGAAGTCAACTCTTCTCAATAAAATCGCACCAGATCTCAATCTTGAAACAGGAGAAATTTCAGACAGTCTGGGTCGCGGGCGCCACACTACTCGAGCTGTTAGTTTTTACAATCTCAATGGGGGTAAAATCGCGGACACACCAGGTTTTTCATCACTGGATTATGAAGTATCAACGGTGGAAGACCTCAATCAGGCCTTCCCAGAGATTGCTAGTGTCAGTCGAGACTGCAAATTCCGCACTTGTACCCATACCCATGAGCCGTCTTGTGCAGTCAAGCCAGCTGTTGAAGAGGGTACCATTGCAACCTTCCGTTTTGACAACTACCTGCAATTTCTCAGCGAAATTGAAAATCGCAGAGAAACCTATAAAAAGGTCAGCAAAAAAATTCCAAAATAAGGAGAAACCTATGTCTCAATACAAGATTGCTCCGTCAATTCTGGCAGCAGATTATGCCAACTTTGAACGTGAAATCAAACGCCTAGAAGCAACTGGGGCAGAATATGCCCATATCGATATTATGGACGGTCACTTTGTACCACAAATCAGTTTTGGTGCAGGTGTGGTCGAGAGTCTTCGACCTCATAGCAAGATGGTTTTCGATTGCCACTTGATGGTGTCAAATCCTGAGCATCATTTAGAAGACTTTGCGCGTGCGGGAGCAGATATCATCAGTATCCATGTAGAAGCAACGCCTCATATTCATGGCGCCCTCCAAAAAATTCGCTCACTCGGAGTTAAACCTTCAGTCGTTATCAATCCTGGCACGCCTGTTGAAGCCATCAAGCACGTCCTTCACCTAGTTGACCAAGTTTTAGTCATGACAGTTAACCCAGGCTTTGGTGGGCAAGCCTTTCTACCTGAAACCATGGATAAGGTCCGTGAGTTGGTTGCCCTTCGTAAGGAAAAAGGTTTGAACTTTGAGATTGAAGTGGATGGCGGGATTGATGATCAAACTATTGCCCAAGCTAAAGAAGCTGGTGCGACCGTTTTTGTAGCAGGTTCCTATGTCTTTAAGGGAGATGTCAATGAGCGAGTACAAACTCTCAGAAAACAACTGGACTAGGGTTGCCGTTTTTGCAGGCGGAGACCGCGGACATTATCGGACGGATTTTGATGCTTTTGTCGGTGTGGATCGAGGATCGCTCTGGGTCTTGGAGGAAGACTTGCCTCTCGCTCTAGCGGTTGGAGATTTTGATTCTGTGACGGAAGAAGAGCGACAGGTGATTCAAAAACGTGCCCAGTATTTTGTCCAAGCCCGACCAGAAAAGGATGATACAGATCTGGAATTGGCTCTCTTAACCATCTTTGAGAAAAATCCTCAGGCTGAGGTCACTATTTTCGGTGCTTTGGGTGGACGTATTGACCATATGTTGGCGAATGTCTTTCTGCCTAGCAATCCTAAGTTGGCACCCTATATGCGTCAAATAGAAATTGAGGATGGGCAAAACTTGATTGCCTATTGTCCAGAAGGGACCAGTCAGCTAGAACCTCGCTCGGACTATGACTATCTAGCCTTTATGCCAGTTCGGGATAGCCAGCTGACTATTCTTGGTGCCAAGTATGAGTTGACAGAGGACAATTTTTTCTTTAAAAAAATGTACGCTTCTAACGAATATATAGATAGGGAAGTGTCGGTGACTTGCCCAGATGGCTATGTAGTTGTCTTGCATAGCAAGGACAGGAGGTAGGATGGAAAGTTTACTTGTTCTATTATTGATTGCCAACCTAGTTGGACTTTTTCTGATTTGGCAAAGGCAGGATAAGCAGGAAAAACATCTAGCCAAGAGCTTGGAGGATCAGGCAGATCAATTGTCAGACCAGTTGGATTACCGTTTTGAACAAGCCAGACAAGCCAGTCAGTTGGATCAAAAAGACCTGGAAGTGGCTGTCAGCGACCGTTTGCAAGAAGTGCGAATGGAATTGCACCAAGGCTTGACTCAAGTTAGACAGGAGATGAACGAGAATCTCCTTCAAACCAGAGATAAGACCGACCAACGTCTCCAAGCCTTGCAGGAATCAAATGAGCAACGTTTGGAACAAATGCGCCAAACAGTCGAGGAAAAACTAGAAAAGACCTTGCAGACGCGCTTGCAGGCTTCCTTTGAGACAGTTTCCAAACAACTGGAGTCGGTCAATCGTGGCCTTGGAGAAATGCAGACAGTTGCCCGCGATGTCGGAACCCTCAACAAGGTTCTCTCTGGAACCAAGACGCGAGGGATTCTTGGAGAATTGCAACTGGGGCAAATCATCGAAGACATCATGACACCTGCCCAGTACGAACGAGAATATGCAACGGTTGAAAACTCCAGTGAACGAGTGGAGTATGCCATCAAGCTGCCTGGACAGGGTGACCTGGAATATGTCTACTTACCGATTGACTCCAAGTTTCCACTGGCAGATTATTACCGCTTGGAAGAAGCCTATGAAGCTGGTGACAAGGACGAGATCGAACGCTGTCGTAAATCGCTTTTAGCAAGCGTCAAGCGCTTTGCCAAGGATATCAGGAACAAGTACATAGCACCACCTCGGACGACCAATTTTGGAGTCTTGTTTGTTCCGACAGAAGGTCTCTACTCAGAAATCGTCCGCAATCCTGTCTTCTTTGATGATTTGAGACGGGAGGAGCAGATTATTGTCGCAGGGCCAAGTACCCTGTCAGCTCTCCTCAATTCCCTATCAGTTGGATTCAAAACTCTCAATATCCAAAAGAGTGCCGATCATATCAGTAAGACTCTTGCCAGCGTCAAGACCGAGTTTGGCAAGTTTGGTGGCATTCTGGTCAAGGCACAAAAACATCTTCAACATGCCTCTGGCAATATTGATGAATTATTAAACCGTCGTACCACAGCTATCGAGCGGACGCTCCGTCACATTGAGTTATCAGAAGGTGAGCCTGCGCTTGATCTACTCCATTTTCAAGAAAATGAGGAAGAATATGAAGATTAGTCACATGAAAAAAGATGAGCTATTTGAAGGCTTTTACCTAATCAAATCAGCTGACCTGAGACAAACTCGCGCTGGGAAAAATTACCTAGCTTTTACCTTCCAAGATGATAGTGGCGAGATTGATGGAAAGCTCTGGGATGCTCAACCTCATAACGTTGAGGCCTTTACTGCAGGTAAGGTTGTCCACATGAAAGGTCGCCGAGAAGTTTATAACAACACCCCTCAAGTCAATCAAATTACCCTCCGCTTGCCTCAACCTGGCGAACCCAATGATCCAGCTGATTTTAAGGTCAAGTCACCAGTTGATGTCAAGGAAATCCGTGACTACATGTCGCAAATGATTTTCAAAATTGAAAATCCTGTTTGGCAACGGATTGTCCGAAAGCTCTACACCAAGTATGATAAGGAATTTTACTCCTATCCAGCTGCCAAGACTAACCACCATGCCTTTGAAACGGGTTTGGCCTATCATACGGCAACCATGGTGCGCTTGGCAGATGCCATTAGCGAAGTCTATCCACAGCTCAATAAGAGCCTGCTCTATGCGGGGATTATGCTGCATGACTTGGCTAAGGTCATCGAGTTGACTGGACCAGACCAGACTGAGTATACAGTACGAGGTAATCTCCTTGGGCATATTGCTCTAATTGATAGCGAAATTACTAAGATAGTGATGGAACTCGGTATCGATGATACCAAGGAAGAAGTCGTTCTGCTTCGTCATGTCATCCTCAGTCACCACGGCTTACTTGAGTATGGAAGCCCAGTCCGTCCACGCATTATGGAAGCAGAGATTATCCATATGATTGACAATCTGGATGCAAGCATGATGATGATGTCAACAGCTCTTGCTTTGGTGGATAAAGGAGAGATGACCAATAAAATCTTCGCTATGGATAATCGTTCCTTCTATAAACCAGATTTAGATTAATAATTTAAGAAAAATGAGCATTTTTTAGGATAAGAATGTTCGTTTTTTTATGTGAATATGGTATAATAAGTAAAAGACAAAAATGAATACTCTTCAAAAATCTCTTCAAACTAGGGTAGCATCGCCTTGTCGTATGTATATATGTAGTTATATTACAGACCTTGTCAGTTCTATCGACAATCTCAAAACAGTGTTTTGAACCACCAGCGACCAGCTTTCTAGTTTGCTTTTTGATTTTTTGAATAAAAATGGAATAGGAAATAGAAATGAAATTAAGAAGAAGTGATCGGATGGTTGTCATTTCCAACTATTTGATTAATCATCCTTATAAACTAACTAGTCTCAATACTTTTGCTGAAAAGTACGAATCTGCTAAATCATCTATCTCAGAGGATATCGTCATTATCAAACGCGCCTTTGAGGAAATCGAAATTGGTCATATCCAGACAGTAACTGGTGCTGGTGGTGGTGTCATTTTCACACCATCAATCTCAAACCATGATGCCAAGGAAATGGTTGAGGACTTGCGTGCTAAGTTGTCAGAAAGTGACCGTATCTTGCCAGGTGGCTATATCTACCTGTCTGATTTGCTTAGCACACCAGCTATCTTGAAAAATATTGGCCGCATTATTGCCAAGAGCTTTATGGATCAAAAAATTGACGCGGTTATGACAGTAGCGACCAAGGGTGTTCCACTTGCAAATGCAGTTGCCAATGTCCTCAATGTTCCTTTTGTTATTGTGCGCCGTGACTTGAAAATTACCGAAGGTTCAACTGTCAGTGTCAACTATGTATCCGGTTCAAGTGGTGACCGCATTGAGAAAATGTTCCTTTCAAAACGCAGTCTTAAGGCAGGCAGCCGTGTCTTGATTGTAGATGACTTCTTGAAAGGTGGCGGAACTGTCAACGGGATGATTAGTCTCTTGCGTGAGTTTGATTCAGAATTGGCTGGTGTCGCAGTCTTTGCGGACAATGCCCAAGAAGAACGTGAAAAGCAGTTTGACTATAAGTCACTCTTGAAGGTTACCAATATTGATGTCAAGAACCAAGCCATCGATGTTGAGGTTGGCAATATCTTTGACGAAGATAAATAAGAGATAGAACTAAAGGTTGGAACGATTGTCCCAGCCTTTCTTTGCAAATAGAATAGAAGGAAGCTTATGAAAACACCATTTATCAATAGAGAAGAGTTAGAAGTGATTGTTGCCGAGTTCCCGACTCCCTTTCACTTGTATGATGAGAAGGGGATTCGTGAGAAGGCAAGAGCCGTCAACCAAGCATTTTCGTGGAACAAGGGCTTTAAGGAATATTTTGCAGTTAAGGCTACTCCAACCCCAGCTATTTTAAAAATTCTCCAAGAGGAAGGCTGTGGTGTGGACTGCTCTAGTTATGTAGAGCTTTTGATGAGTCATAAACTGGATTTCTCTGGTTCTGAGATTATATTCTCTTCTAACAACACGCCAGACAAGGAATACGCCTATGCGCGTGAATTGGGTGCGACCATTAACTTGGATGCCTTTGAAGATATTGAACATCTGGAGCGAGCAGCAGGCATTCCAGAAATCATCTCATGTCGTTACAATCCTGGAGGCGTTTTTGAACTGGGAACAGACATCATGGACAATCCTGGAGAAGCCAAGTTTGGCATGACCAAGGATCAGCTCTTTGAAGCTTTTGCTATCTTGAAGGAAAAAGGAGCCAAGACTTTTGGGATTCACTCCTTCCTAGCGTCCAATACCGTGACCCATCTCTATTATCCAGAGTTGGCGCGTCAGCTCTTTGAATTGGCTGTTGAAATCAAAGAAAAGTTGGGCATTTCGCTAGACTTTATCAATCTTTCTGGCGGTATTGGTGTCAATTATCGTCCTGAGCAGGAGCCGAACGATATCGCCTTGATTGGTGAGGGAGTTCGTAAGGTGTATGAAGAGGTTCTTACGCCAGCAGGTCTTGATCAGGTTAAGATTTTTACTGAATTGGGTCGTTTTATGTTAGCCCCTCATGGAGCTTTAGTCACAAGAGTCACTCATAAGAAGGAAACCTACCGTACCTATCTCGGTGTGGATGCATCAGCAGTCAACCTCATGCGTCCAGCTATGTACGGAGCCTACCATCATATTACTAACGTGACCCATCCAGATGGACTAGCTGAAGTGGTAGATGTGGTCGGCTCACTCTGCGAAAACAATGATAAATTTGCAGTCAATCGCGAACTGCCTCATACAGAAATCGGTGATTTGCTGGTTATTCATGATACAGGTGCCCACGGTTTTTCAATGGGTTACCAGTACAACGCCAAACTTCGTTCTGCGGAAATCCTCTATACCGAAGAAGGTAAAGCCCGTCAAATCCGCCGTGCAGAGCGCCCTGAGGACTACTTTGCAACCTTGTATGGCTTTGATTTTGAAGAATAAAATGATAAGTAATTGAAAATGAAATTGAAAAACAGATTGCTTTCTAAAAAATAGGTAAAAATCTTGTTTTTCCTTCAAGTCGTGATATAATAAAACTATAAAACGTTTTCAAGGAAGGTAACGATATGTCTGAAGAAACAATTGATTATGGACAAGTGACAGGAATGGTGCATTCGACAGAAAGCTTTGGGTCAGTAGATGGGCCTGGTATTCGCTTTATTGTCTTTTTGCAGGGCTGTCACATGCGTTGCCAGTACTGTCACAACCCGGACACTTGGGCTATGGAGTCCAATAAATCACGTGAACGGACGGTAGATGATGTCTTGACAGAGGCCTTGCGCTACCGCGGTTTCTGGGGAAATAAGGGTGGGATTACAGTCAGTGGAGGAGAAGCCCTCTTGCAGATTGATTTCCTGATTGCCCTCTTCACTAAGGCCAAGGAACAAGGTATCCACTGTACTTTGGATACCTGTGCCCTTCCTTTCCGTAATAAACCACGTTACCTTGAGAAGTTTGACAAACTCATGGCTGTCACTGACTTGGTCCTCTTGGATATCAAGGAAATCAACGAAGAACAGCACAAGATTGTCACTAGCCAAACCAATAAAAATATCTTGGCCTGTGCCCAGTATCTATCAGATATTGGAAAACCTGTCTGGATTCGCCACGTGCTAGTTCCAGGATTGACAGACAGAGATGATGACTTGATTGAACTTGGTAAGTTCGTCAAGACCCTCAAAAATGTTGATAAGTTTGAAATTCTACCTTATCACACCATGGGTGAGTTCAAATGGCGTGAATTGGGAATTCCTTATTCACTCGAAGGGGTTAAACCACCAACAGCAGATCGCGTCAAGAACGCTAAACAACTCATGGATACCGAAAGTTACCAAGACTATATGAAACGTGTACATGGATAAAAAGAAGCTTGATGGAAACATCGGGCTTTTGATACTCAATGAAAATCAAAGAGCAAACTAGGAAGCTAGCCGCAGGTTGCTCAAAGCACTGCTTTGAGGTTGTAGATAGAACTGACGAAGTCAGTAACATATATACGGTAAGGCGACGCTGACGTGGTTTGAAGAGATTTTCGAAGAGTATCAATCCATTATGAAAGTTTTGCCTCTTTGCTACCCTCTATACAAAAAAAGCCTATCACACAAGCTCTAAAGCTGGAGATGATAGGTTTTTATATTT
>NZ_VMMX01000017.1:23226-44023 GCF_013277415.1 Streptococcus sp. 68 | reverse complement strand
TTACTGACTCTGTCAGTTCTATCCACAACCTCAAAACACTGTTTTGAGCAACCTGCGGCTAGCTTCCTAGTTTGCTCTTTGATTTTCATTGAGTATAAATCAAGCGACTTTATTCAAAAAGTGCTATAATAGAATTAGAAAATCGGAGGAAATATTATGAAGCTTATCAATACAACAAACTCACACTCGCAACTTGTAAAAAGCCAGCTAGAAAGTACCGATGCAACCCTTGTTGAGGTTTACTCAGCAGGGAATACAGATGTTATTTTTACCCAAGCTCCGCTTCACTATGAAATCCTCATCTCAAACAAACACCGTGCTATTCGTGAGCCTGAAATCGAAACCATTCAAGAATTTTTCTTGAAACGTAAAATTGATAAGGACTCTATTGATGAAGCCAATATCAAGACACTCTACTCAGAAAAATTAATTGGAATTTCAATCCCAATCAAGTAAGGAAATTGAGTAAAAACTCGACTTGAGCGAAAGTCCAATAAGTCTTTCCATAATAAAACGCATAGTAGCAAGAGTTTCTACACCTGCTATTATGCGTTTTTATCATTTTGAAATCTTTTGCTCACGATACTACTATAGAAAAAGATTTGATTCTGCTCCTCACACAATCAAATCTTTTTTTATTAAAAACGAATCGTTTCACGTGTTTTCTCATATGAGGTAACAAAGCGATTGGTTACACCAGGCTCTGCCACTTCCAATGCTTGAGAAATCTTGTCAAATGAAGCGTGATAATCAAATTCTTTTTCAAAAATATCTAAAGCTTCGTTAAATGCTTCTTGAATGCGTTCATCAAATGAGCGATAGCGGTTAGAATATTGCAAGAGTTGCTCTGTTAAGGTTGCATATTGTACAATATTATAAGTTTCCGTTTCTAAAGCTTCCATATCATTCGTTGCAATTTCAAGAACTCGGGTAACAGATTCAATGTTAATCATTTTCTGTTCTAACTCAACCATTAAATCCTCGGTATTATTGCTTGCCGTAAAGAATAACTTCAAGAAAGTTTGTGGAATACCTGGCAGATTGCGTTTTTCCATGTATCGCTTGATAGTATGGAGACGATTGACATAAACATTTGCCTTTTGACGTGCATTGATATCATCTTTCTCAATTTGTGTCAGGCGCTCACTAACTGAAATTTGCTCATCTTCAATATCTTTTAGTTGAGTTTGTAGATCCTCAAGATTTTCTTCAAGAACTGAATAAGCTTGGGTTGGTTCTTCTTGATTTGAAGTTACCTCAGCAATAGCTGCCTCAAAACTCTCTAATTCTGTCTGAATACGACGAACATGGCTTGCAGCTGTATCAGGAAGTAAATAGGTTTTACTCAAACGTGCAATATCTTCTCCCAATAAAGTATTATTCTCTTTCATATGTTGAAGGTAAGTTGGAAGAGTTGCAAGTAAATTTTCCACTACTTTCTGAGCAGCAATTTCTCGAGTAAAAATATCATACAAGGCATTGATTTCCTCTTGTGCCTGTCCATTCTCATATTCGGCATTATCCAATTCCAACTGACGAATATTCTCTTGGTTTTTCTTGAATGCTTCATAAAGCAAGTGGAAACGCGCTTCAATATCCGTTTCAACAAAATGATAATTAGCATCTAAGAGCTTACGATAACCATCTTCTAAATCTTCTAGTTGATCTGGTAGCTCTTTAGATAATGTTGTTACAATTGCTGGTATACGATCAACAATATGTGTCAAAGCCAAGATATGATTTTCAGCATTATCCAAAATCACAGCAGCTTCTACTGGGTCACCTGACGAATTTAAAGTTACAAACTGAGAAAACTCTGATTGGATATTTTCCAATTGTTTTTCAATTTCATCCAAGGCTTGACCATACTGTTCTGAATTTTCAGCAACTCTATGCTGAAGTTCCTCAAATAAATCCAAAGCATGAAGAACACGACCACTATTTTTAGATTCTTGCTTCTCTAAGTCTGCCAAAGCATTGCGAATTTCAGCAATATCTTCTTCAATCAAAGTAATTTGACTCTCAATTTGGTCAATTTGATGACTGGCCTTGAGAAAACGAAATGAATGGTTATAGCCTTCTGCTTCAAAGAGATTATTTTCAATATCGGCAAAAGAGTTGAGAGATAAATCGACCCATTTTTGATTCCATTCACGGAAAGCCACTTGACTTTGTCCAATCAAGTGCATATTTTTTACAGCTTCTACTTCATCATTTACTGGAAGATTGTATAGTTCTTCTTTTCTTTCTTCTAGCGCCTCTAATCTTCCCTCGTTTCGCTTACGTAGAAAGATTGCCACTACATAAGCCAGAACTAAAATGACTGCAATTGCAACCATTAAATAAATTAGTTGTCCATTAGACATATCAAACTCCTTTTTTTACTTGAAACAATCGTAATGATTATATCATATTTTTTAGACCAAGGGAACTACTTCTCCCGATTTTTTAGACATCAAGTGTACTATAAACGGCATTTTCCTCGATAAACTCACGACGAGGTTCTACTCGATCCCCCATCAACATATCAAAGATTTTATCTGCTTCTGCAGCATCATCCACAGAAACTCTAGCCATCAAGCGATGTTCGGGATCCATGGTTGTTTCCCACAACTGATGATCGTCCATTTCACCTAGCCCCTTATAACGCTGAATAGTTGGTTTGGCACGTCCTTCACTATGGCGAGCCAAGGCTTCTTGGAGTTTGATTTCTTGATCTGCACCTGGCTGGATGTATTCTTTAATCTCGCTTCCAACCTTGACACCATAGATTGGTGGTTGGGCGATATAAACATAACCAGCTTCTAGGATTGGTTTCATATAACGATAAATCAAGGTCAAAAGAAGGGTACGAATGTGGGCTCCATCGACATCGGCATCGGTCATCAAAACGAGTTTTTGGTAACGGGCTTTCGAAACATCAAATTCTGCGCCAAATCCTGTCCCCATTGCTGTGAAAAGACTACGAATTTCTTCGTTAGCTAGAATCTTATCCATACTTGCCTTTTCAACGTTCAAAATCTTACCGCGGATTGGAAGAATTGCCTGAAATTCACGGTTACGACCAGATTTTGCTGATCCACCAGCTGAATCTCCTTCGACGATGAAGAGTTCTGTTTCAGCAGGATTGTTAGAAGAACAGTCTGCTAGTTTTCCTGGAAGGTTGGAAATTTCCAAACCAGATTTTTTACGAGTGACTTCACGCGCACGCTTGGCAGCCACACGAGCCTTAGCAGCTAAAATCCCTTTTTCCACGATACGTTTGGCAATCTGTGGATTTTCCATGAGGAAATCAGAGAAAGCATCACTGAAGAGGCGATTGGTAATCTTGACCACTTCGCTATTCCCCAGTTTGGTCTTAGTTTGTCCTTCAAACTGTGGATTTGGGTGTTTAACTGAGATAACAGCAGTTAATCCTTCACGAACATCTTCCCCTGTTAGGTTGTCTTCATTATCTTTTAGTAACTTATTCTTACGTGCATAATCGTTGATAACACGTGTCAAGGCTGTACGGAAACCTTGTTCATGCGTTCCACCTTCATGGGTATGAATATTATTGGCGAAACTCATGACATTTTCATGGTAACCCGTTGTGTACTGCATGGCTACCTCAACTGTGATATCATCCATCTCACCATCTGTATAGATTGGTGTATCAAAGATAACATCCTTGTTCTCGTTGATATATTCAACGTAACTAGCAATCCCACCTTCATAATGATAGTGCTTGGTTTGTTCCAAACCTTGGCGCTTATCAGTGATAGAAATTTGAAGACCGCGATTTAGAAAGGCTAACTCTTGAATCCGTTTATTTAATTTATCAAAATCAAAGGTTGTTGTTTCAGCAAAGATTTCTGGGTCTGGTGTGAAGTGAACCGTTGTTCCAGTTCTATCTGTATCTCCGACTACCTCAAGGTCTGCGACAACATGACCACGACGGTATTCTTGGTAATGAATCTTACCGTTTTTGTGGACATGAACATCTAATTGAGTGGAAAGGGCGTTAACTACTGATGACCCTACTCCGTGAAGACCACCTGAGACCTTATAGCCGCCACCGCCGAATTTTCCTCCAGCATGAAGAACCGTAAAGACTGTCTCAACAGCAGGTCGGCCTGTTTTTTCCTGAATATCGACTGGGATACCACGCCCATCATCGACAACAGTAATCGAATCATCTGGCTCAATAAAGACTTGAATATGACTGGCAAATCCTGCCAGGGCCTCATCAATTGAGTTATCAACAATTTCCCAGACTAGATGGTGAAGACCTTCTTTTGAAGTTGACCCGATATACATCCCTGGACGCATCCGAACAGCCTCTAAGCCCTCTAAAACTTGAATTTGACTGGCATCATAATCCTGTGCCTGCAGATTTTTGATTTCTTCTGTCATCTTATTCCTTTTTCTTACATGTCTAATACTTGTCTTAAATTCACGATACTGGTAAACAAGTGGGTATCCAGTCCAGCAGCTTGCCCTGCTTCAATATCAATCGGTCGATCACCTATAACAAGACCTGAGCTAATCTGATATTTTTCTCTTAAATAAAGCATGGATTCGGGATTTGGCTTTCTCTTAAAACCTGAGCTAGAAGTCACTACTTTCGTAAAATAGGTTGCTATAGAAGTTTTTTCTAAAATTTCTAAGACCTGATTATTTCGATGAGAGACCAAAAAATGACGCCCACCTTGTTTTGAAATATCTTCCAATAAGTCAGAAACTCCTTCAAATAAAATCGGGTGTTCTAGCTCTCTGGCTTCATTTTCTTTATATTTTTCTAAAAAATGCTCTAAGTTGGGAGCGAATGTCTCAATCGCAAAATCAGTAGAAACCTTTAAAGCCTGATAAACACTGTCATGGTCTTGTGTGATGCCATACAGTGCCAATGTTTCAACAAATGCAGCTGTTGAAGTTTCATAATTATCCAGTAAAGTTCCACCTAAATCCCAGATATAATCGTGATATTTCATACCTTTCATTATAGCATTTTTTTATGAAAAAAGCGATGATTTCCCTGATTTTTCCACCTAAAAAACGAGAGAACAACTCCCGTTTTACTGATTTTTACCAAAGACATCTCGATAGAGCATTCCTGTTCGTAAACTCTCTGCGTCTCCTCCTAATTGCTCCACCAACTCATAGGCAAAGGCAAGGGCTGTAGAGGGACCTCGACTGGTTGTCAACTGACCATCTACAACTACTGTTTCCTTGACGTAGTGACCATCAAGGATTTGCTCTTGAACACCGTCATAACAAGTGTATTCCTTGTTTTTCAATAGCCCTGCTTGATTGAGGGCAATTGGCGCCGCACAAATGGCTGCTAATTTTTTTCCTTCTTGCTCGAAGTTTTGCAATTCTTGCATCAGCGCCTGATTGTCACGCAAATGTGCAGAACCAGGCATCCCTCCAGGAAGAATAATCATGTCATAGTCTGATAAATCTCCATCAAAGACACGATCTGCTCTTACTTGGATTGCATGCGAACCCGTTACTTGCTTTTCAAAACCAACCATATCACAAGTAATATTTGCTCGACGCAAGACATCCACAACTGTCAAAGCTTCAATTTCTTCAAAGCCCTGAGCCAACATAACTGCTACTTTTACCATGATTTTCTCCTTATTTGATTTGTTTTAATACAACCTTTTTCCGCTTGAATCGGACTTTTCCACTCTTTTCTTCAGCTAGATTAGTCTGGTAACTCATCGATAAAAGCAAGCCAACACCAATCAAATTACTGATAATAGCCGATCCTCCTTGCGAAATGAAAGGCAAGGGAATCCCAGTCAAAGGAAGTAGGCCAGTCACAGCACCGATATTCTCAAAGATGTGGAAGAGTAACATCATAATCAAACCTGTGGAAATATAGGTGTAGAACTGGTTATTTGATTTGAGAGTAATCTTCAACATACGATAAATGAGCATAAGATAGAGGGCAATAACCACGACAGAGCCAATAAAGCCAAAATCTTCTGCAATGACCGTGAAAATCATATCCGACTCTCGAACTGGGATAAGCAGATTAGAAGCATTAAAACCTTGACCAAATAAACCACCGCTCCCAATGGCAATCTGCCCTTGAGCCTGCTGGTAAGTCGTTGTTTGGGCAAACTCAAAGGGATTGAGCCAAGCCAAAATCCGATTGATTTGGTAGGTCGGCATTCCAATCTGGTGAAGAAAAGCTCGTCCGTCCTTGCTAATAAAGATGGCTAAGAAACCAGCAACTCCTGTTACAGCAGTCACAAATACTGGGATAATAATTTTCCAAGAAACCCCTGATAATAAAACGATTCCTGAGAAAATGGCTACAAAAACCAAAGCCGTCCCTAAGTCACTTTGAAGTGCTAAAAGAACTAGGACTGGAATAGTAAAGAGAATCATCCAAAAAATTAACAAAAAGTCCAGCGGAACCGTGCGTCTCCATTCCTTATGTTTTTTGGTAAACTGGACAATGACACGAGCCAACATGAGGATATAGGATATCTTCATAAATTCTGACGGCTGGAACAAGGTAACACCATTTACCGATACCCAGTTTTTGGCACCCGTTGATGCAACTAGGCTTGGATTATAAAAGACAATTGGCAAGACCATGAGTCCCAAGCCTAAAATATACAGAAAGGGGGTTACTTTCCAAAGAAATTCTGTATTAAAGAGCATGACCACAAAACCAATCACAAGCCCCAAGGCAATCCAGGCGACCTGCTGCCCTAAAATGGGCAGAATATTGTTTGGATAATCATGACTAACAGCTATATAGATAGCCACCACGCCAATAACCAGTAGAAAAAATACTGGCAATAGCAAACTATAATCGACTCTTGAGTCGAGAGAACGTTTCATATACACTAACCTTATACTTTCATACAATACTATTTATCAAAGTTCATTTAAAAATTTATCAACAGCTTCATCAACTTCGGATCGAGAGACGGTTTTAACAGTCGCTTCTTTTGCTAGAGAAGTCACTATTTGCTTGCCGTATCGTTTTCCGACGATTCTTCTATCCAGAATGAGGGTTAAGGAACGTTGGTGTTCACGTCTCATACTTCTTCCCAAAGCCTGTTTTAAACGAATAATGGCCATTGGCAATTGATAATCATAAAAGGCATTTTTCCCTTCTTGATTCAGTTCCTGATTAATCTTTTTCGTCAAGGGCTCTTGAGGATTTTGGAAAGGAAGTCTTGGTACAACTTGAATCACAAAAGGATGACTTGAAAAATCAACTCCCTCCCAGAAACTTGCTGCACCAAGCAGGATTTGTTGTTCACCTTTTTCAAAGCGTTTCTTAAGCTGATGAACATCCCCATTTTTATACTGGGCCAGATGGCTAACTGGAAGTAAATCCGATACTGCTAGAAGCATGTCTTTAGCGGTAAAGAGAACCAAAATCGGTTGCTGGAAAGCTTGAACATCCATCAGCAAATCAGCTACTTCTTGAGCATAAACTTCTAAGGAGGTTTCTGTTACTAGAGGAAAATCTTTGACCAAGACCACTTCTTGATCCTGTTTTTTACCAGCTTTAATCTTAACAAATTTAGCTTCGGGATAGCCTAAAAGGTCTACCAAAGAAACCCTCTGACTAATCTCAAGAGTAGCCGACACTCCCAAGACTTGACATGAATTAGGTACTAAAGAAGATAGGAGAATACGTCCTGATTTCGTAGAAGAAATTTGAATTTTCTTTTGACTCGTTTCAGTTGCTTCAAGCCAGTAATCTCGGTCAGCTGTAAAATAGCGGACCAGTTCCCCAAAGCCTTCTACCTCTAATTCTGAAAAATACTGGTGGAGATTGGCAAGAGAATCTAAGATATTTTTCTTAGATTTTCCAGACTGAAATTGTTCTATCAAGTAGAAGCACTCAAAGCGAATACTTTCTAGTATCCGTTGTTGAATCCTGTTTTCTTCTCCTACTAAAGCCTTATCAAGCAAATCGACAATAGACTGGATATCGTAGGTCTCTTGAAGCAGATTTTCTAAAGCCAACAAAATCTTTTGAACTTCATCAATAATCAATAAACGGTCACTGACAAATTCAGGATTATCTTCCAGTCTGGTTACAAGATAAGCATGATTGGTCACTAAAAGCTTACAGGACTTTGCCCTTTCTTGACTACGTTTCCAAAAATCTTCCGTCACAAATAAGCTCTGGGATGATAAATTCCCATCATGACGAAGATCTGTCAAAAAATGTTGATAACGGTAGAGTTGACCAATTTCATCCAAATCTCCTGTCTCTGTCTCAGTCAGCCAGACCAAGAGTTGCATTTTAAAGCGTCTAAATAAGCGATTTTCATCATTTTCCTGCAAGGAGCGATAAAAGGCATCCAGCTTCAGATAATTGTGTGGTCCCTTTAAACTATGAATATCTATATGGAACACTTCCTTGAGATGTTTACCTTCTTCTTCCATGATCTGATTTTGAAGAATCTTTGTCGGAACACTAAGAACAATTTGACGCTCTTTGGCTTGAGATAAAGCGGGTAAGAGATAGCCATAGGTTTTCCCAATCCCTGTCGGAGCTTGAATCAGAGAGACAGGCTCATCTTTCAATAGCAAGCCAACCTCTTTAGCAAAACTCTCTTGTCGTTCCCTCACTTCAAGATTCAACAGAGAAATATTTTTAGAAAAATCTTGGGATAGTTTTCGTGGCTCCAGGGGAGCTCCAGTTTTCTTGAAATACAGTCCTTGAACTTCGACCAAGTCTGGAGAACTAAGGATAGATTGGTTTCGAAAAATTTCTTCAATAACCAGGTAAGACTCGTATAAGAGAGCATCAGCCATTTCCAGCAAGCGTTCCAGGAGACCTTTAGGAAGCTGGGCCATCTTTTCCCGTAGAAATAAGAGTAATTCCGCAGTAGCTTGGGCATCTGAAAGGGCTGTGTGAGCATGTTTTAGAGGAATTCCTAATTCTCGACACAATATCGACAAGCTATATTTTTCCAGTTCAGGGAAAAAAACCTGAGCCAATTCGACCGTGTCAACACGAGGATTTCTTAGTTCATAGCCTTCAAAAAATAAATTTTCCGCCAAGAGATTGGCATCAAACTGAACATTGTGGGCTACAAAAATCCCATCCTCCACCAAGTCAAAGATTTTTCTAGCAACTTGCGAAAAATCAGGTGCTTGCGCCAGACGTTGGTCTGTCAATCCTGTCAGTTCTTTGATATGAGCATCTAAGGGTTCATGTGGATTGACATCCGTCGTATAGTGATCGACGATTTTTCCGTCCTCAATCACGACAATTCCCACTTGGATAATTTTAGCCTTACTACCTGTGCTAGTTGCCTCTAAATCCACCACAACATAGCGATTACCAATCGTTTTCATTATAAAAAATTATACCAAAAAAAGGGCCATTTGGCACCTGCAAACATGGGATAATTTTCAAACTCAAGAAGGTTATTTGTATTAAAATTCCCAGTAAACAGAGCATCCTAGCCTACTGATTTTTTTGAAAATGGTGAAGAAATACGAAAAATTGAGAGAAGAAATGTTTGCATCTTCCTTCTCTCAACGAATCATTTACTTTATTTAACCATGTCAGGATCGTAGTCATAAAATCCTGTATCAAGGAAACGGTTTTTAGGGTGTAACTTACGTACTTCCTCATCCAGCAAGAAAGCTTGGTCATGGCTAAAGTTGCCCTCTTGGATCAAGCTACGCGCTTGGATAAAGAGTTTTGCAATCTCAACAAAGTTCTGACCAGGTGTGTAGAGCCCTTCTAGTTTCCAGTGAGTGAAACCATGCTCTACCAATTCTGTCAATTTTGTCATCAAATCAAGGTCGTTATTGGCAAAGATATGGGTACCATGATTATCTTCAAAAATGGAATAGTGGCTCTCTGGGTCACTTGGCTCAGCCAAGAAGAGGTCACGCTTGCGCGTCTTTTCATCATCGATGTGCGTAAAGTTATAGTAATTTTGCAAGAGCGGACGTTTAGAATGATGGATAACGCTAGCTCCGTAAACCAAAACTTCAGCAGGAATTTCCAAAATCTCTGGCATTTTGAAAAGTTCAGCTGATGGAATTTCACGCGCCAAAACAGCCTCAGATGCGCCAGCCTTTTGTCCCCAGAAGTTAATCTGGCGACTACTTGTCACCATAGTCGAAGCATCATAGATGGTCTTAAAGGAATAACCATCGCGATTGACCACATAAAAGACACCTGCATCCCCAATCGTAATGTAGTCTGTCTTGATTTCTTCCAGGAAGTCCAGGAAAGGCTTGATACGATCCATCATATCTTGGTGCATGAGGGCATTGACTGCAACAATCAATTCCTTACCAGCATCATGAACCAGCTTAGCGATTTCACGCAATTGGTCATAACTAAAGGTTGTTGGCAGACGAAGGCCAAAATCTTTCTCACCGACATAGATACGGTCTACGCCAGCTTCGAGCAGTTGTGTAACTTGTTCAATACTTTCAGCAGTTGCTGTAATGATAATCTTTTCCATAAGAAAAATTATACCATATTTCTCCAAAATCAGCCATGCTTTGAAAATGAAAAGGGACTTTATTCTTTTTGTAACCTTTCTGTAATAATTCTCTGCTGAAAAAATGATAAAATAGGTATGTACTGTTAAGGAGAGAATCATGCCCGTAAGAAAATTACAATCCTATGAGGTAGACTATCAAGAAGAATTAAACCAGCAACTTCCTCATTATCAAGCTTATACACCTGAAGCACAAGCTGATAGCAATCTCAAAGAAATTTTATTTTTTGTCAATATCGCTGTTTTTTGTATCTGCATTGCCATCTTTAGTTTTATCTTTTTATCACTAAAATTAACAACTGTGCTCGCCTTACCTGCAGCAATAGTATCCAGCTTACTTGTTTTAAAAATCCAACGATCTATTATCAAACGAAAACTTAAAAAATAAACATATCGCCCCATCCGGAGCGATATGTTTATTTTTTCTTTTTAGATGGTGTGTGGATGGCAATCTTCACTTCAAAGATTGTTCCCTTGGGTTTATTATCTTTGACAGTAATGGTTCCTTTTAGCGCATCTACAATTTGCTTGGCCAGAGATAATCCTAAACCAAAGCCACCTTTTTGGCGCGTTCTAGCCTTATCAACTCGATAAAAGCGGTCAAAAATTTTCTTCTTATCTTCTGTCGAAATACCGACTCCATTATCAGAAACCAGTAAATACAGATTGCGATCGGTCGCTGAGATAAGAAAATCAATTTCACCATCCTCTTCAGTATACTTGACAGCATTATCAAATAGGATAGTCATCAGTTGTTTTAGTAAAAGTTGATCTGTGACAATCGTTCGATGAATCCGATTTTCAAAACGGAAGACACGGTCATTTTCCGAAGCAATCATCTCATAGTTTGTGAAAGTTGTATTAAAAAAGCTAGTTGGAACTTCTGCAAGCTCCGGCTTAATCCCATCATCTCTCCGAGCTAAGTTCAGCAAGTTTGTCGTCAAAAAACGCATATTTCTGACTTCTTCCAAACTCGATGCAATGCTTTCACTCACATCCATAATGGTAGCTTCTGGCTTACGAAAGAGGGTCTCTAAGCGATTTTGCAAAACTGCAAGTGGAGTTCGTAACTCATGACTGGCATTTTCCACAAAGGACTGTTGCTTCTGCATGCTCTCAAGCAGGGGCCTAACACTGACCCTAGCTAGATAGAGACTGGCAAGCAAAGACAAAATCCAGAAACTTGCCATCACAACCACAATTAATTGCTCATGCTTTTGACTGGCCTGCTCCAACTGACTGGTATTAATCAAGACAGCGGCATACTTGATATTAGTTGAAACCGAACTGATATTCGTTTCCATCAATATCATACGATAGATTTCTTCCTGCCCATAGCTATTAAAAACCTGAATCTGGTAGATATGTCCTAGTTCTTTTTTCTCTAACTTAATCTTATCCAAGCCCAAAAATCGATTTCCAGAAAGGAGCTGGGTAAAATTCTTATCAAAAAGAATAACCTCCGTATTGGAGCTGACATTGGGTTTTATCTCAGTCTTGCTAGTATCTGTAGCGGCATTTTCTAAATCTTTAATCTCTTCTGTTGCCCTATTTACTGCCAGCTGAATAACTGCCTGAGGATTTTCACTCAGTCCGTGGAGCTTATCATCTACTGAAGTATAAAGACTCGAATGCATGACCTGTAAAATAATCAGAGTCATTGTCGAGAAAATCAAGGTAAAGACACCAAAGTTGCGGATAAAATAACTAAAGTCATCCGCATACCATGTTTTTTTTAGTTTACTGAACATCTTTTAAAATATACCCAACACTTCGCAAGGTTTGCAAATTCTCTGCAAAAGTGGTTCCTTTTAATTTCTTACGGACTTTTGAAACATAGACTTCGACAACTGAAATCGTTGTATCACTATCAAATCCCCATAGACGATCAAAAATCTGAGTCTTAGGCAAAATAACATTTTGATTTTGAAGGAAATAAACCAATAAATCGAACTCTTTCCCCAGCAATTCGACAGTAGTATCTTCAACCTTAACTGTATTTGTTGATAAATTGATGAGAATATCTCCATAAGATAGCGTATTTTCATTAAACTTGCCTGAACGTTTGAGAAGGGCCTGAATCCGCATTTTGAGTTCTTCTAGGTAGAAAGGCTTGGTCAGATAATCATCCGCTCCCAGTTCAAATCCATGTCCCTTGTCATCCAAACTTTCCTTGGCAGTCATGATCAGAACTGGAGTTGTAATCCCCTTTTCACGCAATTCTTTCAAGACTTGGAAGCCATTTTTTTCTGGTAACATCAAATCGAGCAAAATCAAGTCATAAACACCACTTTCAGCTTCGTAGAGACCTTCTTCTCCATCAAATACCTGCATGACATCCGCAAAATCGTCTAAAAAGTCAAATACTGAATTTGACAGGCCTAGGTCATCCTCAACTAATAAGATTTTTATCATGAGAAACTCCTCCTTATTAAACCCATTATACCAAATTTGCCTTAAAAAAAACTCAACTCTCTGCATTTTATATGAGATAGCTGAGTTTTCTTTTATTTAGTCTTAATTATTTAGTTCCGTATTGAAGAACAACTGCTTCCACTGCAGCTTTTTCACGGTTAATCAAGTCAACACGCGCTGCAATTTCTTTGATTCCCATACCGATGTTACGGCTAAGAGCAAGGTCAGAAAGTTGCGGTTCAAAGAATTCCTTGTACTCTGCCAAACGTTGCTGAGTCTTAAATACATGAGCAGGAAGGATAACAAAGCTATCAAAGCTCATATCTCCTCCAAGGGCTGCCTTAATCCAAGCCCAGTTTTCACGCGCCCAAGACCAAGCTGTTTCCTGAGTTGCTTGATGAGCTAGGAATTGGTAATACCAAGCAGACAAGTCTTGTGGTTTCACCACAAATTTGTCCTTCCAAGAAGCAATCAAGGTTTGGATATTGTTCGCATCTGTACTGTAAGCAAGAGCAGCTGCCAACTGACGTTTAAAGACAGCATCTGTTGCGTGAGTATAAGTATCAAGATAAAGTGCTAACAAGTCTTTAGTCTCATGATGTTTCATCTCATTGATCAGAACTTGTGAGCGAATAGCTGCTGGAAGTCCTGCAAGATTCTCCTTGTGAGCCGCGAAGATTTGGCTAGCGACTTGACTAGCTTCTGCATCATTTGAGCGAATCATCATAGAAACAGCCAACTGACGAACCAATTCATCCTCATCTGATTCTCCGTCTTTAGCTTCAAAACCAAGACGGTCATAGTTATGACGAGCCAATTTAGCAACCAAGGCTTTGAAGGCTCTTTCAGCTTCTGTTCCTTCATCGATAAAGCGCTCAAGAGCAGAAATTACTTGAGAAACAGCTGAAACGACAAGGTAAGATTCTTCCTTAGCAAGTTTATCAAGGACAGGTAGCAAGTCTGCATAAGAAATGTGCCCTGCTTCAGCAAGCAGACGACGTTCTTGGACGATTTGCAGTTTGCTTGTGTTATCAAGCTCAACTAGGTCAGCAAGAACTGCATCTAGCAAGTCTCCTTGATAGTCGGTAATGTAGTGGGCTGTATTTTCAGTGTTGAGACGAAGTGCTGTTTTGTTTTCAGCAAGAAGAGCTGTGTAGCCTGGAATTTCGATGCTTTCAGTTTCGAGTGTATCAGGCAAGCCTTTCCAGTTACTATTGAGTGGCACAACCCAGAGACGATTCTTATCTTCGTGCTCACCGATGAAGAATTGTTTTTGTGAAATCTTCAAGACATCATTTTCAACTTTGACAGTAAGAACTGGATAACCAGGCTGTTCCAACCAAGAATCCATGAAGGCTGCGACATCACGTCCAGACGCTTGACCAAGAGCATCCCAAAGGTCACGACCAATTGTATTGCTGTACTGATGTTTTTCAAAGTAGGCATGCAAACCTTTGGCAAAATCGGCATCACCTAGCCAACGACGAAGCATGTGCATGAGGCGACTTCCTTTGGCATAGACGATAGCTCCGTCAAAGAGCGTATTGATTTCATCTGGATGTTTAACTTCGACGTGAACAGACTGAACGCCATCAGTCGCATCACGTTTCAAGGCAGACGGAACACCACCTGTTTGGAAATCTTCAAAGATATTCCAGCTTGGTTCAATAGCATCCACACAGACGTATTCCATCATATTAGCAAAGCTTTCATTGAGCCAAAGGTCATCCCACCATTTCATAGTAACAAGGTTACCAAACCATTGGTGAGCCAATTCATGGGCTACAACAAGGGCAACTTGTTGACGGCTGGCAAAGGTAGAGTTCTCATCCACAACCAAGTAAACTTCACGGTAGGTCACCAGACCCCAGTTTTCCATAGCTCCAGCTGAGAAGTCAGGAAGGGCGATGTGGAGAGATTGAGGGATTGGGTACTTAACTCCATAGTAATCTTCGTAAAACTCGATTGAGCGAACAGCGATATCCAGTGAGAAATCAAGGTTAGATAGTGGGTGGGCTTTGGTTGAGTAGACACCTACAAGGGTACCGTTTTTAGTTTTAGCCGTCACACCTTGCAAATCACCCGCAACAAAGGCTAACAAGTAAGAAGACATGCGAGGTGTTGTCTCAAACTTCCAGATACCTGTTTCCTTACGATTTTCAACATCGATTTCTGGCATATTAGACAAGGCCAATTCATCTTCTGCTTGGTCGAAACGTAGAGAAAGATCAAAAGTTGCTTTAGCTTCTGGCTCATCCACACATGGGAAGGCTTCACGCGCAAAATGGCTCTCAAATTGAGTAGACAAGACTTCCTTCTTAACTCCATCAACTGTGTAATAAGAAGGGTAAATCCCTGTCATGTTGTCTGTAATTTTTCCTGAGAAAGAGATAACCACTTCAACTTGACCTGCTTCTGCAAGTTCAAAATGAAGGGCTTCATTATCATGGTCAACTGTAAATGGACGAGCTTGACCTGCAACTTCTACAGAAGCGATTTCCAAGTCTTTTTGGTGGAGGGAAATACGGTCACTCTGTGCTTGACCAGTGATGGTCACCTTCCCTGAAAACGTCTTGGTCTCACGACTCAAGTCTAAAAATAAATCATAGTGTTCAGGAACAAATTGCTTAATAAAATGTTCAACTGCTTGCATAGTTTTCTCCTATTCTAAGTTTAAGAGCTAGAGCTCTTCTTCAAACAAACTTATTATATCATGTTTTGTCTAAGAAAAAAGGATTGGACAGCGATTTCTAAAACTTTCTTCCGTCTAACAGTCTACAGGGGGTAGACCTTGCGAAATTCTTCTAAAACAACCTTGCTGTCAGGTGTAAAAGTCTGTCCTGCCTCCCTCAGCCACTCGGCGAAACAATCCTCATGAACCTGACGCCAATAGGCTAAAGATTTGTCACCTTCCCCTTCTTTAAAGGCATGATCAGCAGAAACTTGATTGAAGGGTTCAACAGAAACCTTTGTAATTTCGACAATACAGACAGCTTGATCTTGGCTATTTAAAATGACATCGAAGGTCCCTTCTTGCGGAAGGGGTTCATCTTCTAGTGCGTAGAGGTCGTAGGCTGAAGCTGTTGCTGTCTTTTCTCCTTTTAAAACCAAATCTGCCAAGAGATCGGCTTCCACTCCAAAAGCCCAAGCATCGATTTCATCTCCGATAGAAGGATTGATTTGTTTGTATTTATTCCACATTTCTTGCGGTGTCATGGGTTTCTCCTTTGTAATTTTTTACTTTCTTCTTTTACACGTTTGAGGTGGTCTGGATGGTCAATTTCTAAATCAAAAATCTCCGGAATAGAGCTGTAATGGAGAATGCATTCGATATCCATCTGATTTATTTTTTGTATGAAAGAAGTATTCAGATAGCCTGCTACAGCAAAATCAATCTTTTTCATCCTTACTTTATCCTGCATATCTCTTAGCATATCTAACATTATTGGACTTTCCATATCATGCCATTGACTGTTTCTCACGGTCGCAAAAACAAAAGAAGTCAAATCATTCATTCCAACTACAATCTTTGAAATGCCCGTTTCCAGTATCCTATCCAAGTCAAAATACGCTGACGGTAATTCAATCATCGTTCCGACTTTCCCAGTAAAACCATGCTGATGTAATACTCTAATAGCTTGCTTTAATTGATCGGCATCATTGACAAAAGGAAAAATAACAGACAGATTGGGATTGGTTTGATAAACTTCTGTAACGACATTTGCCTCAGCCTGAAATTCATCCGAACACGCTAGTAAACGTCTAGTTCCTCTATAACCAAACAAAGGATGACGTTCATCAAAATACTCTTTAGTTCCCTCTAAACAATTGGCTTCTGTATTCGTTAATTCTGAAAAACGATACCAGACCTCTTCATCCGAGTACAAGGAACAAATAGTGTCTAGATAATCTTTTACAAATTGCTGACAACTTGATAACAGGATGTTTTGATTGAGCTCTCTCAATAAATATTCCCCACGAATCATGCCAACATGATGAAATAGTTGTGGGTAAACTTTTTCATCAAGTTTTTCGCCACTAAGAGCAAGTTGATTTTTCATCATTCACCTTCCAATTCATGTAAGAAGTATTGCCCAGTTCTGGAAATCCTAATAACTCTGCTTTGACCTTCAAGACTAATAGCGATGCATTTCTTCTGTAATCTCTTGAATATCCATCCAAACATATCCCAGTGAATCATTCGCACCATCAGATACAGCTTCCGAAATCGTAACTTGAGGTGCACTCTCATTCATTTCAACATCATACAAGGCCATGATATGGTGAACCATAAAATTTTTTAACTCTTCCCTGACGAAAACATCGTAGATTCGAGGATTAGAGTAGCTTCTAACAGTAAATCCCGTCTCTTCCATAACTTCTCTAGTCAGCGTTTCCGTCAGTCCTTCACCAAGTTGCTGACTGCCTCCAGGTAGATCATACCGATGTTGATAAGGGCCTCTCGTTTTTTCAATGCAGAGTAACTTCCTATTTTCAAAGCAAACAGCGTAGACTCCAAAGTGTCTTTTGATTTCCATCAGATCCTCCTACTTCAAAGACCAGCCACCATCTATTGTCAAAATTTGTCCCTGCATGGCAGATGCCTTTCCACTGGCCAAAAAGAGACTGACTTCTGCCACTTCCTCTGGTTCTATCCAACGTTTGATGGGTGTTTCACTAGCCACCCAGTCAGCCAATCCACCTGGCTCAAAATCTGCAGCGGTCATAGCTGTCTTGACTGCTCCTGGAGCAAGCCCAAATACCTGAATCCCAGCTTCTGCATAGTCTAGAGCCAACTGCTTGGTAAAGCCTGCCAAGGCGTGCTTCGAAGAAGTATAGGCGTGTCCACCGCCACCTGCTAGGCTAGAAGCGATGGAGCACATATTGATGATGATTCCCTTTTTATTTTCCAACATTTGTGTCAAATAAAATCGAGTCAACTCTACTGGAGTCACGTAGTTAATTTCAAAAATTTCTTGAATTTCCTGCGCTGTCTGTTCCAACAGTGGTTTATAATCATCCAAAACTCCAGCAGTATTGCACAAAATATCCACCTGTGGACACCAGTCAAAAATAGGCTCCAAGCCCAAGGTCAAATCTCTCTGTAAAAAGTGGAAATCACCCTGTAAGAGTGGATATTCACCTTGGTCAACTCCATAAACTTGATAGCCCTTCTCTAAAAAGAGGCTAGCTTGAGCCAGACCAATTCCTGAACTAACGCCTGTAATGAGTACACATTTAGTCATGCACTTCTACCCAATCCGTCGCCAAAACATCACAAGGTGTCGGACTCCACATGGAAAAACCTTCTCCTTCTCCAGACACGTTGATTAGGAAATAGGGCGTCACTTCAAGTGCAATCCCGTTTTGTTCAATAGTATCAAAGAGTTGGACATAGTTTTCAGCGCCTCCCCAACCAGTTCGTACATATTTTTTCTTAGCCTTTAACCCAGGCAGCATTTCTTCAAATGTCATATTTTTCTCCTTTGATTCTACATTCTTCATTTAATTATAACAAAAAAACCGCTTTACAACGGCTTTTTGACCGTGATTTATTTACATCTGCTTCTACTTATGGCAAATTATTCCCTGCTGCAAGATAAATTTCATACCATTCTTTTCTTGTTAAATTAAAGTTTGTCGCTTGGCTAGCTTCTATCAAATGCTTAGGATTTGTTGTACCTACGACTGCCTGCATTTTGGCTGGGTAGCGTAATATCCAAGAAATAGCAATAGTTGAAGAAGTTACTCCATATTTAATAGCTAAACGCTCAAGTACTTGATTTAAAGCTTGAAATTTCTCATTGCCAACAAAATTCCCTCTAAAATACCCGAATTGTAAGACAGACCATGCTTGAATGACCACATCGTGTAATTTGCAATATTCAAAAATGCTGCCATCTCGCATAGCTGCTTGACTATCTTCCATATTAACATGAAAACCTGATTCGAATCCTGGAGTAAAAGCCGCACTCAATTGTAGCTGATTAACAGTTAGCGGCTGCTTGACATCTTTTTTAAGCAACTTCATCATCATAGGATTTTGATTAGAAACTCCAAAATTTCGAACCTTACCTTGTTTATAAAGGAGATCAAAGGCTTCTGCTACTTGGTCAGATTCCATCAAAGCATCTGGTCGATGAAGAAGCAAGCTATCTAGATGATCAATCTTCAATCTTTGCAAAATACCGTCTACTGATTTTATAATATAGTCCTTAGAAAAATCAAAATAGGTAAATTCTTCAATGCGAATGCCACATTTTGACTGAATCCACATCTCTTCTCTTAAATCTGGACGATTTTTTAGGACAAGACCTAACAGTTCTTCACAACGACCACGACCATATATATCAGCCAAGTCGAAAGCATTGATTCCAACAGAAAGTGCTGTTTCTACAAGCTCTTCAACTTCTTTTACAGACTTATCTTCTATTCTCATCATTCCGAGAACAATTTCTGATAATTCTTTATCATCTTGACCAAGAGTTATGTATCTCATCAAATTTTTCTCCTTAAATTTCTAACATTCTTCTCTTCATTATAACAAAAAACCGCTTTGTAACGGCTTTTTGACTATATTTCACTCCATTTTATCTTCTTAAACCCACGGAACAAGACAAAGATTCCAATAAAGAGAACTGCTAAAGGAATAATCTTTGTGAGGAAAACATTTGAAATGCCCATCCACGCATAATAACGGAGCAGAGAGCCTACAATAAGATGGGCAACAATCATACTGACAAAGGGACGAAAGACCGCTTCTTTCCAATTCCAAATACTGATGACTAGAGAAAGCGTAAAGACAAGGAAACTATACCAGGGAGCAGGAAGATAAAAGGCTCCTTCTTGTATGAAACTTCCTATTCCTACATATCCTAGAACAACTAGCAGAACTATAGTCCCAACGACAACATAAGTGCCAATTTTCATCTTAGGATAATCTTGGACTAGCCCCCAACGTAAGATTGTGGCCACAAGTCCAAAACCAATCAGAAAAAGAAGAAGTTGCCCTAAAAATGTGAGCAAATTGACTGTTAAGAGAGGACCTTTAGAAAAATCACTTAGTAGTTGATAATAACGTAATACCGCTAGGACAAGAATTGGCGTCAAAAGGGACTCCTTGATAGAACTACGTGGCGCTTCCTTGAGCATCTCTTTCATTAATTTTTTAGGATCCTTACCTAGATAATCCTCTGCACTCATGCCATCTCGTTCTGCTTCTGAGAAATCTAACATCATCAAATAAATCTGCTCTCTGAGATAGTCCTCATCATAGAGAAATCCAGCAAGATTAAAACTATCCCACAGTTCCTCAAAATACTGCTGATTCTCCTCAGAAAACTCATGCAGCAAAGCGCTTGTTTCTTCGTAATACTTCATTTTCTTCATGGTTTAACCCCCATTCTTAATTCCTTCTACTTTTTGACTCAAATCGTCCCATTGTTGCCAAAAGACCGAGACACGCTCTTCTCCTTCTTTAGTTAATGAAAAATACTTTCGATCTGGACCATCTGGCGACGGGCGCATGTCGCCTCTTATCCATTGATTTTTTTCTAACTTTTGCAACAAAGGATAAATAGTTCCTGGAACGATAGTGTCAAATCCAGCCTCTCGCAAAGTCTGAACTAACTCATAACCATACCGCTCTTTTTGACCAATCATATCCAAGACACAACCTTCAAGAACACCTTTTAATAGTTGAGTTTCTTTCATCCCTTCTCCCTTCTAATCTATTTTGTAATACCTACTAGTAGCTTCACCTATAGTATACTACTTCTACACTAGTTTGTAAAGCATAATAGTTAATACTCTTCGAAAATCTCTTCAAACAACGTCAGCGTCGCCTTACCGTATGTATGGGTACTGACTTCGTCAGTTCT
>NZ_VMMX01000017.1:0-23193 GCF_013277415.1 Streptococcus sp. 68 | reverse complement strand
ACAACCTCAAAACAGTGCTTTGAGCTGACTTTGTCAGTTTCATCTACAACTTCAAAGCAGCGCTTTGAGCAACCTGCAGCTAGTTTCCTAGTTTGCTCTTTGATTTTCATTGAGTGTAAATAAAAAAGAGAACTAGCATGAACTAGTCCTGTCTATTTTTACCCAATCACACTTCCGTTTGGTACAGCTGGATCAACTGTGAGAAGGGTTAATTGTCCATCATGTTCAGCTGAGAGAATCATCCCTTGGCTGACATATTTCTTCATCATCTTACGAGGTTTGAGGTTGGCAACGATTTGAACTTTCTTGCCGACCAATTCTTGTTCGTTAGGATAATATTTGGCAATTCCTGAGAGGATTTGACGGTCTTGACCATCACCAGTATCTAAGCGGAATTGGAGCAACTTATCAGAACCTTCTACTTTAGAAACTTCTTTGACTTCTGCGACACGGATTTCGACCTTGTCAAAGTCTTCAAACTTGATTTCATCCTTGTTGAGTTTGAGTTCCACTTCGTCTGGATTCCATTCTTTTTCGACTACTGGTTTGTTGCCCTCCATTTGTTCTTTGATATAGGCGATTTCTTCTTCCATATCCAGACGTGGGAAAATTGGTGTTCCCTTAGCAACTACAGTTACATCTGCAGGAAAATCAGCCAAGCTCAAGTTCTCAAGGCTAGAAACTTCTGCTAGACCAAGTTGAGTCAAGACTGCACGACTGGTTTCCATCATAAATGGCTCAATCAAGTGAGCAACTACACGAAGGCTGGCTGCCAAGTGACTCATGACACTTGCCAATTGGTCACGAAGAGCTTCATCCTTGGCCAAGACCCATGGTGCGGTCTCATCGATGTATTTATTGGTACGAGAGATAAGAGTCCAGACTGCTTCAAGCGCACGTGGGTAGTCAACTGCTTCCATGTGTGTATGGTAGTCAGCGATTGATTGCTCTGCTACTTGAGCAAGAGCATTGTCAAACTCTGTTACACCCTCTACATAGGCTGGAATTTGTCCATCAAAATACTTGTTAATCATAGAAACCGTACGGTTGAGGAGGTTTCCAAGGTCATTGGCCAATTCATAGTTGATACGGCCTACATAGTCTTCTGGAGTGAAGGTTCCATCTGAACCAACTGGAAGGCTACGCATGAGGTAGTAACGAAGTGGATCTAGTCCATAACGCTCTACCAACATCTCAGGGTAAACGACATTCCCTTTTGACTTAGACATTTTGCCGTCTTTCATGACGAACCAACCATGGGCAATCAAACGATCTGGTAATTTGATATCCAACATCATAAGAAGAATTGGCCAGTAGATGGAGTGGAAACGAAGGATATCTTTTCCTACCATGTGGAAGACTGTTCCATTCCAGAACTTGTCAAAGTTACCATGTTCGTCTTGACCGTAGCCAAGTGCTGTCGCATAGTTAAGAAGGGCATCAATCCAAACATAGACAACGTGTTTTGGATTAGATGGCACTGGCACACCCCATGTAAAGGTTGTACGAGAAACTGCCAAATCCTCTAAACCTGGCTCGATGAAGTTGCGAAGCATTTCATTCAGACGACCATCTGGAGTGATAAATTCAGGATGAGCTTTGAAAAATTCTACTAGACGATCTTGGTACTTGCTAAGACGAAGGAAATAAGACTCTTCAGATACCCATTCCACTTCGTGTCCTGATGGAGCAATACCGCCAGTCACATTTCCAGCTTCATCACGAAATACTTCCGCAAGCTGGCTTTCTGTAAAGAATTCTTCATCTGATACTGAATACCAGCCAGAGTATTCACCCAAATAGATGTCATCTTGAGCAAGCAAGCGCTCAAAGACCTGTGCGACAACTTTTTCATGGTAGTCATCCGTTGTACGGATAAATTTATCGTATGAGATATCTAGTAATTGCCAGAGTTCTTTAACTCCAACTGCCATTCCATCAACATAGGCTTGTGGTGTAATGCCAGCTTCTTCTGCTTTTTGTTGAATCTTTTGACCATGTTCATCAAGACCTGTCAAATAAAAGACATCGTAGCCCATCAGGCGTTTATAACGTGCTAGGACATCACAAGCAATGGTTGTGTAGGCAGAACCGATATGAAGCTTACCAGATGGATAGTAAATCGGCGTTGTAATATAAAAATTCTTTTCAGACATAATTTTTCCTTTCCAGGCAAATGAAACCTGTTTTTCTAACACTTCATTATATCACATTTTTAAGGATTTTCGATATGGAAATCTATACAAAAACAAGATAGACGAGTGTCCATCTTGTTGATTTTATTCATAACGAAGGGCTTCGATTGGGTCAAGTTTCGATGCCTTGTTGGCTGGCAAAACCCCAAAAACTATACCAACGCTAGCCGAAACTGCAAGACTAAATAGGGCAACTGGGATCGATACTCCCACTTCTATACCCGCAATCAAACCTTGCAGTAACAAACCTGCTAAGGCAGTTAAACCACTTGCAATTGTCAAGCCAATTAATCCACCTAACAAGGTCAAAATCATGGATTCAATCAAAAACTGGATTAAAATATTAGCACGAGTTGCACCCAAAGCCTTACGGAGACCAATTTCACGGGTACGCTCTGTCACCGAAACCAGCATGATATTCATAACACCAGTTCCTCCAACAAAGAGAGAAATACCTGCAATGGCACTAATAATCGTCGTCATAAAACTAAACGTTTGTTGAACTTCTGCAAATGCAGCTGACTCATCTGATACTTGATATTCTCCCTGTTGCAAGCCAGCAAGCTCTGTCATTTTTCGTGCCAGTTCTGGACCCAGAGTTGGAGTTAAACTGGTGTCATTCACTCGAAAGACAATATTAGCTATTTCATCTACATTAAAATTCGCAGCAAGGGAAGTATTTGTGGTAATGGGCAAGCCACCAAAACCATATATTTTTGAACGTTTAGCCTCTGGACTAGTATAAACCCCAATAACCCGGTAACTAAATCCATTGACTTCTACAACCTTGTTAATAGCCTCTTGAGGAGAGCCAAATAAACTAATGGACAATTCTTCATCAAGTAAAATGACACTTGCAAACTCTTTGAAATCTTGCTCTCTCAGACTACGACCTGCAAGAATTTCATTGTTAACAGCCTCCATATAGGTTCTATTCCCGCCTGTCAAATTGGCATTTTCAACCTTTTTATCTTTATAAGTCAAGATGGCGTTCGTTGAGTTGGTTACATAGTAATTATCCACTCCCTTGAGTTTGGCTGCCTCCTTGACCCAAGATTCTTGCGGTTTTGGTGGTTCAACATGAACTTCCTCTTCTTTTCCAGAAACCGTAAAAGCTGATTGTTTCTGAGTAAAAGACCCATCTTTACTTTTTTTAGAAGAGAAAAAGACACTAATATTCTTCTGAGATTTGGTCATATCTTTGTTGAGTTGACGAGATAGGGAGTCACCTAGAGCCATAATCACAACAACTGATGAAACACCTATAATAATCCCAATCATGGTAAGCAAAGAACGCATCTTATGAGCCATGATAGATGAAAAGGCAAATTTCAGATTCTGCATCTTAGTTTTCCTCCTTTTCTAACTGTGCACTATCAGATGAAATAACTCCATCTCGAATGACAATCTGGCGTTTAGCATAAGAAGCGATTTCAGGCTCATGCGTTACCATGATAATAGTTTTTCCTTCTTTGTTCAAGTCAACCAATAGTTGCATGATTTGGTTACCTGTTTTGGTATCCAAGGCTCCTGTCGGTTCGTCTGCTAGGATAATAGAAGGATTGTTTACCAAGGCACGCGCAATAGCCACACGTTGCTTTTGACCACCAGATAATTCCGAAGGTAAATGGTGACTACGCTCAGTCAATTCAACCTTATCTAGATATTCCTCAGCTAACTTGCGCCGTTTTGAAGCCGAAACTCCTGCGTAAATCAAGGGCAATTCTACATTTTGCAGAGCATTGAGTTTAGATAGAAGAAAGAACTGCTGAAAAACAAAACCGATTTGTTGGTTGCGGACCTTGGCTAGTTGTTTTTCACCAAGTCCAGCCACTTCTTGGCCTTCAAGATAATACTCTCCACTACTTGGTGTATCCAACATGCCAATCGTATTCATCAGAGTAGACTTACCCGAACCAGATGGTCCCATGATGGCAACAAATTCACCCTCATTCACTTCTAGGTTGATATTTTTGAGAACCTGCAGTTCTTGGTCACCGTTACGGTAACTTCTGCAGATATTTTTTAGACTAATTAGTTGCTTCATCAGCCTTCACCTCTTTTCCTTCCTCTAGAGAAGACGTTGGGTTACTGATGACCTTGACTCCATTTGTCAGACCTGAAGTGATTTCTTGGTTGTCTGCATCAGCATTACCCAAACCAACTTCCACTTTCTTGGCATTTTTCTGCTCGTCAAGCACCCAGACATAGTTCTTATCATTTTCAGTCACAACACTTGTTAGAGGAACCAAAATGGCTTTACTCTTATTTTTGACCTCAACACTTACTGAGAATCCTTGTTTCAAATCACCGATTTCACTTGTAACATCAATAGTGTATGGATATTTAGAACCAGAATTACCACCTGCTGCGGCAGCTGGACTAGCTACTTCACCATTGTTTTTAGGATAGTCAGAAATATAGCTTAATTTCCCAGTCCATTTTTTATCAGGATACACTTTAGAAGTAAAGCTTACTTCTTGACCTACAGATAGGTTGGCGAGGTTATATTCAGATAGTTCTCCCTTAACTTGCAAGTTTTCATTACTTACGACATGAACGACTACTTGGCTAGCTCCTGTTGGAGATTTAGAAACATTGTGGTTGACTTCGACCACAGTTCCCTCTAGGGTACTGAGAACCGTCATTGCATCTAACTGACTTTGAGCCTTACTTAATTGTGCTGCTGCATCTGCACGAGCATCACGGGCATCACCCAACTGAGCGTCAATAGAAGCAACAGAATTTCCAGCCACTGGAGTTGGGCTTTGCACCGTTGTATCTTCTCCTCCTGCTGGCGCAGAGGCTTGAGGAGCCGGAGCTGAAGCGGCTTCATTTCGTGCTTGATTGAGTTCATTGATATGACGATCTGCCTTAGCTACTGCCCGACTCGCTGAATCATAGGCCGCCTGGGCTTCTGAACTACTGTACTTGACTAAAGCCTGCCCTTCACTGACTTTATCACCCACAGAAACAAGGATTTCATCTAAATCTCCCTTACTAGCATCAAAATAAACATATTGTTCATTTTTTGCTGTTACTGTCCCTGACAATAAAACAGAGGATGCCACGCTTCCCTCCTTGGCAACAACAAGATGAGTAGCCTCATCTTTTACAGCAGTCTGATAAGGTTGTCTAAAGAGCAAAATCCCCCCAGCACCTAATACAACTACACTGGCAGCACCGATTGCTGCATACAATTGCCACTTTTTAGCTTTACCATTCTTTTTCTTCATAATGAAACTCCTTTTCTTTTTTACAATACTTTGCTATTATACCAGATTTCCCTCCAGCAAACAATGCAGTTCAGATGGAAATAATGACAGTTCAGGATTAAACAATCGTTCGGAATTCCTTCTTTTCTATTGTACTAGTTATATAATACACTATCTTGACTTATTTGGCAAGCTTTTTTGCAATTTTTTGTGCGTAGCAGATTTTTGCAATCACATCAAAAAAAAGATAGAATATGACTATCAAAAAAGACACTCGACTATTTAAAAGAGTACAAAGGAGTTTTCAATGAGAGAATACGATATCATTGCTATCGGTGGAGGTAGCGGAGGAATTGCTACCATGAACCGTGCTGGTGAACACGGAGCCAAAGCGGCCGTTATTGAGGAAAAGAAACTAGGCGGAACATGTGTCAATGTCGGTTGTGTTCCTAAAAAGATCATGTGGTACGGAGCACAAATCGCTGAGACTTTCCATCAATTTGGAGAAGACTACGGCTTTAAGACTACTAATCTTAACTTTGACTTTGCAACCCTACGTCGCAATCGTGAAGCCTACATCGATCGCGCTCGTTCTTCTTATGATGGCAGTTTTAAACGTAACGGTGTAGACTTGATTGAAGGTCATGCTGAATTTGTAGATTCTCATACTGTCAGCGTAAATGGTGAACTCATTCGTGCTAAACATATCGTGATTGCGACAGGTGCCCATCCAAGTATTCCAAATATTCCTGGTGCTGAGCTAGGTGGCTCTTCTGATGATGTATTTGCTTGGGAAGAATTGCCAGAGTCAGTTGCCATTCTAGGCGCTGGTTATATCGCCGTTGAATTGGCTGGCGTACTCCACACTTTTGGTGTCAAGACAGACCTCTTTGTTCGCCGTGATCGCCCTTTACGTGGTTTTGATTCCTACATCGTTGAAGGTTTGGTCAAGGAAATGGAAAGAACAAACTTACCACTTCATACTCACAAAGTCCCTGTCAAGTTAGAAAAAACTGCTGAAGGCATTACCATTCATTTCGAAGATGGTACTAGTCACACAGCTAGCCAAGTTATCTGGGCTACGGGTCGCCGTCCAAACGTTAAGGGCTTGCAACTTGAAAAAGCTGGAGTCACTCTGAACGAACGTGGCTTTATCCAAGTGGATGAATACCAAAATACTGTTGTTGAAGGAATCTACGCTCTAGGTGATGTAACAGGTGAAAAAGAACTGACTCCAGTTGCAATCAAGGCTGGGCGTACCCTATCTGAACGTCTCTTTAACGGAAAAACAACTGCAAAAATGGACTACACAACTATTCCAACTGTTGTCTTTTCACACCCTGCTATCGGAACGGTTGGTTTGACAGAAGAACAAGCTATTAAAGAATACGGTCAAGACCAAATCAAGGTTTACAAATCAAGCTTTACTTCTATGTACTCTGCTTGCACTTGCAACCGTCAAGAAACTCGTTTCAAATTGATCACAGCTGGTTCAGAAGAAAAAGTTGTCGGACTTCATGGAATTGGCTACGGCGTTGATGAAATGATTCAGGGATTTGCCGTTGCTATCAAAATGGGAGCAACCAAGGCTGACTTTGATGCAACTGTGGCGATTCACCCAACTGCATCCGAAGAATTTGTAACCATGCGTTAATCGAAATAAAAGAAGCAGAGCAAAAAACACTTCTAAATATCAAAAAGCGAGTATTTCCGTAGTTGGAGATACTCGTTTTCTTATGTCTTATTTTATAGTATGTTGAAGTAAGATATGCAAAAATCAATTAACAAACCATAGCAAAATACACGGATTATAATACAATCATTTATTCTTTTCTTTAAAAGATTCATATATTTTTTTATATAACTCTTTTATATCTTTTTTCTGAGAATTCAACTCTTCTTTACCGTAGTCAAAGTTTGCTACCACAAATCCCTCGCCATCATCAGAAAAAGTAAAAAATTCTATTTCAATTAGTTTATTATGCTTAGAGTCCTCTATAGTGTCTCCTAAACCATTATTGAATTTCTTCACTTCTTCTTCACGAACTCCGAACCCCGTAGCAGCTCCATTTGCAATGATGTTTGAAAATACTTCTTCAGAAGACTCTGCTTCTTTCACAGTTATGAAGTATATAGCCTCTTCCGTTTCTACTTGTCTCACTTTATTCCATTTTTCTGTATCACTAGAAGAAAGCGTATAGACTGTTAACTCTACCGTTGGCTTATTGATATTTTCTTTTGTAATCATTTGTTTTCCAAAAAAGAAGAAGGCAAGTAACCCAGCTACAAAGATCAAAGCAATATAAATTATCTTTTTCATACATTATACCCTATATCTTTCATGTCAATTATCACATCAACTTCGTTATAGACAGCTGGATCATGCGTCGCTATTATAACATATTTGTCTTCATCTTTTTCATTTAATAACAAACGAATGATTTCTTTTCCAATCTCACCATCTAAAGCTCCTGTGGGCTCATCTGCTAAAATAATTTTACGTGGTTTCATTAACATTCTGGCAATAGCTACACGTTGAGCCTGCCCACCAGACAATTCGTATATTTTTTGATGTAAATAGTCACTTGACAGTCCTACTTTTTCAAGTACGTCAGTTATTGTTTTTTTGTCTTTAGTGATAAGGCTCAGATTATCATATACTGTTTTGTTATCTATTAAAGAATAATTCTGAAATACATATCCAACAGTATTTTTAAAAAAAGTTCTTTCTTTTATATTCCAAATATCTTGTTTATCAACTAAAACATTCCCACTGTCAATTTTTTCTAATCTTCCTATAATATTAAGAAGGGTACTTTTACCGGAGCCAGAACCTCCAATCAATGCATAGCTTTTTCCAGATTCAAATATTAAATTTAAGTCTGTAAAGATCTTCTTTGAGCCGAAACTCTTTGAAACGTTCAAAAGGTCAATTGTCATGATTCATCTCCTTTTAAAATTTTAGTGTAGCTTTCAGATAATTTCCTAAAACTCATTATGATTGACAACATCAAAACTAGCAGAGAAGCCACTCCAATATATAGCAACTCTATTTGCCCTGTCATAAGAAATGTAAATAGAATAACCATTGTAATAGTCATCATAAAATATTTGAGACTTGAAATTGCTATATATGTTTTTGACAGACCCAAAATGATTTTTTTCACATATTCATTCTGTTTTAGAGTAATAAAAAGTTGGACATATTGATAAATGAGTATAAAGACAATACTGTAAATTATCTTCTGCAAGATTTGTGAAAGTAAAATTTGGTGCTCTAAGGATTGAATCTTTAATTTCACAATTTGGTAAACATCTACTGGATTCATTGAGAAATTCAACGGGACAGTCATCTCATTTATTTTTTTTACCGCTTCAGGACTAAAAAGAGATTTATATAGTATGTTACTAGCCAAAGAAAACTTATTATTTTCCATCATTTTGTCCGTATCTAACACAACAACTATATTATCTTTGCTATCTGCTACATTTGCCAGCGGTAAAATATCTTTCATTTTAAGATTATTATCAGCATCTTCATTAAAATAAAAAATTTTTTCCCCATCAGGAATTATTTGTACTGCAAGCTGTTCTTTTGTATAGTTTGTTCCAATAAATTGTTCTGCTACAACTGTATTCTCAATAGATTTCTGGTTTTCTTTCCACTTCTCAGGAATATAGATGGTTGCTATTTTATTATCTAAAAGATGATAGTTTGTTCTATTCACTTTATTTTGTAGGTTAGCACCTGTTTGATTAATATAAATCAACTCTTTATTTATTTCTGAATTCGTTATCCCGTCATTTTCTAATTGTTTAGAAAAATTTTCTATAACATGCGAAGTTTTCATGAAATCTGGAACATATGCCGAAGATCGTTCTATATATAAAAAATCTAAGTTTTTTAAGGCAGCAACTATCTGTAGATACTGACCATCTGAATCACTAACTTCTCCATTTTTAGCAGAGTTACTTTCAATTCCAAGGAACTCAATCCTTCTCCAGTCTTTTACTGTGTCCCATGGTACTAAATTCTGTATTTGTATGTTCATACTAGATTGACTACTCTTTGTTTCTTGTAAAAAAATTCCTGAGACAAGAATGATAATCGAAATGATGACAAGCCATACGACAAAAATAAGTTTATTTTTCGCCTTGTTTTTGATAATTTCAATGGGCTTTTCAATCTGAATCGTCAACCAAAATAAAACAAAAGTAATAAGATCAATGATTTGAAATAGTATAAAATTCGTTAAAAGCAGAGAGAAAAATAACTTAGAACTATAGGTGAAGAAACCATTACCCAAAAAAGAACTGTAAGAAATCATCAATAAAGCCATCATAATCAGTTCAAAAATAAGAGAAATGACATACTCTCTTCTAAGGTCGTATACAGGCAAGCCCAAAGAACGTCGTATCACTCCTTCTTTGATCTGCCTCGTCCTAACAACAAATAAAACAACTAATAAAGTTAAGTAAATTGAACCCATTAACAGTATTCTTAAAGTTCCAGTAAATTGTAATATTCCTCCTATATACCAAGGATAAGCCATATATACTGTTTGTAGTCCAGTCATCGTAAGTGGTTTCAAACTGTCTACATCTATTTTCCCAAGTGTGTAATACATCCCTACTATTGGTGCTGACTTTAATTGTTCATTATTTACATCATCAAAGTTTACATACTTCAACTGACCCGAACTCTGAACGATTGGCTTGTAAATGGTAACCTTTTCCGTTTTTGATAAGTCACGAACCATTTCGTATATTTCGTTATTAGAAAGATTACTTTTTCCTTGGATAGAAAAAGCACCATCAATTGGTAAAGGTATGGGGATTTCGGTATCACTAATAGTGACCAGACCAATTGTAGCAATCAAACAAAAGAAGAATCCAATGATACATAATTTTAATTTCATAAGCAATTACCATATGACAAAAGACTCTATTTTATAATTGGGTCTCTTGTTTTCATAAATTATTTTTTAAAATCTATAATAATCCCAATGTGCATTTAATCGAACATCATTTCAAATTTTTTGCTTGAAAATGTCCATCTATAATCTTTTTTATCGTGAACTTTAACGTTCCCAAAATATTCGTTACTGATGACTCTGAACTAATATTATTTGAAGAACTAACAAAGTAATTCGAATAACCATAGCTATCACTTACACCATACTTCCATAAATCAATAATGGGACTTGGAGCAGGGTGTGCTGTAGTTTCACTACCAACACTAGCTGTAGTAGCAAATCCAAAACTGAAAAAACTTGTAGCCAGCAAAATGAACTTCTTCTTAGTAAATTTTTTGTATTTTACTTCTCCTTGAATTATAATATTTGACAAAAACTCAGTAATAATTCTCTATTTTAAAATTGAACACATTTATTTGTAAGCGTTTATAATATTAATTTAATACTAATATTTTAGTTTGTCAAGTATTTATAGTATATTTTTTATTGATAAAATGAGATTATCTATAAAGGCGATTTACAAATCGATAAAAAACAATTATCCAACTTCTCTTGTGAATCAAATCGGCTGTTACAATTTTTGTTACCTTGTTTTTAAAAATAGGTTGACAATAATTCCTCTACGAGTATAATAGTTACTATATATCAGAAAAGAGGTTAACTATTTTGAAAAAAGCTCACGTTTATGCTATCCCTGCTATTGGGGCTGTTCTCATTGCTGTTTTAGCACAAATCAGTCTTCCAATTGGACCTGTTCCCTTCACTCTGCAAAACTTTGCAATCGGCTTGATTGCTACTGTCTTTAGACCCAGAGAGGCTGTACTTTCTGTTGGACTCTATCTTCTTCTAGGTGCTATCGGTCTTCCTGTTTTTGCAGGAGGTGGAGCTGGTTTTCAAGCTTTAGTTGGTCCTACTGCAGGTTATCTTTGGTTTTATCTTGTATACTCTGGACTTACTTCTTCCCTAACTAACAGCGAGAGTGGTATTGTCAAGATTTTTCTTGCAAACCTCTTGGGTGATGCCCTTGTCTTTGTCGGAGGGATTCTCAGCTTGCATTTTCTAGCTGGAATGCCATTTGAAAAAGCTCTTGTTGTGGGAGTTCTTCCCTTTATCATCCCAGATCTTGGTAAAATTATTGCTATTAGTTTTATTAGCCGTCCCCTACTTCAACGCCTTAAAAATCAGGCTTACTTTGCTAACTAAAAAAGGATATCGAGTTGTCATGACTCAATATCCTTTTCTTTCATTTTGAAAACTTAGTTGCCTTTAAAGGCATCCACCATTGTTTGAAATTCTTCATTGGAGAGAGTAATCCCTTTGCCCATTTTAGTATGATCTGGACTCCAAGCACGAATATCAAACTTTGCAGGGGCACCATTAAAGCTCACACGGTTGATTTCCTTGGTCCAACCTTTTTCGTTTTCAGAAAGAGTCAACAAGTGCTCTTCAATTTCAAATGTAAATTCTGCCATTTTCTTCTCCTTTTTTAGCTTTCATCTGATTATTCGTAAAATCTTGTAGATTTTAGGAAAATTTTATATAATATTGATATAAAAGAAGGGAGGCCAATATGAGACATAAATTCCAGCAAGTTCTAGGTAAAATACATGACTTTTTAAATGGATATGAAGAACCTGACCAGACTGAAAGTAACTCCCTTACAGCCACTATTGAAGAGGCTATCCAGAAACAAACCGCTGTTCACCTTATCTTGTCTGAGACAAGTTTTACGGGTGACATCATCAAATACGATCAACAAGGCCAGCAAATTATAGTGAAAAATTTTGCCAAAAATGTAAGCCGTATTATCCGCATAAGCGATATTCAACGCCTGAGATTTGTCCCTTCAACTGTCCAAACAGCCCAAAAAAATAGATTTAAGAAAGAGTGAGATGTAGTTGCTTCATCCCACTCTTTTTTCTTAGCGAACTTGTTCAAAATGTAAATGAACCGCGATATGATCTCCATAACCACTTCTTTCCAAGTCACGTTGTAGACGATAGGAAATGTAGTGTTCTGCAATGGTAATGTAACCTGCACCCAATAGACGATGTTCAACCATAGACTGAATCATGCTAATGGTAGCACGTTCCACCTTGGCCTCTTCCAAATCCAAAACCACTTTCTTAGTGACTTGAGCAAGGTTTTGACGCAAATCATCTGTCAATACATAGACAGTCTGGGCTGCCTTTAAGATAGCTTGGTAAATCTTGTCTGGATTAAATTCAGCAATTTCTCCGTCACGTTTGATTACTTGCATAGGTTTCTCCTTTATTCTTTGTTTTCTTTGATTTCTGCCAGCATTTTTTCTTCCTCTGCTGTCAGTTGATAATGTTTAAGCAAATCCGGTCTGCGTTCGTAGGTTTTCTTTAAACTCTCATACAGGCGCCACTGACGAATCTTCTCATGGTGGCCACTCATCAATACATCTGGCACGACCATACCTCGATAATCATAGGGACGTGTGTACTGAGGATACTCGAGAAGCCCAGAAGAAAAACTATCATCTTGGTGACTAGACTCCTTGCCAATCACTTCTGGAATCAGGCGTACCGTAGCATCAATCATGGTCATAGCCGCCAACTCTCCACCAGTCAAGACATAGTCCCCCAGGGAAATCTCATCCGTCACCAAGGTCTTAATGCGCTCGTCATACCCCTCGTAGTGACCACAGATAAAGATCAGTTCATCTTCTTTGGCCAAATCCTCAGCATAAGCCTGATCAAACTGCTTTCCAGCAGGATCGAGGAGAATAACGCGCGGATTTTTCTTTTCAATAGCATCAAAGGCATCGAAAATGGGTTGAGCTCGGAGCAGCATCCCCTGACCGCCTCCGTAGGGCTCATCGTCTACATGGCGGGCCTTTTCAGCATTTTCTCGAAAATTGTGATACTGGATATCCAAGAGCCCTTTTTCTCGAGCCTTTCCAACGATTGAGTGCTCTAGCGGAGAAAACATCTCTGGAAAAAGGGTTAAAATATCAATTTTCATCGTCTAACCCTTCTAAAATTTCCACATCGACGCGGTTATTTGGAATATCAACATTGAGAACCACTGGTGGGATATAAGGCAAGAGCAAGTCACGTTTACCTTTTCGCTTGACTACCCAGACATCGTTGGCACCTGGTTGCAGGATTTCTTTGATGGTTCCAATCAAGTTATCACCCTCATAGACTTCTAAACCGATAATCTCGTGATAATAAAATTCACCATCGTCTAGGTCATTCAAATCTTCCTCAGCAACCTTGAGACTATATCCCTTATACTTTTCGATAGCGTTGATATGGTACATATCTTTGAATTTAATAATGTCAAAGTTCTTCTGTTTACGGTGGCTAGCGATGGTCACTGTTTGAACAAACTGACCTTTCTCATCAAACAAGGCCAGCTCAGCACCTTTTTTAAACCGTTCTTCTGCAAAATCCGTCACAGACAAGACTCGCATCTCACCCTGTAACCCTTGCGTATTGACGATTTTCCCAACATTAAAGTAGTTCATCTTGTCTCCTGTAGTCTCCTTCTCTCCATCTTATTCTGACAATTCTCGAATAATAGTCGCAATTTTTTCGGATTCTGACCATTGTAAATAATGGTGATTCCCTCCTAAAATGAGTCTAGCATTGGAAGTCCAATATTCTGATTCTCTGTACTCTTTTTCTCTGTAAGGCTGACAAAAAACAAATACAGGAATATGAGCTTCTATAGATACATCCTCAAAATCTTCCTCAGTAATCTCTCCAGATATCTGAAATCCTGAATTTTGCTTTTCTAACTCTAAGCCTTTTTCTTGCATTATTTCCCAGATTTCTTTATTCGTTTCAGGACTAAATGTTGCTTGAGTTAAATTCTTCAAATAAAGTTCAGGTCCATACTCGTCAATCAGCCTCATCTGCTCTTCCATTTCTGGATAAGGATTTTCTGAAAAATCAGCAAACATGACTTTTTTAGTTGTCGGTTCCATTGCTAGTAAAGCCTGACACTTAATTGGTTTGTTGATCAATTTACAAGCTAAAATTCCACTCAAACTATGTACACAAAGTATATATTCAGAAATCCCTAATTCTTCAAGTACTTCATAAACCGCATCTGCAAGATTATCTAGATTTTTTCCAGCTTGGTCATGAATCGGACTCCTACCTGTGTTCGGAAAATCAATTGTCAAATAACCAATTGTAGGAGGAAGTTTTTCAAGTATAAGTGAAAAATTTTCATAACTTGGTAGCAAACCTGCTCCATTTAAACAAACTAGCACTTTCTTTTGCTTTCGATAAGTAACAGAGAGACTACCAATTTTTGTAGATACTTCAAATCTCTTCATAAAGAACTCCACTCGTTCTATATAATGAATTATTAAAAATCCTTATCCTTTATTTTATCACGTTCCAAGGATTTTCTCAAGTTGGAGGAAGAGGACATCAATTCTCCTTCACCTTCAAAAATTCTTCCAAATCACGTTCATGTTGGTACTTAATGGCTGCAGTCTTGTCTTTCTCAAAGATAGTCTTGGTAAGGTCAATATGGTTGATGGCGGCGATTGCGACAGTGTAGTGAATAATATCAGCCAGTTCTTTTGCTAGTTCCTCGTTAGAATCCTGAACGCCCTCTTTTCTACCAGAACGACCATTCAAAACCTCAGCTACTTCTCCGACTTCCTCCACTAGCTTGATAAAAAGACCTTCCTCAGTTCGAGACTGCTGGTAATGTTCGAGTAATACTCTTCGAAAATCTCTTCAAACTACGTCAGCTTCACCTTGCCGTACTCCAGTACAGCCTGCGGCTAGCTTCCTAGTTTGCTCTTTGATTTTCATTGAGTATAACTAGTATTGAAATTGTCTAAACATTAAACCTTTCATCTTCTATTCCTAGCAAAAAAGCGAGACATTCGTCCCGCCCTTTTTATTTTTCGTCAATAACGATTCTTACTTTTTTGTATTCAGTTGGGACAGAGTAGACAATCGTTCTTATCGCAGAAATAGTGCGACCCTTACGACCGATTACACGACCCACATCGCTTTGATCAAGATTCAAATGATATTCCAAAAATTCTGGTGTATCTTCAATCTTGATAGTTAAGGCATCTGGTTGTGAAATCAAGGGTTTCACAATCGCAATAATGAGATTTTCAATCGTATCCATCTGTCAACCTACTTTAAACTTATTTTGAGAATTTAGAATCGTGGAATTTTTTCAATACGCCTTCTTTTGAAAGGATGTTACGTACTGTATCTGAAGGTTGAGCTCCATCAGCCAACCATGCAAGAACGCGGTCTTCTTTCAAAGTTACTTGGTTTTCAGCAACAAGTGGGTTGTAAGTTCCAACTGTTTCGATGAAACGTCCGTCACGTGGTGAACGTGAATCTGCTACGTTGATACGGTAGAAAGGTTTTTTCTTAGAACCCATACGAGTCAAACGGATTTTAACTGCCATTTTTAAAGTCTCTTTTCTTATTTTTTATTTCGGTGAAATAGCTGAGCTATTTAGCACATGTTCTATTATAGCAGATTTCTGGCAGGTGTCAAGAAAAAAACTTGACAGACTATAAAATTCTTAAACCATTTAGAAATTTGTTAGAAGTAGGAAATAAATGTTTGAAAGAAGCTAGCCGTGAATACTATTTTATACTCAATGAAAATCAAAGAGCAAACTAGGAAGCTAGCCGCAGGCTGTACTTGAGTACGGTAAGGCGACGCTGACGTGGTTTGAAGAGATTTTCGAAGAGTATTAGAAATATTTTATAAAGACCATCAACTCAAACCCTTCATATCGCCTGAACGAGATTTGGATACTTGGCTCCTAAATCCTAAGCCCATTCCCAAACGAAATATCAAGGATTTTAAGAACGATATCTACTAATTAATTCATAAAATATGAATCAATAGATTCTAAATAGGGGAATAGTTTAGTTCTGTAAAAATTAACTTCTACACCTACAAAGCTTATTCTGACAGACTTTATAACAGTCTAAGAAAAAAAGTAGAGATTCATACAATATCTAGATTTTTCAAAAATTCTTTATCATCAAATATGATTAACAAAACTATCCAAATCAAATCCGATGCATTGCTTCAAAGAATTCTTTAGTTGTTTGACTATCGAGGGCTTTTATTAAAAAATTTTTTCAAATAATTACCACCTTGACACATAAAATTCTTGCTTTCTAAATTTAAATGTGATATATTTATAACATAAAATTTAAGTGTTATATATTTATAACACAAAAAAGGAGTCTATCATGAAAAAAAGTCAAAAAATGCGTGGCCTCATTGCAATGATTGCCGTAGCTCTCTTTATTGATTTTATTGTTTTATTTGGTTCTAATCTTAGTTGGGGACCCAAGTTAGTTATTACTGGTATTTCAGTTCCAGGTCAAATTGTAGCTATTTGGAGCTGGCTACATAAGAGTCAGAAAGGTAAGGGAAAGATTATTTTTGACTTGTCTGCTAAGCTTTACACGATACTTGTGTCGGCAGCAAGCATTTTTTATACAGTAGGAATTTGGGCTGCGACCCCAAGCGAAAGTTCTGGTATTAAAGAATGGATTTTGGGAATTGGCCTCGTTATTGAAGTGATTGTATTTGGTTTTTTCTCTTTGAAAAATGTCAAGGAAACTCCGGACGAACGCTTTTATGCTAATTTAGCAAAGGCAACTAGCTTGATGTTTGTTTTTATACTAGGTGCACTGATGATCCTATCAGTTATCATTGGGTATATGGGGGCTCTCACTCTTTACATGGGCCAGATATTTATTAGCATAGCTGCCTTGATTTGCATCTTTGCGGTTGTCTATTTTATCTTGGAACGTAGAGGATAAGCATGGCCAAAGAAAGCAAGATTATTACTAATCTCAAATCTGTTCGTGAGTCCACAGGCATGACCCAGCAGGAGTTAGCCGACCTCATCGGCATGCGACGCGAGACAATTCTGCACTTGGAAAATAACCGTTACAATCCTTCGCTGGAGATGGCTCTTAAAATTGCTCAAGTTTTTAATCTGAAAGTAGAAGACCTCTTTGAACTCAGACAGAAAGAGGAAGCATAATTCTTTTCGAGACCTAGTATTCAGTTCATTGACTAATTAGGAATTGAAGCCAAAAGAAAAATCTCTAAGCAAGCGATTTTTCTTTTGGCTTTCTCTAAAACTACCTTGTCACTAACATTTGAAATCCACTTCCTTTTAGGGTACAATGGTAGAAATGAATTTTTGAGAGGAATAGAATGAAAAAACTAGCAACCCTTCTTTTACTATCCACTGTAGCCCTAGCTGGATGTAGCAACATCCAACGTAGTTTGCGTGGTGATAACTATGTAGATTCTAGCTTGGCCGCTGAGGAAAGCTCCAAAGCAGCAGCCCAATCTGCCAAGGAGTTAAACGATGCTTTAACAAACGAAAACGCCAATTTCCCACAACTATCTAAGGAAGTTGCTGAGGACGAGGCTGAAGTCATTCTCCACACAAGCCAAGGTGATATCCGCATTAAGCTCTTCCCTAAACTCGCTCCTCTAGCGGTTGAAAACTTCCTCACTCATGCCAAAGAAGGCTACTATAACGGTATTACCTTCCACCGTGTCATCGATGGCTTCATGGTTCAAACTGGAGATCCAAAAGGGGATGGTACAGGTGGTCAGTCCATCTGGCATGACAAGGATAAGACTAAAGACAAGGGAACTGGTTTCAAAAACGAGATTACTCCTTATCTCTATAACATCCGTGGTGCTCTTGCTATGGCTAATACTGGTCAACCAAACACCAATGGCAGCCAGTTCTTCATCAACCAAAACTCTACAGATACCTCTGCTAAACTCCCTACAAGCAAGTATCCAAAGAAAATCATCGAAGCCTATAAAGAAGGGGGAAACCCTAGTCTAGATGGCAAACACCCAGTCTTTGGTCAAGTGATTGACGGTATGGATGTTGTAGATAAGATTGCCAAAGCCGAAAAAGATGAGAAAGACAAGCCAACGACTGCTATTACTATCGATAGCATCGAAGTAGTAAAAGACTACGATTTTAAATCTTAAAAAAACAAAAAATACAGTATCCACATTTGGTACTGTATTTCTTTTACTCTCATTCTTAAGTTAAATTATTAAAATCCCATATTTGATCCATCCAACCTTCATAGAAGTCTGGCTCGTGGCAGACCATAAGAATAGATCCCTTGTATTCTTTGAGAGCACGTTTGAGTTCATCCTTGGCATCCACATCCAAGTGGTTGGTCGGCTCGTCCAGCACTAAAACATTGTTTTCACGATTCATCAAGAGACAGAAACGCACCTTGGCTTGTTCCCCACCTGACAAAACCTGAATTTGGCTTTCAATATGCTTGGTTGTCAGACCACAACGGGCAAGGGCTGCACGAACTTCTGCTTGGTTAAGAGCTGGAAAGGCATTCCAGACAGCTTCAAGAGGTGTTTGACGATTACCGCCTTCTACTTCTTGCTCAAAATAACCAAGTTCTAGGTAGTCTCCACGTTCAACTTCCCCAGCAATAGGTGGGATAATCCCTAAAAGAGACTTCAAGAGAGTTGTTTTCCCGATACCATTTGCCCCGATAATAGCAATCTTTTGATTGCGTTCAAAGGTAAGATTTAAAGGCTTGGTCAGAGGACGGTCATAACCAATTTGCAAATCCTTGGCTTGGAAGATAAAGCGCCCTGGCGTACGAGCTGGTTTGAAATCAAAGGATGGTTTTGGTTTCTCGCTTTGGAGTTCGATAATATCCATCTTATCCAATTTCTTTTGACGAGACATGGCCATGTTTCGTGTTGCAACACGCGCTTTATTACGTGCGACAAAGTCTTTGAGATCTGCAATCTCTTTCTGCTGACGTTCGTAGGCTGCCTCTAACTGAGATTTCTTCATGGCATAGACTTCTTGGAACTGGTAGTAGTCACCGGAATAACGCGTCAGCTGTTGATTTTCCACATGATAGACGATATTGATAACATCATTGAGGAATGGAATATCGTGTGAAATAAGGACAAAGGCATTCTCATAGTTTTGGAGATAGCGCTTGAGCCAGTCAATATGCTCAGCATCCAAGTAGTTGGTCGGCTCGTCCAAAAGCAAGATATCGGGCTTTTCAAGGAGGAGTTTAGCCAAAAGTACCTTGGTTCTTTGCCCACCTGACAAAGAGGTTACATCTGTATCCATGCCAAAGTCCATGACACCAAGGGCACGCGCTACTTCGTCAATCTTAGCATCCAAGGTATAGAAATCACGACTCTCTAAACGGTCTTGAAGTTCTCCCACTTCTTCCATGAGAGCATCAACATCCGCTCCGTCTTCAGCCATTTCCATATAGAGGTCATTGATACGGGCTTCCGCTTTGAAAAGCTCATCAAAGGCTGTACGGAGAACATCACGTACCGACTGCCCTTCAGCAAGGACAGAGTGTTGGTCTAAGTAACCAGCGGTCACATATTTGGACCACTCAACCTTCCCTTCATCTGGCAGCATTTTACCAGTAACGATGCTCATAAAGGTTGATTTCCCTTCACCATTGGCACCGACCAGACCGATATGTTCTCCCTTGAGGAGACGGAAGGACACATCTTCAAAAATTGCACGGTCACCAAAACCGTGACTCAGATTTTTAACTTCTAAAATACTCATTTTAATTCCTTATCTTGTTTTTATGTAATTGTTTATAGAGGAGCCAAGCCAGATAGCCACCCAAGGTATTGGTCCACAAATCATCAATTTCAAAGACGCGATTAAAATCAAAGAAAAAGTCCAAGACTAACTGCGTACACTCGATTCCAAAACTCACTAGAAAACTAAAAAAGAGCACTTTTCTTGTTTTCCGCAAGTTTGGAAGGAGATAAAGGAGTTGGAACATCAGAGGAAAAAGTAAGAAGACATTGAGGATATTCTGTAGAAAAATCCAACATAATTGTCCAATGTCACTTACTTGGCCCAGTTTCCAGAAAGAATTGAAAGGAGTCAAAAGAAAAACCAGGCGTCCAAGATGCTGAATACCTGGAGTTTCCACCCCCACGGGAGATTGTTCTTGAGGAGTAAAGCAAAAATAGACGATACAAATGCTATAGAAAATGACTCCCCAGACCAAAACATGATTATAAGTTTTCTTCATCATTAAGGATTGACTGCTACGACTGCTTTCTGGCGGTCACGTTTCATTGTATTAGAGCGCAATTGCCCACAAGCTGCATCAATATCAGTACCATGCTCTTGACGAACCACACAGTTAACCCCTTTTTTCTTAAGCGTATCATAGAAAGCCAACACGCGCTCTTTAGGACTACGGCTATATTGGTCATGCTCACTAACTGGGTTGTAAGGAATCAAGTTTACATAAGACAATTTCTTAATATTCTTGAGCAATTCAGCCAATTCCAAGGCTTGTTCTACACCATCGTTGACTTCATTGAGCATGATATACTCAAAGGTCACACGACGATTAGTTGTCTCAATGTAGTACTCAATAGCAGCAAAGAGTTTTTCAATCGGAAAGGCACGGTTAATCTTCATGATACTTGAACGCAATTCATTGTTGGGTGCATGAAGGGAAACGGCAAGATTGACCTGAACACCTTCATTAGCAAAATCACGAATTTTATGAGCCAAACCTGAGGTTGAAACCGTGATATGACGAGCACCGATAGCCATTCCCTTGTCATCATTGATGGTACGAACGAAATTCAAGACATTGTTGTAGTTATCAAATGGTTCACCAATCCCCATGACAACGATATGGCTGACGCGTTCATCCTGACCACGCTCATCAAAGTATTTCTGAACTAGCATGATTTGCGCTACGATTTCACCGTTATTGAGGTCACGTTGTTTCTTAATCAAACCAGAAGCACAGAAGGTACAACCGATATTACAGCCCACCTGAGTCGTCACACAGACTGACAAACCATAGTGTTGACGCATGAGTACAGTCTCAATCAACATACCGTCAGGCAATTCAAAAAGATATTTAACGGTACCATCAGCAGACTCTTGAACGATACGTTGTTTCAAGGGATTGACCACAAACTGGTCATTAAGCTTAGCAATCAAATCCTTGGAAAGGTTGGTCATTTCTTCAAATGACTGCACACGTTTACGGTAAAGCCATTCCCAGATTTGATCTGCACGGAATTTCTTTTCTCCCTGCTCCAATACCCATTCCTGCATGGTTTGACGTGTTAAACTATAAATTGAGGGTTTCATTTCTTCTCCTTATTCCTACTCACTTCTGACGAATGACAAAATGACGTTGCCCCTTGTCCTCTTTCTGAGAATACTGGTCTTTCTGACGACGTCTATTTTTCTTATCTGCATTCGGCTTTCGTTTGGTTTGAGTCGGTTTCTTTCCTTTTTTAGAAGGTGTTTCTTCTTCCTTCTTACGCATTTTCTTGTCAAATGATGCTCGCTTAGGGGCTTCATTTTCTAAAACAAAATAGGCACAACCATAACTACAGTACTCTAAAAGGTAGTCTTGTAAACGACTGATTTTTTCAAGTTTTTCTTCTGTTCGATCATCCTTGTAAAAACCTCGTAGGCGAAGCTGTTCGTTGCTCCAGTCTCCCACGATATAATCAAACTTGGTTAAGACTTCTGAAAAACGCTGATTAAAAGCCGTCACATCAAAGGCATCCTTGATATTTTCCACCAAGGAAAAAACTATCCCTTCCGTTTCAACCTTGTCCCCGTGTAAATGAAACTCAGGACCAGGAAACTTGTTATAGTTGTATAATTCAGGTGCAATTTCTTTTCGCATAGATATCCTTTTTCCACGATTACTTAATACTTTATTCTACCATAATTTCTAGCACTTAGCACGTTTCTCATAAAAATGAAAAAAGTCTGACGATTTTGTCAGACCAAAATAATATAACCTTAAAAAGAGAAGAACAATTCTTCCCTCCAACTATCATTATTTAGCAGTTGCGTACAATTCATCTACTTTGTTCCAGTTGATCACTGAGAAGAAAGCTTTGATGTAGTCAGGACGCACGTTGCGGTATTTCACGTAGTAAGCATGTTCCCAAACGTCCAAGCCCAAGATTGGTTTTTTACCTTCTGAGATTGGTGTGTCTTGGTTTGCTGTTGAAGTCACTTCAAGTTTCCCTTCCTTGTTGACAACCAACCATGCCCATCCAGAACCGAAACGAGTTGTTGCGACTGCAGTGAAGGCTGCTTGGAAGTCTTCAAATGAACCAAATGTTGCATCGATTGCTTCTGCTAGTTCTGCTGAAGGAGCTGTTTTCTCAGGAGTCATCAATTCCCAGAAAAGAGCATGGTTCAAGTGTCCACCACCATTGTTAATAAGTGCTTGACGGATATCAGCTGGGATAGATTCTACATCAGCAAGCAAGGCTTCAAGATCTTCACCGATTTCAGGGTGTTTTTCAAGAGCTGCATTGGCATTGTTGACATAAGTTTGATGGTGTTTGTCATGGTGCAAGTGCATTGTTTCCGCATCGATGTATGGTTCCAAAGCGTCGTATGCATATGGAAGATCTGGTAAGATAATAGCCATCTGTAATACCTCTTTTTCTTTCTATATGAAAATGATAACGCAAACATTCACTTTTTTCAAGTTTTTTGCTTATAGAAAAGGAAATCACTGAGATACTTTCTAATAATACTCTTCGAAAATCTCTTCAAACCGCGTCAACGTCGCCTTGCCGTAGGTATGTTACTGACTTCGTCAGTTCTATCTGCAACCTCAAAACGGTGTTTTGAGCTGACTTCGTCAGTTCTATCTGCAACCTCAAAACAGTGTTTTGAGCTGACTTCGTCAGTTCTATCTACAACCTCAAAACAGTGTTTTGAGCAACCTGCGCCTA